>JAZNIZ010000064.1:0-16256 GCA_045577775.1 Akkermansia sp. | reverse complement strand
GAAACAAAGGACCAGGCAGAACAGAAAACAGAACAGGAGCAGAAGGAAAAGACAGTACAGGAAGAAACGGCTGATACCTCAGCAGCCGAACCAAGTCGGAGGCCAAGCGGTCTTAGGAAGACAACCCAGTCAGGCAACTCCTTGGCTCACAGAACGACATGGCTACGATCCGACTTCCCTGAAACAAAGGACCAGGCAGAACAGAAAACAGAACAGGAGCAGAAGGAAAAGACAGTACAGGAAGAAACGGCTGATACCTCAGCAGCCGAACCAACATCCGCCCCCGAATCCACCGAACCAGTTTCAACCACTGAACCGGCCACAGCCAAAACGACAACAGAAACAGAACCAGAGCAAGAACCGGCTTCGGTTCCAAAGCAGAATCTCACCCCCGCCGCCCCGACAACAACAGAGGAAACGGCGCCCGCTCCAGCCGCAGATAAACCAGAACCGGAACCACAGAAGGAACCCGCCCCCCCTGCCGCTCCTCAACCAGAAAAAGTAGTAAACGTCTCTGATTTCCAGATATACATACGCGATATTCCTGACGCGCGGACAACGGTCCGGTACAATGAGGAAGGACTTTTCTTCTCCGTGATCATTGCAGATATCAGAATTTCGCTCAACCAGCTGCATTCTGCATGCAACCAGCTGGAGCAGCGCACTGTATACCATGATTCTGTAGAAGTTCTCCCCAGCAAGCGCATTAAAGTCATTAAATTTAGTGATACACACGATGCCTCGAAACAGCTCCGCGATGCACAGGAAAACAGCATAACAACAAAGGACGAACTGAGAAAAGCGCAGAATAAATGGAATAAAAAGGAAAAGTACAAGACGGATAAACCGCTTCACCAGTTTGAGAAAGAAATCGCGCAGGAACAAGACAAATGGAAGCGTAAAAAACTGGAAAAGGAAATGGAAAAAGCCCGCGTCTGGTACCATTACCTTCACTGCCAGAAACAGCAAGAAGAAGCACTTGTCCACTATAAGAATCTCCAGAATCAGGAATTGAAACAGGTAGAAGAACTGTACAAATCCGGCGCCTGTGTCCATTTCACCGTAACCAAGCAGGACGAGCGCGAGGTTCATCTCTTCAGCGAAGTAAAATTTACACATTAATCTCAACTATTCTCCCAACATGGCAAACGTCTTCACCAAAGACCTCTACAAAAAATTACGAGCAGCCACCATCAAGCGCGACGACGCCGAAATCCGCTCAATTCTGACCAAAATCGTTCAGATTGACCCGGCAGACAGCAACGCGATTACGCAGCTTAAGGAGCTGGAAGCCAAACTCGCCACACACACACCGCAGAACATGGCCAAACCTAAGGTGGCAACCAGTAAACTTTACGCCAAATTCCGAAACGCCTGCCTCACAAAAAACGATTTGCAGGCCTATGAAATCATATGCCAGATTCTCGAAATCGCCCCAGATGACCAGGAAGCTCAAAAGCAGAAGATTGAACTGGGGCTCCGCGTTGCCACAGCTCGTGCCGGGAAATTAGAGAAGGCACTGGAAACCGGGGATGAGAAAATCATCTCTCAGATAGTACAGGAGTTTCTGCCGTTGGCATCTGTGAATGACCTGCTGAATATCCCCAACTTCTCAGCAGCCCACGCCATTCACCAATCATACCTGCACAAGTCATACCTGAATGAACTTGCACAATTAAGGCAGGAAATGCAAGACACCGAAGGCGCCTACGAAAGAGAACAGAAAGCAAAGGAGGTTGAGGTCTACGCCGCAGACAAAAAGCTTGTACTCGCCCCGGATATAAATGCCGAGCTTGAAACAATACACCAGGACTGGATGCAGGTCTGTCGGGAATCTGCCCAATACGCCACATTCAATTCTCTGGCAAAGGAGTACAACAATCTGCAACAGCAAGTCGCCTTAAAAGAGAACCTGGATGACGCAAAGATACGTCTGGAGGAAATACAGCAGACTGCGGAATCTCTCGATGAAGTTCCGGAAGCGGCCAACATGCTGCAGCAACTCAAGCTCACGCTGAAAAAAACCAAAGCAGGGCTGGCAGCACAACGTCGCAACAGGAAAATGGTCATGAACCTGCTGACGCTCATGACGGGCGCGCTGCTACTGAGTGCTGGGGTCGGGTACTATGCCTATTCGCACGTCCCCATGCGCACCGATGAGTTGAAAACAGCTGTACAGCAGAAAAACATTACTGCCGCCCAGGCGTTATTGGATGAAGCTTACCCCATGAGCAAGGTCTACAGCCTGTTCAGCACCGAATACGCCGAATGGCTTGACCGCACCACAAAATGGGTTGAAAAATACAACAACAGCATTGCCAGACTCCAGGAATTCGAAAAATGGCTGGATGCAAATCTCAATCACGCCAACAGCGATAACGCCAAGGAGCTCATGAATGAAATGAACAATCATTCATTGATGATTGACGAACTCGTCCACGAATATAACTACAAGATGAGCTCAGACCTGAGTCATAAGGCTTCCACCTTCAATCGGGAACTTACAGAAAAAGTTAATTACGAAGCATGGACACGGTTCAATAATCCACCAGCAGATGCCACCATTGCCCAGCTGGCAGAATTATACAGCAAATACAAGGATTTCCGCGATTCGGTAGGATCCTTTGGCCCGGATGAAAACAAAGCCATACGAACGACATTCTGCACACGGGTTGAACGCCTCATATCAGGCAGCAAGGAAAATCCCAAACAGCTCGACGCCCTCAACAAGGAAATCAAAAAACACGCGGCAACACTAGAGCTGCCCCAGGAATTACTTGACCAGCTCGCGGTCTACCATACCCAGGCGAAAGATTTTGAACAGCTCCCCACACGGCTTGGTCAATGCCTGACTATTTCGGACTACATCAATGCCATCCGGAAATGCGAAGCCCTGGTAGTGGCTGAGAACAAGGATTTGTCTGTCGACACGCTGTCCAGACAAGCGGCATATTTACCAGAACTGGTAATCAAGTTGAAGGCCGGGCAGTACTCTGCCACTCTGGGAAACCTCAACTACTCGGCGCTGCTGAAGAAACTGACAGATATCCGGAATGCATACAGTGCAAGCGGTTCCATCTTTGTTAATTTTCCACCTACCGAATACACGCGTATCGTCGACCTCATGACCCAGCCTAAGAAGGCTCCTGAATGGTCGAACTCATACCATCAGGTGACAACCAAAACTACCGTACACATCGGCAGCATGACCAAAAATGCAAAGGGGATTTCCTTGCGCGAAGTCACCCCCGACATGAAATTAGCCCGCAAAGCTACCGAATTAAGCAAAAACTGCCAGACCCAGCAGCTCACGCATGCAAACATCCGGCAGGAAATGGGCTTTAACCGGCTTTCGCTGCAGCAGGGAAAAGTGAATCCACTTCACCTCATGAGTAATCTTTCCAAGGCTTCGTCAAAAAGCTATGCCCAGCTGGCAAAAGCCTATCTCTATTCCCTGTCCATCGACCTCCTGAATCTGGTAGACGCGAACGACTCAGGGGCCGTATTCTCCCCCTCACTCCAGGAAAACATACGGAAATTCAATGAACTGAGACAAGAACTGGCAACCAAGGGTGTCTCTCTGGATCCCGGCTGCTGGTGTTTAAGCCACCCCATTTCGGCCGATGAGAAATTGCAAAAATTCTTTGAGAAGAGTTCGCGCAATGACTATATCAAGGAAATCCTTGACAACATCTCCCGGCTCCAGACGGCTAAATCTGAGTTTGCTGGCTACATTAACAAAGAAGGAAAATACACATTCACCAAATCATATCCTTCAGAAAAGCTCTATTACCTGAAAGGCGGCAAACTCAGCCCGCTGGACAGCTCCGTTACGGCGCCATTCACACCTGTATTCTATATCGACTAATCAGTAAGGCCAATATATCAAGAACCCATTTCAGTTTCTTTCTCTCATCATGAAACTCGCCCGACACATTCTTCTTTCCCTGAGTATTCCTCTCCTGGTCTCGATTTCCACCGCAGATGCGGCATGCCGCATCAGATGCGGGGGCAACGCATCATATGTAAACTGGCTCCACGGAGGGGGAGATTCCTGGAGCTCAGGCGTTATCAACAAATCTGAAGTAGCCGCATTGGCACGAAAGGCTAATGCCGGCGATGTTGAGGCCATGCGCCGACTGGGTATCATCAGCATGAAGGGTATCCGCGTCAAGCCGAGTGCCTCCATTGCCGTAAAATGGTGGAAGAAAGCCGCCCAGTGTGGTGATGCCCAGTCCATGATGTACCTGGGTGATGTATACCGTGGTGGTAATGGTGTTCCCAAAAACCTCACCACCTCCATGAAATACTACGCCGATGCCTACGAGACCATGGAAGAAGAGAACGGCGAGCAAATCATGATAAGCAAGGACAATGTGCTCGTACAACGCATTGAAAAGCTCCCCATCAGTAACTCCATCTCATGGTGGAAAGAGCGAGCTGAGAAAGACGATACCTATGCCATGTATCACCTAGCCTCTCTTAAGAAAAAGGAATACAACGGCATACTGTCCGAGGCTCAGGTTTCACGGTACATGGTTAAAGCTGCCCTCAACGGGCATGAGAAAGCCATCACGAAAATTGAGGATGCCGAGCCAGAGAAATACATGGAATACTGGAAGGAGAAAGCTCCCAACGGCAATGTGGATGACTGGATGAAATATGCCCGGGCTCTCTACAACAACGGGAAATGCTCTGAGGCGGACGAAGTCAAAGCCATGGTATATTTCAAGCGGGCCGCAGATGCAAATATCATCGAGGCTCAGTCATGGATTCAGAACTACAGAAAGAAAGCCTCGGATCAATACGTTGAATTGCTCTTGAAGGATGATTTGGCAGAAGCCATGGAAAAACGAAGTTTCCTGCGGAAGCATGGCGTTTTCGATTCTTCCTATGTTTTCGAAAAGCTGCTGACCAGCGGCAGTAACTCAACAGCCGCCATACATCTTCAGGCAGAGGACTTTGCCGAGATTATCAAAAACGAGAAAAAAGCCCCCTGCCCCTACATTATACTGGCAGTGCGGAACAACCAGTCCCATAACGTTGTCGACGCGCTTATAGACGCAGGTTTCGACGTCAACGCCACAGACCCGCAAACCGGGGAAACAGCACTTATTGCAGCAACGAAATCCAACCAGGATTCCATAATAGATACCCTGCTCCATGCTCCGGGTATCAATACCTCCATTAAAGACAAAACGGGGCATGATGCTCTGGCCTATGCTGCAAACGATACCATTAAAGCAAAACTGACCAATGCCTCACCCCGCATTGTGAAAACCCCAGACACTGAGGCCACCCCTGAAATTGAGGAAACACCAGATACCAACTCTGCTGCAATTCCTGGAAAATCCGCAAAGGCACCCAAAGAACCGTCTCCGGTCCCCGAAGCGGATGCACCTGCACAAAAGGAACCCAAGGTTGACCTTCAGGCCATACTTGATATGCAGGGAGATGCACAATTTGATGCCATCTGCGCTCTCATTCTGGAAAAGAAAAACAATGAAGTGCGGAAACTACTCTCCTCTGGAGTTTCACCCAACCTTTCCCGGAAGGGATTAAAAGCACAGCTCCAACAGGTGCAGGGAAACAGAGCCCTGGCGCTGATGCTCGCTAGAAACCTTGCCCCGTCTATCGGGGACTTCACCCCCGATTCCAGCAACCTTGAAAAGCTGCTCTCATTCGACCACACGCTGCTCCTCTGCGCCACGGACTGCAAAAACCAGGACATCATCAAAGAGCTGATTCAGAGGGGCGCAGATGTAAACGCCGCAACCAATTTCGGATTTACCCCACTATACGAAGCCTGCGTCAACAACGATCTTCGCACCATTGATACACTCCTCAGTGCCGGGGCTCATGCCAGTCTTTTATGCCCTGTATATGTGGAGGCCAGCATGCAGCTGAAGAAAACACTCCACGATATACAAAATGAAGAAACCCTCGCCAACTTCCTGGAAAAAAGCAAGGACATTGTATTCCCTTCTACAAATTCCACGGACTTGATTCAGATGGGCAAGGCCATGATGCTGCCGCACGAGGTATACAACAAATTGCAGCCCTACCTCCAGATGTCTCAGGAAGAACTTACGAAATTGGCAACTGACAGCAAGAATAAGAACAAACCCGGTGCCGATGCCAGCCTTGACTCATTGATAGCAAGCCTTATCGGGGGCGTTGTTCTCATTATCATTGTTGCGATCCTCATCAAGAAGAGCCGGGGAACTACCTCCTCAAAACGCAAAAAGAAACACGGCCAATCAGTTCCCATGGCAGAAGATATGACCGGAGAAGCCCCGGAAGAAATGCCCCAGCCCGTGGAGAGCATCCCCATGCCGCCCCCCATGGGAGGCATGCCGCCCCTCCCGGGCAGTATGCCGCCGCCCCCCCCCATGGGAGACATGCCCCCTCCTCTCCCCACTGGTGGCATGCCCCCGCCTCTCCCCACTGGTGGCATGCCCGTGCCGCCGCCCATGGGGAATATGCCTCCGCCTCCCCCCACTGGTGGCATGCCCGTACTGCCGCCCATGGGGAATATGCCTCCGCCCCCCCTGCATGGACACCTCCGCACAACGAAAACAGATAACCCATTTACGATAAAATAGTATGGCAGATTATTTCATAGCAACAGCAGAAGGCCAGCAGGAAGGTCCGTACAATGAGGATATCATCAAAGCCTTTATCGCCAACGGTAAATGCAACGGAAACACACTGGTATGGAGCGCAGGCATGAGCGGCTGGGAGCCGCTGCACAAGCACTTCGTCCTCTCTGATACCCAGCAGGGCGCAGCCACGCCACCGCCACCGCCGCCTCCCCCCTTCGGTTCCCCGGCTCAGCAGACTGGACCCAGCCATAACAGGAGTGAGGCTAGCGCCAGTCTTACCGACACAATCTACAGCAAAGCGAAAAACCTGAAGCAAGCCGGCTTAAACGCCGCAGATGTGGCCAGCAAGGCCACGGGTTTGGGAAAACTGGATGGTTTTTCCTTCAAGGAATTCTGCAAGGAAATCTTCCGCAAGCACACGATTGATGACATTATCGACACATTCAGCTGCGGCACCCGGAAAACCACCCCGAGCATCCAGGAAATCAACGCCACCTGGCCAGCGCCCTGGATATTCTCGCGCATTCTGGTATTTCTTTTAGTCATCTACGCTGGCTTCAGCTTCGCTTATTCCCATTTTCATAATCTCAATTTGATTCCGGGGTTGCTGTTCGTGGGATGCTTTGCCATTCCGTTCTGCGTTTGCATCTTCTTCTTTGAGATGAACCTCAAGCGGGACATGCCATTTTTCGAAATCATCAAAGGATTTGCGTTAGGTGGCATATTCTCGCTCATCATCACCCTGCTGTTCTTTAAACATCTCAGCTTGTTCAACGGAGCCTGGTGGGCCGGATTCATGGAGGAACCGGCCAAGCTGCTGGCCACTCTTTTCATTGCAGGCCCCATGTTCCGCAGGGGCAACGTATTGCACGGCATGGCCATAGGCTGCGCCGTGGGGGCAGGCTTCGCAGCCTTTGAAACCGCCGGCTATGTATACCGTTACATGAGCATGAACGCGGACTTGCTATTAGCGAAGGAGCTGGGGCATTATGATATCATCGGGCTTTCTGCAAGACTCCACGGTATCGATATTTCCTTTCTAGCCAACCACAGAGAACTGTTATCGAATCCGCGGGTTCTATTCAGCTTCCTCGAAGAATATACCGACCCCTACAACGTACTCTGGACTCGCGCCATCTATACGCCCTTCTGCCACGTTATCTGGACCGCCATCACAGCCGGAGCCTACTGGCATGTGCTGGCTAAGCGCAAAAGCGAACCAGACAAAGCAGAATGCAATATCGATGTTAGCGGGCTCTGCAACGTACTCTCCTTCGGGCTTTACAAATACACCGTAAACTACAGCACCGTACAAGCCGAAGAGAAATTCACCAACAATATCAACCTGCGCGTCTTCACCGATTATCGTTTCCTCAGCATAGCCCTCTGCCCGGTGCTGCTGCACGCCTTCTGGAACAGTCCCCTGCTCCAGGATTTGGGGATTATCCGCAGCATCGGCATCGGCGTGGCAGGATGGGCGCTTGCCCTGCTGCTGGTGCAAATGGGAATTCACCAGGTCAAGCGGGAAAAGCTCATGAGCCAGCATGGCTCTGACCACCAGTAAAAATCAATAGCCGGACGGAGTTCTGAAAAAATTCCGCCCGGTTTCATTTGGAGACAGGTACTTACTGAAGCTGCCCGGCGGCATAATCCGCCGCCATGAGACCGGCGCCGATAATGCCGGCATCTGCACCGAAATGCGCGGGCAGCAGGCGCAGGTTTTCGTAATGCACCGGGAAGAGCTGCGCCTTCAGGCAGGACTGCAGCGGGTTGAAAAGCAAATCCCCGGCCTTGGCCACGCCGCCGCCGATGATGCAGGCCGAGGGAACAAAGGCGTACATCATGTTCATGATGAGGCAACCCAGCTTCTCCGCAAAATCGCAGTATAGCTGCCGCGCTATGGCATCACCCGCGCGGGCAGCCAGCTCCAGCTGGTACGGTGAGCACTCCGCCACCGTTTTCCGGATTCCGGCTTCGGCATAGCGCGCCACGGCATCGGCGGTGAATTCATTGTGTCCTATGTATTCCTCCACCGCGCCGCGATTGCCGAACGGTCCCACCCGACCATCGAAAGCCACGCTGGTCTGCCCCAGCTCGGCAGCAGAAACATTACGCCCGCGCAAAATGCGGTCATGCACCACAATGCAGCCGCCAATTCCCGTGCCCAGCGTGAGGCACAGCAGGCTGTCCAGCCCCCGGCCCGCGCCAAGCTTCCACTCCGCATAGCCCATGCAGTTGGCATCATTATCCAGCACCACGGGGAGGCCCAGCTCGCGCTCTATCACCTCGCGCACCGGCACCTGGTGGTTCCACACCGGCACATTCGTGAGCTGGTAGAGCACCCCCTTGTAAAAATCCACCCAGCCGGGCATACCCAGCCCCACCGCCACCACCTGCGGATGCCGCCGCTGCAGCTCCTTCATGGTGGCGCACATAGCGGCCATAATCGCCTCCGGGCTGTCGAACTCCGGCGTGGGCAGCGGCGCAGCCTTATCCACCAGCTCTGCCCCGCAAGTCACGCCAGTCTTGATGCTCGTGCCGCCGAAATCCACCGCTATGGCCAGTTTATCACTCATGCCGCTCATTATAGAATGCCAAGGCGGCATGCTCAAGCCATTTCAAAGACAGCGGAGCCGTCTCAGCGCGGCAGACGCACCGAACTCCCTACCTGGATTAAGAACGAGCGAGAGACCACATGTGTCCCAAAGATTTTTTCCGAGAGACGCAAGTGCCGATAAATCCTAGGCTTTCCGAATAGAGGCTTTTTCGAAGCCCCCCCTGTACTCAGATTTGAGCAAATTTCGGTGGAGAATGCACTTTATCTACCTGCTGATTCATCCTGGTGCACAAATCAATGTAGCTCATCAGATGGATTCTGATGAATGTGACAAGATTGGACATATGCCAGTCGTACTTTGCCTTGTTTTTGAGGTATTGGAGCAGCAATATGGCTATCATGGCCGTCCAGATCTGACACATCACGGCATTCTTGTTTGTTCCGATAAAGGTCTTGATGCGCAAATGCTGTTTTATAAGTCTTAAAAAAGCTTTCAATCTGCCAGCGGAACTTGTAGAGCGCACTAATAGTATCTGCCTCCCAGTAAGCATTATTCGTGATAAGCTCAATTGTATGTTCTGGCGCTTCTGTATCGTCTGCAGTCTGCCCCGCTTTGCGGCGGGAAGAATCATACGGGCGGTAAACCACAACACGGCGCAAAGGGTGAGGATAGTTTTTTGACGTCTCATCACCTACTAATTCTACGGCTTCATCTACCAGAATATCCTGTTCCCGGTCGTCAGACTGCGAAAAGGCCGCTTTGCGGATAAACTTGATATCCTTACGCAGTCTCACGACAAAGCTGATGCCTCTGCTGTCCCAATCGCTTATGAAGCAATCGATAGATATCCCGGAACACCAAGGCATCGCGCTTTGCTTTCTGATGGCAGAGCGCATTACGTGATGGGGCCTTTTGAATACCAAGGTGGTTGAGCCCGCTTCCTTGGCCTGTAAAGCCGTTGCCTCCCAGTGCGATTTATTGATTGTTTTCCTATCTCCTTTCTCAAAGCAATTCCCCAAAAGGGAGATACTCTGAGAAAGTCTCCGTACGATTGAAAAATACTCCACTCAACCTCGTAAAACCGAATCAGTTTCTACACTGGTTCGTTTTTTCTTTTGCCCTGATTTTACAATACTTTGGCCGGTTTAGTCATTGCTTGTAAAGAAGGGGCTTCTTCACCCTTGACCTGTTGCAGTAAGTATGCCATGGTTTCCATGCCGCATCGCAGGCAAAGTTGCCGACGGCTGTAAGGCAACTTGGACAAACGCGCAGCGTTTGCCCCGTAGGGGCGAGCCGCCGAGGCGCAGGGCTGTGGTGGTCAAGGCGCAGTGAACTACCCCCTTGTAGAAACGACGTTTCATTGATTTTGTATGTGTTATGGGTGAGGCTTAACCATGTCGCCTACTTGTTTATAAGTAACTCCCTCATCAGAAAGAGTTGCAGAATAAGGGGCTAAATAGCCAGATAATCCTGCACGGAAAGTAAAAGAGCCATCATTTTCCCATTGACCACCTTCTAGCATATAATTTAGGTAGCGGCTTTCGTCAATAAGCGTGCTGTCATAGTCTTTGCCTACGCTAATGGTTATATGTTCTGTTACAACAAGAGTTTTGAAGTTCTCGCTGCTGAAGCTGCCATCCTGCAATGCTGCAACGGGATAAAAGTAATAGACACTGCGGCTGGCGGGGAATACCAGCCATTTACCATCCGGTGACCATGGCTGGTGAATGATGTTACTACGATATAGAGGCAATTCGCAGCCCTCCCTGCTAATGGGGATTTCTTTGCCGTTCTGCAATACGATAACAATCTCATTAACAACACTAATTTCTGTCTTTTGCCAATGACGGAGCCCTCGATACACCAGCTCGGCCGTCCCATCCGGTGTGGGACAACGCAGTTCTGTGTTCACGAAACTGTCGGACTCATAAATCAAATGCTCCCGCTCCGCGTCTGCCAAGCACAGCGGAGCAAATATCAGACTAGCTATGAATAAAATTGTTTTCATAAAAAGCTCACAAAAGGAGATTTATCACCTTCACTTATATTAACACATTTCCGCACCGAATCCGCAACAAAAAAATTGCGGAGATAGCATTTTTTCTAATAGCCAGACGCCCGGCAGCGGGCATGTTGTTGCGATTTTTTCTGCATTTATGTGAATTGAACGCAGGTGGAGAAAAAGCTTGCGAATCGAAAGAATTCTGTCAAACTGAGCTTGTGGTTGCATAATGCGTTTGGTATATTTCTTAGCGCATTTGTTATACTGTAAATAAATGCATTATGCGACCACATTTTAAACATTATAACGTCATTTTTCTAAAAAATAATTATTCCAACGCGTTTAAGCCATGAAAAATCTACTGCGTATTCTGTTGCTCCTCGCAGCTCTTCCTCAGCTCTTTGCTGACGTGGAATATGCATTCATCGTTAAGGAACGTGATGGTAAATTCTTCCTTCACCCCGAAGCGAAGGGTTATGACTTTCGTACAAGTCTGGCGGACTTCGACCTGCTGCACGATGGTAAGGACTGCGATGACTCTACTTTCGGTCCGAACATACGTCTGGTTGCGAAGATTGATGGAAAACCATACATTCTGGAAGTCGACGCACAATATGGCGTATTTACCCTCTATGCAGCCAGGCGTCAGCTGAAAGCCCCGAAGCTCGGAAGTAATTGGACGGTAACAAAGAAGATTCGGGAGTTCTTCCTCCCCGAACTTTATGAGCAACTCCGCAAGGCCGGGTTGAATATCTACACCCGCGAGGAAATAAAGGCATTGCCCAAGGAGGAGAGGAAGAAAGTCATTTCCGGCAAAACCTCCCCCATGAAGTGAAGCCATACGAGAGGCAGTGACAGATGTCACTCCGTATATGGGCCAGGCCGCCCTGTTTTTATGGATAAGTCCATCCCCGACAAATCGGGAATTGGCGGGGTGCATATCTGTCGGAGCACGGGACTTTAGTCCCGAAAATATAAGCATTTTGGGGACTAAAGTCCCCCGCTCCGAATAAAATCTTCTGCATTCGACAATCTGGGATTTATCGCTGCTGTTTAATTATGCCAATGCGTTTGAAAGAAAGCTTCTTACTTTATGTCTACTGTTAACACCCCCATGTTGTCGACAAAGCCATCTATAAAATATTCATTTTCGAAAGGTATGAGCTCTTCTAAATCGGGTGAGATGCATCCGTAGAGAACCCTTCTGGAGCCAAGCCACTTCGCCAGACAGATTGTTTGTTGGCGAAATCCATGAAGCAACCAATCATTTCTAAAAGCAAAGGGAGTTAACTTGTTTCCGTTAATATCTGCAATTGCTCCATGATTTTTTTTGTTTCGAAGGTAAATACGATTTTCTCCGAGCAAATGGCATTCTCGATATTGACTGGGAGGAATAATGATATTCCCGGAGTAATCCATCACATAAGAACCTTCATTTTTTGCATCAACCACAATTCTGCCGTTATTGATGTTCCTTACAGTGATATACGAGATAAACAGGTATGGCGTATATGTAGGCTTGTATTCTTCTGCTTCAGGTTCCAACCCGGACGGGAAGTCGAGTACTTTCTCCCAGTTTTCGTTTACAAAGTATTGCGCTCCTGATCCATCTTGCATATAACGCAATCCATCCATCAGAGCGCCAACACACCGGAAATCCGGACTGTTTTCCTGCCCCGTGTACAAATCAACGCATACATAGTATTTTTCTCCACTTTGAAATCGGGGTTTTATCAATTTGGGTGAGCCTTCTTTCAAAAGATAAGAAGGAAGGCTTCCCCTTATGTCTCCCAAATCTTGCATCAACACATCTCCGTCACGCCTAATCTGCAATCTGTCTTCCGCTGACCTGACAACATAATGATGGGGGGTATTAGGTACAAAAGAGAATATTTGTTTGTACTGAGCAGCGAGAACCGGACGATTTTCAGATAAAGACCAAACACCGAAGCGATTTCGTTGTTTCCTGCTTTCATATATCAAGCAGTCATCAGGTAGGATTTCAATGGGATAAAATTCTTTTTCATCCAAATCAAGAATAGAATTTTCTCCTATCTTGATAAAACGGTAAATATCTTTTAATCTTGTTTTAAGCCATCCATTGCATGGTAGAGAGCAGACATCAAAACGTCCGTAAGGTAATTCTTCACCTTTTTGGTTTATATAGAAACTTTTATTACAATTGCTCATAACTTAATAGGATGGGCTGCTTTTCGCATTATATCAATTCCCGTCCCTCCGTTCAAGCGAGGCGGGCATTTTGTTGCGCGTTTCCTGCATTTTTGTTGCAGATGGCGGGAAAATAGGGTTATAGTTCAGCCAGAATCTTGAGGAACTCGCTCATGGGGTACGCCCCGGTCATGCTGATATCCTTGTCTTGGAATACGAGGAAATAGCGATACCCCGGCCCGGCTTGTTCCTGCCATGCTCTGCCCAAGTGCAGCTTGGCCAGTGTCTCCTCATTGGCCAGATGGTCGCCCTTGGTCTCGATGATGACAATCTTCCCGGAGCGCGTTCTCACGATAAAATCCGGATAGTGGTTGATAAAGCCATTGATGGCGAAACCCGTTCGCGCGATATTGCGATGCCACCACCGGATATTGGGTAAGCCGGTGATTGCCTGAATGAGCTCCGTCTCGAACTTGTTGCCGGATTCCTCAGCCTCGTACAGACTCTTGTCGTAGATGGCAGTGCTGTCGATGAGCGAGATGCTGGCCGGGAAGCTGTAAGACGGGCGGCACATAGTATTTTATTTATCTTTTTTTAGAGCCTTTCATTCTCAGTTTTTTACTATTGAGCTTGAACCATCCTCCCGCAAATTGTATCATAAGTGCAGATATGAAGGCGACAGTAAAAAAGCAACGACACTCAACCGCGAAGGATTCCCGACGTGGGAGACGGTCTATTGTCGTTAAAGCTATCAAGAATACCAGAACAGGCCAAAAGAAGGTGATAATGAGTGATTGGCAGCATCTGACGAAAAAAGATGCGGATATTATTGTAAGCCTCATCAATAACCCTCCTCGCCAGAATGAAGAGGTTAGGAATGCGTTAAGGGATGCAGAACTCCTTTATCAAACCATTCAGCAACTGGATTAAGCAATTCTACAAGAAGTACGGATTCGCTACGCTGGATTCACGCGGAGGCTTGAAATTGGCTGCTCCTCTATAGAATCATCTGAGCAGAATGCTCAGCTTCTCTGATTTGTTCCGAAAAACATTACGTTCCCGGGTGGCTTATTCTTATCTGCCCTTGACAGACGGAAGCATGCCTACCTGTCACGGCGTATCGAAGAGAAGCCGGAAGCCCGTTTTGCTAAACGCGAACGCTTTTTAGGGTCACTAAAGATGTCTCGAATCTACAATCTGTTGACTCTGTGAGCTTCCGTCTTCGCCCTGCGTGCTACGCCGTGACTAGTAGGCGGTTTTGAGCGAATGGCAACTCTGCGACAGGCAAAGATGTCTCGAACTGGCAAGTTACACAGAATCAGTAGTTTAAGCGCCCTTTTTCAGCGAGTGCCAACCTAAAATGAAACATCGCTCGCAAGGAGATAAAAAGCCCCTTGCAAGCGATGGATGGGAGCCGGGGCTCATTCTTGCCCTGCTTCGTGCGAGTCAAAGTCTTGAGGGTGGGAAACTCAGGTCCCTTCTATATTTCTTCAAAATTCTGCGGCAGGAGTGCACAGCTAGCCATATTACCATAAATGAAAGATAAAGAACAGTCAGCGACACGCCGGGCATAATGTGAAAGAACTCGGGGTTGGTGAAAAGCGTCCCCTTCAAACAATCCCAAGGCAATACCCCTATTCCCAATACATCTTGGAGAAGAAAATCTCCTATAGCCAACAGCCCCATGGTATACGTAACTTCCATGGCCGTAAATAAATAGATTACTCGCCGTTTGGTAATAGACATGGCTTCGCCCGTCTTCTTCAGCATGGTGAGCAGTACAACCGCTTGTATACCCCCGTATAAAATGAAGAAAACAGGAAGCCATATGATGAGTGATTCCACAAGCATCAGAAGCAGATGGAGCAGTAAGTAAATGCTTATGATTCTCCTAGTTGCAGGCTTCATTGTTTTAATCTTTGATAGTTTGTCTACTCACCCCCACCGCCGCAAGGCACAGGGCTGTGCTGGCAAGGATTTTGTGGATGGTGGGCATGGTCATTATTTATTAGGTCGTTTGGGAGACTTTTCGCGACAAGGTTAATGAAACTTCCCCGACTTGCTTTTCAAAACGACGGGATCTTTTGAGTACTGTCTCAAATATTTCCATTCCAATGAACGGAAGAAGCCACACCACGCACCATCAGAATAAGCATTACGCAGACGAGATAAGGCTTCGTAGGCTTCCTGTGTTCCGAATTGAGCTATGCGCTCACACAAATACCATTTCATGCTCTCTTCTGCGTCCGTCCAAAGGCCCGTTGGCATGTCTTCGGGAACAACGGACCGCCACAAATCATGGCAAAGAGTTTCCAGCGAAGACAACTGCTTGATACCGGCAATATAATTCTTCACCCGGTCATCAAAGATTTTCTCTGCCTCTGTTTCTCTGTGAGATTTAGCGTAGTCTCCGGCGGCATATCGCTCATTCCTAATCAGCAAGACGTCATTGACGTAGTCGCGTATAAACATCGCCAAGTCTCTTGCATATCCATGCTCAGCATTCTCTACCGGTGAAACTTTCGTACCGGTACAATCCCCGGTGGCGTGATAAGCGGTATAAGCCCCTACCGCAAGGCACAGGGCTGTGGTGGCAAGAAATCTAAGCAATGAACCTGTGGTCATAACGTATTGATTATGGTGTGGGCGGATTAACGGTGGTACATCAACCAAACCTTATTTTGGGCGGCATCATACCAAGCGGAAAAGCTCATGGGGTGCTGCAGGTCTCCGGCTACAGCGCATAATAATGAAGCGCCTGAGGGAATCTCCCACCAGCTCGGTGTGGTGAGATGATATGGGCGGACACTCGGCTGAATGGCGTCTCTCCCCGCGCACACTTCCTTACACCAGTTTTTCAGTACTTTTTCGTTGTCTCGCTGAATCTCAAAGCAGTAGCACCATTCTCCAATTTGCCAATCC
>JAZNIZ010000063.1:0-21455 GCA_045577775.1 Akkermansia sp. | reverse complement strand
GAGTCGCTGGATATCTTTGCGGCGGCGCTGCACCAGATGGCGGGCCAGAGCTTCACGCAGAGAATTACGCTGACGCTGAGCCACCTCGCCCATGACTTCGAACTTGCGGTCCAGCAGGCCCAGCAGGTGGTAGAAGCCTTCCTCAATACCGGAGTGAGGCGTGGCTGTAAGCATGAGCATGTGGCGCGTCGCATCATCTGCCAGCGTACGCAGCAGGTCATAGCGCTGATGGTTGCGGGCTGTAACAGAGGTACAGGTATGAGCCTCGTCCACTACGATACATTCCGGAGCCTTGTTCAAGAAGGTAGCGCGGTGGCGGTCGCTCTTGATGTAGTCCAGACTGATGATGGTATGGGGATGGTGCTCAAAGATAGAGAGGCCGGGGGGAACCTGCTTTTCGAGGCGGGAGATACTGGAGGATGTAATGACCGCCGCGCGGATATTGAAGTGGGTCTGCAATTCCTCACGCCACTGCTCTGCCAGATTGGGCGGACACAGAATCGAAAAGCGGCTGATTTCGCCACGGTCGAGCAGTTCGCGCACGATAAGCCCGGCCTCGATGGTTTTACCGATACCCACGTCGTCTGCTATCAGCAGGCGGATGACCTGTTGGCGAAGGGCCATGAGCAGAGGTACCAGCTGATAAATGCGGGGCTGCACGGCGATATTGCCGAAGGAGCGGAAAGGCCCGGCGCCGGAACGCATACGCATACGCATGGCGCTCTGCAGCAAGCCCAGCTCGTTTCTGTTGCCACGGTGCTCCGGCGAGGGCGGCGGGAATACGGCAGAAGCCGGGGCATCCTCAGCCTGTTCCAGTGCCGGGATGAGCCAGCAGGATTCAGAAGAGGAACCGGCAAGCGGGCGCAGGTGCAGCAGCTCCGGGGTGGAGTCGCTTTCGATGACCCAATCTCGGCCACGGGCGCGGATAAGAGAACCGGGAGTATAATTGAGAACAGGCATCAGGAGAGGTACTGTGAAATGTTGGCAATTTCGTCGTCTGACCACGCTTTCGGCAAGGGTAGACAGATGATTCCAAATTGATTGAGAAGCATATCGGAAGCCTCAATATATTGCTCGCTCAGAAGAGCCAGGGAAGCGTTGGCATAGAAAGCAGCTGCTACGACTCCGCCGGGGAGCTTCTTCCCTATCTCATCGGCAGGAGGGAGCCCGGCATCCACCAGTAGCGCTTGGACCCCATCAACCACAGGCTGTTCTTTCGGTTCCGGCTCTGTGATGTTGAAATCGCCCCCGGCCAGACCTTTCAGCAAGGCCAGCACCTCTGTGTTGGCTCGGTTGATTTTCTCATGGTCCGGCTGGTTACGATAGGAGAGCAAGCAGTGGTAACAGGCGCATACGCAGCGCTCCGATTCCGGCTTATCCAGATGGGAATCAACCCATTCGCCATCCCGGAGGGTATAGTGCATGGCTTGCAGTGCATTGGCCGCCACTTGCTGGAGGCGCTCAGGTGATTCCACGAGCTGATGGAGGACACCGGCTCCACCCTCAGAGGCCTCGTATAGCAGCAGGCTTTGACGGTTTGCGCGGTCCGGTAAGGCCTCCACGATGATTTCGGAGCTTTCAATCTGGAAGGTACGTACGATACCCACCGCCAACGCTGATTGCAACGTGGCGGCGGCCTCCTCATGCTGTAAAGCAACGGGGAGCTGGTATATCAGGATGTTGCGACGGTCTTCCACATAGGGGACGATGCGCTGCACTGTGCGCGGCTTTTCCTCCTTCTTTTTGGCTTCATCGTCCGCGAAATCCGGATTTGTCTCTTCATCGGAGGACCATTGTCCGGTTGCAGGATTGATATTGAAGCCAAAGGTGCTGAAATCGGCTCGACGGCGCCACCCCTTATTGACTCGCCACAAAGTGGCAGAAGGACCATAGGTAAAGGAGCCCAGCGTAATACCATTGGAACCGTTCCGGCTGATTTTACGCTCGGAACAGCTCAGCACGCCGTTGCTGCTGGCAAAGCGGTAGCAAGTCTGGAGATCGTAGCCCTGTCGCTGACGCTCTTCCATCATGGCGTTGATTTGCTCCTTGCGGCGGGTTTCCACGGTCTCCACCTTGTACAGATTATAGATGGAGTTTTTATCCTGGGTCAATTCCGACTGGCAGTGTTCGCAGATATCGAGGGGTGTTCCACCCGTGGGGATGAAGTATGAATGCCCACACTGGGAGCATACCTGTATCTCTCGGGTGGGGAGTTTTTGCCCTACCTGATTATCCTGTGCTGCCAGTTTGATTTTGTGAACCTCGTAGGTGGCTCCCTGATGGTAGATGAGACTCAGCGGACCGAACTCGGACAAGGCAAGGAAACGCGGGCGGGCCAACGGGCGCAGCGAATCCGCATCCCCATTTTTGCCCGGAATCCATGCCAACAGAGGCAAGCGTGGGAAGTCGTACCCCGGCATGAAGCCTTGGCTGGCCAGATAGCGATACGAGTAGAACTCATTGTTGGCTGAGCTGTTCTTGCTGGTCAGCAAGCGCCGTTGCATATAGGCTTCATTGTATCGGCGATTGGCTGCGTCCTTTTCTGCCTGGGTGAAACCGGCCATATCCTGCATGATTTTATTGCATGCAGCCATCTGTTGATTGGTGGAAGTGACGAGTTCTCGCCAGTTGTCGAAGGCCTTATCGAACAGTTCCCAAGCCTCATCGAGACAGTTTTTGCAGAAATTAGCTTCTCGCGCCCAATCGTATTCTTTACCTTCGGGGATAAGGTCTTTACCGCTCAGGAGGGACTGCATAAGGGCCTGAGCTACCGGCAAGGCTTTTTCTATCACCTTCGGGGAGCAGAGGGCGTCGCGAACCTCTTTGAGAACCGGATATTTATCATCCACGGATAAATCCAGAATCTCGATGATGGATTCGGAAAGCTGATGCTCCGCAGCATGGAGCCAGATGGCGCGGATATGGCTTTCCACCATATCGCGGTTGGAGAGGTCTAGCGCCGGAGGATTCACAGTACCGCTGACCATCTCATTCTGCTTGTCGAAGAACCACTGGTCATGCGGGCTGGCTGCAGCGCAATAAGTCAACGCCATAGCAGCGCGACCGGAGCGACCGGCACGACCGGCTCGCTGGGCATAGTTGGCCGGAGTTGGCGGAACATTGCGCATGTAGACAATATCCAAGGAAGAAATATCCACGCCCAGCTCCATCGTGGGAGAGCAGAACAGGAGGGGAAGAGGCAGGAGTCGCTCTTCCTCCGTAGCGTCATTGCGGAAGCGTTTTTCGAGCAGTTCGCGGCTCTCGCTGTCCACCTGTGCCGTATGTTCCTGCGCTTCGAGGCCGAACAGGCCATGGTCCGGGGAGCCTAACAGCTCCGCCATCTGACGGTACAAGCCGTAGAAGAAGGGATTCTCCTTGAGTGCCTTTTCTGATTGTTCGGAAACGCTCCACCGCAAGGCCCCGGAATCGAGTACCCAAGTATCATCATGACGCTTCTCCACAATACCGTATTCTTCCGCCGCTTTCAGAATGCAGAGCACAAGATCTGAATAGTCGCGCTTCTGGAAGTTTTCTTTCCAGAACTCTGCGTCATCGGTCTCATCCAGACACTTCCGCAATTCTTTCGCCATGCTGGATGACGGGGAAAGAGATACGCTTCGTTGGGTTTTGGAGTCGAACTTGTCTTTCTTTTTCTTGCTGAAGGAGATGTGATTGCCCTTGAACTTGCTGCCGGACAGCCTCTCCTTCGGGAGTGACCAGAGAGGCTTGAGACGGCTCCACAAATCTTTCAGATAATTCTCCTGCTTGGTGTGGTCGAGGTAATCGCAGCTGATACAGAGCTTGCTGCGCATGGTATCGAAAACCGTAGACAGGATCTTTACCCTGCTGGTGGGTGCAAGGTTGCGCCATGCGGGGAACTCTTGCGCTATGATGGGTTCTTCGGCTACGTCCTCGATATCCTGATAGCTGATATGCAGAACGTCCAACTGCTCCAGATTGGGATTGTTGCGTCTCCAGCCGTAGCGCTGCTCCGTGATAAGAGAGAAACCGAGGTAGAAGCGCATGGCATCGGCTGCTTTACGCAACAGGCCGCCCTTGGCATCCGGGTTGCTCAGCACGCAGTCGCGGAGGTTGTATGAAGTCTGGCTGCCACTCTCGAACACCTTATCCACTCCCAAGGCCTTTTGCAGCGCTGCGAGAAGCTCTGTCTCGCACATGGGGAACGTCGCAGAAGAAAGAGCGCGGATGAGAGCTGCTCGTAGTAAGGCTGTGTGTACAAAGTCGTTAAAGAAACCGGCTTGCAGGGCTGCGTCTTGTCTGTTATCCGTAAAGCCAAGAATCTTATATACATTCAGTAAATCCTGACGATATTTTTCATCCTGCGCGTTACGGATTTCTTTCTGCATGAGATTGAGCGCAGAGAGCATCAGCACCGTGGATGCGGAGGAGCGGCCTTCGATAGACAGACCGTAGATTCGGTTGCCGACCTTGCCCAACATTTCGAACCCATTGCCGCAGTGAACGCAATAGGGGAATTTGTGGTGCGTTTGATAAAAAGCGTGGCAAGGCGCGTTTTCTTCGTCCACCATGGTGCCAAGTACGTTCACCTGAACCTGAAACGGAACATGTGCCTTTTTGTCACGTTTTACTACCATTTCGTTGCGACGCTCCTCCAGCCACGTCTCCGGCAGGGTTTCCGGGTCCTCGGGATTGAAGGCGTGCTGTTCCTTTTCTGCACTGAGGACAGGAGTCAGGATGCAGGCCTCCAGCTGGGTGAGGTTCTCATCACCAACGACAGTATCATCCAGCGAGCGCGGGGTGTAACGCTTTTCCTTCCGGTCATACCAAGCCGGTATGTGGGCCTGACCACACTCGCGGCAGAAATAGGCGGTAAAGAGTCGAGCTCTATCGGTTCGCCCGGGTATGTAGGTCTGGGATTCCAGCGTTATGGTTCGCTGTCCGGGAGGCTCCAGGGAGAGGGAAACAGCACCGGGACCGCTGATGAACTGGTGCAGCTTAAAGGCGAAGGGCGTGCGATTGTTGATTTTGACACCGCTGGCTTCTCGGAGGAAGTCCTGCAGGACCTCCTTGGCTTTTGCCTCGGATACGTCGGCGGCTTCTGCCAGATTCGCGGCATGATGGGAGATTGTGGCCGGAGTTGCGCGGCGGAGCTCTAGGTTGTCGCCTCTCGTAGTGCCCATGTTGCGCTCCACCCAGATGGCAAGAGGATTAGAGAGTAAGTCGGGGTCATTTTCTTGCCATCCGAACTTGTAGGCAGAATGGAGGTAGTCTTTGAGCAACTGCGGGAGCTCGGAGTCGCTTATTCCTGTATTGGTGACGCGGAGCAAAGACTCCTCAATGATATGCTCGGTGCTGAAGGGGGCGCCGAAAAGCTTAGTTGCCACATCTGCCACCGCCTGACGGCGTTCTGTAGCGTCCTCTGCTGAGGACATAGTGGCGGATGTGCCCACGCAAATCATGTTGTTGGAGTGGGTAGTGATGCGGAGGCGGCGAACCAGAAGCGCAACATCGGCGCCTTGTCGGCCACGGTATGTATGCAATTCGTCCAGCGCAAGGAAAGCGAGGTCGCGGCAGTTGGCAATCACTTTGCGATCTGTATCTTTCGCGCTTCGGGTGAGCAGATACTCCAACATCATGTAGTTGGTCAACAGGATGTCCGGGGGATTATCTGCAAGCATTCTGCGAGTCTCCGGCGATTCCTGTCCGGTGTAACGTCCTACCGTGATACCCAGTTCCGGGGCATTGTTCAAGAACTTTTTGAACTCCTTTTCCTGACTGTTGGCCAGAGCATTCATGGGGTATATGATGATTGCTCTGGTGCGACGGGTGGGGGATTTTTCGCGGGAGCGCAGCACCGCGTCAATGATGGGAATGATAAAGGTCAGGGATTTGCCTGAGCCGGTGCCTGTGGTAACAACGTAGTTGTGCCCATGCTGCGCGAAGGTGATTGCCTGTTGCTGGTGGAGGTGAAGCGTCAGCGGAAGCTTTTCTTCGCCAAACACAAAAAGCCGCCCGCAATCCTTATGCAGAGAGCTATTCTTGACAAGCTCGTGGATGTTATGCCCCTTTTCATAATTCATATTCAGCTGAATCAGCGGCTCCGGGCAGAACTTTTTTTGTTCGTTAAGGAACTTATGAACAACAGACTTGATGTCTTCTTCCCTGATGATATTGAATCCCTGGGAGAAGTCATTGTAGCGACTTGTGAGTTGCTCGTGAAATTGAAAGATGTCGTTCATAGTACGAAAGATACGCGCGCAAGATAATTCTACACGAAAGAGGGCCTCCGTTCAAGCCCCAAAGCCGCCTTTTTTGCTTACATGCGATAGTCTCATTTAGGCTCCCTTAGTTCTATCAAACCTGTTATGCTTTCATACTATGCTTCTTACATTGTTTTACACCTAGGCTTTTGAGCTAAAATCACTTCAATTCGCCCTATTTATTTACGAATCGAACCCCTTATCTACTTGTCATCAGAACCTTACAGGGTTTACCAGCTTTGCCTCCCTTTCTTTTTCAGCAAAAAGTCTGTCTGCCAATGGCGGAATCTGGAATACCATCGAGATAGACAAATATGTTATGACCATGCCCGCATTTCGTAAAAGCCTTGCCACCACAGTCCTCTGCCTTGCGGCAGGACGAGAATGAGCCTTGGGCTCGTCCTTTAGCTATCGCTTGCAAGTGTCTTTTTATCCCCTTGCAAGCGATGTTTCAACTTAGGTTGGCACTCGCTGAAAAACGGCACTTAAACTACTGATTCTGTGTAACTTTTTGCTATTGACCCATGAGGTGCGAATGAAAACCGTCTGTGGTATGCAACGCTCCGGCTTCGTCCTGCCTACGCCGAGGCTGGGGGTGTTGCCCGGCTCCGTCCGCTGGCGCGTTCTACGCCGAGGCTAGGCTTCTACCAGTTTGGTCTGAAAGACCAAAGCGCCTACGCCTGCGGCAGCCATTCTGGCCTGCCTGGGCGTAGAAAAACAGCGTATCAGGTGACCTGATACGCTGTTTTACGAAGCCTGGAGCTAACAAGACATCAGCTTAGGAAAGTTTTGACTGAAATCCGCGTTTTTTGCTTTTCGTACGTTCACTCTAAGCAAATGAGGAATAAATTGTAACGTATTGGATAGAAGTCTTTTGTGAAAGGGTCTCCGTGATTTAGAAGACTGTCACATCGCTTGTAAGAGGTCAGGCAAAATGAAATACAGCATTCGAGATTAAAACATTTCTCTCCATCTTTTAATAAACCCATCTGATTATGCGGTCATGCTCATCTCTGTATTGTCCGCACAGACAATCATCGGGCAAGATATGGTAACGCCCGCCCTCACGTTGGGGCATGGGGATATCATTCTCCGTAGCCGGTAGAATCTGCACTCGCCCCTCGCTCTCTTTGTAGCACAGTTTGCGACCGGGTTCAAAATCGAGCAATTCACGGCGGTATTCTCCATGGGGCTGGTAGGTGGCACACAGAACCAGTCCACTGGGGTGCGTGTGCCTCTGGTGGTGACACCCGGCATACCAAGGCTGCTGCAACAGTTGGTTTTCCAGCAAATGATGCTGCCCATAGATGCGCTGCATTTCCTGATTTTCTTCTTCCGGGAACCTGCTACGCACTTCCAGATGGCAGGAAAAACACCCATATTCATTCGCAAGCGGCAGAAGCAGCTCCAGACTGTCAGCATCGTGTATGGCTTTCAAAACAGTCAGCGCGCGGCGGGCATACATCAGGCAGTGGCGGTTGATTACTTCCTGCGGCACTTCGCCGGGCTCATGGGATTCAAGTTTATCCCCCTTGAAAAATATTGTAAAATCAGCTGATTTGATGACATGGAAACGAGTGCATTCCGTATTTCCTGTTGCCCGCAGCAAGTTCAGACGAGGTATGGTTCGGCATCCTTCCGCAGACGACGGTTCCACCAGGATATAACGATACGGCTCACGGTCGGAACAAGTACTGGGGTTGAGCGCCTCATCTTCTGTCAGAGCATGCAGTACCACATGCAAGCCCATATTGTGCCGTGCATGCATCTGCGCTATCTGTTCCTGCGCCGGCAAATGTCCTATGCGCATATCCCACCCCTCATTACAACGCCACAGGTAGAGCCAGGTTCTCCATGTCTCGCCTTCCTCTTCATCCACGCTCGTGAGGGTGTAGAGATACTCCGGCTTGCGCAGCAAACGCTCCCGCACCTCCTCCGGGGAATATGGCAACTCCACCCCGAAATAGTAATGTTCATCATCCGGCAAAATAAGATTTATAGGTTCCGGCATAACTCGTCAGGTTGACATGTTTATACCATTGTACAAAAATGAAATCAAATCTTATTACTCTTTTTTTCGTCACCGAAGGCGACTGCATGTGAAGCACCTCCATCCGGTGCTCGATAGTCTGCAATCGGACAGACATCTCGGACAGCACGCGGATGGTCTTCTCCTGCGCTTCAGACGGCTCGGTATAGCCGATGCTTTTAAGTCTCTGCTCGCGCAATATGACGGTATAACAGCTGCAGGTTGCTTGACTTACACCCTCCAAATGTTACAATACTACCGTGTCCGAGAAAGGAAGGCGTAACCGTATGACCATAGATGAAATAAAGAAGCTGATAGCTAAGGATGAAACGCGTACGCTGGAGTTGAAAAAGACTACCGGTGAGCTTCATCGTGGTATGGAGACGGCATGTGCATTCCTGAACTCGGATGGCGGGTGGCTTATGTTCGGTATTGCCCCGAATCTCAAGATTACCGGGCAGAACGTGACGGATGCCACCCGGCAGGAGATAGCAAACGCACTCCGCAAGATTGAGCCTGCCGTTGACGTGGAGGTGGAGTACATCGAATTGCCGGACAAGCCGGATTTCTATGTGATTGCCATCTATTTCGATGCCGCCAACTTCAAGAATGGTCCTTATTCTTTTGACGGGCGGGCGTTCTACAAGGTGGAGAGCACCACGGTTGTCATGCCCCGCACCATGTATGAGGAGCGGCTCAAGCTGAGCAATCCCCGCCGATTCAGCTGGGAAAACATGCCGAATCCCGAGTTGCGCGTGGAAGATATTGATGCGGAGATGGTATTCCAGACCCTGCATGATGGTATCGGGGCTCGCCGCATCCCGGCCTCCAACATGACCTTGCAAACCCCGCTCCAAGTGATGCAGAAATTGGGCGTGGCTCGTAATGACGGCATGCTGTTGAATTCCGCCAATGCCTTGTTCGGTCTCGACCCCACCATGCACCACATCCAATGCAAGGTTCGCTTGGCTCGCTTTGAGGGCACCAACAAGCTTGTATTCCGTGACCAGACGGTGTGTGAGGGTAACCTGTTCAAGCAGTACGATGCCGTTATCGACTTCTGTCTCAAACACCTCAACCTTGCAGGGCGTATGGACAGCAAGTTCCGACAGGACACGCTAACCGTTCCTTACACCGCCATCAAGGAGGCTGCCATCAACATGCTCTGCCACCGCTCATGGAATGCGGATAACCTCACCCCCAGTCTGGCTATCTACGATGACCGCATGGTATTCCAGAATCCCGGTGCATTCCCACCCGGTATGAGCTGGAAAGATTTTGTGGACGCTAGCATAGGCTCCATGCCCCTCAATCCCACCATAGCCAACGTCTTCTACCGCCGTGGCACCATGGAATCCTGGGGACGCGGCATCTCCCTCATCATGCAAAGCTGCCGTGAGCAAGGCCTCCCCGAGCCTAGGATTGATATTGTGCCCAATTTCGTGAACCTTACGATTTGGTTTAAGGACTTGCTGTCTGCACAAGATTCCACCCAAGTCGCACCCCAAGTCGCACCCCAAGTCACACCCCAAGTACATGTGGCAAATCAGCAACCTGACGTTGCTGCCATTCAAGGCAAAATTATTAACTTCTGTCGTACCCCCCGATCCTTGGTTGAAATCAGCGAAATGCTTGGAGTTAAGGATAAGAAATGGGTGAAAGATAAGTACATGAAGCCGATTCTCGGCACTAAACTCGTACTTACTATTCCTGATAAGCCCAATAGCCGCTATCAGAAGTATAAGGCAGTAGAAGAATAGTGAGATAATTGAAAGAACGATTTGCAAGATGTTGGAAATGTCTGGCAAATAATGACTGATATTTAGTTTATTGTACGCATAAATAACTAATGATGCCCCCCTCCCTCCCCCGAATCCTCGCCACCATAGCCCTGTGCCTCGCGGCGCTAGGAGCTTGTGTGAGTTTGTCTGGTTGTGGCGTGAATCTGGCTGAGCAATATAGTAGTCTTGGTTATCGTCCCGGCATTGATTATAAGACTCTAGCCCCGGGGGAACTTCCGGAGGTTTGCAGAACGAAGGACATGATAGGCTCCTTAATAATATACGAAAATCTCGGGTATGTGAGTATTGGGTGGATGCGTTTTTCAGGTAAGTTTCCGGACTTAAACGAGTTGCAACAGTTTGCTGCCGAACAGGGTGCACAGGTTGTATTGTATAGTTCTAAAGAAAATGGAAAAATTGAGGGTACAACACAAGCTCTTGGAGGACACGCATATCCGGAGCCAGCCCCTGTGCTTGATAGCTATACCCAAGAGTACAAATTTCTTTCCAAGAGACACGATAGATAATTCATATCCCCCTTGCAAGCGATGTTTCATTTTAGGTTGCCGCTTGCTGAAAAAATGGCACTTAAGCAACTGATTCTGTGTAGCTTGCCGGTTCGAAACATCTTTGCTTGCCGCAGAGCCGCCATTCACTCAAAGTTGCCTAAGCTCACAGAATCAGCGGATTATAGATTCGAAGCATCTTTAGTGACCCTAAAAGGCGTTCGCGTTTAGCAAAACGGGCTTAGGCATGCTTAGGCTTTTTGGTCTTTTGGAGCCGTTTTGCGCCCGGCGGGGCGGTGGCGGGGCTTGCGAGCGTGCAATGCCTACGCTTGCGTAAGTGTTGAAAATCAATGCAAAGCAAAAACCGAACCAGATTGTTTTCTGATTCGGTTTCTTGGATTAAGTGGAGTTAACGAGCCATCAGCTTGGGAAAATTGAGCCCGGAATTCGCTTTTTTCGTTTTTCCTACGTTCAGCCCAAGTAAATATGGAATCACATTATAATATATTGGATAGAAGCGTTTTATGAAATTCGCTTCGCAATTCAGGGGCCTGTCACATCGCTTGTAAGAGGTCAGGCAAAATGAAATACAGCATTCGCGGAAATTGGCAAAAAAGAGGGGAATCCACCTCCACGCTTGAACAGAGGGGCGGGAATTGATATAATGCCCCGTAACAGATACACGCTTAGATATGACCATCTTCCCCAGAATCCTTGCCACCACTGCCCTGTGCCTTGCGGCGGCGGGTGGCTTTGTGGGTTCTGTTGTTGCTGAATGGGTTGTAGATTGGTTCTAATTTTATATTGTATGAAACAACAAAATTACATTTTTTTAAATTCCCAAGGCAATTTATTGCCTTGGGGGGAATTTTGCTATGCTCAACCTTTTCGGAATGGAGTGTGCTTTGTTCGTGAGAAGAAGGATGGCTTCTTGTTGAACGAAACAGGAGAAATTATAAGCGAACGAATCCCTGAAAATTATTGGCTCCCGGATGGAGTGGCAAAAAACTTAGTCGCTCAGATCCGAATATATACTCCGGAATTGAGAGCCTTAAATGGGGTGTATGATTTCTCCAGAAATCGCTCAATAATTCCATTGCAAGAAGGTAATGGTATTTTTCCTCATTATATTAAAAATGATGGTTCTTTCTTCTTTGTTAGGAGAGATAACAAATTGAATAAATACTCAGCTGATGGAGAGTTGCTAACCTCTTACCCGACAAAAAAGTATTGTTCCCCTTTGTTTTGTGGGCTGGACGAAGAAGAGTCTGCTTTTATCGAGTATGATACTCCCACAATGTTATTTGGTACCCCTAATACAACTCCTTTGTATGTCCGAAATGGGGATACAGGTGAGGAGATTACTACATTTCTATGTATTGCTCCCTGCGTTGAGGGGGTACGATATATAATGAATTCTAGAGGCGAAGAGAGCTTTTTGAGAAAGGATTTTACAGAAGCTTTCAAGTTGCCTTATCCCACTAACAACCTTCAATATGGAAACATGGGGGCTGAAAATGGGAGTTGGTATTGTCGCGATGGAAGAATACCACTAAACTGTTGGAAGAGTAAAGGTAGAAAGATGGCATACCTCATAGATAAACAAGGAAACATCGTAATTGAGCCCGGGAAGTATACCAATATTTTGCATACCGGCTCTCAACGATTGCTTCTGAAGAAAGGGAGTAATTATGCAATGAGCGATTTGGATGGAAATCTTCTGACCGATTTTGTATATTCAGACTTTAGAGAAACGACAGGAGCTGCCGCTATTGATTTCCCATTGTTCTTTGGGGAGCTGCTTCCTTTGGTTAAGAAAGTCGGCACAAAGAAACAAATGTGTGCTTTAAACAGAAACGGCGAGGAAGTTATCCCTCCTGAGTATTCACAAATTCTGAGTAGGTTCATCTATACCTCATTATCGATACCATACCAAGCCTCAAATATATATACAGTAAAGAAATAAAAGGGAGAAGAAAAGGCGTAGATATAAACTTATAGTTTAAACTCTTAATATGATTAAGACATATACGGAATATGACTATTTTTTCAAAAAGACCCATCTTAAACCTTTTTTGCGTTTCGTAAACCATCCACAATCAGCACATTGTAATTTTTGACAACTCGTATGTGTCCTCGGAGACGTACCCTTCACAAAGGCTATGGTCAAGAAAGATTACCCCGAGCTTTTTGAATAAAGCCGCACAAAACACCACCCGCAAGACTAGGACGTCCCCAAAGCTGGGCAAGAATGAGCCCCGGCACTCGTCCTACCCTTGCGGGTGTCTTTTTGTCTTCTTTGGTGCTCATTCCGCAGGTGGAGATTGCTTCGTCACCGGAGGCGGCTGCATGTGGTATACCTCCATCCGGTGCTCGATAGTCTGCAAGCGGACAGACATCTCGGACAGCACGCGGATGGTCTTCTCCTGCGCTTCGGCCTGCTCAGCGATGAAGGAACGCAGGTCGCAATACAGCACGATGGCGGCAGCAATCCCGATGACCGCAAGCACGGCCCGAGGTTGCTCCACGACATAGCGGCACATATAGGCCAGCCAAGGTTCATTTGGTCTCTTTTCGCACATAGTCAATCGGGTGGTTAGTTGTTGATAAGAGCCAGCAAAGCATCCTTATTGGCGAGAAGTTGAGCCAGTCCGGCGTGTTCATCTTCGGAGAGATGGAGCGTGGTATTGGTTTCATGTGAAGCCGGGGTAAATAGAGCCCCGGGAATGCCCAGCGTAAACGTGGCGGCTATGAGGTAGTTTTCATTGCTCCCGCTCGTGTTCATCAAGTAGCAGCCATCGGTGTCTTTGTTCAAGCCCCTGCCACACAGTACAAGCGCGGTGTTCAGGGCGGTTTCGGTACGACTGCCCATCAGGCAAAGGCGGATTTTCGTACCTCTCAGAGCAGTTTCCTCAAACTGCCAGATACTATCCTGCCCCACCTTTTGCGCTACTGTATTGACGGAAGAGGCAAGATGAACGAAGTTTCCGGAGGCATCCTCCTCAAAAATGCCAAGATAGGAAGCTGCGGTCGTCATGTCGGAGCTGTTGGTAGAGCGACAAGGAATGGTTACGGATTTGAGATTACCTCCCGGGGGACAATGAGCCTGACTGAGCTGAGCCCATCGGCAATTGATATCGGTAGTGCCCACAGCGGATGTAAATGTCTCGTACTGTTCCTCATAGAGAGCTTTATGGACGGCAGCATCCACATCAGCCGGGTCTACTTCTCCGGGCTCGCCCTGAACTCCTTGAATCCCCGGTTCGCCCGGTTCACCCTTGGAGCCACGCTCGCCCTTCAGGGAAGCCAGCCATGCAGCTTCCGTACCTACAAAACCATTGGCCACGGCGATATCGTAGGCAGACAGGCCCGAAACATCCACAGCAAGGCCACCGGAAGAAGACTTGCCCACCGGTCGGACACTCTTCCCGGAGACAGGCTCATCCGTTCCCAGCATCACGAAGCCAGCGGCATCAGCTGAGGCTTGCTTGCTATTGACCCAGGACTTAGTGGCCACGAGGTCCGGAGCCGGATATTCCCCGGTAGCGGCCTCCGGTGCATCCGTGGCAAGGCGGATAATATCGTTAATGATAGTCGTCTGTAGCGTGTCGGAAAGACGGGTCTCGCCGTTCTCCATCCAAGCGAACTCGGTCATGGCCGCAAGCGTGGCCGGGGAGCTTTCCTTGCCCTCGCCCACATCGAGCGCGTCATTGAGAGCAAGCGAGGACGCTACCAGACTCAAATCAAAGCGGGTACCGAGTTCCGTCTGCGTGCCGGACTCAGCTTCCGCAAGAATGAGTAGATCTCCCTCGTAGTTGCCCTTGGCCTTGATGCCCATGCGGAGGGCGGTAGCATTCTGAGTCCCCAGCACGGTGACAGTCAACGGCACCACGGCCCCGCGCTTCACCTTAAAGCCACTCAGCGGGGAGCCAGTTGCTTTGGCCTGAATCAATGCCGGGCTTTTTTCTGAATTGATGAAAATATCCATATCTGGAGCAGGATGTCAAAATAGCACCCTTGATAGGCACCTCGTGCTTCCGGTAGTAATCGGCCTCGTGCTACCAGTCATGCTTGGACGGCGTTCATAAAAAATGATTACTGGCACAGTTCCACCTTTCCTGATGGGCTTATAATTGCTAGAATGAGCTTATGCAGAAAGCGCACACGCTAAGCGAAAAAGAGGCGAGACACCCCATGAGCCGGGGTGAGCTGGTGGTGTCTCCAACCGGTGAGTTGCTATGCAGATGGCAGGACGGGGCGGATATTTATTCTCTGCAAGGGGAGGATATGCTGGAGTTATTGCAGGAGGAATCAACAGCAAACCTAACGCCCTCCATGGCATATCTTCGGCGTGCCTGTGTGTGCTATGTACGAGAACTGCTTCATCATGATGGAGCAAAGCGAGGAGTCGCTTTATCAGAGCAAGCCCCCGGGTTTGATTTTGTATCCCTCTGCAAGGATTTGCCCCCTATTCCGGGGGCAGAGTATTGGAGCGAAAACGTTTTGGCGGGAGGCTTGGCCAAACTGTATGCCTCATTGCGCCGCCGCTTGTTAAAAAAGCCGCAACAAATACTGGCCGAATGTGTGCAGGGGCTGAATCCGCAGTGGGAAAACTGGGGAAAAATCGTCTTCCATCTAGCGGAAAACAAGGTGGCAGATTCGCAAAAATTACCCTTCGCGTTCATGGCTACGTATGTGGATGCTGCGCCGGAAGGAGAAGGAAAACACTGGCCTCTTGCCGCTGCGCTGAAGCTGCAGAAGTCGAATCCGGCGGCATTTGAGCAACTGGTTACCCCCCTGGAGCAATTGGCAGCCACATGTCCTTTCATGGAGCAGTTGTTGCGCTCTCAGCGCATATTCCGTGCTTGTGCATTCTCCCCCCGAGAGGCTTTTCAATTTTTGCAGGAACAGCAGCTTTATCAGCAGGCAGGCGTACAGGTGCGAGTGTTCAATATCTGGAAACACAAGCCACTGCGGCCTAAACTGCGTATTTCACTGGATACCCCGGGCAAGGTGAAAATGGGGGCAGCCTCTCTGTTGGAGTTTTCCGTACAAGCGGCATTGGGGGATGAGCCCCTGAGCCGCGCGGAGCTACAAAGCTTACTGAGAGCGAAGGGGGCGCTGGTGCAGCTGCGTGGTGAGTGGGTGGTGGCAGATGCAGAGCAGATTCAACAGTTGCTCTCCCAATGGAAACAGGCCGAAAAAGCGGCGGGGCAACAAGGGCTGACCATGATAGAGGGATTGCGCTTGCTGGCCGGAGTACCGGAGGCGGCCGGCGGGCTGCCGGTTGCCGACGAAACTGTGGAATACACCTGCGGGCAATCGCTCGCGGAATTGCTCCATCCGGACCGTGTTCCCGCCGCCCCCCTGCCGGGCATGCCCTTCGGTTTGGGGGATATACTGCGCCCCTACCAGCATGAGGGGGTGAGCTATATGTACCGTATGCTGAATATGGGCGCCGGTGTTTGCCTGGCAGATGATATGGGCTTGGGCAAAACCTTGCAGACTCTCACCCTGCTGGCCTTATGGAAAGCGGAAGGCGTACTGAACGACAGCCCGGCACTACTGGTGGTACCGGCAACGCTGATTCGCAACTGGCAAGCAGAAGCCACGCGGTTTACCCCCGGGCTGCGTGTGGGCGTATTGCATCCGTCTGCCCAATCCCGGCATGAGCAGGCAATGCTCAAAAACGGAGAGAGCGAGATGTTGAAGTCTTACGACTTGGTGCTGACTACTTATGGCATGCTTTCCCGGCAGGATATGCTGCACTGTGTAGAATTTGCGGCTGTGATAGCAGATGAAGCTCAGGCTATTAAAAATGCCGCAAGCTCCCGCAGCAGGGCGTTGCGCGCGCTGAAATCACCACGCCGCATTGCACTAACCGGCACCCCGGTAGAGAACAGCATGGGGGATTTGTGGAGTATCTTTGATTTCATTAATCCCGGTTTGTTGGGTAAACATACTCAATTCCGCACCTTTGTGCGTGCGTTGGATAATCATTACGCCCCGCTTCGCAAGCTCACGGCACCGTTTATTCTGCGGCGTCTTAAGTCGGACAAGCGTATCATTACCGATTTGCCTGACAAGACGGAGGTAAAACTCTACTGCTCGCTTACGGCGCGGCAGGCTGCCTTATATACCCGTTGCGTGGAGCAATTGCGCAAGGATTTAGAGAATGAAGAGCTGCCTGCCATACGGCGTAAGGGCTTGGTGCTGGCCTATCTCTCGCGCTTCAAACAAATATGCAATCACCCGGCGCAGTTTATAGGAACCGGAGCGTATGATGCAAAGGTCTCCGGCAAGTTTGCGAGGTTGGCAGAACTGGTGGAGTCTGCGGCTGCCCGCCAGGAGAAGATGCTTATCTTCACCCAATACCGGGAGCTGTGTGCCCCGCTGCATGATTTCCTGGCAACGTGCTTCGGGCGCAAGGGATTGGTGCTTCACGGCGGCACACCGGTGAAGAAGCGTGCCGCACTGGTGGAAGACTTCCAACAAGAAAACGGCCCGCCATTCTTCGTGATTTCGCTGAAGGCCGGAGGCACGGGGTTGAACCTGACAGCCGCCAACCATGTGGTGCACTTTGACCGCTGGTGGAACCCGGCTGTGGAAAATCAGGCGAGTGACCGTGCCTACCGCATCGGCCAGCACCGCAATGTGCTTATACACAAGTTTGTATGCACCGGCACGCTGGAAGAAAAAATAGACTCCATTATTGATACTAAGCAGAATATGGCAGATTCCATACTGTCCGAAGGCGCAGAAAAACTGCTTACCGAGATGAGCAATGAGGAGCTGATAGACTTCGTATCTTTTGCGCATAACTCCATAACGGCTGAATAACAATGTACGATTCTTACGGTTTCCCGCAGTATGTTTCTGTTGCCGAGCGCAAGGCTCGGGCGCAGAAGGCTCTCGCAAAGCTCCGGAAGAAATACCCGGATTTATCGCCGGTGTTCATAGAGGGCACGCAGATAGCCCGCTCCGTCTGGGGCAAGGCCTGGTGTAAGCACCTGGAATCCTTTTCCGACTACTCTAACCGCATACCTCGGGGTAAAAGCTATGTGCGCAGCGGTGCCGTGGTGGATCTGCGCATAGAAAAGGGGCTTATTACAGCCCTGGTTACAGGCTCAACACCCACCCCCTATGAAGTGCGCATGGAGATAGCCTGCCTGAACGGGGCGCGCAAAGAAAAGATTGAAACCTTGTTCCGGGAAGCAGAGTCTCTGGCGCTGCTGGATTTGCTCCAAGGTAAACTCCCCGCTACCCTGATGGCGGCTCTTACAGATACAAGAGAGGGACTTTTCCCCCGGGTGAAAGAGGTAAAACACACATGTTCCTGCCCGGATTATGCCGATTTCTGCAAACACCAGGCTGCTGTATTGTACGGCGTGGGAAATCGCTTGGACACTCAGCCCGAACTGTTGTTCACCCTACGCGGGCTGGATGCCACTGTACTGACCGACCGGGCAGAAGAGACATTGACACAAGCCGCCGCCTCCGAACTGGGGGAGAGGGATTTAGCCGCACTCTTTGGCGTCGAGTTGGTGGATGCCGCCTTGTGGACTACAGAACCACAACCGGAACCGAAAAATAACACGCCAAAACGCAAACAAAGCTCCGCCGGCAAAGAATCTCCCGCTCCATCCACCCGAACACCGAAAACGCCGATGGAACAACTGCGCTACATCCAAAAATACACACAATGGGATTTCACGGAACTGGCGCGGCAATTATCCACCACAGCAAACCGCGTATCCAAGTGGAGCAGCGGAGCAGCCACGCCCTCTGCCCCTATCGTCAAGCGGATTCAAAAACTGTATCAGGAAATAAAAGATATTATTGGGAAAATACGTGCCCACAAGAGAGCCAATATGTGAAACAGACGCATTATGAATAACAAACCGGATGGGGTAATAACAGAATTGCTCCCCTTGGCAGAGGGAGAAGAGTTGCGGGAGTTTGTGCAACAGCAAGCCGACGCTGATGTTTCATTTGCCGTGAAGCTGAGCCAATGGCTCACGAAACAATATGGTGCGTTTATTACTGAATCCTCCGTGTATGTTGATGAAGTCCGGCGATTATTTGGGCTGACAGAGTCGAAATATCGGGGCAATAATCGTTGGCGTCACTACGACGATTACGGCGTGGATTGGATTAGACTGGAAGAGGGAATGGTGCAATTGGTGGTGACGCTGCGCGAAAAATTACAAGCCGGGATGCCAACCGTTGTTGCAGCACCCATAGTAGAATTTTACCGTTTATTGAAAGAACACATCGATGATTTTTATGCAGAGCATGAAGTAGATATTAACCAGGCGGCGCGAGCCTGCGATGCCCTGTTGCTGGAATGGGCTGAGCACCCCGATGTACCTGTACAGGAGAAGCGAGCCCTTTACGATACCTTGCAAGTATTGGCAAAATCAGAAATCATGGAGTATGTGGAGGGGTTGACGGATGCCTTTTTCATGAGTTACCTCACCCGCACTCAAAGCCCTGAAGAGGCGCTGAACACTATCGAAAGACTTACCGCAGAGGGGCAGGTCTGCGAAGAACTGGTGCATAAGCATATTTCATTGCTGAGGCAGTTCGGTCGAGCGGCAGAAGCCCTGGCAGTTATCCGCTGCAACCTTCGCTACCGTTCGGTCCTGGACGCAGAGTTGAATCGGCTCTATGAGCTGCATGACGATTACGCCGCATTAAACCTGCTGGATTTGGCTAGCGCGCACCGCTGCGGGAATGCCGACATTGAGGAACGGCGTATACGCTTTCTGCTCCGATTGAACGATACGCAAAAGCTCATAGAAGCATACCGCCATATAATGTTGAATCAATGGAATGGGTTTGACTATTATCCAAAACTCAAGGCTCTGATACCCCCTGCTGAATGGCCGGAGCAATACAAGCTGGTAGTGGCAGAGGGTTGCGAGAAATGCAGCATGGAGTTTATGGCTCGTATTTATGCGGAGGAACATGATTACCCCCTGCTCTACAAGGCTATAATGGCAACGCGGTACAATGTTCTGCAGATGTTGCAACAGTATATGGCTCTACTACCGGAAGAATACCACGAAAAGCTGTTGCAAAAGGGATATAATGAAATCGACAACGAAGCACACCGCGCAGACAAGCGCTCGGAATATGCGAGTGTCGTTACAAAAATCCGACGGTTCTCCACCTTGCCCGGTGCTAAAATCTTGGCTGATGTCATGGTTACAAACCTGCGCGTTGCCTACATGCGGCGCCCTGCGTATATAGATGAGCTGAACAAGCTATAGCATAGTACCCGGCAAAGCGCAACATGCGCTGCCGGAACTTGCGGCCTTTCTTGATATCGGCAAGTGATTCAGCCATTGTCGTCCTCCTTGTCCTTGGTTACTACGCCAACCAGACCTGCCGGAGACACGCCAACCGTGATGATAGACTCGGTCAGCTCCGTGGCAATACTTGCCCCGCAAGCGGTAGCAAGTGCTATCAGCCCCAGCCATGTGGAGCGCTCCTTCAAACGATTGAGAATGTACGTAAACATACCCCTGCGGGGATGTCAAAAAAAGAAACCTCGCCCGGTCACAGTTGAGGCTCAAAGGGTCGCGTATGGTTAGCTTATTGCCAAAGAGGATGCTCCATCCAATGAGAATTAGAGAATCCCAGATGTTTGTAAATGCTTCCAATAGAAGAATCCGAGTCTGTAAGCAGTTCTATCAACCGAGATTTCCAATTACTATGCGGAGCTATTGTTTTAATAATTTGATAGCAAAAGGTTAAAGCAGCTGCTGTGGATTCCGTCTGTGTAATCAAGGTGTCGCCTTGGGACGTGTTACTCCAAGTCTTGTTGCGTGCATCCCAGTTTAATCCCCACGCCGGATTTTGGCTACATTTCAAGACGCTTGCCCCCTTTCGGCTGAGCCACCGTCTATTCCAAACACGAGATTGATGTGCGCAGGTGTTCCGTATATCTTTGAGTAAAGCAATGCCAGACAAAAAGAATCCGCTATCTCCCGAGAATCCCATATTCGTAGCAACTTCGTTCACGATTTGGGAAGAGCTCTTGAACCCCATGGTCATCAGCTTCAGCAGATTGCCAAACGTGGTGAACTCTATAAATATCCAAACAGGAAGAGTTCTTACGTCTTTGTATTGCTTACGATAATATATAGCCTCTTCTGATTGATTATCCTTATAGTAAGTGTCTACGGTAGAAAGGAAATTGCCGACCCTAAAGGACGGAGAATAATGATTACTGCTTCGCTGGGGGGATACGCTCTGCGTCTCTTTCGCCCAATGATGGGCTAATTGCGTGCGCATCGCAACTTCAATGCGAGATATAGCATCGAACACTATTTGCTTCAGTCTCCTATCAAACATGTACCTCGCTATTACGTCCTCCCAATAGGTACCGGGATGGAAGCTTTTGGGAGTATTTCCCGAAAAAGCAACTGACCAATATGAAGAAAGCCTGTAATAGTTGATATACTTCAAACGCTCTTCAATTTGAGCTTTAAGTTGCGTTTTATCTAATCCACGAGAACTGTGCATACCTCTCTGAATTAGCAAATCAGCTTGTTGTTCGAATGTGCGGAAAATCTGGCTCATGGCATTATATGAGATGACCCCGGAGACATAACGCATCCGGGGTCAAATAAAAAATGTGGTTTTTTCGCTACACCAGATGTAGCGTCCAAAGGTTGCCCTTTAGACCCACCTCGCTGGAGGTATTCTACAACACCTTTGCAAAAAGTCAACTTTTTTGCATTTTTTTTCAGGGCAGACGCATTAGGAATATGACAAAAGGGCAATAAAGGAGTAAAGCGCTGGATTTAATTATTTTCGCCCGGTAAACCAAAGAGGATACGTTCCAATTCTGCCGTATTCCAAGCAGCAAGTTTGCGCTTGCGTCTCA
>JAZNIZ010000062.1:0-40306 GCA_045577775.1 Akkermansia sp. | reverse complement strand
GGATGAATCGTTATCCACGTCGTATCTTCAACGGACAATCTGCACGCACAAAGGCACGCATCGAAAACCTTCATTTTATCAAATTTGCCGCTTAATCAGAAGAAAAAACTCCTATTGTCGCATTTGGTCTTGCAATTCAGCCAGGTATTTCCAGCAGTTTTCTTTGACATTCCGGGGCTCTCCTGCTAAACTCGCCTCCAGCATGATTTCTGAAACAGAAAAAGAAATTCCCTGCATATCGCAGGCTCGCGGGCTGTGGATTCTCAGTCCTCTGCTGGTATTCTTCCTGCTCTATGTCACCACCTCTGTTGTGGTGGGAGACTTTTACAAGATGCCTGTTACCGTCGCGTTCATGGCGGCCTGCACCTGGGCATTCATCGTCTGTCGTCCGCGCAGCTTCAATGAACGCATCGAGCGTTTTTCCCGGGGTGCCGCGCACAGCAACATCATGATGATGGTGTGGATTTTTGTGCTGGCAGGAGCCTTTGCCCAATCTGCCAAGTACATCGGGTCGGTCGATGCCACGGTAAACCTCACCCTATCCCTTCTCCCCGCCAACATGGTGTTGGCCGGCGTATTCCTGGCAGCCTGTGTTATTTCTCTTTCCATCGGCACATCTGTGGGTACCATTGTAGCGCTCATGCCCGTTGCTGTCGGTCTGGCAGACAAGGCAGGCGCGCCGCTGGCGCTCATGGCAGGCGGAGTTATCGGCGGTGCCTTCTTTGGCGACAACCTCTCTTTTATTTCCGATACCACCATTGCCTCCACCCGTACACAGGGATGCGCCATGCAGGATAAATTCAAGGCCAACTTTGCCATCGTATTCCCAGCTGCACTGCTGGTGCTGGCTCTGTATGTGGCACTGGGCTGGAATCTTGCGCCGGTAGAAGTTCCCCAGAAGGTAGAATGGGTCAAAGTGCTTCCCTACCTGCTTGTGCTAGGCACGGCGCTCTGCGGCATCAACGTCATGAAGGTACTCATTCTCGGCATCATCTCCACCGGGGCGGTTGTGCTTTGCACATCTCAATTCAATTCCATGGACTGGGTGAGTGCCATGGGGACCGGCATGACCGGCATGGGAGAGCTCATCATCGTCACGCTCCTGGCAGCGGGCATGCTCGAACTCATCCGCTTTAACGGCGGGCTCTCCTACATTGTCAGGGGGCTCACCGCATGCATCCGCGGACGTCGAGGGGCCGAGTGCAGCATAGCCCTTATGGCAGCGCTGGCTAATTTCTGCACGGCCAACAACACCGTAGCCATTGTCGCCGTTGGTAACATCGCCCGCAGCGTGGCACAGAAATACGGCATCTCCGCGCCGCGCTCCGCCAGCTTACTAGACACTGCCTCCTGTGTCATCCAGGGTATTCTGCCCTATGGTGCACAGCTTCTCATGGGTTCGGCTCTGGCAGGCATCTCAGCCTTTGCCATCATTCCCTACCTCTTCTACCCATTTGTCATGGCCATTTCTGCTATCATCTTCATCTTCTTCGGTCTGGCAGAAAAGAAGTGACATTGCCGCCAGCTTTCATCACAGAAGCCATTTTGCACCTCGCAAAATGGCTTCTTCATTCAGAAAGCGAGAATCAGCAGCTTCTCCTTACTCTGGCTAATCCTTAGCAGCTTTGGGGTCGAGAGCATCGCGCAAGCCATCGCCCAGGAAATTCAGAGCCAGAAGAGTCAGACAGAAAAACAGCGCAGGAAAGAGCAACAACTCCGGGCTGGCCTCCATACGATCAGCGCCCTCCTTAATAAGAGTACCCCAGGAGGAATTAGGCGCACGCACCCCCAGGCCGATGAATGACAGCGTGCTTTCCGTGAGCATGATTCCCGGCACAGCCAGCGTGGTATACACCACCACCGTACCCAGCAGATTGGGCGCTATGTGGCAAAAAAGAATACGCAAGTGTCCCAAGCCCAGCGAGCGGGCCGCCAGCACATATTCCTGAGCTTTTATTTCCAGCGTCTGCGTACGCACAATGCGCGCAAGCGTAAGCCACCCCAGCGCACCAATAGCAATAAAGAGAGGCACAAGCCCCAAAATAGGAGCCACACTCTCGCGGCTCCAGCCGGTGGTTTCCACCACCCAGTTGGTAAGCTCGCGGCTGGGTTCCTCAATGCTCAGCGAAAACACTATTACCAGCACAATAAACGGAAGAGCAAAGAGAACATCCACCGTACGCATCATCAGCGCATCCACCCGCCCGCCAACGTAACCGGAAACCAACCCATAGCTCAACCCGATGATAAACGAAACCACCGTGGCCACCACGCCAACCAGCAGCGAAATACGCCCGCCATAAAGAACCCGAGCCAGCAAATCGCGCCCCAGCTGGTCCGAACCAAAGGGGTGTACCCAGCTGCAATCAGCCCCAATGTTGGTCAAATTCGTAGCATTCGGGTTGGCAATACAGGGGAAAAGCGGTAGCACAAAACAGGCAAAGGCCATCAGCAGCAGGAAAACCAGAGACACCATGGCCGCGCGGTTACGTAGCAGGCGCCGGCGGGCATCCTTCCACAGCGAATTTCCTTGTTCGTAGTTCATCTTCATCATGCAGCACCCTGCGAACGCAGGCGGGGATTAAGGGCGACCAGCACCAGGTCCACCACAAGGTTGGCAATCACAATCAACAAACCATAGCAAAACACCAGACCCTGAATCAGGAAATAATCACGGTCGGTCGTGGCATTCACGAAATGCAGCCCCATGCCAGGCACCTGGAAACAGGTTTCCACCACAAACGAACCAGTAATAAGAGCCGCAAATGCAGGCCCAAGATACGACACCGCCGGCAGCAGGCCACTGCGCAACGCATGTACAAACAAAAGGCGCCCTGCCCGCACCCCCTTGGCGCGCGCCGTGCGAATGAAATCGGCAGAAAGGACCTCTACCATGCCACCGCGGGTCAGACGCGCAATATACGCAGCATTGATAAGCCCCAGAGTCAGCGCAGGCAGCACCGCACACAGCGGGTCGTCCCACCCGGCCACACTCAGCCCCGGCACATGCATGCCCAGGCTCAGGCCGAAAAGCGGAGCAATCACAAATGCAGGAATACAAATACCCGCCATAGCCAGCAGCATGAAAAGCGCATCGGGCCAGCGGTTACGCCAATAGGCTGCCATCATCCCCGAAGGAATACCCACCACAATCGCAATTCCCATACCCAGCACACCCACCGCCAGCGACACCGGGAAGGCCTGTGCTATAATATCTGCCACCTGCACTCCCTCTCGCACCAGAGAGGGGCCGAAATCACCAGAGCAGATAACTCCTTTCCAGTAGTTCCCATACTGAACCAGGGCACTTTGATCCAACCCATAGAGAGCATTCAGCTGAGCCATTACATGCTCCGGCAGCTTTCGCTCGCCCAGGAAAGGATTTCCCGGCAGCAGCCGCACCAGGAAAAAAGTAATCGTCTGGAGTACAAAAATCACGAGGAATCCCTGCCCGAGTCTCTTGAAAAGTAGCTTTATCATGGCTTGACCTGCACAGCATCCAGAGGGTGATTATCCAACAGCAGCGGGTACCACCCCTCCACCGCCGGAGACTTCAAATACGTACGCTCGCTCCAATACAACGGAATAACAGGCTGCGCCTCCAGCATGAGGATTTCTGCCTGGCAAAGACATGCCAACCGGGCTTCCGACGTGCCGGCATGGCGAGCCTCGTTAAGTGCCTTATCAAACGCCGGGCTTCCCCAGCCAGTGCAATTATTACCGCCGCCGCTGCGCCACAGCTCCACAAACGTGGCTGGGTCAAGATAATCTCCGCTCCAGGATGAGGATGAAATATCATATTCACCATTCTGCTGCGCCGCCTTATAGGCCGTCCACTCGCAAGCGCGGATTTCCACATGAATTCCCAGCTCCCGCTGCCACATGGCCTGAATTGTCTCAGCCATGATACGCTGCACATCGCGGCTGGTAGTCATAATCTCCAGCGTAGGGAACCCCGCTCCCCCCGGGAAACCAGCCTCTGTCAGCAAGCGCCGAGCCAATTCCACCCGTTCCTCATGCGGAGCAAAAACAAAAGAATTGTCGTACCCTGCACCAGGCGGCGTAAAACACGAAGCAACCCGTCCCGCGCCACGCACCACATCATTTACCAGGGAATCGCGATCAATCGCCAGCGCCAGCGCCCGGCGCACCCGCACATCATCCAGCGGTGGACGCTTCGTGTTCAAACGATAAAAAATTGTACAGTAATAAGTATCCTGGCAATAGGCTTCGGGGCGCTGCTTCCTGGCCACGCTCAGCAACTCCGGCGGCACATTGTTCGTAATATGCAACTTACCATCCATGAACATACGCGTTTCCGTATATCCATTCACAATCGGCAGAAAACGAATACCGCGATTGCGCACCTCATTTGCGCGCCAGTAACGCGGATTCGCTGCCACATACAGATAATCATTGAAATGGTGAGAATCCAGCACATACGCACCATTCCCCACCCAATTCTCCACGCGGCTCCACAAACTACGGCGGTCCAGCATACCGCCGTGCGCCTCCACCGCATGTGACGGCACCGGGCACCAGGTAAAATGCAGCAACAAATGTAACAGATGCGGCGTTGACCAGGTAAGCGAAAGCTGCAACGTGCGGTCGTCGAGCGCCTTCACCCCGACCTCCTCCCAGGTGCGGGTTCCGCGGTTAAACGCCTCCGCATGCCGAAGCGGGTACAGCATCTCTGCATACTTGCCACCAAACTCCGGGTGCAGCAAGCGATGGTACGCATACACGAAATCATGCGCCGTCACAGGCTTTCCATCGCTCCAATAAGCCTCGCGCAAATAAAAAGTCCACACCGTTGCATCGGCATTGTGTTCCCAGCGCTCAGCCATGCCTGGGTGAATGCGCGTCTCATCCTGCGCATCAGGGCGCACCAGCCCCTCCAGCAACGCTGCAATAATCTTACCATCAGCCACCGCAGTTGCCTTGTGCGGGTCCAGACTAAGCGGTTCCTGGTTATTCCCCACAATTAAAATTCCCTTTTCTGCCGCCCGCTCTGCCGAACTACGCGAGTCTCCACACCCTGCCACCAGCAGGGTCATCATCCCATAAACTAACGTTCGCAGCAACCTCACAACGCGCCTCATTCTACCACACCACTCTGCACGTGCAAGCGCGCAATGCGTCAATTCCATAAAAGAATCATCCCCACACCACTCCCCGCACCATCCACGAAAAAAAGGAATCAAATTTCTTCACCCCCCACGATTCTGCTTGAAATTACCCGCAAAAGCGGGTATGTTATGAAGCAATGAGTGAAGCGCCAGAGCAGAATAATGCCAAGCGGACCGTTCCCGGAGTTTTTGTGTGGGATATGGTTCGCAAAGCACTTCGCGCCGCAGAGGAAGGCGTATTCTGCTGGTTGTTTGAAAATGATGAAATTTTCTACACTGAGCAGTGCGTGAAAATGATGGGCATGAGCATGCAGGATTGGGCGCCCAACATCTTCACCGAGCCGGAAAAAACCATTCATCCGGAAGACGTCAGCTTTTTCACCACCACAGTCAAGCGCTATATTGACCGCCCCACGTACAACCCGCTGCGCGTGGAGATTCGCCTGCTCAACCAACGCAACCGAGGCTGGCGCTGGGTTCGTATCAACGGACTTCTGGAATACGATGCTGACAAGAAGCCAAGCCGGCTGGTCGGCGTTTGGGTGGACATAACCCGCCGCAAAATGGCAGACCTGCACGCCATGGAAGACCGCGACCTCTTCCGCACGCTCATTAACTATCTGCCCGATAACATCTATTTCAAAAACCGGGAATCCCGCTTCGTGATTGCCAACGAAGCCACGGCCAGAAAGATGAAGGTGCGCACCCCCTCCGACCTTATCGGCAGTCGCGACAGCAATTTCTTTGCCCCCGAAATGTGCGAAGTTGCCCGTGCCGAAGAAGCCGAAATCATGGCCACAGGCAAGCCCATCACCAACCGCATACACCACGAAAAATGGAAAGGCGGCAAATCCACCTGGGGGCGAGTCTCCAAGTTCCCGTGGTACGCGGCAGATGGCACAGTAAAAGGCATTGTCGGCATTTCCAGCGATGTGACACGCCTCATCCAGACCCAGCAGCGCTACCAGCAATTGGCTAAACAGCTTGATGAGAAAAACAAGGCGCTGGAAAAAGAAATCAACCTGGCACGCGAGGTACAGCAGGCACTCCAGCCTCTCAACATTCCCGACCGGGAATGGATACTGGATGACGGCGGCGTACGCCGCGCCCGATTCCACCATGTCTACATGCCCTCAGCAGGTGTGGCCGGCGATTGTTTCGAGGTTTTCCCGGTTGGACAGAGCGGCGTAGGCATGCTGATATGCGATGTGATGGGGCACGGCGTGCGCGCAGCACTCATTGCCTCGATGCTGCGAGGGCTCATGGAGCAGGTTTCCAACCTAGCCGATACACCAGCCCTGCTTCTTTCCTCGCTGAACCGCCAGATGTTCCGCATCTTCGATAAAGCCAACATCACCATGTTTGCTTCGGCCTGCTATGTTTATCTGGATCTCGACCGGCGTCGCCTCACCCTGGCCAGCGCCGGTCACCCGGCACCCATTGTAATGCCGGCAGATGAAAAGCCATTCCAACCAGCAATTCCTCGCACCCCGGCGCTGGGTCTCATGGAAAAAGCCCAATTCAGAGAAAGCGAAATCCGCCTGGAAAATGGCATGAAGCTCATACTCTTCACCGATGGGCTGACCGAGGCACAAAACGCCGAGGGCGACGAAATAGGCGTGCCGCGCATCATGGATTTCCTACAGCAGCGAAAGCCCCAGAGCATACGCGAAATGATTGACATTTCCCTGGCCGGAGTACACCAGTTTACCGGTAGCACCCAACAGGATGATGACATCTGTCTGCTCGGTATGGAATTCGGAGAGGAATAATCCCTCGCTTCCCTTAATTTCCCTTAATTTTTCGCTTGGAAAGCACAAAAAATGATTGCAATGATGGGCGTTTAGAGGTACTCTAATCGGCAGTTACCAAATTTACACCAATGAAGGAAGAAAAGAGCCAGGGGAACACCAATTCCCTCAATCTGTCAGACCTGGCAGATTTTCAGTTCGGGCCGGCCTGGGCACGCCCAGGTGCAGCCAGCAGCCCCTCCTACACCGAGCGACCCACCCGCGAAGGCAAACCCCGCCGCGGTAAAGACGGCGGTGAGCGCCGACCATTCAACCGCGAGCGCCGCGATTCTGCCGCACCGCGCAGCAGTGGAGAACGCCCGCAGAAGCGTGAATTCCGCCGCGAGCCGAAACCCCAGCGCGAGCTGCCGGCACCAGCGGAAGGATTCCGTGTAGAGCTGCGCCCGGCCAACAGCATTCTGGAACTCTTTGCCACAAACATTCAAAAGCAGAAAAGAGCCCTTCCCCTCATTGATCTGGCTCGCGTCGTCATGGGCGACAAAGCCCGCTATGACCTCGTATTCATGAAAATGGAGAACGGCTCCATGCTCATCCACTCCACCAAGGGTGACCAGGCCTGCTGGCTCACCGAGGCCGAAGCCACAGCCTACCTCTGGAAGGCGCCCTGGTTTGCAAAGCTGTACACCAAGGAAGAAATTGAGGTAGAAGCCCCCAAGGGCACCTTTACCGCAGTAGCTGTATGCAGCATGGGAGGCGAGCTCATTGGCCCCGTTACCTGGCACGGTTACCAGGCCGCGCTCATGAACCTCTACCGCAGCAAGTATTCCACCATGCCGCTGGATGTGTTCAAGAATCGCATCTCGGTAGACAAGAACGAGGAAACTGTAGCCGCCTGGGTAAAGGAGGTAAGCCGCAAGACCGTCTGGAAACCCACGCGCGAAGGCGCAACAGATACCGTGCTGGAAGACCAGAAAGCCGTAGAGACTGACTTCATGGCTAACCACTACAGCAGTGTATATGAGGTGGTGGACAAGGTATTCATCAACGGTTCCACACCGCGTGCTGTGCTTTCCCCCGGTATTGCTGCGCACATGGCCATTCTTTCCGACAAGACCCGCCGGTTCCCGCAGATGCTCATACCGAACCTCTGCCACGGCATGGCTCGCCACCACCTGCCCATTTACAAATGGCACGGCAACCATTTTACAGGTCCCAGCCGCGTTCGAGCCCTGCCCGAGGGGACCGTACTGGCAGACCGCATGATGGCTATCATGAACTGGGCAAAGAAGAACTCCGGCAAGAAGGCAGATGCTATGTTTGCCGAGCTCAGCGGGGTCCCCGCCGGCAGCGATGAAACCACCACCCAAGCTGCTACGGATGCCCACGCCCCCTATGTAGCCGATATGATATGGCTGCTGGAACAGGGCTACATTGTCGTGACCAGCGATAACGCCGTCTGGTATCCCAAGGGCGATTCTGCCCCTGAGCCGGCAACCAAGCCCCAGCCCCGCAAGGGTGGCAAGAAGGGTAAAAAGGCTCCTGCTCCCAAGAAGGCGGAGGCCCCAGAAACCTGATAATTTTTCAACAGCGACTTCTTCAACCGCCTGTTACCTTCGTATAACAGGCGGTTTTGTCTGAGTTTGAGCTTGACTTTAAAGTGTTTTGCCAGCAGAATAAAGCACCTGCGGTACATCCGCACAACAATTTTACCGTCATGCTGCTGAACGTTAGACAATATGGAGACCCTGTACTGCGCGCTGTGAGTGCGCCTGTGGAAAAAATTACGGATGATCTCAAGAACCTGGTGGAGAACATGGTGGAAACCATGTACGCCACAGAGGGTATCGGTCTGGCCGCGCCCCAAGTGGGGGTCAATATCCGCCTGGTAGTCATCGATATTCCCGAGGACGAAGAAGAAGGCGAGGAACCGGAAATGATTACGGTGAATGGCGAGCAGAAGCCCATGCGCAGCATCATGCCCCTGGCTTTCGTGAACCCGGAGCTTGAACCCTACGGCGAGCAGGAACTCTTTACCGAAGGTTGTCTGAGCGTGCGCGGTATTCGCGCGAATGTTTCCCGCCCCGACCATGTGCGCGCCCGCCTGACGCTGCTGGATGGCAGCGAACTGATGCTGGATTGCGGGGGGCTGCTGGCTCGCTGCCTGCAACACGAATGCGATCACCTGGACGGCTTCCTTTTCGTGGATCGCGTTTCCTCTGCCGCTAAGATTACACTATCCAAGAAGCTCAAGAAGCTCGCCGCCACACGCTGAGCCAGGCTGCCTGAAGCAGTGTGGCATATACCACCCTGCGTGAGATTTTCACCTTTTCTTCCCCTGCGCGCTGAGCCATCAGCCGCAGGGTTTTGATTCCCAGCAGAGCGGGCAGCATAGCGGTAAAACGCAGCCGGAATCCCCCCAGGCGGCGGGCATAATCAAGACCATCCTCCAGATAACGCAGGGCGCGCCCCTGCCAAATTTCCGGTTTGCTGCAAAGATACGAGCGGCCGCGGGCTGCATCCTCCGCCCGGTCGCGCAGAATATTCACCAGCTGCAGGCCCCGGCCATAGCGGACTCCGGCGGCCACCATGATATTGCGGCGCTCTGGCGGGCAAAACGCCTTTCCCATGGTGGCAAGTCCCAGCTCCGTCCAGAATTCGCCCACACAACCAGCTACCATATAGGTATAGCGGCGGGTTTCCTCATCGGATTCCACCTGAGTCTTATCAGCAAAATAAGTCAAATCCCACAGCTGGCCTTCCACGATAGTGGACAGCACGCGGCGCAGCAATACTTTCTCCTCCGGGCTTACCTGCTGCAGCAGCTCTAGGCATTCATCGAAGCGGCGCAGCAAGGCAGCCTCGCTCTCCTTAGTCTGTGCATCTGCCATTTCTCCTCGCAGCACCCGCAGCAAATCAGTCTGTTCATCTACCGGCAAGTCTCCGGCAATGGCCTCGCCCATCTGCCGCAGCACCGCAATACGCCGTTCCGGTGCAGCGGTGGAGGTATCAGCCACGCTGTCGGTAGCTCGCGCCAGCATATACCCCAGGGCAATACCGCGCCGCATGGCGGGCGGGAGCCACACCATGCTCAGATAAAACGAGCGCGAAACCGCCTTGAGCAACGCTATATCCATGCCATCAACTCAGCTGCCGCAGCGCGCCGCGAATGAGTTCATCCGTGCTGGACTGCGGATTATCCTTCAGCAGTTTCACAATGCACTTGCGAGCCTCGGCCTGCTTGAAGCCGAGCGCCACCATGGCCAGTTCTGCATCCGAAGCGGCCTGGGTAGTTGTACCCTGCTGCTGCGCCTCCCAGGTGGAAGCCACACCAATCTTATCCTTCAGCTCCAGAATGATGCGTTCGGCGGTGCGCTTGCCCACCCCCTTGGCGCGGGCAACAGCCTGCACATCCCCCTGCACCACAGCCTGTTTAAAAGTATTGACATTCAAGCTGCTCAGAATAGCAATAGCCGTAGCAGGTCCAATACCGCTCACACGGTCAATCAGCAGGCGGAAAATATCGCGTTCGGCATCTGTGGCAAAACCGTACAACACCTGGGCATTCTCGCGCACATGCATGTGAATCTTGAGCATGATGCCCTGCCCGATAACCGGGTTAAGCTGGTCAAAAGTAGAGAGAGGCACCGTCACCTCGTACCCCACGCCATTCACATCCACCACCAGACACTGGGGCAGCGCATCGGCTACGGTACCACGAAGAAAAGCTATCATAAGTATCTAAAAAATTATCAGGATGCAGGCTGGAGCTGCGGCTCAGGTGAAGCCTTCGGAGCCAGGAGATCTTCTACCTGTTGGAACTGCGCCGACGGAGTAAGGCCACCCATCTCGTTAAGCAACTCCTGCACGCGGGTATTGAGCCGGTTGCAGTCTATGGGGCCGTGCTCAGGTTCTTTGGTTCCCGGGAAAATAATGTAACTCACCCCCAGGTCCGAAACAGGACGAGCAAAGGGAGTAGCCTTCGAGTTAATAAGGCGAGCCAGGCGCAACGAGGCCTCGCCAGCCTTGTGACGCGGACCAAAGTCGCCCACAATGGCCGGGAAGATGCGATTCCCCACCACCACGGCTGCATAGTCACCAAGCTGCGGGCGGTAATCGGCATTTCCCCCATTCTTAAATGCCAGCGGCACTACCACAAACGAATCGTACTCCGCCAGCAGGAAGCTGTACTTCTTGAGGTCATGTACCACATTTTTGGCATACTCCAGAGAGGAAGCATTGGCGTCTTTATCCTTGCTAAGCTTCTTGACACGTTCCTGCCAGTGCGGCAGCAGAGGATTCGGCGTCATTCCCAGTTTCCGCCAGCGGTAAGAGGTCATCGGCTGGTAGTTATCGCTGTTCTTCACTTTTTCCGGCATATCCGGCAGGCGGTCACCATCCGAGCCATCTGAAACGACATCCATATCAGATTGCATCCACAGCAGCTTACGATTTGTGCCTGGTGCCGCAATCTCCAGAATGGTATCGATATCAAAATAATTGTGTCTGTCCAGCATGCGGGAAAGTGTAGCCGCATTCTTGCGCATGTGATTCTGCTTGTGCAGGTAAATGGAATGATACCAGGGCGAAACCTTAGCCCCCGACATGAGCTCCGAATACTTGGAGAAAAGCTCTGGAAGCTGCGGGTTAGCCTTCTTGAGGCTCTCTCCATCGGCCGCGGTCGGCAGGCTGAGGCTCAACGCCACGCGCAGCTGGTAAGCCGATGCAGAGTCGCGTTCCTGGCTGGCTGTAGCACCAGGTTCAAACTGCACAGCGCTATGCACAGACAACCCCGGTACCATCTTGCTGATGTGATCGTATTTGCCGGGTTCCACGCGCTCCGGAAGCGCGGGTGGGAACGGAGGCAGCACAATCTGCGGCATCGTGAAAGCATCCTCCGGAGCCCAGGGCTCCACCACCACTTCCTCATCATCATCGGCGTCCGCCGCATGAGGTGCCGGCAATGCGGGAGACTGCTCAGCAGGAGCCTGGGGCGGGGTCTGCGGCTTCTTACGCTTCTTTTTCTTCTTGGTTGGTTTCGCCTCGCCAGAGAGCGCCTTGACCAGCTCTGCGGGATAGGGCGTATAAAGCGCCCCGGCTGCCAGCAGCAGCACCAGGAGCAGCCCCCCGCGGAACCAGGTGAAAATCTTTATCTTATGCTTACGATGAAACAGTTGCTTCATGGAGAAAAACGGCTTATTGTTCCTTAATTGCCTCAACCTTACGGGGGCGCAGCCCCATCACCAGACGCAGCAGCCCCAGCGGCGTATTGCGCAGCAGCCAGCCAATCAAACGGATGCGGCGCGAGGGATAATAACGAGGTTTGTTGTGTTTCAGGGCATCCAGTGCGCCATTCACCACCGTGGGAATGCTGGTATAGACCCATTTCTTGAAAGAAGAATACCCATTCGTGCAGCCCTGGCGGCGAGCTACATCTCCAAACCCGGTATGCACCGGCCCCGGACATACTGCTACCACCGGCACCCCGGCTTTGCGCATCTCCAGACGGATTGCTTCTGTGAACGAAGCAACAAACGCCTTCGAAGCGGCATATATGGCGAAATCCGGGATAAACAAATCTGCCGCCAGCGAGGCGATGTTGATAATACCACCACCCTGCTCCTCCAGGCGAGGCAGCACGGCACGAGTCAGCTCCGCCACCGCCAGCACATTCACATGCAGCATCTGGTGGTTGCGCTTGGGCGAGCTGCTCTTATATTCACCATAATCGCCCAGCCCGGCATTGTTGATGAGCAGGGTCTTTCCGGCAGGCAACCCCTCCAGCGTCTGAATCAGGCGCTCTCGGGCACGCTGCGAAGCCAGGTCACAGTCCACGACTGTGACTTTCAGCGATGAATTGGCAGCTTTCAGTTCATCAGCCAGCTCCTCCAGTACCTCTTTGCGGCGCGCAACGAGCACCATGTGTGCACACTCGCCCACAAGCCGCCGTGCAAATGCCATTCCAAATCCCGAGGACGCTCCGGTTATGATTACATGCCCATACATTGCTTGTCTATTTTGCCACAAACGCCCCCGCCTAGCAAGCATAAAACAGCGCGAATTTCCGCAAAAAAAGCGTGAAAATCCGGAGAAGGAGACCGCTTCAGCACCATTCTAGAACAAGAGCACCGCCCGCGGGTACATCCACTGGCAATCCGTGGATTTCCAGAGTCTCAGCATCGGTCTCCACAATGGGAGAGCTGGTCTCCAGCAGCGAGACAAAATGGTACACACCCGGCTTCTTGCCCACCCATTCCCGCGCGTTCTGCGGCACATGGATATGCACATGGGCTGGCTCGCTGGGGTTCATGTTGCAAACCACCAGCAGGGTCGATTTTGCCTTGCGATAATGGCGCAGGAAAGCGTAGAGCAAATGACCGGATGCCGCATCCCCCGGTCGGCGTCCGAAATCCGGCGTTTCACGATTCGCCCAGTTCAGCCCATAGAATCCCCCCTTGGCGAGCGCCGGGTGCTGCAACAGCGTGAGCAACTGCCCGGTAAAGGCGCGAAACTGTTGTTCATCAGGAGTCAGCAGAGCACCATCATACGCGCCGCCGTTCACCCAGCGCTGCAGGCGTGGCAGCGAGGTATAGTCGAAAATGGAGGTGCGACCATTATCTCCGCCGTAGCCGCCGGGTCCCTCTGCCCGTTCTCCAGCTTCCTGACCATTGTAAACCAGCACAGGACCGCATGTGGTGCAATACTGCGCCACCATCACAGCACGGGCAACTTTCTCCCCCATGCCTCCCCAGTACAGGGACGATGCCAGGCGAGGTTCATCGTGATTCTCGACATAACGCACACCTCGCATGAACATGGGGGTGGCATCATGATGATGGCGATCCAGGTCGTTTGCCCAGGCGCCGCCCTCAAATATCTTGCGCAGGGCTTCGTACGACACACCATCGTACACACCGTCAAACCCAGCCGAAATCAAGCTTTCGTACACTGACCCCTCCACGAGCTTCAGGTGGTCATCGTACCCCTCGGCCATGAAGAACGCCGAACTATCCCGGAGCCGGGCATGCGCTATCGCCCAGCGCCAGAAAGGAAGCGGCACCATATGCGCCATATCGCAGCGGAAGCCGCCCACCCCCATCTTCTGCCAGTAAGCCAGCACTTCATTCATGAGCCGCCAGGTGCGCGGCAGCGCGTACTCCGGTGCCAGCAGACTGGGCAGAGTTTCAGCGGCATGGCTACCGTGGCGGTAATCTGTACCGTAGTTCAGCTTCACCGTCTCATACCAGTCAAACGCTCCGGGTGACCAGGTGGCCACGTTGTTCCCCGTCACGCGCCCCACGCCGCATTCCGGAGCAAATTTCCCCTCTGGCAGCTGCATTTCCAGCCCGGTGTGGTGGGGGTCCAGATAATAGAAAGCATTATCGCGGGCAAAAAAGCACGTTGTATCATCACCCGTACCGAAACTGCTTTCCGGGCGCACGGTCGAGGCGTAGTTCCGGGAGACATGATTGGGCACAAAATCAATCATCGGCACCATGCCCCAGCGGCGGCACCGCTGCAGCAAGGTCGCAAACTCCTCGCGCCGGGCTTCCACATTTTCTGCCAGGTCCGGGTCGACATCAAAGTAATCCGTCACCGCATAAGGGCTTCCGGCAATTCCTTTGACGATACAGGCGGGGTCGGAAGGCAAGCCTGCATGCGAAGTTTGCGTAGCATGCCGCAGCACCCCGGTAAACCAGAGGTGAGTAACCCCCATGCGGGCAATCTGTTCCAGCGCGGCATCGGTAATTCCATTGAACGAGCCGCAGCCGTTCTTCTCCCGGCTTCCCCAAGGCACCCCCCCCTGGGTAAAATTACTGAAATGGCGGACAAAGAGCTGGTAAATGACAGGTCGCATAGTGGTATTCCAGCATACTAGCATCTTGCAGCATTTTTTCAAGGAAAAAGGCAAACGCATTGACATCGGAGAGGGCCTTGAGCATGCTTGCCGGCAGCAAACCGACACAAAACATGGACAGGAATCACATTATAGCCGCCGTCGGCACCCTGTTTCTCGTGATGAATCCACCGGGCAATGCAACAGTGGTAAAAGGATTATTGCAGCAGCTGCCGGAAAAACGCCACACCCGGGTACTGGTGCGCGAACTCTGTTTTGTGCTCCTTCTGCTACTCTTTTTCTTTTTTCTGGGACTTTCGCGCAAACTACTTGATTTTCTTGGCGAGAAAGGCACCACGGCCATCACCCGGCTCATGGGTACCCTGCTCATCCTGCTTGCAGTTCAGATGGTGCTCAACGGCATCACGGCATACCTGAAATCACAGCCTGAGGTTCTTCGCTGACCAGCATCAGCGCACCGGACGCCGGCGGTATATCATGCGGCTGCGGTTAATCGCCGTCTGCGGATTGGCAAACACCCCTTGCATCTGGCGTTTCCGGCTGCTCTTCTCCTTGGGCGACAAGCGCAAATCTGCATCAATAGCAGCATAAGCCACCTCGGCAGCAGCCAGCACATCAGCCTCCGTTTCCACACTCAGAATCAGCAATCTGTATTTCATCTCCAGAAGCTGTCGCTTATTCTGCGGCACAGCCATTGCCAGCGCCGCCTCAACAATCTGGAGAGCCGCTGCATCCGTAGAGGCAGCCTTAGCAGCAGCGCGGCATTCCTCCAGGCGGCGCTCAGCCTCGGCCTCGGCTCTCAGACCGCTGATATCCTGCGCATCCACAGCAGCCAGTTCCGCCGCCAGTTTCGGGCAGAATTCGCGCACATCCTCCGGAATCAGCTTCCAGGCCTCCAGCAGCAGCTTCAGCTGCTCCTCCCCAGTACACTGCCGCGCTTGTCTCAACAGATTTCCCACCCGAATGGCATCGGACAGAGCCTTTCGCACGGCGGCATGATTCGACGAATAGCCGAAAAACCCACCCAGCGGCTCACCGGCGGCATCCAGCACCAGCAAGGTGGGGTAGGAATCCACGCCATATTTACGGCACAACTGCGTATTCTGGCGGCGCAGGTTCTGGTCAAAATCCGGGTTCTCCGGCATATCAAGCTCCAGCAGCACAAAATGAGACTTCGCCCAGGCACTGAACCCCGGCTCATCCAGCACTTCCCGGCGCAGACAAATGCAGTAATAGCACCAGTCTGAGCCCGTAAAATCGGCAAGTACCAGTTTATCCTGCGCCGCAGCCTGATTCAGCGCCGACTCGTAATTCGTTTCCCAATCTGCCGCCAATGCACAGCAAACCAGCACCGGTGCCAGCACCAGGTACATCCCCTTCCTAATCATTTTGTTCAACATACGTACACGCAGTATTTAAGAGTTGTTCCATATCCGGGGGAAGCGGGCTTTCCACCGTGATTTCGCGCCCCTGCCAGGGAAAACTTAAACGGCAGGCATGCAAAGCATGCCGCGGCAGCAGCAGACGCCGCTCCAAATCCGGCGTCCAACCATTCGCGATGAAATCCAGATAGCAGCTTTCATCGCCCCCATAAATCTTATCTCCCACCAGGGGATGCCCCATATATGCAGCATGCACCCGGATCTGGTGCATACGCCCGGTGTGCGGCGTGCAGCGCAGCAGGGTCATGGACCCGCAGCGGCGCAACACTGCCAATTCCGTGCGGCAGTCCTTACCCGCCGGGTGGCAGCACTGGCGCACATGAATCCGCGTCTCCGCCACCTCCTCCATGCGCAGAATCGGCTCGGCACAGCAGGCTGCATTCCAAAGAGGAACACCCTGCACCACCGCAAAATACTCCTTGTGCAGCAGACGCGCCTGCATAGCCTTGCCCAGCTCCCGCGCAGCTTCAGCATGTTTGGCCACCAGGGTGATACCGCTGGTCTCGCGGTCGAGCCGATTGATAAGGGAAACCTGCCCCCCCGTGGCAATCTCATAGGATAGCAACTCGTGCAAACCATGCCACAGGGTGGGCTCATTCTTATCGCCTGTGGGATGAGTCAGCAGCGGTGCAGCCTTCTCAACCACCATGACACCATCATCCTCGTACAAGACCCGGAACTCCGGCACCACAGCTATGGGCATATCATAGTTCATGAAAATATGCCAGGGTCAATCTCCACCCACTCACCAGGAGCCAAATTCAGCTCTGACAGCTTCAGCGGACCAATTTCCACGCGCTCCAGTTTTTCTACAGGAGCGCCCACTGCCGCCAGCATACGGCGCACCTGGTGATAGCGGCCTTCGTGCAGAGTAAGACGCCCGGTGTACTCACCGGTAAGCACCAGCTCCGCAGGGAGACACGGCGTGCGTTCCCCTTGCAACATAAACTCACCGCTGGCAAACTGAGCCACCGCGTCGGCAGGAACCGGGGCAGCGCACGTAAACGCATACACCTTGGGCACATGGCGTTTCGGACTTGTCTGGGCATGTTCGAAGGCACCATCATCCGTAAACAGCAGCAGGCCACTGGTTTCCTTATCCAGGCGTCCCACAGTATTCACAGCAGGATTGCGCCGCAACCACTGCGCTGGCAGCAGATCATACACCAGCTCCCCCTCCTCCTTGTGGCTGCAAGTGCAGCCCAACGGCTTATTCATCGCTACATACAAACCATCAGGAAACTCCACAGGCTCGCCATCTACCAGCACCTCATGAGCTTCCACTTTCTCACTCGGAGATTTGATTACCACGCCGTTCCGCGTTACACGACCGCGCTTCAGCCATTGCGTCACCTCGCGCCTGCTGCAATACCCGAAACGGCTTAAAAGTGCGTCAGTTCTCATCTCTCAGGCATTTTGCCATAAAATTTTAAAAAAACAAGATTGAATTTTCCTGGGTTTTATGGTATTAAACGTTCAGGAGCATTGGCTGCAACGCTACGGTGTTGCTGCCCCCCCCCCAATTTACTACATCATTTTTCTCATATGATTACACTCATTACTGAACGACAACTCGCAGCAGACCAGCTTGGTTTGTGGAAAAAAGCTCTTCAGGCCGTACAGACCAAGAACTACAAGTATGCCGTGACCATCCTCAAGACCTTGGTAAAACGCGTTCCCGGATTCCTCGAGGGACGTAAGCTTCTGCGTGCATGCGAGGTCAAATCCACGCCCGATGCCGGCCGCAAATCCTCGCTTTTCGGAGGGCTGAGAGTAACCACAACCCGCCGTGATCCTGAAAGCGTATTGATTAACATTGAGGATGAGCTGGAGCGCGACCCCTACTCCGTATCGGCCAACGAAGCACTCTTTGCTGCGGCCAATGACCTGAACCTGCCGGACATTGCCGCCTTTGCTCTTGAAACCATCTGCCAGGGTATGCCGAATGCCAAAAAGCACCTGCACCTGCTGGCCAAGCACTACATCAAGCACGAGCAATTCACCGAGGCAGCCAATGTTTTCCGCTCCGTACTGAAAATCGACCCGACAGACCCCGAAGCCATGCGCGGTGAAAAGGACTGCTCTGCCCGTGCCACCATGAAACAGGGCAACTGGGAGGGCAAGGGTGATTTCCGCACCAAGATGAAGAATGCCAACGCTACGACAGACCTGGAAAGCGCTGACAAAATGGGGCTTACCCGCGCAGAACTCGAAACCCGCCTCGGCCAGCTTTCTGAGCAATATGCAGCAGATGCCACCAATCTGGCCGTAGTCAAGGACATTGCCTCCGTTTACGAGCAGCTGGAGGATTACGCCAATTCCTATTCTTTCTACGCCTACGCATTTCAGCTCAGCGGCTCTGCAGACGTAGCGCTCAACGACAAGGCCATCGAGGTACACGAAAAGGCCATGCAAGCCGAAATCGCCTACTACGAGCAGGTACTCGCTGCCGACCCAGGCAACGAGGAAGCAGCAGCCACCCTGGCTCAGCGCAAGGCCGAAGTTGCCGCTACAGTTGTGGCTGCCGCCCGCGCCCGAGTGGAAGCCAACCCCACCGATGCACAGCTCCAGTTCAAGCTGGGGCAGGCCCTGTTCGACACCGGCGAGTACACCGAAGCCATTCCTGCCCTGCAGCGCGCCCGCACAAACCCGAACATCCGCATCAAATCCATGCTCATGCTCGGTAAGTGCTACCACGCCAAGAAGATGGTTGATATGGCTATCCGCCAGCTCGAAGATGCCAACAAGGAACTGCTCACCATGGATGACACCAAGAAGGAAGTGCTCTACATGATTGGCGTGCTCTATGACGAGTCCGGCAACAAGGCCAAGAGCATCGAAACCCTCAAGGCCATCTACGAAGTGGACTATGGCTACAAGGATGTGGCCGCCCGCGTGGAATCCGCTTACAACTAAAGCCCGTCTTCCCCCCCGATTCAGACAAAACGCCCCGGTCATCCACCGGGGCGTTTTGTCATAACTACTGATTCTGGAGAACATCGCGGATATCTTCCGGCAAATGCTCCGGCAGCGTTTCCCCGGGGCGCAAGCGGGCGCCGTGCTCCACCAGCAGGCAAATGAGAGCCAGGGCATCGGCATGTTCCTGCGGCTGGCGGCTTGCAACCTGGGCAAGCGCATTGAGAAGCGGGGAATCCTGCATAGTTGTTTCGCCGGAGGGCGGCAAGACAAAATTCGGGTCAAATCCTGCGTCCAGCAGAATACGGGTCAGCTCCAGCATATCGCGCAGCGGCAATTTGTCCAGAGCAGAAAAAAGATATTGCAGAGGAGTGCAAGTCTGCCCGGGATAGGAGGAGTCCGGGCTCATAGCAGGCTCCTGAAGAAGATTCCGAAGCGCCGCCGGCTGGTTTTTCAGGCACAAGGCACAGCAAACCATATGCCAGCAATCAGGGGAAGGCTTGAAACCATGATTCATGGCCCACTGCGCAGCCTGCGGAGTACCGCCCATAATGCCCAGGCAAACGGCATCTGACACGCTTTGCTCCAGATGCGGCTGATTCAGCAAGGGCTTACATGTGCTGAGCCAGTCGAGCAACTGATGATGCGCCTCTGCCGGCAACCGGGTGCAAGAGGATTCGCTATACTCCGGTATGAACTCTGCGGACAACACCTCAATAGCCAGCGTACGCACCGAACTTGTCACAGTCGGCATGAGCGTCCGGTATTCAGCGTTCACATCGACCCCTCGCTTCACCAACTCTCGAAACAAATCAAAACGCTCAAAGCGAAAAGCCCAGGCGGCCAGAGGTTCACCGCGGCGGGTAGTCACATTTCCCTCCCCTGTCTCCATGGTCATGTGCAAAGCCTCACGCACAGGGGCGGCAAATTCCTTGTAATTAAGCGCAGCAGATACAACATTCCCAGAGCCGAAACAGGCATTCAGCATCGGGACGAGAGGATGTCTCATTTCACCGTCTTCGTACCAGAAAATGGAAGGAATGGCCGCCAGAATAAGATTATGGCACAGCTCCTCGTCCATGGCCAGCAATTCGGCGCGCTGCTCAGCGCTCCAGCTCTCGTGACATGCAGGGGGAGGCACCTTCTTCCATCCAAAGAGATAGCCCCACACCGCGACCAGCATCACAAACAACGTCAGAACCATGGCCAGCAGCCACCAAAGCCAGCGTCGAATCGCTTTCTTCGTTTCCGGAGTCGCATTCATACCATCAGCATGTTAGCACATTCTACCCCCTTCCTCAAGTTTTTTTCGTCACGGTCTGCGCGCCGATTTTCCGCGCCGTGACGCGGAATTTACTTGACAAAACACCCAGAAATCTGCCACTAATATACACCAGCGAAGCGCCCCGGGCGCCAACAATTTTCCCATCATGTCCAAGACTCTTATCATAGCCGAGAAACCCAGTGTAGCCTCTGATTTAGCCCGTGTACTGGGCAAGCAACTGGGTAAATTCAAGAAAGATGACTCCGGCCAGAGTTTTTCAAACGACACACTTATCATCACCTCGGCAGTAGGTCACCTGGTGGAACAAAAGAAACCACAGACAGAGGATGGCAAGAGCCTGCCCTGGAAAATGGAATACCTGCCGGTCATGCCCACCAACATGGAGCTGGAGCCCATTGATAAATCGGCAGACCGCCTGCGCAAGGTGCTGAAATTGGCGCGCAACAAGGAAGTCAGCAACATCGTGAATGCATGCGATGCCGGGCGCGAAGGTGAGCTTATCTTCCGCAATATCATCCGTTATGGCAAAATCAAGAAGCCGATTCGCCGACTGTGGATGCAGAGCATGACCGATGATTCCATTCTGGAAGCCTGGAACGAGCTCAAGACAGATGAAGAGATGCTCAACCTGGCCGATGCAGCCGTGTGTCGCAGCGAATCCGATTGGCTGGTCGGGCTGAACAGCACACGCGCCCTCACCGCGCTTCAGAGCGGAGTGGGCGGCTTCAATGTGACCCCCACCGGGCGCGTGCAGACCCCCACCCTTGCCCTGCTGGCCGCCCGCCAGAAGGATATTCTTGCCTTTGTTCCGGAAACCTACCACGAAGTACACGCCACTTTTGCCACAAAGGCCGGCAGCTACGAGGGCCGCTGGTTTGACCCGCAATGGCAGAAGGACGAAAAAGCTCCCCTGCGCACCAAGGAACGCCTGTGGGATGCGGAAACCGCCGCCGCCATTGCCGCTCGCTGCCAGGGTCAGGGTGCCACCGTCAAGGAAACCCGCAAGCCGGTTTCCATGCCAGCCCCCCTGCTCTTCGACCTCACTTCGCTGCAGAAGGAAGCCAGCAACCGCTTCGGCTTCTCAGCCCGCCGCACGCTGCAGATTGCCCAGGAATGCTACGAAAAGCACAAGGTGCTTACCTACCCGCGTACCGATTCCAAATTCCTGCCGAATGACTACCTGAAAGTCGCCGCGCGCACTGTGGGAGCCATTGCAGAGAATATGCAGGAGTTCAGCGCCTACGCCAGTGGCATTCTGGAAACCCACAGTGTGCGTCCCAACAAACGCGTCTTCGACAGCTCCAAGGTCAGCGACCACTTTGCCATCATTCCCACCGGTAAATTCGTGAATCTCACCGGCGATGCAGCCCGTATCTTCACCCTGGTCGTGCAGCGCTTCCTGGGGGTATTCATGCCGAACGCCGAATACGAGGACACCGAACGCACCACGATTATCACCAGCACCAAGGACCATTTCTACACCCATGGTCGCGTGATGCTCACCCCCGGCTGGCGTGCCCTCTACAGCCCCGACAAGCGCAAGAAAGATGAACTCTGCGCGGTGAAGAACAATGAAATCGTAACCGCCAGCAAGGTGGAAGCCACCACCGAGCAGACCAAGGCCCCGGCAGCCTACACCGAAGCCACCCTGCTCACCGCCATGGAAACCGCAGGCAAGCTCGTGGAAGACGAGGACCTGGCTGATGCCATGAAAGAACGCGGACTGGGTACACCCGCCACACGCGCCGCCATCATCGAAGGGCTTATCACCCAGGAATATATTGCCCGCGAGGGTAAGGAACTCATAGCAACCCGCAGAGGCATGGACCTCATTGACCTGCTGGGCAAAATCGGCCTGAGCACGCTTTCCAGCCCGGAACTCACCGGCGAGTGGGAATACCGCCTCAAGCAGATGGAAAGCGGCCACCTGAACCGCAACACCTTCATGAAGGATATCCGCACCTACACCACCGACATCGTGGAAGCCGTGCGCGATTATATGAAGAATGGCAAGAATCCGGATCTGGAGCTTACCTGCCCGGGCTGCGGAGCCAAGGGGCTCAGCAGCCGCGTAGACTCCATCTCCTGCAACAGCTGCAAATTCCGGCTCCGCCGAGTGCATGCCGGTCTCACCCTCTCCGATGAGCAACTCTGCGAGCTTATCAGCAACGGCTCCCTGCCCGTCATGGAGGGATTCCGCTCCAAATTCGGCAAGCCCTTCAAGGCTGGTCTGCGCATGGTAGCGCCCCAGACCGCCCGCAGCACCTGGAAGGCAGAGTTCTACTTTGATTCTGACCGCACCCCGGAAACAAAGACCGAGGAGGAACCGGTGCGCTCTGCCGGCATGATTCAGGTCAAGGACCAGGGCGAGTTGGAACTGCAGGTCAACGACAAGCAGTGGAGCGTACCGGAATACACACAGTCCAGCGGTCGCAAGGGCTTTACCATGTCGCGCACCATTCTGGGCATGGAAATCAGCGAGGAAGTGCTGCGCCAGGTGCTCGCCACCGGCAAGAGCGAGCTGATTACCGGCTTTATCTCCCAGCGCACCAACCGGGGATTTGATGCCTACCTGGTGCTGGATGAAAAGAAGGGCAACGTGGGCTTTGAGTTCCCGCCGCGCGAGGCTCGCCAGAAAGGCAGCAAGGAAAAGCCCGACAAGAAATTCACCGCTGCCTCCGCTGCTGCGGAAGACCTGAGCAAGGGTACGAAGCACGGCATTGTCAAGGTAAAGGGCAAAGGCGAACACGAGCTGGTGGAAACCGAAAATGCCTGGCACATTGATGATCTGACCTATGGCAAGACACGCAAGCCGCTCGTCATCCCGCACACCATGTGCAATGTCAACCTGGATGCCGCCACCGTCACCCAGCTGCTCACTAAGGGCAAGACTGAGCTCATCAAAGACTTTACCAGCCACAAGAGCGGCAAGAAGTTTGATGCCTTCCTCGTGTTCAACGCCTCCACCGGACGCGTTTCCTACGAGTTTCCCCCGCGTAAGTAAAAGCAAGTGACTGTTCCGCCATGGGATTGCTCCGAAAGGTAGTCAATTATTTTGATGTCTTTACCACGGGCATTCTCATCAGCCTTGGGTTGGGCATCGTTATTCCCTGCCACGGCAGTGGTGCCACATTCTTCGACTGGCTGACCAATGCAGCCATTGTGCTGCTGTTCTTCCTGTATGGCGTCAAACTTTCTCGTAAATCCGTAGTGGAAGGGCTGCTGAACTGGCGCTTGCAGAGCATGGTATTTGCGTTTACCTTTGTCTTTTTCCCGGTAGTCATCCCCCTGCTGCGCCCGCTGCTCGAACCCATGGTGGGCGCAGCCCTGTTCATGGGGCTTGTGTATGTAGCCTGCCTGCCCTCCACCGTGCAAAGCAGCATTGCCTTCACCTCGGTAGCCGGGGGCAATGTTCCTGCCGCAGTATGCTCGGCCTCGGTTTCCAGCCTGCTGGGGGTATTTCTCACACCGTTTCTGGTGAGCCTGCTCTTTGCCACCGATGGCACCGGCGCCCAGGTGGGGCTGGATACCGTGCTGAAAATCTGTTACCAGATTCTGCTGCCCTTCATCGCCGGACAACTCAGCCAACCGATGCTGCGCAAGTGGGTTCTGGGGCATAGGACCCTCATCGGCTGGAATGATAAGACCACCATCTGGCTGGTTGTCTACACTGCCTTTTCCAACGCAACCAGCGGCGGCTACTGGGATAAGCTGCAGGCCACCCAGCTGGGCGGGCTGGTCATTGCGTGCCTCATCATTCTCTGCATAACCTTTGCCGCCACCTGGTACAGCAGCAGGCTGCTCGGGTTCAACCGAGAGGACAGCATCACCATTGTCTTCTGCGGCTCAAAGAAAAGTCTGGCCGTAGGGGCTCCCATGATGCTGGCCATCTTCGGCACACTGGACAACAACCTGCTGCTGCCGCTCATGGTGTTCCACCAGGTACAGCTCATGCTCTGCGCGCATCTGGCCAGGCTCTGGCAGCGTGGTGCAAATGCAGATACAGGAGGCTATTGATTGACATCCTGTGCCGCTTTCGTTATACTCGGCATACGCCATGGAAACCACTGAGGAATTTGTACGCTGGTCTGCCAGCCATTGGGGAGCCATTATAGCCACAGCACTCGTAACGCTGTGCATTATCGGAGGTGCGCTCAAAAAGCCGCTGGAGCTGCGCCAGAAAACGTGCCGCGTCCTGGCAGTGATGGTGGCTCTCATCTACCTGGCCGACTCTTCGTATATACTCCTGACCCAGCACCATGGCAGCTGGGAGCAGAACCTTCCCCTGCATTTCTGCAGCGTCATGCTCCTGGTGGCGGTCTTTGCGCTCTGGACACGCAAACGCGCCGCCTGCTGGATGCTGTATTTCGGCGCCTTGACCGCCTGCTTGCAAGGGCTCATCACCCCGGCACTTGAAGCAGACTACCCGACACATCGCTACTTTCTCTTTTTCTTTCTGCACGGCATTCTGATGCCGGCAGCTCTGGCGGTTCCCCTGCTGCTGGGTATGCGCGCCCGCCTGCGCGATGTTGTCATCAGCCAGATGATGATGAACACCTACCTGGTATGCGTACACCCCATCAACCTGCTGCTGGGCACCAACTATGGCTTCACCATGAAAAGTCCGGTGCCGGGCTGCATATTGGATTATGCCGGTCCGGCACCGTGGTACTATCTGTTATTGCAGATTCCAGCCTTTGCGCTGTTCTGTCTGCTGCGACTTCCTGTTCGGGAAAAGGAGCTTTCCTGAAAATCAGGCTCCCAGCAAATCCAATATCTTGCGACGGGTTTCCTCGTCTTGCACCTCGCGGGCATGAACGGCAGCTTTTTTGCCTTCCTCATCGCAAATCTCTGCATCGGCGCCGGCAGTAAGCAACTGCTGCACCATGGCGTCAAAACCGGACCATGAAGCCACCATCAGCGGGGTTATTCCCTCATTGTTGCGGGCATCCACAGCAGCCCCATGCTCCAGCAGATAAGCAACAGCCTCATGCTGATTATTGCTCACCGCGACATGTAAGGCTGTGTCTCCTGCCTTGTTGGAGGCGTTCACTTGTGCATTGTGCATCAGGAGTACCTTAATCACCTCCATATGGCCTTCCTCGGCCGCAGACATGAGAGCCGTCGTGCCATCGGTATCGACCGCTTCCACACAGGCACCATGCTCTACCATACGCTGCACCGATAAGGCATCCCCCACCTTGGACCATTCAGCCAGCAAGGCGGTTTCATCCGGCGCAAGCTCTGCCGGCGTCGGCATATGCGGAGCAAGAACTACTGCGGCCATCACACCAATGGCTCCGAACAAGCCACCCACAACCGGAACATACTGCATCTTACCCATGGTCTGTCTGAGTTTGTTATCAGTTCAGAGAAATCAGGACACGGTGCAGAATTTCCAAGCCTTCGGCCAGCGTTTCCTCAGGCACATTCAGCGCAGGAATCAGGCGCAGCGTATCTGACCCGGCAGGACATGCCAGCAACCCAGCCTCGCGGCAGAGATTGTTCACGTGACTGGCAGGAGTCTGCCCGGCAGGCACCGTAAAGCTCCCCGGGCGCAAGCCAACACCACGCAGCAGGCCAAGCCCGCGCACGGTTTCAACACAGGGGAGCTTCCACCCCTCCACAGTAGCCTTAATCTGCTCACCCAGGCGGGCAGCACGCTCCACTAGCCCCTGCTCCAGCACCTCGCTCACCACTGCCAGCGATGTCGCGCAGGCCAGCGGAGTGCCACCGAAGGTGGAGCCGTGGGAACCCGGCCCCATGATAGAAGAAAGCGGAGTGCCGGACTCATCAATAGCGCGGTTGCTCACCCAAAAGCAACCAAGGGGGAAACCACCGCCAATCCCCTTGGCACAGGAAACCAGATCAGGTTCCACCTCGGGGCATACAGCTTTCCATCCCATGGTGGCGCCGCAGCGCCCCACACCACACTGAACCTCATCAATCATGAGCATGAGGTCGTGTTCCTTGCAGAGCTGAGCCACACCGCGCAGGAATTCAGGAGTTGCGGGGTTCACACCGCCCTCGCCCTGCACAGCTTCAAGCATGATACCGCAGGTAATGGGCGAAACGGCCTGTTTCAAGGCCTCAAGGTCATTAAAATCTACATACTTGAACCCGGTGAGCAATGGGTCGAATTCCACCTGCACCTTCACCTGACCGGTGGCTGCCAGAGTACCCAGCGTGCGCCCGTGGAAACTCTTGTTGAACGTGATAACCTCGTAGCGGGGCGAACCATCTGCAGCCGGACGACGATGACCAAAGCGACGCGCGGTCTTGATCATGCCCTCATTGCCCTCCGCACCGGAGTTGCAGAAGAACACACGCCCGGGGATTCCAATCAACTTTTCAACCACAAGCTCAGCCAGCCTTGCCTGACCAGGAATACCGTAAAGATTCGAGCAATGCATCAGCGTATTGGCCTGCTCTGTAAGAGCCTTCACCACTGCGGGGTGACAGTGCCCCAGCGAACAGGTGGCTATACCGGCACAGAAATCCACATAGCGGCGACCCTCCGTATCATAAAGGTAGGAACCCTCACCTCGCGCCGCATCCAACGGAGCGCGCCCATACGTCGGCAATACATACTGTTCGTTCATGTCAGGCACCAATCTACACCCTCATCGCCCATTTGTCAATCATTTCCCATTCCCAATTCGCAGCAGGAAACAAGGATTAAAATAAACTTCTCAATACAAGTTATTGAATCAAACGAGCCATGCAGGCGTCCATACGCTACTCACCCTCATGAAAAGCAAAAACCTTACCCGCTACACATACGAAAACACGGATTTTCAGGGATGGCGTGTCAGCATCCAACGCTGTGGACGCATCATCACCCGATACTTCTCTGACCTGCAGTATGGCTCAGAGGAGGAATCCAAGGCCGCCGCCATTGAATACCGCGACTCGGTGTTTGCTAACATGGCAACACACCGCAACAACCTTGCGGACTACATGGACCAGGAACTGGCACATGTGCAGGAGCTGCTGAAGGAAAAGAATACGGGAATCAATCCGCATTATGATCCACGGCATGCACCTTCTCGCGCTTAGCATGCTTGACCGTGGGATCAAGTATAATCTGGGGCGCAAGTAGTTCTTTAAGCTCACCGTTGCCAAAGAAAGCAGCAATCTCCACCCGCTGGAATTGCAGAGCCAGGCGCACCATCATATCAACAAGGGCCTGCTTCTTTCCCTGCGTGTTATCAATATAGAGCCAGAGCTCGTTCTGGTCAACAGAAAGGAGCTCGTTCTGCACAGCCAGAGAGGCACGGACCTTCTCTACAGCAGCCGCAGCATCTGCAGGCTTCACAATCTTCTCCAAAGCCAGAACCTCCTGTTCCAAAGCATCGTAAAGACGCCCATATGAAACAGCCACAGAGGCGGAATCAGCAGCATATATGGCAGGCACGGCAAAGAGAATGGGAAGCAGAGTTCTGTGCATGTCTCTATATTAGAGTCTTCAGGGGTATAATGTCAAGCAAAGAGCCAAGAAAACAACGCGAAAGTTTGCTTTTCTTCGTGACAAATCGAGGAGAATGAGCTAGTATACTTGCGTATCAATCTCTTCATTTGCCTATGTCCCAGTCAATTCTCATTGTTATTCCCGCCCGATATGCCTCAACCCGCCTGCCCGGCAAACCGTTGGTTAAAATTGCAGGCGTTGAAATGATTAAGCGAGTGGCTGATATTGCTGCCTCAATCTGCCGCAAGAATGAAAACTGCAACTATGTGGTCGCCACAGATGACGAACGCATCGTTGAGTATTGCCAGGGTGTATCCGTGCCTGTAGTAATGACCGCAGAAACCTGCCGCAGCGGCACGGAACGCTGCTGGGATGCCGTCAGCCAGCAGGATTCGGCCCCGGATTTCATCGTAAACCTGCAAGGCGACAACCCTCTGTGCCCCCCCTGGGTAATTCAACAGCTGATTGATGAATGGAAAGCCTGCCCGGCAGACGTATTCACCCCCTGCATCCACTTGGATTGGGCTGAATATGATCGCCTGGTAGAATCCAAGAAAACCACTCCCTACAGCGGCACCACCGTGCTGGTAGATAAGAACGGTTATGCACTTGCTTTCTCAAAAAGCACCATTCCCGCCATTCGCAAACCGGAAAAAGCTCGTGAAACCATGGAAAAAAGCCCGGTACGGCGGCATGTGGGGCTGTACGCATACACCTACAGCGCCCTCAAGAACTACTTTGAATTGCCCGAGGGCGATTACGAAAAAGGCTGCGTAGAGGGACTGGAACAGATGCGCTTCCTCTACAACGATCTTCGTGTAAAAATGGTAGAGGTAACCTACCGCGGGCGTAAAACAACCAGTGGTGTAGATTCCCCCGAGGATGTGACCCGGGTAGAAGCGATTCTTGCCGAATACGGAGAATACGACCTGTAAGACCCCTGCATGAGCTCTGTTCCACAGCATATTGCCATCATCATGGATGGCAACGGTCGATGGGCCAAGCAGAAAGGCATTCTTCGAGCCAAGGGGCATGAGGAGGGAGGACGCTCGGTACAGCGGGCTCTTGATTTATGCCTGGAGCACGGTGTAAAGTGGTTAACGCTCTACGCGTTTTCCACAGAAAACTGGGGGCGCTCTACCCTGGAGGTAAACGCCCTTATGCACCTGCTGGATAAATACCTGAGAGAACGCACTCCTGAAATGATGAAAAAAAACGTGCGGCTGCACGTCATCGGGGAGCTGCACATGCTACCAGAAAACTGCCGTCGGCAGTTGCAGCAGAGCCTTGAGCTTACCAAAAATAACGATGCTCTCCACCTGGTGCTGGCCCTTTCCTATGGTTCACGCCAGGAAATCACTGCAGCGGTACGCAGCATTTCCGAACAGGTAAAGGACGGCACCCTGCAACCCCAAGATATTACGCCAGAACTGATTAGCAATAATCTTTATACTGCCGGCATGCCCGACCCAGATTTACTGATTCGCACCAGCGGCGAGATGCGCGTTTCCAATTACCTGCTCTGGCAAATAAGCTACGCCGAGCTGTATGTGACCGATGTGCTCTGGCCTGATTTCGGGCGTAAGGAATTTGAGGAAGCACTGGCTGACTATGCCAGAAGAGAGCGCCGATACGGCAAACGCTGAACTTCTGAAAAATGAACAAAACGCCTGATTTCCGAATACGGAATCAGGCGTTTTCACATTGCAACACCTGTAGCAACCTGGTAACAGGCAAGCCGATAACGTTGTCTATATCTCCCTCTAATTCTTCAATGATAAGCTCCCCATGTTCCTGAATTGCATAGGCTCCGGCCTTATCGTATACATGCACCAGGCTTATATATTGCCTTATCTGCTCATCAGAAAGTGATCGAAATGTCACCTGGCTCACCTCAGCAAAATCGCGGCGAGAAGAATCTGGCATGATGACAGCAACGGCCGTGCATACCTGATGAGTTCGCCCCTGCAGACGCTTCAACATAGCTACGGCGCCTGCCTCATTTGCGGGTTTTCCCAGGGGTTCTCCATCAATAAACACGAGGGTATCTGCACCAATCACCAGTTCTCCCGGGTGCTCAGCAGCAACAGCCTCTGCCTTGGCTGCAGCATTCATGGCACAAAGCTGCTGAGGAGGAATGGAGGCATCATGCACCTCATCCGTATCTCGCACCACTACACGAAAGTTTACCCCGGCTCGGGAAAGTAACTCACTCCGCCTCGGTGACTGAGAGGCCAGTATCATCATTTCTCTTTGGGAGACATGCGATCCAGGACACGATGCCGTACCGCATCCGGTAATTCGTGCAAGCCCTGAATGGTGGTACCACGCAGTGCAGCTGCTTTTTCGCGGCAGATATCGCGATCTGCAGTGGTTTCAAACTCCAGCCCGACCAATGCACGCCCCACATGCTCACCGGAATACCGGTAGTTGAAATAACACAGGTGCGCATATTCGCCAACAACACGCATAAACTCCGAGAACGCGCCCGGACGCTCCGGGAATTCGATCACAAAGAACACCGGATGAGACAAGCGCTCACGGTCATAAGATATCATGCGGAATCTCACATCCGCATCATCGGTAACGTCCCGCGCCACAAGTCCTTTCTTTGCCAGGGCCCGGTCAATTTCTGCAAACTGTTCCTGAGAGGCTAGAATACCAAACACCGGCATTTGTATATTACCCGCCATACGCCCATACTGCACATCGGTGAGCAATACGCCAGCGGGGATACTCTCCAGGTAGCGCAAAATCTGACCTCGCTTGGTTTCCATGGGGATTTGCAGGAATCGCTCCACTCGGTTAGAATCCTGCACACCGGCGCGACTGGCCACCACCCCCATCTGTGTGAAATCCATATTGGCGCCAGAAAGCACCACAAGACATTTCTCCCCCCTCTTGATATTGTTGTTCTGCCAATCCTGAAGCAATGCAGCAAGCCCCATGGCACCAGATGGTTCAGTAATCACCCGGATACTGTTCCACAGGGAGCGGATAGCCTTGCACACCTCCTCATTGGTGACGGTTACAAAGCCATCCAACAACTCACGGCACAGTTCATAAGTAAGTTCTCCAGCGGTGCGGACAGCCGTTCCATCACAGAACACATCAACATACGGCAGAGTCTTGCGTTCACCGCTTTCTACTGCCAGCTTCATTGATGCCTGACTGACGCCCTCCACACCGATGCACTTGCAATCAGGCCAGAATTTCTTGAACCAGCAGGCACAGGCAGCGGCCAGACCACCACCGCCTATTTGAAGATACACACGGTCAAAGGGGCCTTCGCCACTCATCACAACCTCATCTGCCAGTGTTCCCTGACCACCCATGGTATAGAGATGGTCATACGGATGCACAAAGGTAAGTCCCTCGGCATCTGCAAATTCATGAGCCGCAGCAGAAGCAGCATCATACGAATCACCAACAAGCACAATTTCCACATGCTCCCCACCGTGCATACGCACGGCATTCTGCTTTACCTCCGGTGTAGAGCGAGGCATAAAAATATGCGCTTTACAGCCCAGGCGGCTGGCAGCACGAGCAACGCCCTGCCCATGATTACCAGCAGATGCAGCCACCACCCCTTTAGCACGCTGCTCCTCAGTCAGCTTAGCCATGCAGTTATACGCGCCTCGCCATTTATATGCCTTAATCGGCCCCAGGTCTTCTCTCTTTGCATAAATAGAAATCTCAACCCCGGGGAGCTTTATTTCCTGCAGCGGAGTTGGTTCACCTACTGCATAAACCCGCTGGCGAGCTTGCAGTATTTCATCAAAAAGCTGATTTTTTAGTGTGCTCATACGCTTGGCTCGGTTGTTATTCTACACCAAAAAAAGCACATAAGGCAAGTTCAGATTACGTTCACCTAGCAAAAAGGCAGAGAAATTATCAAGTTACCGCTTGTAGCGAGGCAAAAAACTTGGTACAATCGTGTGCATGAAGCTTACCGGATTGAACCTTACACTCCTTGCCTGCTGTCAGATTCTGCTGATAGCGTGTGGGCCGAAGGAACGAGGGAACGCCACGCCAGAAGCGGCAAATGAGCTGGCGCTCATCACTTCTCACATGCAAGACACCAGCGTTGATGAAATGTTAGAATTACCGGTGGCAGATGAACTTCACCTGTTGATGGCCGACTTTGCAGCCACGGCAAATGCAACACTTCTTTCACGGCCATCGGGGGTGAGCATGCTGCACCTGGCCTGTCTGTTCAAGAAGCCGGAATTAGCACGTTGTCTACTGATAGACAAAGCCGACCCTAATGCAGTTACAGCAATGGGTGACACGCCTCTGGGGCTGGCTGTCTCCATGCGGGGTGCAGAAGATTCCCAAACCAATGAGGATACCATCATCAGGCTCATTGATGTACTGGTAGCAGCAGGCGCGGATTTAACGAGACACACAGCAGAGGACATGCCTCTGCTGAATTATGCCGGCATGAATTGCTACAGCGAAAAAGTATTTTTACACCTGCTGGAACTGAAGTGTCCGTATGATGAAACCAGCTGCCAGGCTCCAGCTATGATGGGGTGGAACACAGCCTTGCAACGCATGCTGGAATTAGGTGTAGGGAAACCGCCTCACGCACTGGATACGATGCTGCTCATGGCGGCGGCAAACCTTCATACCGACACAGTAGAAATACTGCTCAATGCAGGAGCCGATGTAAACGCACACCAGCTCAGCGGAACAACACCACTGCTAGAGGCCGCAGGTCACTTACTCTCACCGGCAGAGGAAAAAGAAATTGAACACAGAAACAAGATTCTGGATACATGTGCGCTGCTGATTCAGCGCGGAGCCAATCCAGATTTATCCGAGATTCGACAGGAAGGGTCACCGGCATTCTGCGCCGCCGATATTCTGACCAAGGATACCGAAACCATCGCGGAGATGAAAAAGCGCGGTATCGACCTCACGCCTCGTGAAATTCAGTTCACCCAGGGACCTGGTCTGTTGGATCAAATAGGTAAAGCCTCTGTAATGGAGAGAATTCCCCCGGCTGAAGCATTTGACACCATAGCAAGCGTTCTTACGCCCACCGAGCAATTGAAACAGCAGCCGAACTACTACGATGTATTGCCCATGGCTGTTGAGATGTTGCATAACATCGACCCCGCAAAAACATCACATTGCATTGCAGCCCTACCCGTGTGGACAAATAATGAAGACTGGGCAGGACACTACGGCGAACACTTACTACCGGCTCTTGTTGACTGTGAAAAAATTGTGCTTTCCAAACAACTTATCTGCACGGCGGCAGAGCAGCTGAACAAAGCAGGAAAGGTGGATGCCGCAGCCTCGATGCTGGAATTGCTGGCCCGATGCCCGGACGCCGACCCGGAAATTCTCCAATACTGCAACCACGCAGCACGCCCACTACGGGCCGGAGCATGGGCCGCCCGTCTACGCCGGCATGGGCTTCCCACCCCGCGAGATGGAGATGTTCAACTCTGGCTGGATAATCATTCGCGTACAGCAGAGACACCAGAGCAGAAAAAAGCGCTGCTACTCACCTCCCTCTCTCGACTGTGGTATGGGGACATGCCCGCCGCAGAGCAAAAGGAAATGCTCCAGGCCATGGAAGAAATTGGCGCCAAAGAAGCCGCATCTCACTACCGGGCCATTACAACCGCCATGGATGACCCCGAAAAACTCGATTCCCTTACCGAAAATTGCGATTCCTGGAAATTTGAGCTCGAAATTGCCACGGCTGAATACATTTTTAACCATTCCGCTGCTTTTCTATCGTCTCAATAAGAAATTCCAGATTGACAGATGGCCAACTTTCCTTTAGATTCAAGGTGAGCGATGAGAAAAGCTTCCATAGCAGCACTCTTCATCAGCACCATGGGAACCTCCATGGGGGCGGAGCCTGCACCACAGTCCCAGCCGCCCCTCCCCGCTCTGCTGGATTCCATCTCATGGATGCAGGAATCGGACGCGGAAGGCAACACGCTTTTACTCAATCTGGCCAAGGCAGCAAATGAAATGCCCACAGCATCGCGCAAACAGCTGCTCGACCCCATTATCTGCGAGCTGCTGCGCCTGGGGCATGACCCACTGGAGGAAAACAGGCTGGGCTGCAATGCCATCTTTTACCTGTCTGGTATTCACGATTTGTACAAACGGCTTGAAGCAGAGAAACTATTACCCCGCGAACTTTCCCTGCGCATTCCGCACGATGAAGGGGCGCTGCTGCGCTATATGCGCTTACGCAACAAACAACTCAACCTCGCCAAGGCCGGCGGTAGCCGCGAGTATCTGGTGCGTCGGTACTGCACTCCGGCATACCCGAGGGCCGAACGGCTGCTGCGCAGCTACATGGGCGCCCCGAGCATAGCCCGCGTACCCGACAATGCCTTGGCAGACTGCTTACTCTTCATGCGACTGGCGAATCCCACCAGAGCAAGTAAATTCATCGACTCCCTTACCTACTGGGAACATGGGGAGCATTTTCTCGAGGAAATGCCATCTAACCTGCTGGCTACACTCTACCAGCTGAACTGGGAGGTTGCCCCTGCTCAGCTGCGCAGGGCTCTCGAAAAACTCTCCACGCTACTGCCGGTAAGCAAAGACGACATGATTGAATGCGCAGCATCGGTTCCCATGTCGCGCATTCTGGATATGCTCACCCGCCAGGAAGGACTAGCCGCCCAACCCGATTTGGAAAAATATGCTGCGGCCTTTGACCCGGAAATCGTACACACCGCATTGTTGCTGCAAATGAAGCTTCAGGGGCTTCCCTACCCCGGCAGCGAGCAATTCGGACAGTTGACAACACCTGAAGTAATCGAAATTCGAAAGGCGCTTGAAGCAGATGCCTCCATTCGCCAGGGGAGCATGGAAAAATTAACCGCACAGCAGCTCCGGGAAGCAGCTGAAATCCTTCGTAAATACAATATGCCGCATCACGCAGAAATGATGAGCGGCATTATTGAGGGAGAGCAAATACAGCTCCGCCCAGAGCTTCGGCCTGCATTCCGCACCCGCTATGAGGAACTGCGCGAGGAATCGCCTCATGTTTCACTCTTGCGTTACCTGCTTGAACACAAGGAACTGCTCCTGCCGGGAGGAGAGATAGAATCATGAGAAAAAATCTAATTATTGTACTGCGGCTGCTGCTCTACCCTACTCTCATCCACATATTATGCGGCATTGCCACGATAGGCTGCTGCGTTCCCATCATTTTTCCGGAGGTATGTCCCAGGGGGAGTGTAAGCACCATTACCAGCTATGCAGGTGCTGGCATTCTAGGCGCCATCTGGATATCCGCCGCTTTCATGCTGCTGGCTGTGATTATTCACATGGCCAGATTGAATAACACCCGTGCCTTCAGCCAATTACTCAAAGCGCTTGGTATATGGGGGTGTACCTGGGCGGCCTATGTTATTCTTGCTATAGCAGCAGATGTTGCCCCCCCGAAAAACGCCACCGACAGTATATCAGCACTGAACACTGATACCGTTTATACCCCAAGAGAACAACTGCATGGTCCGGCTTCATTGGTGATTCCCATTTCCACTCAGAACATTTCTGTGGATAAGGTGCAGGAAGCTCCCAATCTGGTAAAGCTGGAACGAGAACACGGAAGTCTGTTTGGCGCTTACATCACCCAATCGCCCCGTTGGAGCGGGCAGGACGGAGATGATACCTTTTACACAAAACCCGGTCATCTGGTCATGGTTCCGCCCTCCCCCACAGGCATTCCAGCATTGGTACATGTCTGTTTCCGGCGCCTTACAGAAGGAGAGCCACTACCACAAGGATATACCGTTATCAAGCCTGGAGAGGATTTTTCACAACTGGTTGATGAAATCTCTCAAATACCAGACTTCGCACTTGATTTGGGAGGAACTCATTTCCTGTTACTGGCATGGCGCGGCAGCTCGCATCGAGAAACAGCACTGCGTGCAATAAATGCAGCGATTGCCGCCACAGATACGCGCATGCAACCGCTGGCAGACACGCCGACGGAAGAAACCGTGCAACGCATGCTCCAAGGGAGGGAAGTCTACCCTGGCAACACCCCCACGTTTTACCTGAGCGAACCTCTGGCTCAGGATGGTGCCTACCAGGCCGAGTTGTACGCCAATCCGGGTGAACCAGGCGTTATCCTGGTATACATCAAAGACATTAAGACAGATCAAACGCTGAGACTCCTCAGCTTCCAGGCCAAGTACTCAGACAAAGAAGACGAACTTTTCCGGCACGATATACCAGGAGCCATATCTCACTGGGTACGCAACAGCGGCGAAGAAAAGCTTTCCAATGTCTTCCCTCACAACACGCCCCTCTTTGCCATCAAACTTGGTCCACAGAGGCAATATTTTGATGTTGCATTTGAAATATGTTTCAAGCCCAGCGACATGCACAAAAGCCGTCATGTATTGATGCGCCGGTGCTACAAGGTACAGGCCTATGACCCACCCGATACCGAGCCGAGCCCACAAAATGAAGCAGCTGAAGACGAATCCGGGGAATCCTGATACGCGCAAAAACAGGCGAAAAATGGAATATTCTACGCATTTTTCCCATATTAGCTTGTCAAACTCTAATAATTATGTTAAACGATGCAGACGTTCTTATGAAATTCAAGACCTTACTTGCATCGGTACTGGCACTGGGCGGCATGATCCACGCTGGTGAAACCTGCGACAGCTTCCACATGTTCTACGACGGTTCACTGGGCATTCCCGGCGAAAACGCTCCGTCATACAAGCAAAAGCTCTACAACGCAACCGGCACCACCTTCGACCTCGAAATTTTTGGTGGGTACTGGGGTGTGAGCCACCTGGAACCCGGCTATAATTCGGATAACTATGTAGCTCTGGTGTTTGCTTCCGTGAACCAGCGTCTTATCAAAGACGAGGTGAACGGTGGCACCTGGTTGAACGTGGCAGTAGCCGGCTCCTGGGGTCTGGATGACGACTCCGACAGCAAAGCCTTTTTCTACGACGGCGGCTTCGGCACCGCCACCGGTCACCACACCGACCTCTGCGGTCCGGCAGGGCTCTACCTCATGAACGCCACGCTGAAGCAGTACTTCAACAACAAGCGCACCTGCCTCAACGTGGGCGCAATCTGGATGAGCATGTACTTCGACCGCATCGGCCACGCCCGCTTTGCCAACGACGGTTTTGAAAAGAGCCCCGTAGCCCCCATGTACTACGGCACCCCCGGCGCCGTGATTCAGCATGAGATTGACGAAAACAGCTTCTTCACCGGTGCCATTATTGCCACGGGCGTAGGCCTGGGTGAAAACCCACTCAACTTCGACAACACTAACGGCTACGCCGTGGTGGGCGAGTACGGTCGCCGTTTTGCCGATGGCAAGGGTATCTGGCGCATCATGCCCTTCTTCTGCAGCATGGAAACCCCCAACGCAGACGGCCGTGATGAACAGCACGATTCCGTTGGCCTCATGACGGGCGTGGAATACGACATCAATGACCGCTTCAAGGTTTACGGTCGAATTTCCTGCGCCAGCAGTGAACACCAGCGCGCCCGCAAGGAGCTCATGGTTGGTACCACGATGCGCTTTATGCCCTCCCGCCCGCAGGATTACTTCGGTGCAGCTTTCGGCGTATACAAGGGTGCAGACACCTATGAGACTCCTCTTGTGAACGAATTTGAAAAAGTACTGGAATTCACCTATCGCGTTCAGTTGAACGACTATGTTTCCATTGCTCCGTTCTACCAGCTTTATATTGACCCTGCCTACCGCGATGTAAGCACGGTAAGTGCCACTGGTATCCAGGCTCATCTGCTGTTCTGATAACCAGGCAGACAGCAGCCAAAACCAGAAGCGCAGCATTCCGTCAGGATGCTGCGCTTCTGGTGTCTTTCTCGTGCAGCAACACTAGTTCCGACTGCTTACCACAGCCTTTTGCACATCATCCTGCTGGTCAGCGATGGCCAGATCGTTCACCCCGAAAACAACACCCAGCAGCATGCAAACCGCCAGGGTCAGCAGCGCAAAAATGATAGTTATTGAATTCTTTTTCATGGCAAGAAGATACAGCGTTATCTCCGTTATAGCACAGTTTGTCGTTTCGTCAACAAGAAAATTATGTCAAATCACGCACTTGCACACTCTTTCGCACTCTGGTAGCATGCGGTCAGTATTCTCATGATTAGCTCCATTCTTTCCACCATCGAAACAGCCTGGCTTATTTTCCTTGTCGTCATGTTCTTCAACGTGATGATATTTGTGCACGAACTGGGGCATTTTCTGGCAGGCAAATGGCGCGGGGCGTACATCGACCGCTTCCAGATCTGGTTTGGCAAGCCTCTCTGGCAGAAGGAAATCAACGGAGTGAAATGGGGAATCGGCTGGATTCCCGCAGGCGGCTTTGTTTCCCTGCCCCAGCTGGCAGATATGCAGGGCATCGAGGGTGAGGCCGATATTCCCAAGGATTTAAAACCGCTCAAACCTCTGGATAAGGTAATTATCGCAGCAGCAGGGCCGCTGTTCTCGCTGCTGCTGGCCTATGTCTTTGCCATGATTGTGTGGGTGGTAGGTAAGCCGGTGAGCGAAATGAACACCACCACTATCGGCTACATTCCAGCCGATTCACCCGCTGCACAGGCAGGGCTGCTGCCGGGCGATACCATCCGCGCCATTGATGGAAAGCCGGTGTACAAATGGATGGGCAACATGGAAGGCGTGCGCGAACTCGTGGCCATGAGTGAGCATGAAAAGATTTCCTTCACCGTAGACCGCCCGCAGGCCGATGGCAGCACGCAGCAGCACACCATCGAAAGCGGCTACAAGCTGCCCGAAACAAAATGGTGGCAGCGAGGCGCCATGCGCCAGGTGGGCATCATGCCCGCAATCCCAGCCCTCATCGGTGACATTATCCCCGGTTCCCCGGCTGAACAGGCCGGGCTGGTAAAGGGGCAGCGCATCGTGAAACTCAACGGCGCCACCATTTATTCCCCCGTGCCGGTCTCCGAAGCTGCAGAAAAAGGTGCGCTGGAGCTCACCCTCCAGAACCCCGATGGCAGCGAAGTGACCACCACTCTCACCCCGGCCATCCCCACCAACTGGCAGGGACTGGCGGGCGCACGCCCCATCATGGGCTTTAACTGGGGCGGCATGGACGACTCGCTCAAGACCGAACACCCCGGCGTACAGGAACAGATTAACCAGAGCTTCCGCTGGATGGGCGAAACTCTGGCCAAGGTGGCCGCTCCCGGCAGCAGCGTGGGCATGGAGCATCTCTCCGGTCCGGTCGGCATCGGCAACTACCTTTACCAGATGCTCAGCAATCCCGATGGCTGGAAACTCATCCTCTGGTTTGCCGTGGTGCTGAATGTGAACCTGGCCGTGCTGAACATCCTGCCCCTGCCCATTGTGGACGGTGGCCATGTGGTGCTGGGCACGCTGGAAATCATCTTCCGCCGCCCTGTAGGCGGCAAATTGCTGGAGTGGATTCAGACCGGCTTCCTCTTCCTGCTGCTCACGTTCTTCATCTTTGTCACCTTCAAAGATGTGGGCGACATGGTCGGCGGCTCTGAAGATGCCGAGGTCAAGCTGCCCGACCCGGTTTTCAGCAAATAAATGGCCGGCTTCCACCTCAGCGACCCCTGGAGCGATTTCACCAGCCCGGAGGACCAGGAATACCTGCGCAGCATCGAGGCCAAGCAGGGCACGGGGCTCACCGGAGCGGAATTGCACTGCGTTTTCCAGAGCTATCTGCCCGCCGGCACCACCCAGGAATGCTGCGCCTACCTTGAGCCCCTCTACCGCTACTTCCGCACCCCAGGCGAGGACTGGGCAAATGAAATATGGGACGACATCCTCTGGATATGGCTGTACAGGGCGCGCCCCGAGCTGGAGCAGCTCAACCAGTACGAGCGCATCATCGAAGAAATGCGGCGCATCGTCCATGATACCCTCATTCCCGCCGCGTGGCAGCCGGGGGAAGGACCAGACGCCATTTATCACCGCACCAGCATGCTCATCAGCTGGATGTCCAGCCCCTGGGGCAAAGACGAGCTGCCGACAGTTCTCGACACCCTTTCCCGCGGCAGCTTTACCCAGCAGCTTCTCCTGCTGCGCCTGTTCCTGACCAACAAAGACGATATCTTTTTCGAATTCACCCCGGGGGTATCCGCGGAAGGAGAACGCTCCGAAGCCGCATACGGCGAATACCGCAAACTCTTCAATGATTATTTCCGGGAAAGCACAGCCCTGTACGATGCGCTGGAGCATATCGAAATCCATGCCATCGCCCTCCCCGCCAATGATGCCAGTGGAAGCACCAGCATGCTGTACGACACCGTGGATGATTGCCGCTGGTATTTATAATTGAGTAGGGGGCTTTCGCCCCCTCTCACACCACCGCACGTGCCATTTATGGCATACGGCGGTTTCCAATCAGCGTTTGAGGAGTTGATAAAACGAGATATATCCCTCTGCTCGCAGCCATGCGTTATCCATGCA
>JAZNIZ010000061.1:0-40449 GCA_045577775.1 Akkermansia sp. | reverse complement strand
TTCTAGAGGGAGCAATACAATCTTCCTGGGTGCTTTTCATCATCGTTAAGTGTTGTTTGTAGTTAAGTTTCACAGGTATTATGCCTCCTACAACACCGAAAAGCACCTCTTTTTTATTTCATCGCGGCATACGGGGGAAGGGCACATTGCCGTCCTTCCCCCCCCCCCCCATCCTGGCTAGGGCAGTTTGGGCACCATTAGTGACTGTTTGGGGAGCTTTCCGGTGTCGCATTTGATTTTACAACTCGCAGCAGGTGCGGCAGCGGTGGCTTTATGGTTGACGAGCGAGAAATCATTATGCTATAACGAACCCTGTGATGAGACTCGTATTTTCAATTATAGCAGTACTGGGTATGGTTTTATGGGGGATTTCTCCGGCCATGGCTCGGGGGAGTAAGGCTCCGGCGGTAACAGCCCCTCGGAAAATGAGTGTGGTGGCGAGGGCTTTGGAGGAGGCCAGCTATTTTACGGAGACGAAGGCTCGTCCGAATTCCCGGTTTTATATTTTTATATGTTCGGCTTCGTGGTGTGCACCTTGTCGTGCGTTGATGCCGTCGGTGGTGGCGGAGTACGAGAAGAATGTGAAGCAGGATACATCGGTGTCTATGGTGTTGTTGGGTGCCGATAAGGATGCCGATTCTGCTCGCCAGTATATCTCCCATTACAATACGGATATGCCTGGTGTGTTGAGGAGCGATGTACGCCTTGAGAACGCACCTCAGATTCCGGGTGTGCCGTGGTATTTCATTCTGGATTCTGAGGGGAAGTTGGTTTCCTCCGGGGCGGGTACAAGGGTGCTGTCATGGAAGAAGGCTGTGGCGAATGCCCGCGTGCCTGAGATGGAGGCGGTGTCTTTGCCTGAGAGGAAGGTTCAATGCAAGGCCTGGCATAACCGCAATATGAGCCGCAGCAGGAAGTCGCTGTCCATGCTTCGTATGGTGAGGGATGAGCAGACGGCTTTGAAGGCCTTAAAGGGTATACGAGATATATATGAGGATGCTGGAGCCCCGAAGGATGAGTGCCCGGATAAGGAGCTGTACGAGGAACTTTATCCTATAGATAATGAGCAGGTGCATTTGTGTGCCATCCAGCTGGGGCAGCAGATGCGCCGTATATCCCGGCTCGCAGAGAAGGGTAAGGTGAAGGAGGCTACTTACGATAATCTGTTTGTGGTGTGTCGTGATTACACGAGGTTTTATGCCAAGGACCAGCTTCCGGAGCGCCCCATTAGGAGGAAGAAGTCTGCAAGGTAGGTGCTTTGGGAATTGATAGCAGAAGAAGCTACCGGGAGAGTCGGTAGCTTCCTGCTGGTCGGAGTTGGTCAAAGAGGGTGTTTTACAGCCCTGTGCGCATGCCCAGGGTGGTGAGCAGGGCGGTAAAGCGGGAGTAGTCGCTCTCGCGGTCGGCAGATACCAGGGCAAACTGGTACTCGCCCATGCGGGCATCTTCTTCTGCGGCGTTGCGCAGGCGCAAGAGGATGACTTCCTCGGCGTCGGTCTGGCGACCGCGCAAGCGTGCTTCCAGCTCGTCTGAGGGTACGTGGATGTACACATCGGCGTAGGCTCGGCGGATGACGGCGTCGCTGCAGGCGCGGATGCTGGCGGCTCCCTGTACGTCGATGTCCATGACGACATTTTTGCCGGCTTGGAGGAGATTGATGATATCGCTCTTGAGGGTGCCATAGCTGTTGCCGTGAACGGTGGCATGCTCCAGGAATTCACCGGCGGCTACTTTGGCGGCAAAGGTTTCCGGGGTGAGGAAGTGGTAATCGACGCCATCCTGTTCTCCTGGGCGGGGCTGGCGGGTGGTGCAGGAGATGGAGTAGGCGGTGAGCCCATCTTTTTCGGCGCGGCGGCAAAGGGTGGTTTTGCCGCTGCCGGAGGGGCCGGATACGATGAGAAGTGTGCCAAGCATAGGGGAATTACGAGTTACGAATTACAAATGGAGGAGGATTGGGATTATTCGATGTTTTGTACCTGTTCGCGGATTTTTTCGAGTTCAGTTTTGGCGGTGACGACGAGCTGGGCAAGTTCGGCGTCGTTGGCCTTGGAGCCGGTGGTGTTGAGCTCGCGGAAGATTTCCTGGCAGAGGAAGTCGAGCGTGCGGCCGACAGGTTCTGACTTTTCGCAAATTTTTTCGAACTGGTTGAGGTGGGATTCCAGGCGTGTCATTTCCTCGGAAACGTCGCACTTGTCGGCAAAGAGGGCAATTTCCTTGATGATGCGCTCATCATCCAAGGGCAGGGGAAGTCCGCTATCGGCCAGGCGCTTGAGCAGAACTTCGCGGTGGCGCGTGGCCACGCCGGCGGCGCGGGTTATGAGTTGCTCTCGGAATTGGCGCAGGGTGCCAATGCGGGAGAGGAGGTCTCGCTTCATGTTTTCGCCTTCCTGGGCACGCAGGGTGATAAAGGCCACCAGTGCTTCGCGCAGGGCTGGTTCGGCGGCTGCCTGAATCTCCTCGATGGGCATTTCGTTTTCGGTTTCCTCAACGATGATGCCGAGGCGGAGCAGGGAATCCAGCGAGGTGTCTACGCTGCGTCCCAGGGCGGTTTCGGCCTCTGCCAGGGTGGCAGTGAGGGCGGCAAGTTTCTCGCGGTTGAGGGTGAGCGCTCCTGCTGCACCAGGAACCTGTTGCAAGGTGAAGGAAACGTTGACCCGGCCGCGGGAGATAGCGTTGGCCACGGTGTCGCGCACGAAGGTTTCGAGAGCGGTCCAGGCGCGGGGCAGGGCGACGGCGATTTCTGCCTGTTTGCGGTTAACGCCGCTTATTTCTACGCGGATGGAGGAACCACCCAGGGGAGCCGAGGCGGCTCCAAATCCGGTCATGCTGTTCATAAAGTGTTATTACCGATGATGTTAAGGAGGTGAGAATCGAGGGTGAGGGCTTCGTTTACATTAAAGTTCAGGTCGGTGCGCAGGGTCTCCAGCGCGCGCATGCGCTGCAGCAGGTCTGCTATGGGGCGAGCCTGGGACAGTCCTGCAATTTCCGGGGTAATCGGCTGCACATCCGGCGCATGAGAGGCCAGCAGAACGGCCTGCCCCAGACAGAGGGAAAGCAATTCCAGCATTTGCTCGCGCTCAGCCAGATATTCGGTTTCAATGAGCGCGGCGGTGGCGTCTTTCTGGCGGGCTTCCCAGTCGCGTATATCGGTGCCTTCGGCAATGGCCTTGGCCTCGGCCTTGATGGCGGAGGTCAGTCGCTTGGTAATCTGTTCCTTGCGCTCGGTGAGCAGGGCTTGGAAGTCTGCACGCAGCGCCAGAGCTGCCACATCGGACCCGACAAGGGGAAGCGCCGCCGCCACAGCGGGAAGAAAGGCCTGCTGGGCTTCGGAAAGGTGCAGGGTGTTGCTGGGCTCGTGCAGCGGCACGCGCACGCAGCGGGAAAGAATGGTGGTCAGGAGTCGGCTGGGCTGTTCGGTGATGAGGATGATGACGGTTTGGGGCGGTGGCTCTTCGAGCGTTTTCAGGAAGGCGTTGGCGGCCTCTTCCATCATGCGGTCGGCTTCCAGAATGATGACCAGCTTGGTTTCACCTGCATCTGCGCGCAGCGCCAGGAATGGTTCCACGTTTCGGATGTCCTCGATGAGGATTTTTCGACTTTTTGAGCCTGGGCGTAGAACACGGCACATAGGGTGACGCAGGGTTTCGAGCGATTCTGCCCGGGCGCCGTTCAGTTCTTCTGCCAGAGCAAGGGCGAGGGCGTGTGTGCCGGCCCGGGCGGTGCCGGTGAGCAGCAGCGCGTGGGGCAGGCGGCCGCTGTGGCGCGCGTGCATGAGCAGTTTCCGGGCGTGTGAGAGGACAAAGGCCATATGATAGCGTTATTTTTCAGGGTAGGATCCCAGCACTTTGAATACCGGGCATTCCGCTTTCAGTTCTGCCAGGCAACTGCGTAGCGGTTCAACGGTCTCGTGGCCATCGACATCGATGTAGAAAAGGTATTCCCAGGCGGTGTCTCGCGTGGGGCGGGAATCCAGGCAGAAGATGTTAATACCGTGGTTGCGGAAATGCTCCAGCACATCAACCAGGCTACCGGGCTTGTGCGGCACGGTGAAGCATATGGTGGTGCGATCCTGGCCGCTGGGTTTGGTGTCCTGTGTACCGATGACTACAAAGCGGGTGGTGTTGGTGGCTTTGTCTTGCACCTGCTCGGCCAGAATGTTGAGCCCATGCAGTCTGGCTGCCAGCGGGCTTCCCAGGGCCGCTGCTCCATCCGCCGCTTTGTCGATGGCCATGCGTGCAGCTGCGGTGCTGCTGGCGGTAGGTACCTGCTCGGCGTGTGGGTAATTCTGCTGCAACCACAGGCTGCATTGCCCCAGTACCTGTGGGTGAGAGTATATGGTGCGGATTTCAGCCGGTGTTGTGTTGGCCATGAGGCAGTTCTGCACGCTTTGGTGTACCTGGGCGCAGATGCGCAGGTGCGTGTGAGCAAAGAAATCCATGGCCTGAACCACGCTGCCGTGGGTGCTGTTTTCCAGGGGGATGACGCCGTAGTTGACTTCGTTGCGTTCAACAGCGGCAAAAATGTGAGCAAAAGAGGCGTAGGGAACCAGCTCTACGCTGTCGCCGAAACGGCTCAATGCGGCCTGGTGGCTCCAGGTGCCCTCCGGCCCCAGGTAGCCAATGCGCATGTTGCCTTCCAGGTGGAACGAACAGCTCACAATCTGGCGCCAAATGCTCAGTAAGCCTTTTTCCGGTAGCACGCCATCATTGAGCTTCAGCAATTTATCAAACAGGGCACATTCGCGCTCCGGTACAAAAGTGGGGGCGCCCATGGCTCGCTTGGCTTCACCCACCCGGTGTACCAGAGCGGCTCGTTGTTTCAGTAACTTTACCAGCTGTGCATCGATGCTGTCGATTCCTTGTCTCAGCTCATCTAAATTCATGGTCGTAATGGCATTCTATCACAGCTGCTGCGGCCGTTCAATCCTGATTTTGTACATGCGCTCAGAAAGCTCGATTTGGTGGGCATCTTCAACCGTTTTTGCTTGACGCGCGGCGTGTGTCGTGTATAGTAACAAAGTACTCACATCTTGTGTTATGAAGTTCAAACACGCTCCCAGAAAATCTTCTCCCTCACGTAAGGACTCTAATAAAGGGTTTGCTCTTATTGCTACTCTTACGCTTATGATGCTGCTGGCGATGCTCGCTGTGACGCTCATGGCAATAGCATCGTCGCAGAACCGCATTGCTTTGCAGACTATGCTGCAGGCCGAGGCACGCCAGCAGGCTCTGGTGGGGCTCGATGCTGCCATCGGAGCTTTGCAGGTGGAACTGGGGCCAGACCAGCGAGTGTCTGCCAGTTCTGGTGTGTTGGGGGAGGCTGACAGGGTGCCCCAGCATCTGCTGGGTGTCTGGAACAGCTGGGACGGTCCGATATATGGCAAAAGTGTTTCCGGTCAGGGCGATAAAATCACCAAGACTTACAAGGATAACCGTGCCAATATGTTCCGCCGCTGGTTGATATCCAGCCGCAACGAGAATAGTACGCGTACGATTGATAATGCCAGCAAGCTCTGTGGCAGAGTTCCCGGGCAGCGAGTCTGCCTGGTGGGGGAGGGTACTTTGGGCAAGAGCCTTACCGCGCAGCATTATGTGTATGCGGATTTGCTGAGCATGCCGAGCATGAGCAACAGAAAGGATGTCAAGAATGAATCCTGCTTTGCCTGGTGGGTGGGTGGCGAAAACCAGAAGGCCAAGATATCTGTGCAGAATCCGGCAGAAGCTACAGACCCGGAGGAAGCGTTGAGCCGCACGTGGGATACCCCGGCACCGCTGTTTGCGGATAGTAGTGACTTGTCTTTCCTGCCGGAGAAGATTGAGGAGCCTGCGAGAGTAGTAACGATGGCTTCATTGCCGCTGCTTGGTTCTTCTTCCCAGGCCGCAGGCATGCCGTATTTCTTTGATGTGACCACCACATCGTACACACTGCCTGTCAATGTGAGTATGGGTGGCTTTAAGCAGGACCTTTGCCTGCTGCTCAACAAGCCTTCCCTCAAGGGAACAGATTTTGCCGCTCGCGGGAACCAGGATTGCCCTCTGGTGGAGAATGATGACCTGCCGAGTGGAACAGAGGCAGACATGCCCATTGGCTCCTGGCAGAATCTGCATGCCTACTACAACTGCTGGCCGGATGGTTCTGCCTCGGATTCTAGTAATTTCACGGCTCGTCTGCTGGGTAGTGTAAAAAATCCCTACACTCGAATGAGTGGCTCGGTGTATAGTGACTCAATGACCTATTTTGATAATCCGGATTCAGCAAGAGGAACGTCAAATGGGCAGACTTTCTATGACACTCGTTCCATGATGGAGCAGAACAGCAAGGCGGCCGGGTATGCCCGCACGCCTGTGATGCTTGCCTTTGTGTCTCTGTTCGGTCTTACGACGTCTGATGCTCAGGTGGAATCTCCGGTTAAGGTGTATAATCTTGACATGTGCTTCGCCCCGGTTTTCCTGTGGTGGAACCCATATAATGTGCCCATGCGCATACGCGGTAAGCAGCTTTGGGCACAATCCCTGCCTTATAAGACAACGTGGATGGATACCTATTGCGTCAGCAACGCCAACACGTGGGAATACAAGTGGAATAATTACCTGATGCAGCAGAACCGCTATGGCCAGGACTTTGGTGACTACTTCCTGGCTGGGTTGGGCAAGGAATCCTCTGATATTGTGTTTGAACCTGGTGAAATCCTTTTCTTCTCACCGGGAAAGGCTCGTTTGGCTGAGGATTTCTACAAACCCTTCTCGAACCCCTGGGTACCGGGCTATAATCCTAATTCAGTATCCGGGTACAAGGCTCGTTTCTATTCGGGCAGAAAAGTAGAGAGACCGGATGCTCCCGGTGTGCCGACAGAAGCAAACCTTGGTTCTGGTAAATTCTATGTAGGTCTGCGCCTGGGCCAAGGAAAGAGCTCTGATTGCCGAACGGACGGTTACTGGTTTGCTCCACAGCATGCTGAGTGTCTCACCGTGTTTGCCGGTTACAATGGTGCAGGTCAGGCATCTGGTGGAGATACTGGAGATAACAAGCGCGGTATCTCGCCGCACCGCTGTGTGCTGGGATGGTACAACAGCGAAAATCCAGAATCTAACACTGAAATTTGTGGAGGTAAAGACGCAGAGTGGTCAGCGGATGGCTCTCAGAATCCTGAAACCGCCCCGCCGTACTTTGTCGCTTCCGTTGGTGTTGTAGCAAAATCTGCTAATCCCGGGCTGGATGCCCACGTGCTCAAGAAGGATTATCGCAGCAAAATCTGGCAGCACTCTAGCCCGGCATTCTGGGGCGGTTTGTTGATTCGGCCGGATGACCAGCAGCGCCAGTATCACCCCTACCAGCTTGCAGCGCTCGATGTCAGCGGTGGCCTGACTTCCTGCCCGGTGGATAACATCGGCAAGAATGGCATGCTGGGTATTAATAGTGACGGTGAGCAGGTTTCCTTTGCCTCTGTTCTGGAGTTGCCGGTGCATCCGCCGTTCTCGCTGGCAGGCCTGGCGGGCATGCGTTTGCAGCCGGGGTGGTATAAGTCCAGAGGAACAGGTGGATATATAACCCAGGGAGCGATGCGCCGCATGCAGTACCAGGCCGGTGTTCCTGGTGTGGGCATTGGTAACTCATTTGCGGATCCCTGCTTGCCGCCGGATGATGTATACACCTATTACCAGAATGGTATGGAGTCTGCTCAGTTAGCGTCCAACAGCCGTGTGTTTGGCGATTTTTATGACCATGGGCTTTTAATCAATGACGCTATGTGGGACCGTTGGTTCTGTTCATCCGTGTCGGATATCCCCACCGCACGCGGCAAGAAGGCAGCCCGCGATGTGTTGACAGCGTTCCTGGATGGTTCGGAACCCCTGCCGGTGTCTCGCTACAAGCGTGTGAGTACGCCCTATAACAATGCAGACCTTGTGGAGCGCATCATGGCTGATGAGGGCTGGAAATACATTGCTCAGTACCTCATGATTGACGGAGGGTTTAATGTGAACTCCGTATCGGTAGAAGCCTGGGCAGCTGTGCTGCAGGGCCTGGCAAGGCGCAAACTGGTAACAAGCAAGAAGGGCAGGCTCTCCTTTGTGGAGGGGGGTAAGTCCGACAATCAGGTCTTGTTCTCTCGCTTCATGCTTTCCACAACGGATAAGAGCATTGACGGTCTGGGCGGTTACAGTGCCATGCAGGGGTCTTCAGAGTTCCGTAATTCCGGCATGGCTGCAGCCTGGAGCGAGGTGCGCATGCTTGAACCGGAGGGTATTCGCCAGCTCGCAGAAAAGATGGTGGAGCAGGTGCGTAAACGTGGCCCGTTCCTGAGCATGTCTGACTTTGTGAACCGTCGTCTGGAAAGAGGCGAAAACGGTCTTAGAGGCGCTTTGCAGGCTGCCATTGACGCCACCAGCATCAACGAGGATTTCGATGCTCCTTCTGAGACTAAAATTTCCAGCATTCACAGTGGCTCGCTCTACAAAAACCCGGATGCAGCCAAAGGTTCGGTGCATACCGCGGCTCCTGGTTACCTGATTCAGAGTGACGTGCTGGCCTCTCTCGGTAACATTCTGACCGTGCGCGATGATACCTTCACCGTACGCGCATACGGCTGTGTGCGCAATCCGAATAAAGCCGTGCTGGCCCAGGCCTGGTGCGAGGCCATTGTGCAGCGCACCATGCAGTATGTGGATCCGTCCAATAACCCGGAGGATTCGGACTACACCCCCGAAGGTAAGAAGAACGGTGCAGGCCTGACGAATGCGAACAAGGTGCTGGGTCGCCAGTTCCGCATTGTGTCGTTCAAGTGGCTTGATAATTGGGATATCTGAATTGCCCCTTTGTTGCCGCGCCCCCGGAGAGTTAATCCAGGGGCGCTTTTTTTGCTGCAAAGTAGGAAAAGAAAAAGCAGCAACGTAATCGTTGCTGCTTTTTAGAGGCGGGAGTGGGATTTGAACCCACGAATGACGGTTTTGCAAACCGTTGCCTTAGGCCACTTGGCTATCCCGCCGTTGTGCTGGTTGCGGGCGCAGTATACATGAGCCGCGCCGCAGAGTCAAGAGAAAAATCTTTGTAATGGTGAATTATGCCATAAAATGAGAAAAAAGGTGAGTTTACGATGCGCGCTGGGGGACTGAGTGGCATTGGCTGTTGGTGTACTCCGCATATTTTCCGAGAAATTTATTATGTGATGATACGAGAGATCGATTTCGAGATAAAACCCGAGAATACTAAATCGCTGTGTGAACAGAGGGGGGTAAGTGTGAAGGCCTGCCGGCGTGTGGATGAAATGTCTGTATTGGTGGTTGATTTCCTATGATGCACGCGCTAGAATAAGCGCCATGAGCATACTTCGTATCGGAACCCGGGGCAGTGAGCTTGCCTTGGCTCAAACCTACCAGGCTATCGCTGCACTACAGGCTGCAAACCCTGGTTTGCAGTGTGAGATTTGCATCATCTCCACCGCAGGCGACCAGCGTACAGACATTCCTCTGCACCAGGTGAACGCTGCTACGGGAACGGGGGACAAAGGGGTGTTTATTGCTGCAATTGAAGAAGCTCTGGCCGCGGGGAAGGTAGATTGCGCGGTTCATAGTCTCAAGGATATGCCGGGGGTGTTAGATGCCCGCTTTTCTCTGGCTGCGGTCTTGCCAAGAGAGGAAATACAGGATGTGTTGGTGCTGAAGCAGGAGTGTGAGCATCCGGTGATTGCTACGGGTAGTGTGCGCCGGGCTCATATGGTGCATACCTATTGGCAGGGCTGCGCCCGCACGGTGCCTGTGCGTGGTAATGTGGCCACCCGGCTTCGAAAACTCGTAGAAACCCAGGAGGTAACCGCTACACTGCTAGCGCGTGCCGGGCTCAATCGCCTGGGGTACGACCGCGAATCGTTTGAAGTCGAGGGTGTTCGCCTGTGGGTTCGGGACCTTCCGGTGGAGAAGTTCCCCCCGGCGCTGGGCCAGGGCGCCATTGCCCTGGAATGCCGCAGGGAGGATACCGCTACGGCTGCTCTGCTAGCGCGTGTGAATCATGAACCCACCTACCGTTGCGTTTCCTGCGAGCGCGCATTTCTCCATTTGTTGCAGGCCGATTGTTCGGTGCCGGTGGGGGGATATGCCGAAATTGGCGCCGATGGCTGCCTGAATCTGCATGTGGTGCATTATTCCGATGCGGAGCATTACACATGTCTGCATGAGTCCGGTCATGATCCGGAGCTGGTGGCTACGGCTCTACACCGCCGCCTGTTGCATGGCTGATGCACTTCCTGCTTGCATTGGCCGGGGTGAAATGGTAGAGTAACGCTCAGCGTTCCAATATGAAGAATGTTCTCGAGATTAGCAGACTTTGCATGCACTTTCCGGTGCATGGGGGGGCGTTTCGCCGCCGGATTGGCACGCTAAAGGCGGTGGATGATGTTTCGCTGAGCATTGCTCCTGGGGAAACGCTGGGTTTGGTTGGTGAGAGTGGGTGTGGTAAAAGCACCCTTGGTCGCTGTATTGTGCGCCTGCTGGAACCCAATGCGGGTACTATCCGGTTGCTGGGGCATGATGTGACGCACCGCTATGAGTGGCGCATGCGCCGCCTCCGGCGTAAGGTGCAGATGGTGTTTCAGGACCCGGCGGGGGCGCTCAATCCGCGTATGACGGTGCGCCATCTCATTGCAGAACCGTTGAATATTCACGGAATTGGTACACGCGGCAGTCGCAGACGCCGCGTGGCGGAATTGCTGGATTTGGTGGGGCTGCCCTCCACGGCTCTGGAGAAGTTCCCTCATGAATTTTCCGGTGGGCAGAAGCAGCGTATTGGTATTGCGCGAGCTCTTGCCATGGATCCTAAGTTGCTGGTGCTGGATGAACCGGTAAGTGCGTTGGATGTGTCGGTGCAGAGCCAGGTGCTCAATCTCTTGCTCACATTGCAGCAGGAGCTTAATCTGGCGTATCTTTTCATATCTCACGATTTGTCGGTCGTGCGCCATATCTCAGACCGCGTGGCGGTCATGTATATGGGCAAGATTGTAGAAATGGCAGACGCTGACCGTTTGTACGATCGCCCATGCCACGCATATACGCGTGCGCTACTCTCCGCTATCCCTACGCCAGACCCCACCCAGCGGCGCCACTCGCCTATATTGCCGGGGGATGTTCCTTCCCCTATTGATCCGCCCCCAGGCAGTGCATTCGGAAGGCGTATCAATCATCCCTACCTTGAGGCTACTTTTGGTATGGATCTGACCCCGCGCGAACTGGAACCCGGGCATTGGGTCGCTCCGGATCCTTGTGCCGTTTCGTTGACTGACCTGCAGCGCCTCGGGGTGGATATTTATCAGTAATCTCACGGTGGAGTCCGCTGCTACCGTTCCCTATGAGATAATGAGAAGATAAAACTCTCTCGTTTTGATAGGATAATAATTTTTCTCCGTTTTAGTGGGCGGTGCAGGTAATTTTCTGAAAAATTTGGCGAAATGCTCAACAAAAGGCTTGTTATGTTAGGAGAAGAGGCGTAGACTTTTACGCGCCCTCGCGGGGGAGGTCGATAGGTGCATCATGAAGGAGAAAAATCTACAGCCTGTTACTTTGAAATTCGAGAACGCAAACGGCGGCAAACACCAGCGCACTTGGATGCGATATTTTGCCGCCGCGTTGTGTATGGGTGTAGCGCAGGGGCAGGAACAGTCTTTGCTGGACTACTGGTGGGTGTATAATGATGAAAAGCCAGTAGTTCCGGATGCCACGCAGGTGTTGCGAGTCACAGGTGAAAAGGGCGAGGCCTATGAGGAGGTGTATGATGATGCCGATTTCAAGGCTATTGCGAACAAGTTAAGAGCTGGTCGGTTGCAGGCCATGCGGGATGAGGCTGTGGAGTTGGCGCAGAAGTACGTTGCGGATGGCATGAGTCTGTTCGCAGCATACGAAAAAGCCTGGACTGTGGTGAAGCGCCGACATGAAGGCGCAGGAAAAGATAAGGTGGATGCTGCAAAGTTAGAAGCCTTGTTGAAACGAGTATCCAGCGAGGGTGAAGACCAGGAGTACACAGACGGAGAGTTGCGTCTGGTGATGAATGCACTGGCGGCAGATGACGAGCGACTGGATACACCGGAGGGGCGTTTGTTGCTGGAGAAACTGGCGGCTCAGCTTCGCGCCATGGGGTTCACCCGGGAGCATCTGCGCAAAGGCGATAATGGGGAACTTATGTCTCTTTTCGTGGATGCGATGCGGCATGGTATGAATAGTTTTGCCGCCTTCCGCGATGCTCTTTTCAAATCCAACAGCGACAAGATAGTCCGGCATTCTTTGTTTGGGCATCTGGCTCCCTGGGGCTCCGGGCTGCCCGGGAATGTGCGATACTGGCAGGCGCCGAGCAGAGTGACTCTCACCGTGGGGAGTGGGGCACTACCGTTGAAATTGAAGAGGGCACATGCTGCTGTCGCCAAGCCCATTGAATCACCCCCCACGGTAGAATCCGTGAAAGGTAACTGCAACCAGGAAACTTCGCAATCTAGTGAAAACAAGCCTGAGGAGACAGAAAATTCATTCCTTGCTACGGCCCCAGATGAGTCCGGCATTACATCGGAAGCCGCCGGGCAACCGACCAGGAGCAACAGTACCACGGCAGAGGATACATGGTCTCTGGTCGGAGCAGAGCCGGTTATGGAGGCTTCTTCTTCCTCTTCTTCCTCTGGTGCTTCACGAACCCTGGCGTTTGCGCCCAGAAGTGCCTCCGCGGTAGAAGACCCGATAACTACGGCAGAGTACTCTCCGGATGTTTCGGTGGACGGTGCGGCTGCGTTGTATTTTACAAGCGGTAATCGCGTGTCGTCGCTTACAAAGGTTAAGCGTGAAAACAGCAGCAAGAAAAGGTTTCAGGTTACTGAATACGGTTCATACAATGGAAGTTTGAACTGGAAAAAGTTCACGGGGGAGAATGAAAGCAGGTCTGCTTCCTTTTGGGTCGGCGATGGGAATGTCTCAGAACCCAGGAAGGGCAAAGAGCAAAAGGATACTAGTGATAACTCCATCAGCAACACGTTAATCATCGACCTGATTGAGATGGGGGCTGATGATAAGCTCTATATTGGTGGCTCCGCCAATTACACCGGCACCATCCGGGTGAAATCAGGCAATGATAAGACATATCTGGGCTCGTATCTGCCGCAGGGGGGGGCTGCTGCAGCTGGGCAAGCTTACCGGCTCGGGCACTCTGACTCTGTTGGCGCATGGCGCGAAGAACCAGGCATCCATTTACTCATTCGATGATGATGGCGTATCCAGTGCGGAATGGTTTTCCGGCACCGTGAAGCTAGGGGCTTCGCAAGGCGGTATCATGCAGCTGGAGCTGGGTAGAACTGGTGAAACCCAGGCCTGGGCCAACGTGGCCTTTAATATGGATTGCCAGGGGGGGCCGGGCCACACGAGCACTACAGGAACAAAGGCCAGCGGAACCATTCTCAACATCCGCAACAATGTGAGCATCGCTGGTCTGGATGGCGGAGGACCCAGCAGCACTGTGACGAGCGAATCTGCCTCGGCTTCCTATAATCTGACCCTCGGCTGGGATGGCAAGGATTTCACCTATGGTGGCACGTTCAATGGCTACTATTATGGTGACTCCAGCACGACTTCTGCTTCAACCGCTCCGCTGAACCTGATCAAGGAAGGGTTGAATACCCAGTTCTTTACGCAGGATTCAGGGGTAAATTCATTCAACATTGTAACCGTCAATGAGGGTACTCTGGCATTCGATTCCGACGCCAATCAGTCAAATGGCGCAAATTGCGAGTTGCGAGCCCAGTATGTGTATGTGAATGCGGGGGGCACGCTGAATGTCGGCAGTCTGGCTGTGATCGGCATTCAGGAAAATGCACCGGAGTTTTTTGTGCAGGGGGGCAAGGTCAATGTGGCTGGCGAAATCAACGTTACCTACGAAGCTGGTATATCGGCGGGGGCTGAGGTGCTGGCCGGCTCTATGCGCGTGGGCAACATCCTGGCGGTAGATGGCGCAGGCTCCAGCCTGACCGTGACCGGAACTGCTACCGATGGCACGGCCGTGCGCGCAGAAGCGGTGCAGGTGTCGAATGGTGGTCACCTGAATGTTCAGAACCAGGCAGTGCAGATTACCGATGGGTTGGATATAGGCACGCAGCACCACTACAATGCAGAGCTTGCCCACTCGCTGGTGTCTGTGGGCGGGAATCTGGCGGCAGGTGAACTGCGCCTGCGTGCCGATGGCCGACTGGAAACCAGCGGTGCTGCCAGCTTTACTGGTGATGCCTATTTGTATGGCGGTGCTGAGTGGCAGATGACCGGCGGAGACAATGTACTCCAGGGCGAATTGCTGAAGCTGGTGAATGTGAACGAGGCGCAGGTGTCGCTCAGCGGCAGTGGTGGTGCTGTGCTGACCCTGCCTGGTGTCATCTCCTTTGCCGATGCAGGCGTGACCAGCTCCTCCCAGGCTGTTTTTAACCTGGATGGTGTAACGCTGGACTTCCACACCGGTGTAACACTCACGAATCTGGGTTATACCGTGAATGCCGGCGATACGATTACCCTTGCCACCACCAGCGGAAACGGCGGTAATTACGCGGTCTCCTCGCCCAACGTGACTGTGCAGAGTGGCCTGGATTTCTACCATGGCCTGCTGAGCAAGGATTCTGCGGGTAATATCGTCATCAATATTCAGCATAAGATAGATTATGCCACAGAGCCCTTTACGGTGGGTGGAAATGGTGTGTTGTACATTGAAATGTACCAGGATGCCACGCACCCGGCGTTGCCGTATATGGCCTATGATGAGGCGGTGTATCAGAACGGCACCTGGAAGGATGCGAATGACACCCCTGTGAAACTGATGGAGCTGATGCGCTTTGCCAACGTGAAGCTTACCGAGGGCGGCCACCTCTACATGGGTGAGGATAAGACTCTAGAAGACGGAATCGATTACCGCAAGGACCGCCAGTTCGGCGGCAATATCCAGATAATAGACAATGGGACTAAAACCGCTTATCTGCATGGCCAGCCCAATAATTGGGGCAGTTGGACGCTGGGAGGCCAGCTTAGCGGTAGCGGTTCGCTGAAACTGGTTTCACACAACAACGCGAAGTCTGCCAATCCGGCCCCGACAAGCTCTACAACCACGGAGACCAAGGGCGATATAGAAACCACGGTGAAGACCGATATCAGCACCACGGTGCATGGCGTGGCCAGTACCTTCACGTTTACCGATACCGGTAGCTCCCTGAAGTCGGAGCAAGATTTGTTTGATGGCACGCTGAGTATCGATGATTACAATGGAGGCATTGTGCAGCTCAACCTGGGTAATGTGAATGTGGCCGGTTATGGTGATATCCGCTTCCGGAATACGCTCATCGACCTGACTCACTCGACAAAGAATGACCCGGCAAACAAGGTGACTACTGGTACCAGCAATGCCACTCTGGTGCTGGGTATTCAGGGAGATACCACGGTGCGTGGCCTCAAGGGCGATTCGAACACCTACGTGGTATCGGCCCTGCGGGCAGATTCGAACCTGCCCTCGATCATGCTGACGGTGGGCGATTCTTCCGCCTCCAATTATACCTTTGCCGGTACGGTGGGTGCGGGCGAGTTTTACACAGGTGGCGAAGCCAGCACCACCACCCAAAAAATCACCACGACGGTGCGTGATACGGTAACTAATATCAGCTCCACGTCGGAGAACACCATCACCACTGAAAATAACTTCTATACCACACGGACCGGTAGTCTGAGCCTGACCAAGGTGGGCTCAAACACCCAGACTTTCAGCAGCCAACAGGTCTACCTGGATAAGGTGGTGGCGCAGGAGGGTACCCTGGTATTTAGTGGCAAGGCCGCTATCAATGAACTGACGGTACACAATGGTGCCAGGGTAAGTGCCAATATCCTGACGCTGGATATTGTGAACCTGTATGGCGGCGCCGAGTGGTATGTCATGGCGAAGTCGCCCGACAGTTACGATACGCAGGTGCAAATTCTGGATGTCTTTGGCGAAGATGGCTCGGTAACCCCCATTACCATTGGTTCTACCTATAGCGAGGGCTCCACCTGGAAGCCTGCCATGAAACTGGATATGTCGGGAGCCGGTACCTGGTCAGAAAACTCTGGTGCTATCTTCCATCTGGATAAAGTTACCATCGATTTGAACAGCCCTCGTATTGTTGCCAATCTGGCAGGTGTTACTGGTGGCAGCCGAATTGCCATGTATTCCGGCGTGAGCGGAAACTATAATTTCCTGGATAACATGGTAATGGTGAAGGGGGCTGATGGTAAGTTCTACGATGCAGACTATGTGTTGCAGAATGGTGTCATCTACCTGCAACTGGCAAAGGAGCCCGTCAACTACGGCATCGTTGTCAATGAGCATACGGCGGCTCTGCACGAGGATAAGATTGGCTACATATGGAGCGGTGAGACCAACGGTACAACGGTGAACGATGTACACTACATCAACATGACCATGGGTAATGTGTGGCGGGCAGACGGCTCCGCCTACAATACCGGTTGGCATGAGCAGCGTGCCGTGGGCAGCGCGAATATCGACATTGGTGTTTACAGGAATGGAAACACAGTCTACTTCCTGGATACCAATGTACATGGTAAGACAGAGCTCGCCACGGGAGCCACCGGTCCCAACCGCCTGGTGGATATTTCCGGCAAGGTCGCCCCCGGAACAATCGTGGTGAATGCCGATAATAACCTGGGGCATGTGGGCCGCAATGATTACGAAGGGCAGATGTGGTACGGCTATGCCTTTGTCTCGACGGATGGCTCAGGCTCTATTGTCGATTTTGGTGACATGCCGACCTCTATTACCAAGAAGGGGGATGCTCTGCTGGTGCTCAACACGGCCAACTCCTTTACCGGTGGCATTGATGTGCAGGACGGCGGCTTGTATCTGGCTGCCCCCGATGCCGCCGGCACGGGTACGCTCACTTTCCACACTGACCAGAAGTGGGACCTGCTCATGACAGGTAGGGATAAGAGCATGAGTTCCCCCGTATCTGTGGAACGCACGGGTGCCGAACTTATGATCTGCTACCCGCATAGCAATGAAAACGCATCGGCCTTCCGTTCTTCTGCGCTCAATAATGATATTGTGCTGATCCGCACCTCTGCCAACGATGTGGAGGGCCGCTTCAAGGTGTCATTTGCCTACTCCTCGTTCAACTCGAAGGGGGCAGACAATGAGGACGTGCCGCGCCACTGGCGCAATCTGACCATGAGCGGCGCGCTCGTCGGCGCCGGGTACAAGGATACCAATGGCAACTGGGTGAACACCAGTGGTAATGATGTGCTGGAACTTACGGGGTATTCCTCCACCTGGGCCAATGTGCGTGACCAGAGCTACACAACCGTATTCACGCTGAATGAAGATACGGCAGATAAGTCGCTCTACGCGGAGACCAATTACCAGAACCGTTTTGCCGGTAAGGTGGTGTTGACAAACACGGTGAACACCTCGCCCCTGCCTACCAATACACTCAGTAATCGTATCGCCGGTACGGTTCAGGTGGTGCTCAAGGGCGAAAAACTCAGCCAGGCTGAGCTGGATATGACCCGCGAGAACGTGACGAGCTTCACCGTGTATGATACCAATGGAAAAGCTGTTACATACACAGAAGATGGCCCCCGCCAGGTGTACAACAACATTCTGGTCCTGAATGGCGATGCCCAGCTGCGTGGCCTTTCTGCCCAATTTGTGGGAAGTGGGTATTATTTCCCCGAGGAAAATGGAAACTCGGGCGGCGTGTCGCGCGGGTATGAGCAAAATTTACAACAGGAGTATGAGGTGTGGCATGTGCGCACGCTCACGGCAGGCCTCACTAACCTCCAATTGGGTGAACGCCAGAATACATCAGACACTGCCACCTATGTGTATTCTGGAGCCATGGGCTTTGCGCAGGCATATGCCGGCAACGCAGAAGCCCATGTCCCCTGGGGCGATGGCTTTTTCGAGCATACCGGTGAATGGTATTTCAGCGGGCACAGCATGGCCAAGTCCAACCTGAGCCTGACGAAGTATGGCGTGAACTCATCTCAGTATGTTCACACCGCCTGCCTGCAGGATCTCTATGTTTACGAAGGTACGCTGGGCTTTAACAACCTGGAGCTTCAGGGCAACCTTAACTTGCAAGGCGGTAGTAAGCTTGAACTGGGCAAGAGCGGCACGGTCGGTAACCAGACCTGGAAATCGACAGCTAAGAAAAACGAGGGCGATTTTTCGGAGTATGAATACAGAGCCACATCCGATACTGTGACCGTGGCAGCCGGGAAGACCCTGACGGTGATTACTCCGAAGGTGACCCGGGAGAATGGTCTGCCCCAGGCAGCGGTGGTGAACGGAAACCTCCTCATGAGCACGGATTCCACCCTTACCTTTGTGGTGAATGGCGTAGTACCCGCGGCAGATGATGCAGAAGATGCTGCGGATGACGGGAATTACAAGTATCCTCTGCTGGATGTGGAGGGCACGTTTACGCTGGAGAATAATACAGGCATTACCATTAATTTCAATGGTGTGGATTTCTCCTCCCAGGATATTACCAACAAGACCTACTACCTGGTTGCGGCGGATAATATTGTGATAGGCTCTGGCGGTGATTCATCATCGTTCACGACGCGTGTCATCTCGCTGGGGTACGGGTATTTCGGCTGGCTGGATACGCTGGACAGCTCGAAGAAGGGGCTTTCCAGTCCCGATAACCGCGATTACCTGATTATGACGGTGAGTGGTGACCCTCGCCGCACCTGGTCTGGTATGGTGGGGCTGAACGGAGGCAATTACACCTGGAAGAATGCCACAGATGATGAAGCCTCCGGCTATGATTACCGCTGGAAAGAAAACCGCGCGTTCAGAAATGGCCAGGTGGTTTTGTTCGGCAACCTGTATACCCCCGATGAGTGGAAAGAAGGTGACTGGCTGGGTGCTGGTAATTCCAGTGATAAGACCGTGATGGTGCAGGGCGATTCGAATGCAGGTACAACCATTACGGCTGGCGAGAAGTATGAGGATATGGTCTTCAATATCGATGACCATGCGGCTGCGGTAGCAGGCTTCCAGAAGGTGCAGGTGGAGGGCGATGTAGCCCCGGCTGCCGTCATCATCAATGCTGACTACAAGCACAAGCAGAACGAAGATGACCCCTTCAGCGACAAGATTGACGCTACGGATTACTATTTCTTTGGCAGCGGTCGCATTGTGGATGCTGTTTCTGATGATCTTGGTTCATCCTTTGATGAGGGGTGGAAAACCATGCTCAACAAGACCGGATCCGGTACGGTGGTGATTAACCTGGATAATCGCTACACAGGTGGTTCGGTGCTGCAGGGAGGCCGCGTGGTCATGCAGCATGTGAATGCCCTGGGGTATGTGTATAACCCGGATTGTGGCGAGGATGAATCTCCCTTGACGGGCAATGACGCCACCATTGTGCTGATGAATTCGGCGGCGCTGCAGGGTGATTTCTCGGATAGCGATTTTGCTGGCAACCACGATGATGCCTCCGCTACCTCGCAGGGTGGTTTCATGCAGACTACCACGATTCGCAATAAGGTGGTAGTGAATGTATTTGCCGACCCCACAGACCCGGATTACGACACCTGGGTGGACGGTATCCTGATTAACAGCCACGATAAGAAACTGGTGCTGGCTACGCTGGAAGGCGAAACCGATACGGTGCTGGAGCTTTGCGGCGTGGGTATGCCTGTAGAGGGGGCAGCCAGAACCGCCAGCGGGCACTACGTGCGCGATGCTGCTGGTAATTATCTGGATGAGAATGGTCAGATTGCGACGGACGGAAAGTTCCACTACGGCGTGTTCAAGGTGCTTGACCCGGGCAAATTCTATGGCACGGTGACCATGAGCGGCTATGAATGGGGCAAGGCGGCCTCCAGCCCCGGCCGTGTGCAGTTGGACATCATGAGCTCCACCAAGTCCGGCGGTGCAGACTGGACCAATGCTACCGTGGATTTGACGGTGAACCAAGGCACCGAGCGTACGGTGGTGGCTTTAGACGTCATGTCTTCTGGTGAAGTCTGCAGGCTGAACAGTATCAACGGTATGATTCTGGCGGAGGGCGGCTCCTCCAGTGTGCTCAATATGAGTAAGTACAACACCGCCACGCTGGAGCTCACCGGCACGCGCAATGGCCATTACCACGGCGTGCTGGGCTATGGTGATTTCCAGGTGGCCGTGGACTACGGCGGCTATACCGAGGCCGAGCACTACACCACCCAGCACCACTACGGCGCAAAAGACCATGGTGCGCTCAATCTCATCAAATACGGTGAAAAGACTACCCAGATTGTGCGCCGCGCCTGGCTGAATGAGCTGACGGTGCAGGAAGGTGTATTCTCGGTGGAGGAAGCACTGGTGGCGCGCGATATCACCGCTGGTGGTGGCGACTATGTCACCGTGGGCGAGGTCAAGGGCGATACGCTGTACTCACTTACCGTGGGTGCGGGCGGCACGCTGGCCATGAACACCTCATTTGCAGAAGATGGTGCGAAGCTGGATGCCTGGGCCCATATTGATGCCGGTTCCACCGCGGGCGATACCACGAACAAGGCCGCCTGGGTGCAGCTGCGCGATGGCGCCACGCTTTCGGCCCGAGATGACTGGTACACCCGCAAACAGGTGGATATTGCCACTGGGGCCAGGGTTACTATCAACTCGCACAACTTCGCCATTGACCCCTATATTACCGAGGAGAACGATGTGTTCGGCAAGTACACGCACTCCCACATTATCCAGCTGCTGGGTAAGATGGTGGGGCGCGATGTGAACCTGACCATCAACAACCAGCTCACGAACCCGGCGAACAAGGATGCCGCCATTGGCAGCTCTGATGATTCTTCCTACATGGGCTATGTGGCACTTAATGATCTTAATGACTTTACGGGCAATAACAATACTGTGACCGTGGAGGGAATGACGGTGCTGCAGATTCTGGGCGATAATGGCGGTGTGGAGGCCGATGTGAATGTGCGCGTGGCAGGGAAGAACGCCACCCTCCAGATTCTGGACAAGGTGACCACCTATGGCTCTGATAATAAGTCGGTCCGCAGTGATACCATGGTGCAGTATATCGATGAACTCACCCTGGGCGCGAACACCATTGTTCCCAAGGAGGAAGATGGCCCGACGGATGGCTACAACGACCCGCTGACCCGTGTGAACAACGGCCAGCTTATGCTGGGCGGTTCGGAAGTAACCACCCTGAATCCGAAGGACACGGTTCCTATGTCCTCCCCCAGCACATCAGATATGCAGGTGCTCATCTCCTCCCGCCACAACAGCCTGGAGCTGGAGGGCAAGGTAAGCCACTTGCACGTGGATATGCGCGGCTCATCGGTCAAGCTGGGCGGTACTGAAGGTCACCGCGCCGAAATGCTCAACACGCATATCGACATGACGGATGTGGAGGGTGTCCGAATCAACCACGTGCTCTACCACACGGACCTGAAGAATTCCCTGGTGCATTTGCACGAAGACTGCTCGCTGAATATCTCGGAGGCGGTGCTGGTGGACTTCCGCTCAGAGATTCAGGGTGTGGATGTTAACTACAGTGCCGGCACCGTGAATCCCAAGGTGGGGCCCTCCGCTGCCGTGGGTCTCAATGATACCGTGATGACCAAGGAGGTGACCACCTCTGCCCAGACCCTGGTGCAGATGACCTTTGACGAAGGAAAACGCCAGACCTGTGCCGTGGGCAATTCCAACATTCTGGTGTTGCAGACCGACCAGTTTACGAGCGTGGATGTCACCGGTAAAGGCCTTACCATCGAACTGCATGAGGATTGGAACGTCTGGGTGGAGCAGGGTACCAGCTACGTGGCTATCCAGATGGGTGGCGGTTCCGGGCAGTTCCTGTATGAGGTGGATAACGCTACCGCGGATAGCAGCTTCGGCGATCTGATAGGCTCCCAGTTCGTGCTGCGAGATAAGGATGGCAATGACCTTTCCAGCCTCTGGGTGACCAGCACCGAAGTAAGTGCTGCACTCGGCGAAAAGGTGTCTGAGCACATGCTTTACTTCATGGCAACCGCTGCCGTGCCCGAGCCTGCCACCGCCACCCTCAGCCTGCTGGCGCTCACCGCTCTCTGTGCCCGCCGCCGTCGTCACTGCTGATGCGACCTTGGCGTGGCAGGTGCCGCAGCGGAGAGTGGTACCACCAGGGGCAGTCGGGCGCAGCTCAACAATGGAAATTTTTTTGTCATGGTTTTATTCATGATAAAAACAAGTGAAATGGTTGTTGTTTGTGGTGTAATGTGCTGATAATAAATGGCTTTGTGGTTGGTTTGATGCTTGTTGTCTGGGCGTTTCAAAGAGAAAGACTAAAGCTCTACATATTGTGCGTTCGGGGGGGGGGTAATGCGTCCGCGCTACTATATATTGTGGTTTGGGCTAAAGGCTGCAGATGATAGGAAAGCTTGTCAAGGCGGTGCATTATGAGTATAATGCTGCCACTCCTGCTTTTTGTTTTATGAATCATAAGAATCAGCCATTTTCGAGTCTGCGTATCAACCCGGCGTCCGGACACGGCTCGTGGTTGCGCTACTTTGCCGCGGCACTGTGCCTGGGTGTAGCGCAGGGGCAGGAGCAGGTTTTGCTGGATTACTGGTGGGTGTATAGCGATGAACCCGCCCCTGTGGCAGATAATTCGCAGGTGCTGCGCGTGTCGGGCGAAAAGGGTGAGGAGTATGTGGCGGCATTGCAGCCTTCCGATTACAAGGAGATGGCGGATTCCGCGCGTTCCATCATCGGTCGTTCCATGCGTAGCGAGGTAGTGGCGCTGGCAAGCCAGTATATTTCCGAGGGCATGAGTTCCTCTGCCGCCTACGAAAGGGCGTGGACCACGGTTTACCGGCGGCGTGTGCTGTCTGGTGAAGCCAGCCCCGAAAGCGCCCGAATGCGGGAATTGATGCACCGTGTGAGCAGCTCGGAGACCCTGGATGGTTTTACGCCCGGGGAATTGCTGCTGGCACTGCACGCATTTCTGGCCGATGAAAAGCGGATGCAGACCGAAGAAGGGCAGCAGTTGCTGGAGAAGATAGCCACCCGGCTCCGCGCTATGGGGTATACCAGGAAGCGGCAGAAGCTGGAGCGCAGGGATGAGATGATGTCCCTGTTCGTGGATGCCCTGCAACACGGCATGAATGCGTTTGCCGCCTTCCGTGACGCTCTTTTCAAGGTCAACCGGGACAAGATAATGCGCCATTCCCTGATGGGGTATCGCGCTCCCTGGGGAGCTGGTCTGAGTGGTCACACCCTCTATCATCAGGCTCCGAAATCTCGTTACCGGACCGTTTCGTCCGGTAACACGAATCCGAAACTTCTTTTCCAGCCTGTTCAGACCGGTAGCCTGAACAAAAAGGGTTTTAATCAGCCAGTTGTGGAGAATAATTCGGACCCGAAAGGGCCCGCAGAGGATGAGTCTGCTGCCACGGGAGACTCCGAAAATCCCTTACTGGCACAGTCTCCGAAGAATTCTGAAACCAAAGAGGAAACTGAAGAGAAGGAAGAGGTTTCATTCTCCAATTTCACCCAGTCGAATGTGGTACCGGGAGTTCCGGAAGGCTTTGCTCCGACCGGTCGCTTTGCGCGGACTTTTGCCATGGCACGCTCGGTGGCTCCTGCTGCTGATTATTCGTATACCTGGGACGGGACTGCTTCGTCAAACATCTGGCGGGCTGATGGTTCTGCAGAAAATTCCGGCTGGGGGACTCAGTCTGCAACTTCTGGTCAGCCTGGGGTTTATGAGAACGGCTATGCTGTGACGTTTAACGATACCTCATCTTCACGGGATGTCATTCTTGTTGGAACCGTAGCGCCGGGGAATGAGATTGCGGTTAATGCAGACTCTGCTAATGGTACATACGCAGGCTCCTCTCCCGCCAGAACCTTGAAATATGGCTATGCTGTCACTGGGGCGGGAAGCATTGCTGATTACACCGATAGAGACGGAAATCTCCTTGCCCGGACCTCCATCACTAATGCCGGCAGTGCGCTGCTTGTTCTGGATACAGAAAACAGTTTTAGCGGTGGTATCAGGCTGGAGTCTGGGGCATCTGTATATTTGGGGCGTGATTATGCCGCCGGTACAGGCACCATCACCATGGGGGATAATTCCTCATTGATTGTGAATTACCGCTCGTCGGATCTCAGCTGGCGCTCACCCTCGTTGTCCAATGCTCTGGTTGTCAATGGAGCCGTGCGTATTTCAACCGGGTTGGCTACTTTTGGTGAGGACCGTTTGCCGTGTGATTGGCGTACACTCACTCTTTCCGGTGGTGTTTCTGGTTCTGGAGAGTTGGCGTTATATGGCTATAGCTACATGGTCAAGCCGACATTGTATGAAGACCGGAGCATTACCTATAATTACGTATCCGCCTTTGCTATTAATGAAAAGAATGCTGTTTCGGGCGGCTCTGCGCCGAAGCGTTTCACGGGAACTGTTTTCCTGAAAAATGAGTTCAATCATCGTGCTGATGGTGCCAAGGAAGTAAATGTTGATAAGGATAAATTTGTAGGCGGCGCTGTGCAGCTGACGCTGGTGGATGATGTGTTCTCGGAGGCTACGCTGAACATGGTTCGTGATAAAACGAAAGAAGGCGAACGAGATGCAGTGGGGAGCAATGCTGGACCCTTTGGCAATATAGGACCATCCATGACCTCCGATAATATTCTGGTGCTGAGCGATAATACGCAAATCTGCATTGGGGCACTGGAGGCGGGCTTCATTGGTGGTGCCTTTACCATGAGCTATAAGGACGGCGGGAATTATACGCCCTATACTGGGTATGTCTCAGAGGGTGGCAACAAGGGTGAATACGGACAGGAGCATGAGCGCTGGAATGTACGCGTGGTAACAGATGGCTACACCAACCTGGTGTTGGATGATGATGATACGGTGGAGGCGCATGCCTTTGCCGGCTCCATGGGATTCGCTCATTCGTACACGACATCGGCGCAGGCGTATATTCATGCCCCTTTGCTTACCGGGAAGAACATTAACAATGCCACCTATGCGACTGAACCCACAAACCCAGGCGGTGGTTCTCTGGGGTTAGAAGCGCTCAGTCTGGAGAAGCGCGGGAAAGCAACGCAGTACATTCATTCGGCTAATCTGCAGAATTTGTCTGTGCTTGGCGGTGTGGTCGGCTTCAATCACCTGAGCTTGGCGGGCAATCTGGTCATGCGCAGCGGCACCGACCTTGCAATGTCTGCCGCAACGAATGCTGCTACAGGGTGGGCTGACCTCAGTGAGACTTCCTGGGCTTCAACCGATGTTCTTACCATTGCCCCAGGGAAACAGATGCTTGTGGTCTCGGATTCATCTCAGTCTGCTGCGATTACGGGCAGTCTGACTATGTCGGCAGGCAATACGGATGTATCCGGCAGTATGTTGTCTTTTGACATTGAGACGCTCTCCCCCAGCGCCGATGAGAATCTTCCGCATCTGACGGTGTCCGGTACGCTCACCTTGCAGAAGGATACACCGGTTTCGGTCAGTATTGGCGATGCCGGGTTCCTGGCGGCGGCTGGTACTTCTGAATACTACCTGGCAAAGGCATCGACCCTGAGTGTCATGGATGGCGACAAGAAGGGGACCTTCCAGATTCAGTTAGTTCCTCTGGGGTACGGTTACTACGGTTCGGTGTATGTAGATGGTCAGTACCTCATGATGAAGGTCGGTGGTGACCCCCGCCGCACATGGTCCGGTGTGAATGATGTTGAGGAAGACCATGAGGATTACGAATGGTATATGACCGCGTATACGGATAAGGAAATCAAGGATAAAAAAATCTATTTCGAGAAAACCGACACTCGCTGGAAGGAGAAATTCGTATTCAAGGGGGCTCAGGTAGTGCTGTTCGGTAATTTGTATGAACCCCTTGGGTGGAGTTCTGCCCTCAACCAGGACAGTAGTGACACGGTTAAGGTTGATGGGAATATTCTGCACCTGGGTACTCTGGTAGAAGAAACGTTAGAAGGGAAAAAAGATCCCTCTGCTTTTTCTATCAACGGCGTTTCTGTTGCCATAGGTGAAGGTGTGGATAGGGCAGAGGGCTACCAGGCGGTGAAGATTGTGGGCGATGTCGCGCCCATGTCGGTGGTCATTAATTCCTCCTATACCAAGGACACCGTGCAGGATGATGGGGTGACCGATTCCAAACTGGAGGAGGACGCGACCAATTACTATTTCTATGGTGAAGGTTCTATCAAGGATGCTTCCAAGGAAGATTTTACAATTACCGGCTTTGACCAGAACTGGCTTACGAATGTTCGCAAGATGGGCAAAGGTACTGCGGTGATAGCAACCGATAACAGTTATTCCGGCGGTACGGTTATTGAGGGCGGTCGCCTGGTCATGCAGCACGCTAATGCTCTTGGCTCGGGGGTGGTTGATATGCAGAATTCGTCAAAGGATGGTAAAAACATCCCCATGCTTCAGGGCGATTTCAAGGATGCTGCTAAACCTGATGATAGTGTGTATCAGGGCGAGGGAATGTCAACGACTTCCATTCATAATACGGTGAATGTTTTGTTGCATTCAGGCGCCCATGGCGGACAGGACACGCAGCGCGAAGATGCCAGAATTGCGAATGCGTATGATTCGAAGCTGGTGCTGGAAACTTTGCAGGGCGAGCTGGGCACGGTGTTGACGCTGTATGGTTTCAGCCTGGCGGATGATGACCCCCTGGGTATGTACAGCTATGCTGTCTTCAAGGTGCTGAATCCGAGCGGCTTCTACGGCACTATCCGGATGGATGGTAACCTGTTGAATGCCGCAGAAGGTGCCCCTGGCGGTAAGGTGCAGATGGAAATCATGAGCACCACCAAGTCAGCTGACGGTTTCGACTGGCTGCATACGACAGTAGATTTGTCGGTAAGCAAGGATACGGGTACGGAACGCACGGTGCTGGCATTGGATGCGTTGGGTACTTCTGGTGCGGCATCGGTGCAGACGGCGCAGGTAGATGCCCTGAATGGAGGGGGAAATGGTGGAGCCCGTATCAATTCGTCTGTGCTGAGCATGAGCCTTGAAAAAACAGTTACTCTGGAGTTGCTGGGCATGAATCATGGTGATTATGATGGCGTGCTGGGCTTTGGCGATTTTCAGAAAACGGTAGATTATGGCACAGCTGATGGTGTGGCAATTGGAAAGCAGACACATCATTACGGTGGCAGAGATACGGCGGGCGAGATGAATGTCCGTAAACTCGGTAATTCCACACAGTCGGTCAATAGTGCCTGGTTGAACCGGTTGGTTGTGGGTTACAGAGAGGGTGTGGGCAGGGAAACGATGGATAGTGACGGTGAGGTCGCTACCCAGGGTGGTACCTTTGTGGTAGATGAGGCTCTGGTTGTGTCTGAAGTGAAGATTGCCGATGGTATGCATGTGTTTGTCGGTAAACCGGAGCATGCATTTGTCCATGCTTTGACGGTAGGTGCGGGCGGCATCCTAGCCATGGCGGAAACGGAGGATAATGCGGATTCCTTCGACAAAATCGGGGCAGGTATTCCTCTGCGTACAGAGGAATATGTCGCTGACAACGGGGATATTCTGACCCGGGAGGTGGGCCCTTCAGCCTTTATCCTGTTTGCAGATGGCGCCACCATAGCAGCCAATGGTGATTGGTGGACCAAATATTCCCGCACGGAGAAGCTTAGTGAAGAAAATGTCTATCGGGAGGTAGGTATTGATATTGAAACTGGCGCAACGGTCACCATCAATACACATAATTTCACGGTGGATGCCTCTATTACCAGTTCTCACGAGGATTACGATAAGAGTTACGTTATCCAGCTGCTGGGGGCAATGGCGGGGCGTGATGTCAACCTCATTTTCAACAACGAGCTTATCAGCGCTGCTGCACAAGAGAAGGAAATTGCATCCTACAGCGCGGTGGAAGAGGGGTATGCCGGTTTGACCGGTGTGGAAATCGGTCATGTTGCTATACGGGATCTACACCAGTTTACCGGTAATATCACGGTAGAGGACATGACGGTGCTCCAGATTGCCGAGTCAAACAGTACGGCTTCTGATGCTACGGCAGATATGGATATAACTGTTACGGGAGATAACGCTGCCGTTCAGTTTGTAGATGCTGTTACCGATCAGTATATCAACAACGTGCAGCTGGAGCAGGGGGCTCATGTGCTGCTGGGTGGTGCTCTGCAAAGCAGCCGCACGGCGTGGAAGTCTATCGACCAGACCCAGGTGGAGGTGGATATCACGAACCGGGAGGCCGCGACCCCCGGTAGCCTCAGTAATTGGGATATGGTGAAGGATGCTGCTGCCTCCAGCATCAGCATGGGCGGTACTTCCGCGGCTCCCTCTGAGGCGGTTGGTGTTCATATTTCAACCAAGGCTACGGAGGAGGAATATGATGCACTGAAACTTTCCAATGTTGAACTTGTAGGTAGCATAGTGGAACTTCATGCTGAATGCCAGCTGGATATTACTGAGGCGGTGCTGGTGGACTTCCGCTCAGAGATTCAGGGTGTGGATGTTAACTACAGTGCCGGCACCGTGAATCCCAAGGTGGGACCCTCCGCTGCCGTGGGGCTCAATGATACCGTGATGACCAAGGAGGTGACCACCTCTGCCCAGACCTTGGTGCAGATGACGTTCGATGAGTCGAAGCGCGAAACCTTCGCCGTGGGTAGAGGCAAGGTCATGGTGCTGCAGACGAACCAGTTCGCTGGTGTGGATGTGGCAGGCGAGGGCCTTACCATTGAGCTGCATGAGGATTGGAACGTCTGGGTGGAGCAGGGTACCAGCTACGTGGCTATCCAGATGGGTGGCGGTTCCGGGCAGTTCCTGTATGAGGTGGATAACGATACCGCGGATAGCAGCTTCGGCAATCTGATAGGCTCCCAGTTCGTGCTGCGCGATAAGAATGGCAACGATATTTCCAGCCTCTGGGTGACCAGCACGGAGGTGAGCGCCGCACTTGATGAGAAAGTGTCTGAGCACATGCTCTACTTCCTGGTGCCTGTGCCCGAGCCGGCTACGGCAACGCTGAGCCTGCTGGCGCTCGCCGCTCTCTGTGCCCGCCGCCGCAGAAAGTAAATTCCTATGCAAGGCTTTGCAAATGGCGCCCTCCACTTTGCGTGCAACATCACGCCGGGTGGGGGGCTTTTCGCATGCAGGTGAAAATTTGCGCCGTCTGTATCTTGTTAAAGAATAATGCGTAATAATCAAAACGGAAAAATCGGGAGTGTTGCTCCCGATTTTTCTGCCTTACTACTCCCGATTTTTCGCTTGATTATTATAAAAACTCGCGATGTTATCGCATCCAAAAAGAGATGCACAGGCAAAGAGTGATGCAACTCGATACTGCTGTACAAAAAGCAAGTCAGGAAGGCTCTCTCTACCCTCGTTCTTCTCGTTCGCTTTCTCTCTTGGTTTGTTTTGCCTTGCTTGTGGAGGCGGGAGTGAGTAGAATGCCGACATGACGGAGGCCTTGGAACAAGAGGCGGCGCGCTGCCGATGGGTGAATTTGAGGAACCCACTCTATGTGCAGTACCATGATGAGGAATGGGGGGTGCCATCCCGGGATGATGCCTACTTGTATGAGATGCTTCTGCTGGAGATGTTTGTGGCCGGGCTTTCGTGGGAGTGCGTGTTGAACAAGCGGGAGGCTTTCAGGGAGGCTTTTGCGGGGTTTGACCCGCAGAAAGTGGCCGCTTTCGGGGAAGCTGAGGTAGAGCGTCTGATGCAGAATCCGCGTATTATTCGTCACCGGGGTAAAATCGAAGCGGCCCGGGTCAATGCGCGTGTCTTTTTACAGATTCAGGCAGAGTCCGGCAGTTTTGCCGCTTATGTGTGGGGGTTCACGGGTGGTCAGATTCTGGAGGAACCCTATACCAGCCGCACGGCGTCTCCGCTTTCAGATGCCCTCTCCCGCGACCTGCGGAAGCGTGGTATGCGTTTCATGGGCAGTGTGACGGTGTATTCCTGGCTTCAGGCGGTGGGCATCATTTATGCGCATGGTGAGGAATGTAGAACATGCCAGCGTTTTGGCTTGCGCTGCATAGGGGCTGGGCTATAATGGTGGCATGTCCCGGATTGATGACCTTTTTGCCTTTTTGAGCATTCCGAGTGTTTCTGCCCAGGCCGAGCATGCGGGTGATGTAGAGCGCTGCGCGGATTACCTGGTGGAGAAGCTGACCAGTATTGGTTTTTCTGCAACGAAGTACCTGACAGAGATTCACCCGATTGTGGTGGCTCACAGCCCGAAGGTGGAGGGCGCGCCCACGGTGTTGATTTACGGCCACTATGATGTGATGCCGGTGGACCCCATCAGCGAGTGGAAGAGTGACCCCTTCAAGCCGGAGATTCGCGATGGCCGCATTTATGCCCGCGGAGCTTCCGATGACAAGGGCGAGATTATGGCTATGATTCTGGCGGCTCAGGAGGTGATTGCCGAGGATGGTGCGCTGCCGTTGAATGTGATTTACCTGCTGGAGGGCGAGGAGGAACGCGGTTCGGAGAGCCTGTATGCGTTCATGAAGCGCCCGGATGCGAAGGAACTGCTGGACTGCGATGTCATCATCGTGAGCGACACGGGCATGGCGGCGGTGGATATCCCCTCGTTCTCCTATGGCCTGAAGGGGCTGTGCTGCTTTGAACTGGAGGTTTCCGCCCCGGCTATGGACTTGCACTCCGGTATTTTCGGCGGTGCGGTGGCCAACCCCATTACCACGCTTTGCGAGATGATTGCCACCACGCACGATGCGGATAACCATGTAAGCATCGATGGTTTCTACGAGGGCGTGATGGAGATTCAGGACTGGGAAAAGGAGAGCTGGAAGCGCGTGCCCGGCATGAGCAATGCCGAGCTGGCCGAGCTTACCGGCGTGCCGGAGCTGCGCACGGAAAAGGGCTATACCGGTGCTGAGTGTGTGTATGCCCGCCCCACGTTTGAGCTGAACGGCATTTCCGGCGGCTACGAGGGCGAGGGCTCCAAGACGGTGATTCCCACCCACGCCATTGCCAAGATGAGCTGCCGCCTGGTGCCTGGGCAGGTGCCGGAAAAGGTGATGGCCAAGGTGGAGGCTCACTTCAGAAAGGTGTGCCCGCCGAGCGTGCGCATGAAGTTTACTGCCCAGCATACGGGTGAGGCCTACCTGAGCGACCCGAACTCCGCTTATGGGCTGGCGGCTCAGCGAGCTCAGGAGATGACTTTCGGCAACAAGCCGGTGCTGGTGCGCGAGGGTGGCTCAATCCCGATTATTGCCGAGGTGTCCAAGGTGCTGGGCAAGGATGCACTCTTCCTGGGGCTTGACCTGCCGGATGCCCGCATCCACTCGCCCAATGAGAATATGCGCGTGGAAATCTTTGAAAAGGGTATTGAGATGGGCAAGAATATGCTGCGTCTCATGGCTCAGGCTAAGTGATGGATGCCGTTTCCATAGCCGATGTACACAAGAGCTTCCCCGGCCACTGGGGCAGGGGAGGCGTGTACGCGGTGAAGGGAGTGAGCCTCCGCATCCCCGAGGGTGGGGTGTATGGCCTGATTGGTCCCAATGGCAGCGGCAAAAGTACGGTGATGAAGCTGCTCGTTGGTCTGCTGGCGCCGGATGCCGGCTCGTGCAGCGTGTTCGGCCAGCCCGCCACGGCTACGGTTAATCGGCGCGAGATTGGTTTCCTGCCGGAAAATCCTTATTTTTACAAGTTCCTGACCGGCGAGGAAACGGTGCGTTTCTACGGTCGCTTGTGTGGTTTGCGCGGTGCTGAGCTGAAGGAACGCACCCGCGAGCTGCTGGAGCTGGTGGGCCTCACCGAGGCGAAAGACCGCCGCTTGCGCGGGTACTCCAAGGGCATGTTGCAGCGTATTGGCCTGGCGCAGGCTCTGGTGCAGAAACCGCGCCTGCTGGTGCTGGATGAGCCCACTGCTGGTGTGGACCCTATCGGCTCCCGCACTATCCGGGATATTATTCTGAGTATTAAGGAGCAGGGCGTGACGGTGTTCCTCTGCTCGCATCTGCTGGAGCAGGTGCAGGAAATATGCGACCGCGTGGGTGTGCTTTACCAAGGGTGCCTTATTGCAGAAGGGACCATGGATGAACTTACTCGTGATGACCGCTACACCGAAATTACGCTGGCTAACCCCACGCCGGAGCTGCTGGAGCAGCTCCGCCAGCTGGCGGGCGATGCCTGGCAAGGCTGCCGCCCGGCGCGTAATTCGCTGGAGACTGTTTTCCTGCGCGGTATTCAGGCGAAATTGCGTGAGCAGAATCGCCAATAGGCTCCCGGGGTTATTCCCCCTTCCCGGGCAGGGCATTCAGTGCCGGTGAAAGCGCATTCATGAATGCCTGCGAACCGTATGCGTTGTTCATGCCGATGCGGATGAGCGAATTCACGAATGTGGTGACAAGCTGCTGCACCTCGTGTGTATCGAAGCTCGCGCGTACCTGTTGTTCTATCTCTGCGGTGGGGCGCTCCAGCTTCTCGTTGCGCTTCTGCAGCTCTATCATGCGCATAGTCATGTCCTGCATCTGCGGTGCTGCCGCATCGGCACTGGCCAGGTCGTTCACACCGCTCAATACCTGGTTCAGCTCCTTGACGATGCTCAGTATATCCTGTGCTATGGCGATGTATTCCTGGGCTTCGGGGCTCGGCGTTTCCTGGACTGCGGGTACAACCGGGGCTCCGTTCCCCATGGAAATATCGGCCAGTGCAAGTGAACCGGCGCTTAACAAGGTGAGGCTGATGATGTGTTTCATGCGTATCTGTAAGGGGTTTTTGCCATGTTACTCTTTACTCAGTCCCTTGTCAATGCTCAAAATATGCCCCGAAAAATAAAATCCTACAAAAAATATAGAGAAAAAGCTTGCATTCGGGTTTGAATGGGTGTATACTGCGGCCAGACAATAGTTAGAAAGGACTAACAAAGATGAATGCAAGCATAACCAAGATACATGCACGCGAAGTGCTGGACTCGCGAGGGAATCCGACAGTAGAAGCAGAAGTGACGCTGGCCGGCGGGGCATTTGGCCATGCCTCGGTGCCGAGCGGGGCTTCGACAGGTGAACATGAAGCCTGCGAGCTGCGAGATGGCGATGCAAAGCGCTACCGCGGCAAGGGTGTGCTGAAAGCGGTGGAATATGCCAATACCGAGCTGGCAAGCGCTCTGGCAGGAATGGACGCCACGGACCAGATCGGGATAGATGCCCGCATGCACGAGGTGGACGGTACGCCGAACAAGAGCCGGGTGGGCGCCAACGCAGTGCTGGCCATTTCCCTGGCCACGGCACGAGCAGCAGCCTGGGCCACCGGGCAACCTCTCTACCGCTATCTGGGCGGGCCGAATGCCCACATCCTGCCGGTGCCGATGATGAATGTACTCAATGCCGGAGCACACTCCGATGCTCCGATTGATTTCCAGGAATTCATGATTATTCCGCACGGGCTGCCCAGCTTCCGCGAAGCACTGCGCTGCGGTGCCGAGGTGTTCCACGCGCTGGCCTCAGTGCTGCGCAAGAAGGGGCTGAGCACCGCCGTGGGCGATGAAGGCGGCTATGCACCCAATCTGCACAGCGCCGATGAAGCGCTGGATACCATTGTGGAGGCTATTCAGGCCGCTGGTTACGAACCGGGCAGGGAAGTGGCCCTGGCGCTGGATGTGGCCAGCTCCGAGTTCTACGATGCAGAAAGTGGCCTTTATGTGTTCAAGAAGAGCACAGGCGACCGCCTGACTGCTGCAGAACTCACCGCGTACTACGAGGAACTCATCCGCCGCTATCCCATTATTTCCATCGAGGACGGCTGCGCCGAAAATGACTGGGAGGGCTGGAAACACCTCACCAACACCATCGGCAACCGCTGCCAGCTGGTGGGAGATGACCTCTTTGTGACCAATGTGGATTTCCTGCGCAAGGGAATCGAACGTGGGGTGGCCAACTCCATCCTCGTGAAGCTGAACCAGATTGGCTCGCTGAGCGAAACCTTCGAGGCGGTGCGGCTTGCCACCACGCATGGCTACAGCGCGGTCATCTCGCATCGCAGCGGCGAAACGGAGGACAGCTTCATCGCAGACCTGGCGGTGGCAACCAATGCCGGGCAAATCAAGACGGGCTCGCTCTCCCGCGCAGACCGCCTGGCGAAGTACAACCGCCTGCTGCGCATCGAAGAACAGCTGGGCTCTGTGGCCCGCTACGGTTGCTGAGCCAGCCAGCCCGGAACCCCCGATTCCGCACTCTTACCACCCCGGCAGTGACATCCGGGGCTGGTAAGAGCTTTTTTTGTGTAACTCAAACATATTTTATGCTCGCATTTTCTGGAAAACACGATATAATGGCGGCAGCAAGGTATCACCAGCGCGTGGCACTGGTGCCGAGCATTTTCCAACATAACATAATCCAATATTATGCAGTACACACACGAAGTCGAACAGATGTGTTGCGTCAAGAAGGGCTGCAATCACGGCCCCGCCCCCATCCCCCAGGAGGGCGCCTGGACGCAATCCACCAAGATTGAGGACATCTCCGGCCTTACCCACGGTGTGGGTTGGTGCGCTCCTCAGCAGGGTGCTTGCAAGCTGACCCTCAATGTGAAGCAGGGCGTCATTCAGGAAGCTCTTGTTGAAACCATCGGCTGCTCCGGCATGACCCACTCCGCCGCCATGGCTTCTGAAATCCTTCCCGGCAAGACCGTGCTCGAGGCTCTGAACACCGACCTCGTGTGCGACGCCATCAACACCGCCATGCGCGAACTCTTCCTCCAGATCGTGTACGGCCGCACCCAGAGCGCCTACTCCGAAGGTGGTCTGCCCATTGGTGCTGGTCTTGAGGACCTGGGCAAGGGCCTGCGCTCCCAGACCGGCACGCTGTACGGCACGCTGGCCAAGGGTGCCCGCTACCTGGAGCTCGCCGAAGGCTACATCACCAAGCTTGCTCTGGATGCCGAGGGTGAAATCACCGGTTACCAGTACGTGAAGATGGGCCCGATGATGGAAGACATCAAGAAGGGCATGGACGCCAACGAGGCAGTGAAGAAGCACACCGGCTCCTATGGCCGCTTTGCTGATGCCGCCAAGTACATCGACCCCCGCCACGAGTAAAGAACCCCTAAATATAGAACAAGATTATGCCTCTTTTTGAATCTTATTCCCGTCGTATCGACCAGATCCTCCCGGTTCTTGCTCAGTACGGTATCAACTCCTGCGAGGAAGCCGAGCAGGTTTGCCTTGCCAAGGGTATCGACGTGCGTGAAATCGTGCGCGGTATCCAGAACATCGCCTTCGAAAACGCTGGCTGGGCCTACACCGTAGGCGCTGCCATCGCCATCAAGAAGGGCTGCACCAAGGCTGCCGACGCCGCCGAGGCTATCGGTGAAGGCCTGCAGGCATTCTGCATTCCCGGCTCTGTGGCCGACGACCGCAAGGTGGGTCTGGGCCACGGCAACCTGGCTGCCATGCTTCTGCGCGAGGAAACCGAATGCTTCTGCTTCCTGGCTGGTCACGAATCCTTTGCCGCCGCTGAAGGTGCCATCGGTATCGCCCGCTCCGCCAACAAGGTGCGCCAGAAGCCGCTTCGCGTCATCCTGAACGGCCTGGGCAAGGACGCCGCTTACATCATCTCCCGTATCAACGGTTTCACCTACTGCCAGACCAAGTTCGACTACGCCACCGGTAAGGTGGAAGTGGTGAGCAAGAAGGCATTCTCCGACGGCGAGCGCTCCAAGGTGAACTGCTACGGCGCTGATGACGTGCGCGAAGGCGTGGCCATCATGTGGCTGGAAGGTGTGGACGTTTCCATCACCGGTAACTCCACCAACCCGACCCGCTTCCAGCACCCGGTTGCCGGCACCTACAAGAAGGAATGCACGCTGGCTGGCAAGAAGTACTTCTCCGTGGCCTCCGGTGGTGGCACGGGCCGTACCCTGCACCCGGACAACATGGCTGCTGGTCCCGCCTCCTACGGCATGACCGACACCCTGGGCCGCATGCACAGCGATGCTCAGTTCGCTGGTTCCTCCTCTGTGCCCGCCCACGTGGAAATGATGGGCCTCATCGGCATGGGCAACAACCCCATGGTGGGTGCTACGGTTTCCGTGGCTGTTGCCATTGAGGAAGCCATGAACAAGTAACCCCCGCCGGGTTTACAAGCGAAAGCTTAACAAATTGCCCCGCCTGCTCAGCAGTGCGGGGCGATTTGTTTTTTTATTCGCTGTCTGACTAGCTGCTGCAGGCTGGTTTCGATGCAGCTCGTACAAGCTGCAATCGTGTAAAAGAGCTCTACCGGATGCTTTTTAGGTGAAACCTGCGAAATCAGCTGCTTCTGCGTAATGTTTAACGCTGCATCTTCGGCATTATAGCGGGTCTGGGTAGTAACGCTGTACACGCCATCCTCGGCTGCTCTACGCTGTAAACCATCTCGGCTATCGGGGGGGTATCCTTGGTCGGTGTATCGCTCAGGGCGAGAGTCTGGTTCACTTGGTTACCGAGGCTGTCGTACTCGAAAAGCGTGGGCGCGGTGTTTTTGGAATCTTCACCTGTATTCTGGTACTGCTTCACCATCTGTCCTTTAGCATTATACTCTGAGTGCGTATAGATGAAGCCTCCGAGGGCACGTCATTGTGCCATCAGAAAGACAGGAAAGATACCTGGAATACGGGAATATGCTTGCTAAATTCGATGAATACTGCTAACGTTCTTTCGGTGTTTTGTCTGTTGTTGTTCATTCGCCGATTATGAGCGTAATCGGCTTAACTGCAATACACCATTTTTGCATATTATGTCACCCTCTGAGGGATGACAACGCAACAGAGTTACAAGTCTTAAATCCTTATGCTGAAAAAAATCGTATTCGAGAAATTTCGTTTCTCTTGATGGTTTTAATAACTAACATATGTTTTGTTATACCTTCCTGTTCAAAGCCTCATATTCTCATACATAATTTTAAAAGCATCAGTAAGTCGGACATTAATACATTACATGATAGCAAATATATTCTTCGTATAGTAACTAATAATGATGAAAAAGATTCTCATGACTTGCTTCATTATCCTAAATCTGATAAATTGATTCGAGTTGATGATTATAGAGATAGTTACGTTTTTTCTGTGAAGAATAATCAATTAGAAATAATTTCTACACATTCATTTGGATTTAATAGCACAGCACTTGTATTTTTGTTAAATTTTAATCAAACTGATGGAATTATGATGATTAGAAATACAGAATGGAACATAGATTATGAAGATTCAGCTGTTCCTATTATCTACGGTATAGAAAAATGCGATTAACTTCGGATATTCAGCAACTTTCTGACGAGGAGTTAGATTAACAATTGTCTATCAAAAAAGGAAGGAATAAGATTAAATTATGAACTTAGCCTTCTTACCTCTTCTCTGAGGTAAATTAAAAAAGAACTCTAACCTCTTTTTATAGTTTAACGCTTCTGATATAACTGAAGATTGGACATAAAATGTAGGAAAACATGAAATGTTTAAAAATTTATATAAAGTCAAGAAACGAGAATAAGGTATTCTACCAAAAAGAGGAGATATAGTGTCATAGCTGATATTTAATGGTTTGTAAGGGTTGTAATCGTTTGTATACAAGCAATCGAGTTTCCTCTGTTTTAGCACTCTCCTAATGCTAGGTGGAAGTTTGACGTTTTCTTTCTCTTCAATTTGTTCAGCGGCAATTACAAGATACGACTTTTTTTTGTATCGTTTTTTTTCGTCACCAATAGGGTACATGCACAACTCTATACCGTGAATGCCATATTCTTTTATAAGCTTCATAATATTAAGAGTTAGCATAATAGACATATCTGAAATCTTATATTGAGGAAAAAAAGCAATTGAAATACAACTATTTCTACATTTCTTTATTTCATCATGGTGCACATTAAGCCATTGCAAGAATTCTTTCATATGAATCCTATGTTGAGTAATAGGGCAGTCAAATTTGGGAGTAACAAATCTTCCTGATCGAGTTTTATCGAGAATATTCCGCAAGGGTGATTTTTTGGGGACCCCTTCACAAAAAAGAGAAATGTCTAAATCCATATAATTTATTTACTTTTTACTCTCCTGAGGAAATACTTTTTCATATTTCCCCTGGAGATTATTATTACACTGAAATCAATAGGTTAGAGAAGGTTTTAAAGCAGGAGAATGTCTTGGAGCCGATTACCTGAGTCATAAGCATAGCAGACCGGCTGGATGCCTGTTCCCCATTCTGCAATCTTACGGCCACGTTCATCATAACGGTAGCAGCTGGTGTTACCCTGTGCGTCCGTCACTGTTGCGGGATTATCGCAGCAGGCACAGTAGGTGGTGCTGGTGCTATTGCCAGCGGCATCTGTCACAAGAATCTCACGTCCTGCGATATCAGTTGCCGTGGTCGAGGTATTACCTCGCCCATCAGTCTGCGTGAGCTGCATGCCGTTTGCGGTGTAGCTGCGGGCTGCCGTGGTCACAATACCCGCCGTATCCTTCTGCGAGAGCGCAACGCCACTGACCGTCACCGTCTCGGCGGTGATGGATGAGCCTGGCACCGTACTGTATTGCACTCGTTTCGTGCCTCCACTATACTCCGTCCACCGGGAGGAAGTCAAGCCGCGTTCGCTGACAAACACTGATTTATTCTCCAGCGTGTGGCTCAGCTGCGAGATGAGCTGCTTCTGCGTGCTCGTGAGCGGCTGACTTGCCCGCATCCAACTCAAAACCCGAGGGCTACCCTCCGTTGATTATCTCCGCCTCAAACTCAGGCAGCTAACCTCCCCGTCATTCACGCGACTTTTTTGACGCAGTGCCACAAAAGCTACATGCTCCGTTAAATTTGCATTAACCTTAACATAGAGCGCCCCAAAAGCAGGCTTATCTATCTGACTCCAACAGGAGCGATATGAACGTGCTGCAAATCTCTCTTTTTTAGGGACAGAAAGATTGTTTAAAACTAATACATAATTTGTTTTGTCCGCTTGAAATTTAATTATTCCAACGCGTTTATAAAAATGGTACACACTCGCCATCATGTCTGTACATCCCTGCGCACTCTGCTTTACGTGAACCTTAACGGCTTATGTCTCGATAGAGGAAGATCTCAGGAAAAAGTCGTCCAGAAGACGCAATAGCGTAAAAAAGCTCGACAGGGTGCTTTTTTTTATATTGTTCTAATTTTCGCATGAGAGATGAACTATCGGGAGCAACACTGCCCTCCCTTTCCTTTGCTGCCTGATGCAGACTGGCGAACAGCTCTATCTCGTGCAGAATTTCTTCCGCTATCTTCTTATCAATAGACGGGCAAATGGGTGGACGAGTATCTGAACCGCACACAAATGCAGAAATATACGGTTCGATAGACCATGAGTCCATCTCAAATAGAGCGTGGAAATACGTCCAATTTTGATACAGGTCAAAATTCGATGGTGCCCAGAAAATGATAGTTACATTACGTAAATAAGAGCTGTGTCGCTTTTTTACTTCATTGAGCCACTCCAGAAAATCATTCATTGACAACCAATGCAGATCACCTACGCTTTTGTATATACTCAAACCATAGTTACAATAAAAAGGCATAGCAATATCAATCTCTGCGACGTAAGCCCCGCCTCCTGTAAAGCAACAGAAATAGAGCCCTGCATTATCTGGCAAACGATCAGCTGACGGGAAGAATCCTATACGAATTCTTTCCTCTGAATTGTTTTTTCGGATAACTATGCTGTTATCCTTCAGCGCAGCTCTATTGTGAAAAATCACATTGTCAATATCCTTTGCTAAATTAGCATACAGATAATGCTCTGTGACAATAATTTCCTGCTTCTCCTTTGCTTGCATTGCAAGCGAAGTGAAAAGTGCAAAAATAATGTTGATAATATGTTTCATAATTTGTGTATCTTGAGTGTTGCCGGGCTGTTTACCAGCCCAGTTTATTTTTATTATTTATCTATGTACCTCAGCCGGTTTACTTATTTACTGAGGCGCTCACAATCTGAATTCGTTCAGGACGTTCACAACACTTTTTCGCCTTTAGTTTTTTAACCGATTAATGATTATATCGACAACCTTCGCATGGACAAGCTCACCGCCCACAACGTTAGAGAGATGACAACCATAGACCTCTACTTCGTTTTTTAAGGAGCCTATTTCTAGCGAACGTCTTGATTATTTTTTTGTCTTTTTCTCCTGTCGTCAAATATGATTTATTTTGTGGAAGGTATGTACTGTGAGTTATCAATATGGCGCGATTGTATGAATTCCAAGGAAGCCGTTGAATTGCGTTACTGTTAATGGCATCTCTATATATGTCTATCTCATAGCATCTCCTTTTATTCTTGTCAACTAGTTTTTTCTCTATCTTGCTTGCAAGTTCATAAATTTGAGAAGTGTAAAAACAAATGCGACACCGGAAAGCCCCAAAAAAGTCACCCAAGGTGCCCAAACTGCCCTAGCCCGGATGGGGGTGTGGGGGAAGGACGGCAATGAGTCCTTCC
>JAZNIZ010000060.1:0-60786 GCA_045577775.1 Akkermansia sp. | reverse complement strand
CCCAAGTACTATAACTGGAGCCAGGTCTCCCAGCGCGACATCGAATCAGCGCTCCGCTCCGAGCTCTGCGATTTCCTCGAGTTTGCTGAACGACTCCGCTTTTACCCCGTTGTCCAACTCTCCATCGGGCTCCAATTCTAGCAGCCTGCTGTCCCGCCCGGGCTCGATGTCTTCACCGCTGCACCCTAGAGGGAGTAGTCCCCCTCTGGGGACGCTTCGTACGCCTGGCATCGAGTTTCCGTACGTTTTTCAAACCGGAAAAAGCCGTGTTCAAAGCCGGGGATGTCGGCGCAATCCGGCATGTCGATTCGATTTTTTTTTGAGGCAATACGAGGAATCTTCTTTCATTCATCAGCTTCTGTGTTAGAATAACCACTGATGAATCCCCTCCATATTCTGCGCTCAGCGTTCATGGCCGGTATTTGCATCGGGGTAGCCGGGTTTGGCTTTCTTTCCCTGAAATCCCAGGACCAGTACCTGGCCGGCTGCGTTATCTTTGCCTTTGCACTTATTGCTGTCATCAGCTACCGTCTCTTTCTCTACACCGGCACCGCCGGCTTCATTCAGAAGCGGGAATTATTCCCACTGGCTCTGGTGCTCATCGGCAACATCATTGGCTGTGCCACGTTTTCCCTGATGACGAGGCTGAGCCCCATGCCGCTTCAGGAAACAGCCCAGGCCCTGCTTCAAAGCCGACTGGAGCTGGGCATCATCAACGGCGGCATTCTCTCCATCGCCTGCGGATTCATCATGACCACGGCGGTCACCTTCTCGCGCAAGCGCAACAGGCTTCCCCTGCTCTTTGGCGTACCGCTCTTCATTGTGTGTGGCTTTCCGCACTGCATCGCCGATGCCTTCTTCTACGCCTGTGTTCCGCTGAGTTTCTGGGCAGAGCACCTCTGGTCCATCCTGCCATTCTACGCCGTCATTGTGCTGGGTAACTATATAGGCTGCAACTTCTACCGCTGGGTCATGGGTGGGAATCCGGCATAAACGAGCATGAGACTAAGCCATTATGTTCTGGCAGCACTGTGCGCCATAGGCGTGAGTTCGTGTACGCACACCTATTCGCACAGCAGCAGTCTTCACCTGCGCGATACGGAAGGCAATGCCATAAGCGGGGCAGATATTTACCTGCTCAGCGCGCCGATGTACCCCCTGCCCCTGCCGTGGCTTCGTGAGGCATGGGGACGCACGCTGGACATCCAGAACGCATTTCACCAGACCAGCGATGAGAAGGGACTCTGCCAGGTCAACATACCGGCTCACAGCACTTTCTACAACACAGAGGATTTTTACCTCCTTGTCCGCAAGGCTGGGTTCTACAATCTGGTGGTTCCGCTCTCCATTCTGGGACAAAAAGCTGAACTCGTGATTCCCTCGCAGCAGGTCAGCGCCATGGGAGCGCTGGATGCCAGGGTGACCGGGACAGGCACTGGTGCGCCCTGTGTGCTGATAGGAGCCAATTCCTACATGATGCTGGACGAGTTCCAGCGTCCGCAGGTACTGACCTCTACTCTTTTTGCGCAGGAGGCCAAAATGGAACAGGTGTTGTTTTTTCCACCCTTGTTCGACCGCATGGAAAAGAAATGGAAAGAGGCTGAAGAAGAACAGCTTGACGCCAGCATCTCACTTCCTGCTGATGATGAAATTCCACCATGGATGAGATAGTCCCGTGAAACTGAAAGTCCTACTGTTTCCCCGGCGGGTCTGGGGACGCCTGCTGAGCTGGGGTTTCCTGCTCTCGCTCCACTATTTGCTGCTGCTGTTTGTAGTTTGCCGGGTGGCCGATGCCATGGCCGCACCGCCACCCGCGGATGCCTATATCTGGTGGCCACCGGGTCTCACCATCTGCGTATGGGGGCTGATGTTTTCACCTCTGGTACCGCTGCTGGGTTGGGTTGCTGCGCTTTTCTGTCCTGGGCGAAAGCCGCTAAATGCGCTGGATTATATCGCCCTGGCGCTGAGTTTACTGCTCATATTCGCCTGGTGTAACTACGTGTTCAGTATCCTCCTTGCATAAAAAAGCCCGGGATAAGGCCCAACACCTTATCCCGGACTGCTACAATTATTGAAAAAACTCTTACTTCTCGCAGTAGGTGCGAACAGCGGCGGCAATACGAGCCGAAACGGCTTCGGGCTCGCCCTCCTCGGTCACATCAATCTGCACCACCTTACCTTGGGCGCGGTAGTGTTCCACAACGGGAACAGTAAGGGTCTCGTAGTCCTTGCGGCGCTTGGCAAAGGCCTCGGGGTTGTCATCGGAACGCACAATCATAGCGCCACCGCACTTCGGGCAGATTTCTTCGCCGTTGCGAGTAGTTTCGCCGCAAGCGGGGCAAGCCTTGCGCTTGAGCATGCGAGCCTCGATGAGTTCAGCAGATACGTTGAGGTACACCACAATATCCACTCCCAGCCCCATGGACGTCAGGTTGGCATCAAGAGTTTCAGCCTGAGAAACAGTGCGGGGATAACCATCGAGCAGGCAACCGCAATCCTTGTTCTCACCCAGCCACTTAGCCACAATGCCATTCACCACTTCATCCGGCACAAACATGGCGGCATCCATGTACTTCTTAGCCTCCAGCCCCAGCTCAGACCCCGCGGCAATCTCAGCGCGCAGCAGAGCGCCGGTGCTCAACGGCTTCAGGCCGTAGGTCTCAGAAAGGAAAGAGGACTGCGTACCCTTGCCGGAGGCAGGGGCGCCTACAAGTACGAATCGCTTCAGCGTTTTCATAAGTCTTTTTGTTAAGAATATTACCGGCAACATTTCTGCCGACTGGGCTTATTATGCCTGTTTTACCTTGAATTGCAAGCCTAAATGATACAGGCCCTCCGCGACTCATCGCAAAACCATCATCAGCTCAATGAGTTAGTGCATTTCAAAGCCTCTATTTCAGCTCATTATCGCTCGCATCAGGAGGAGATACCCAGAGCTTCATCAGCCAGCAGTTTGCAACCGCGCAAATCCAGTTTCCCAGTAGGCAACACAGGAATGGATTCTACAGGCACCAGATACTTGGGAGCCCAGAGCGTGGGATACGACATATCTGCCAACATGGTGCGAATCGAAGCCAGGATTTCCTTTTCTTCGGAGCTGCGTTGGTGTTGAGGCAGAGCCGAGAGGAGGACCAGAGCCTCGCCCTTCTGCGGGTCAGACACACCGGCAATGGCAATCTGCACAGCATCCTCAGAGTTCAACGAGAATCCCCGGGAAAGCGCCTGTTCAACACCTTCGTGGGGCACCATTTCTCCACCTATCTTGGAGAAGCGGGAAAGACGCCCACCCAGGGTAATAAAGCCGTTGAGATCCATTTGTCCGATATCGCCAGTCTTGAACCAACCATCGTGCAGAATTTCCTTATTAAGCTCAGGGCGGCCGATATATCCGTTAAACACATTAGCCCCCTTAAACCAGATCATACCGCGCTCGGTAAGGGGCAATTCCCGCGTATCATCATCTACATCGGTAATGCGAATGGCGATACCAGGCAGCAAGGCGCCCACACCCGGGCGCACCGTACCAGGCACAAAGAACTTGCTGCCCTGCACAGCCTCCGGGTCTGGCATATTCGCCGCGACCACAGGAGAAGTCTCGGTAAGGCCATAGCCTTCCATCGGATAAACCCCGCATTTTTCAATAAATTCCTGTTCCAAATCAGGCTGCAGTTTTTCTGCGCCCAGCACAAAATACCGGACGCTGTTGAAAGTATCCTTTTCTGCGCGGCGGAGCATAGCACGGCCAAAGGTCGGCGTTGCACACACCAGAGTGAGCTTGTATTTCTGAATAAGCTCATTGAGGGTACGGGCATCTGTCGGGTTCGGGTAGGAACATACCATGCAGCCGGAAATCATGGGCAGCATCATGTTCACCGTCATACCAAAACTGTGGAAAATGGGCAAACTGGCCAGGAAACGGCAATTAGTCAGATCCAGACGGCAAGCACACTGAGCCACATTGGCCAGCACCATGCGATGAGTCAGCGCCACGCCCTTCGGTTCCCCACTGGAACCGGAGGTAAAGAGCACCACGGCCTCATCTTCCCCCTTGCGAGAATCCGTCTTGAACATAGCACAAATAGCCGCAGCAGGCAAAGTTTTGGCCAGCAACACATTCGAAATGAGCTTGAATTTGGGTGTTTTCTGCAGCAAGTCCTCCACCAGAATCAGCTGTTCATCCGGTGGCCATGGGAACTGCGGCAGCTTCTGCATGAACTTGCGAGCCGTAATAAATGTCTTGAGGCCAGCCTGGCGTACCGTGCTCTCAAATGCAGCAGCAGAGGTCGCATAATTTATCATCACGGGGGTAATCCCTGCCAGCAGGCAGCTCAGCGTGGCAATCACCCCGCCGGCACCGGGCGGCAGAATAACACCTATGCGCTTATCATCCCGCTTTGCCAGCATCCTCGCCACTGCCATACTCACCCCCAGCGCTTTGAACTGAGTCAGAACACTGCCGGTCATGCCGTCCACAATCTCCACATTGGGATAACGCTTAATGGCACGCACCAGATTCGTGGTAAGCGAAGTATTGAGAATGGGATGTTCCGCAAAAAGTTCAGCACTTTTTTCCAGCCACACCGCCATGAGTCGTTCACCAGTACTGGGACCGGAGGCCAGCTTGGGCAGAATGCAGAATTCCTGGTGGCACCCTGGCTCGTCAACCTCACGATACAGACAGGTGAGCGCTTTGCCATAATGCCCCAGGAACAAGGGAATGGGGGAAATGTGCAGGCTTCCCACATGCTTGAGGAAGGGGGATGGCACATCGCTGTATGTGCCGCGCCACTTAGCCACCTGTCCCGGCGTGAACACCACGCTCATTCCAGCCTGCAGCCGGGTGAGAATCTGCTCTCGGACAGCAAGCGATGTCGTTTTGCGAAACTCAAAGTTTTCAATCTCGGCCCTGCATGATTTCAACGCAGCCATAACCTCGGCCGATGGTGCAAAGGCTGGATCCACCAGGTAACACACCTTGCCATCCAGCAAACCATGCAAAGCTTTTACCGCGTCCGCAGTAATACGATTGGGCATGTAAAACCCTGGCTTAATGATATTTTCTTTTCCTCGGACATTGATAGAAGGCATACTAAATTTATTTTTTCAGTTAGAGTTCATTATTGTTTAAGCAGTTCGGCAGCAGGAGCAAAGTCTGAAGCGGCAGCGGCCTCCAGCAAGCGGCGTCCCTCGGCCTCATTTTTTTCCACAACAAGGCCACGGAGATAGCAGCACCCCAGCGTGTACTGAGCTTCAGGCAACCCCTGGTCCGCCGCAATGCGACACCAGCGAATAAACTCCTCACGATTGATTGACATCCCCTCACCAAGCGCATACTGCCGGGCCAGATTAAACTGAGCCACGGCATCTCCCGCTTCTGCCTTGGGCAGCAACAACTCCGCCTCGGTATTCAGGGCGGGCAATGCAACCGGAACCACCGGCTCAGGTTCGGCTTGAGGCTCAGCAACGGTGGGCTGTTGCGGCTCTGCATCAGGAACAGGAACCACCCCGGGGTCAGTTTGATTTTCAGAGGAAGAGGCCGGCGCCGGGTCGACAGCAGGTGTCTCAGCAGCGTCCCCGGAGACTGTTTCAGGGTTTTGAGCCTGCGGCTCCGGAGTTTCGGTCTTCTCGTTCTTCTCCGCCATGGCAACCGGCGTTTCCTGCCGGGACATAAGCCCACCAACCCATTCAGCACCAGCAGTTCTCACAGTATTCCAGGCAGGCACAACACTCCCTTCCCACCCCTGTTGCGCGGCATTCCGCGCGGGCTCATACCATGTCACCACGGCAGCAATTGCCGCCAACACTAATACAGCTGCCAGTATCAGACCTTTTTTCATACGAAATCTATCTTCCCTACTCTACACCTAAACCCGCTTCATGTAAAGCAAATACAGCGACCTATAGCATTCGCCCCCATATTTTTCCACCAGATGCAAAAATTTAACTTTTCCTAAGCTTATCCCTTGAAATGCGCGCGCGTGTGTGGTAGAATGCAGGCGTTCCATGAGTAAAGACATCACACCCGTATACCTGCAGGAAAACCCCAGCCTCATCCAGAAGATGTTTGGGGATTACTATCTGGAGTATGCCTCATACGTGATACTGGAGCGCGCCGTACCGCACATAATCGATGGGCTCAAGCCGGTTCAGCGACGCATTCTTCACTCGATGGAGCGCATGGACGATGGGCGCTATAACAAGGTGGCCAACATCGTGGGCGACACCATGAAATACCACCCGCACGGCGATGCCTCCATTGGCAGCGCGCTGGTCACGCTGGGGCAGAAAGGGCTACTCATCGACCCGCAGGGTAACTGGGGCAACATTCTGACCGGCGATGCCGCCGCCGCGCCGCGATACATTGAGGCACGCCTTTCCCAGTTTGCCAAGGATGTGGTCTACAGCCCGAAAGTGACAGAATGGAAACTGAGCTACGACGGCCGCAACAAGGAACCCGTGGCGCTGCCGGTCAAATTCCCGCTGCTGCTGGCGCAGGGAGCCCTGGGCATTGCCGTGGGCATGAACTGCCTGATACTGCCGCACAATTTCAACGAACTCATCGAAGCGGCCATTCACTATCTGCGGGGCGAGGAATTCACCCTCTATCCGGACTTTGCCACCGGCGGTCTGCTGGATGTGAGCGGCTACAACGATGGTACCGGCAACAGCCGCCTGCGCTGCCGCGCCAGGCTTGACACCAGCGCAAAAAAGCTCATCCGCATCACCGAAATTCCCTACGGCACCACCACCGAATCCGTTATCCAGAGCATCGAGAATGCCATGGAGAAAGGCAAGCTGAAGGTAGCCAGAATTGAGGACAACACAGCTGCCACCGCCGATATTCTGGTGCATCTGCAAGCCGGTCAGGATGTGGAAAAGACCTGCAATGCTCTGTACGCCTTTACCGAATGCCAGGTGAGCATTTCACCCAAGGCAGTCGTGATTGTTGACCGCAAGCCCGTGTTCATGGGCGTAAGCGAGATTCTGAAAATCAATGTCGACAACACCAGGGAAACCCTGCGCCGTGAGCTGGAAGTGCAGCTGGGCGAGTTGCAGGAAAGCTGGATGCAGGCCAGCCTGGAAAAAATCTTCATCGAGAACCGCATCTACAAGGTACTGGAGGAAAGCGAAAGCTGGGAGCAATCTCTCACCGAAATCGAGGAACGCCTGCAACCTTTTGTGCAGGAGTTCATCCGACCTGTCACGCGCGACGACATCATCCGTCTCACGGAAATCCGCATCAAGAAGATTGCCAAATACGAAATTCACGAGGCCGAGGAACACATCCGCGGGCTGGAGGACGAAATCGACCAATGCCGCAAGAACCTGGCCCAGCTCACCCGGTACACCATCCGCTGGTTTGAAAAGCTCCAGAAGAAGTACGGCGCCAACTGGCCGCGCCGCACCGAACTGACCACCTTCGACACCGTCACGCGAGCCGTGGCCGCCGTTGAGAACGAAACGCTCTACATCGATGAGGAAGGCTTTGCCGGCTATGGAATCAAGAAGGGAGGCGAAGCCATCGACAAGTGCTCCACCATGAGCGATATTCTGGTGATTGACAACCAGGGCGTGCTGACCATCCGCCGCGTGCAGGAAAAATTCTACGTAGGCAAGAAGCTGCTGCACATCAGTGTGCTGCGCCCCGGTGATGACTGGGTGTTTAACATGATTTACCGCGACGGCAAAGAGGGTATCACCTATGCCAAACGCTTCAAGCTGGGCGGCTTCACCCGCGACAAGGAATACCAGCTCACCCAGGGAACCAAGGGTAGCCGCGTCTTCTTCTTCACCGTCCACAAGACCGAGGAGGAAAGCAGCGCCATGTCCGTCAATGTGTATCTGCGCAACCAGCTGCGCCGCCTGCGCCGCCCGATTCCGTTCGATTTCGGCAAACTGCGCATCAAAGGCCGCAATGTGCTGGGCAATATCGTCACCAAAAACCAGGTAGAACGCATTGCCCGCATCATGCCCACCGCCGCTGAGACCACCAGCGAGGAAACAACAGCCCCAGCCCCGGAAGCCGAGCTTCCCGCCGGCTCCCCCATGGCCGAGCCGCAGCAGCCCGCAGGAGAAGCGCCGCTTCCCCCTGCTCCGGCAAGCTCTGATACCCACGAACAAATGGGCTTCGACTTCTTCCCCGGCGAAAATAGCTGATTACCGCCAAAAAAAGGGGCGCTGTGTGGCAGCGCCCCTTTTTTTTAATCGACCGGATGCAACACTGTGCGAATCGGGAACGGGATGCTGATATTCTCGCGCGCAAAGGCATCCAGAATCGCCTTACCGAACGCAAAACGAGCATTGTGGTAATCCTCGGTTCGGCACCAGGCGCCGATGTGCAGATTCAGCGAGAAATCCCCGAATCCCACAAACAACACCGCCGGGGCTGGCTCGGTAGCCAGCAGCGGCTGCTCGTCTATCACCCGCAGCAGCACCTGCCGCACGTGTTCCATATCACTGGAGTAGTCCACCCCCAGGTCAAAATCGCAGCGGCGCAGGGTATCGCCGGTCATATTGACCACAGGCTCCTTAACCAGCGTTTCGCTGGGAATACGCACCCTGGAATTATCGGACTGGCGAAGGGTAGCGGAAAGAAGGTTGATACTCTCCACTGTGCCGGTCACACCGCCCGCAGACACATAGTCCCCCAGGCGGATACTGCGCTCACTCATGATGAATATACCGCTGATCAGATTGCTCAGCACCGTCTGCGCTGCGAAACCAATGGCAATACCAGCCACACCCGCAGCCCCCAGCACGCTGATAAGATCCACCCCCACGGCACGCAGCGCATGCACAACCACAAACACCCACAGCAGAGTCAGCAGCGTTTTCTCCACCAAAACACCAGCCTGGCGTGGCATGCGTCTGCTGAACGAGCGGAAAACGCGTTGCAGCACAAAGCTCAGCAGAATGCCGACCACCAGCGTGAGCGAAAAGACCACCCACCCTTGCGCCATGAGGAAACGCCACACTTCTGCACCATCGGACCAATTAACCTGTGACCACTCTTTCATCGCCCGCATTGTAGCACATTCACCACGCTCTGAAAAGCGCAATGTACAACAACTATCTCCCGAATAATCTTGAAAAACAGGAAAATTTCAGTATAATCACCCCATGAAGAAACTGCGTTCCTTTCTATACAATGCCTTCGTAATCATCGGGTGGACTCTCCTGATATCCAAGCTCGTATCGCGCGCATTCGGACTGAAGGAAACGCTGATTTCTCACCCGGGACTGCTCATCGGCTATAAGCTGACTATCCTGCTGGCAGTCTCGCTGGGTTTATTCTGGTACAAGAAGCTTAAGAAAGCAGAGGAATCAGAGAGTGGCCAAGCCGAGCAGGAACAACAGAAGGACCTCTCCGCCTGTAAGGATGACATCGTCTCCATACGCCAGACCTTGCGGAAGCCGGCCGTGGTTCTGCGCAGTAACCCGGTTTCCGATATGCCGGAGGGGTACATAAGCTGCCTGGGGCGCGTCACCTGGCAACTGCCCGGCGAAGAATGGCCGGTGGATGCCGAAGGGAACCGGCTGGAACCACTGGCAACCCTGTTTGTGCCGGATATGCCCGGTGTGCCCGAGGCGCTGCGCCAGGTGGCTCTCATCACCGTTTATGCACCGGAGGAAGCCTGGGCCGAACTCCCCACGGAAAAACCGCAGCTGGGCTGCGTCATCCGCACCTACCCGACCCTGGAGGGGCTAGTTCCCTGCCAGTGCGTTTCCTCGATATGGAACACCTGTACCCTGACGCCCGAGGCGGTCTCCAACGATATGCCCTTCGGCCGGTGCAGCGGAGGTGGCGATGCCATGTGGGATAAAATTATCGAACTGGAGGAAAATCACCACATCGAATACGAGGAAGACATTTGCGATGCCACCTACGCAACCGATGAGATGAGACCCCTCCCCGCTGGATTCTTTGGAAATCCTGCCCTGCATGCCACCTACGAAACACACAAGATAGGCGGCTACCCGACCTTCATTCAGGATGGCAGCGAGCCGGAAGGCTACCCCTTCGTTCTGCAAATCAACTGGGACAGCGAAGCCGGTCTGGACATTGGAGATGCCGGGAGCTACTATTTCTTCTACAACGCAGAGAAAAACGACTGGCTGGTCACCGCCGACTTCTACTAAATCTTTTCGAGATCAAACAGCATGAACTTACTGTATTTATTCGCGAGCAAGGAACGCAAGTTACTGCGGTATGCAGAAACGGGCAACACCCGCAAGGTGCAGAGACTGCTGGCAAAAGGGGTCGATGTGAACACCCCCGATGAAGATGGCAGCACGCCACTCGGGGCGGCTGTTTTTGGCAATCATCAGGAGACGGCAGAGCTGCTCATAGCCGCCGGTGCCGAAGTCAACATCCGGCAGTGGAGGAATGATACGGTGCTCATGCGGGCTGCATGGAACGGCTGGCTCAGCACGGTGGAACAACTCATAGCCGCCGGAGCCGATGTCAATGCTGCCTCAAACAGCGGAACGACAGCTCTCATCAACGCTGCCGTACAAGGGCATGCAGAGATAGCACGTTGTCTGATTGCGGCCGGGGCAGATATACACGCCCGCAATTGGGAACGCGGCGCCCTCTGCGCGGCAATTTATCATCATCACCCGGAAGCGGAGCAGGTTCTGCGAGCCGCAGGCGCTACGCTTAATCTGGCCGAGGCTGCCGAATGCGGCGACAAGAAGCGCGTCCAGCAGCTGCTGGCTGAAGGTGTCTCGCCCGATGAAGGCGCTGCTATCACTCGCGCCGCCTGGAGCGACCACGAGGATATTGTGCGGCTGCTGCTGGAATCGGGAGCCGAAGTGAATGCTACAGATATCCTGGACAATACAGCCCTGCACCACGCGGTACACTGGGGACGAACAGATATTGTCTGCCTGTTGCTCGATGCCGGAGCAGATATCACCATCGACAATATCAATGGTCACGAAACACCCCTCATCCTGGCGGTATTGACTGGGAGAACCGACTGCGTCCGCCTTCTGCTCGAGAAGAGGGATTGCAGTAACCAGATTAACAAACGCATCGAGGGTATCACCACGCTTCTGCACCTGGCAGTGGAAGGCGGACATACGGAAATCGTTCGCCTGCTTCTGCAACACGGCGCCGATGTCCATATCAAGCGCCGCATCTTCAACGACACGCCGCTGGAGCTCGCCATCAGCAATAAGCGCGAGGAAATCGCTGCGCTTCTGCAAGCCGCCGGAGCCCCAGCAGCATAAGCTGCGCCCCCGGCAGGGCGGCTCCACCAGGGTTAATCAATTCTTGCAGGGCTAAGGGATTGCTGCAAGCGGGCATACTGGGTCTCGCGGGCATCCAGCTCACCACAAAATGCTGCAAACTCGGACTCTTTCGCAAAGAAGGGACGCACCAGTTCCTTAGTGCCGGCATACAGGCCGGCAAGCCCGCGGCGCACCTTGCGCGCCAGATGCAGCCAGCGCAGCACAGCGGCAATTTTCTTGAGCACCAGAACCGAGAGGAGATTAAAAATGATTCCTAAGGCATAGGCCACCCCGACGGCGTACCAGAACTGCTCATACCCCGGCCACAGCAGGAATGGCACACCGATGCAAAGCGCCAGTTGCAACAGCCACATGATGTAGGAACGGCTCACCAGATGCCCCAGCCCCAGAAACGGGAGGAGCACATTCAGGCACCCGCATCCGACGTCGCGAGCTTAGCCGATAAAGTGAGGCAGCACCAACCCGAACACCAGAGCACCAGTCCAGCTGCGCGCCCGCCCCGTCTCCTGATACTTCGCCAGCAGAGCATGTATCTCCATGGCGGCAATCTTACGCAGTTCTGCCGGTGCCATGCCAGCAACGGTCTCCGGGGTAAGCGACAGGACAGATTCAAACGGTTTATTCATCGGCTGCAGGATAACTGGTACGAGTCATGCTACCACAAGACAACCCTTCTGACAAGCTCTACTCCGGAATCTGAAAAAATTTCAACAAAGAACAGGGCAGAAACGTCTATATAATGAAAAATACACACTCTCTCCCATGACACCAGACCAGATTTCAGCCCAAAATACACAGCAGCAGGGGTTTCTCCGATTCTGCAAACAAGCGGTGGCGACGGTGTCTGCACTGGTGGTCATATTGCTTGCAGCCATTGTATCTGCCCCCTTGCTCACGGATATTGTGTATTTCCTGAACAGTGAACCCGTGCATGAGGTGCAGCCGGAATACGTGAACCCGGCCTATGAGGGGAAGCTGGTCAAAATGCGCGTACATGAACTGCGCGCAGAGGGCGGTTCCGTGGCGGACAAGCAGTTCGGCATCAGCCGGGAAAACACCATCGCGCTGTGCCGGTACTACCAGACCGATACCCATGGTCGGATTAACGTGGTGTATAACGCGCTGGACGGTGTTCCAAAGGCCTGTTTTCAAGCGCCGGTCGTACGCGCAGGTGCCTATAAGGTAAAAGCCCGGGATGATTTCTGGGAGGACCTGCCCCACCATGACATCCATGGCGATGAAATCAAGCTTCCGGCAGAGTGGGAATCGCGTCTGGTAGAGCGCAGGCGAGACGGTGTCATCCTCCGGACGCTGGACATGTCCAACTTGGCCGTCCCGGAAGTGAAACTCTGTATCAGCCAGGTGAGCTCCCCCTGGGCGGGGACACGCTATGTGGTAGGACGGCAGCAGGGAGACACCCTGGACCTCACCGGGAAAGATTGTGGTCTGATTCGGGGAGAAAAGCAGTTTCAAGTGCGTACGCGCAGCTATTCCCTGTTTCCTCCGGAGACAAGCGTCGGAGAGCATATCCTGTGGCAAGGCGTTCTTCTCTTCACCATATCGCTGGGTTTAATCCCCGCCATGATGATGCTCCAGAAGCGGGGCTGGGTTCGGGCCGCCATCATGTCGCTGGGGGGAGCACTGGCACTCGTCTCCCTGTTCGGCACCGGGTGGATTCTGCTGATTAAACTGCTGCATCCCAGCCAGACAGTAGAAGCGACCATCTGGATATCCGAAGCCATTCCCGGTCTACTGGCCACAGTGCTGCTGTGCCTTGCCAACCGGCAAAACCATCAGCAGCGCAGAAACAAATCATAACCATTTTGAAACTTGCCAAGGGCGGTGGAATATGGTAGCATGTCCCATATTTTATATGAATTCGCCCGAGCAGAAACAAAATCAGGCTAAACTGGAAGAACTTGAGCAGCGAGCCCAGGAACTGGAAAACGAGCTCTCTGAAATACAGACCGAAATTGCAGGCATGCATGCCCTCATGCACGAAGGCCAGGCTCCGGCAACCGGACGAGATGTGCCACTGGCACCTGCATGGGACGCACCCATCGCTATATCAACCCCGCCGACAACAAGGCAAGTCAACGATGACACTTTCGACTCCGGCAATGTATACCCCCAATCGCTCCAGCCTTACCATGCCCTGAGAGCCAAGTGGAAATTGGGTAGCGGTCTGGAAAATGCCCTCACACCAGATATCCTGATTCCGGAATTAGAGGAAGCAGATGACGTTGCAACCGAGTTGAGACTTTTCGGGCTTCTCACCGATGGTAGCCCATGGGAACAGCGCATACCATTCAATGACATTGCCCAGGAAAACGGGGTTCTGCTGGGGCGCGACCCCGATCTTGTCAACTACACAGTAGATGACACCAGCGTATCCCGTACGCACATCCAGCTCCGGCTCGATGAATATGGACTCATTGTCAGCGACATGGGCTCCACCAACGGAACAGCTGTAAACGGGGAATCTCTGACCCCGTATGATAACAGCCGCGCCCTCAAGGACGGCGATACTCTGACTGTAGGTTGCATTGATCTGCAGGTTGAATTCGTATAACTCTCGTTTTCCTTTATGCGCAGCTCCGCCCTACTTCTCACACTGTTTCTGATCAGTCTTTTTTCGTATGCCCTGGCATCCGAGCAAAAGCACCCATCTCAAAACTATCTCTGGTATAAACAACCGGCAGTCGTACACCCGGCAAACCTGCCCTGGTCCAAGAGCAAAACTGAATCCGGCAATCTTCCAGGCAAAAACACAAAAGACCCATGGGAATCGCAGACGCTTCCCATCGGCAACGGCCGCGTGGGTGGCACCATTTTCGGAGGCGACCGCCGAGAACGTATTAACCTGAACGAGGTCAGCCTGTGGAGCGGCGGCCCCAATCTTCCCAAAAACGGTCAGGGCTATACATATGGGCCTACTGCCGGCAAAGACAAATTCGGTTCCTATCAACCATTTGGCAATCTGTACATTGATTTCAAGATGGAGGGGCAGACCACCGAATACTCGCGCTCGCTGAATTTACGAGACGGCATTGCCCGCGTTTCATTCAAAAACAATGGGGAACTGCATAAGCGGGAGTGCTTTGTAAGCCACCCGAATAATGCGCTGGTCTACATGGCAACAACAGACTCAGAAAATGGGCTAAATGCAAAAATAGCTCTGACCCCCTGCCATACGGTAACCTACAGCAAAGGAAAATCCGGCATCACCATGAGCGGGAAACTGGTCAATGGTGAGGAATTTGAAGGCCAATTACTCGTTAAAGTGCAAGGCGGTTCAATCGCGACAAAAGGCAAATCGGGTTCAGTTCCGGTCAAATATGAAAACAGCGGCGACAACATGGCTCCGTCTTTCTCCGCTGCCAACATACCGTACATTGAGGTGAAAGGGGTGAAATCCGTCTATATCTACGTTTCGCTTGCCACCAACTACAAAATGGAATATGAGGCAGACTGGAAGGGAACAGACCCACATACCACCAACACCGGTATACTTTCCAAGCTGCACAAGAAAAACTACAAGAATATTCGCGCAGCTCATGTAGCCAACTATAAATCACTCTATAACCGTCTGAGCATCAGCCTTGGCAAGACGGATCCCAGAACAGCGCAACTCCCCACGGACGAGCGAATCCAGGCGTACAAGGACGGCAGCAGCGACCCCGAGCTGGAGGCCACCATTTACCAATATGGTCGCTACGTACTCATCTGCGGGTCACGCCCCGGCAACCTGCCTGTGAATCTGCAAGGCATCTGGAATGACAAGGTACACGCCGCCTGGGCATGCGACTATCACAACAACATCAACCTCCAGATGTGCTACTGGGGTGCAGAAGTTGCCAACCTTTCCGAATGCCACATGCCATTCATTGATTTCATCAAGGCCATGGAAAAGCCTCTTACCCAGATGACGTCCAGGCATTTCGGTTCCTCAGTAAAAGGATGGACAACTCGGATTTCCCAAAACCCCTGGGGGGGCGGTGGCTGGAAAAAATGGAATCCACCAGTAAACGCATGGTATGCGCTGCACGTGTGGGACCACTACAATTTCACCCAAGACAAAGACTATCTTAAAAACGTAGGATACCCGATACTCAAGAACATATGCGCTTTCTGGCAAACCAGGCTTAAAAAGGTGGGCAAAGGCGGTGAAGGGCTCGTTTCCGGTGGCAAGAAAATCAATGTAGACAATTACCCGGAGCTGAAGGGAATCAAGGCGGGGTCCCTGGTTTCCCCGGAAAGCTGGTCACACGAGTGGGGTCCTATTGAAGATGGAGTCATGCACGACCAACAGCTTATCTGGGAACTTTTCGATAACACCGCAAAAGCGGCCAAGGAACTGGAGGTGGACGAAGAATGGGCTGAAAAACTGATCAGCATGAGAAACAGACTGGTTCCCAACCGCGTGGGCAGAGACGGTTACCTGCAGGAATGGATTATTGACCGCCAAAAGCTGGACGATGGCAGGTCTGCGCTCTCGGGACACCGCCACACCTCCCACCTCATCGGCGTGTTCCCCGGGACCTCCATTTCCATGGTCAAGACGCCGCAGCTGGCAAAAGCAGCCATAAAAAGTCTGGAGCTTCGTGGCTGCAGTGGCGACAACCGGCGCAGCTGGACCTGGCCATGGCGCACCGCTCTGTGGGCGAGGTTCGGAAATACCCAGCAAGCCTATGAAATGGTACAAAGCTACATTCGTTACAATCTGCTCGACAACCTTTTTGGCAACCACCCGCCCATGCAGATGGACGGCACCTTCGGTATGACAGGCGGCATGAGCGAAATGCTGGTGCAAAGCCATGCCGGTCAGATTCACCTGCTGCCCACCCTGCCCGATGCCTGGAGCAACGGCTATGTAAAAGGCATCCGGGCCCGGGGCAATATCACCGTTGACATGGCGTGGAAGGATGGTCAGATAACCAGCTACAAACTTACCACCACAGGAAAACCGCAGAAGGTTACCGTGTTTGTCAATGGAGAGAAAAAGACAGTGACTCCCACACTTGTGGCTCCGGAAAAGGACAGTGAGCAAACCGACAAAAACCAAGGCAAAAAAGAAAAAAAGAAATCAAAAGCGTGATTTTCCCCAAGTGGCCTTCTCCCCCGGTGAGGAGGCCATTTTTGTGCGGCAACGACCTCCGCAGTCCCGCTTTATGCTTGCATCGGCCCCGGCAAATTGGTAGGATACTCCCATGCTTTTTGAGAGAGAAACAGTAACACCGCATGGGCGCCTGGCGGCCATGGAGGAACTGTTTGCCAAGGTTGCCAAGCGCAAGGATGCAGTCCCTGCTCCGGGGCGGGTTCCTGTGGAAACTCTGGAGGCCTTCGGCAATCTGGAAACCCCGCTGCGCTACATGCTGGAAGCAGCGTCTGCTGGTTGCAAGGACCGCACGCGCCTGGCTCAGCTCCGCAAGGTGGAAAAATGCCTCAACAGCCTGCCGGAGGCTATCATGACCAGTTTGTCGGCCGGTCCGGAGGAAAACTGGCTGTGCATGTTCCGCCACCTGCTGCAGCTTCATACCCTGCTGACGGATGCCGGCATAGGCACAGATGCCGCAGAATACTCAACACTGTTGCAGAAAATGGTGCAGCTGGCAGAAAAGGCATCGCAAGCCGCAGCAGTAGAGATAAGCCCGGCTTCCATGTTTACCCTGTTGCTCATGCAAGTGGAGATGCAACGCATTAACCCTCCGCGTCGCAAGCGCAAAGCCACCCGCAAACGACGCAAGACAAGAGCCAAAAAGGCCACGGCTTCTAAAAAGGAAGCCTGATGCGGAATCAGGGCCGGGGTTCACCGGCGTTTTCCTCAGCAGATTCCGCAGGAGGCGGAGGCTGGGTAAAATCGCACTTTTCGAGATAATAGGCGGCCACCTTATTTCCTTGGTCAGCGGCTTTCTGCCACCACTCGCGGGCAGCAGGGCGGTTCATCTGTACCCCGGCGCTGCCGGAATACAACAAAAGCCCCAGTCGTAGCTGCGCGCGGGCATCTCCAGCAGCCGCAGCCTGTTCCAAATCGGCCCGCATGCGGGCCAGACGCTCGCGCACCACAGCTTCCGGCGGTTCGGGTTTCTCCTTCTCGGGTTCACGGGGGGGGCGTGCTACACTGATTTCACCCGTGCGCAGCACAAATGGCAACAGAGCGCTCACCCAGAACAGCATCATGAGCAGGCGAACCCAGCGCGGCATGTTTCCAGGCACCGGCAGCACCCCGAAACGGCGCCGCCGCGCCACTCGGGGTTCCGCATCTGCCTTTTCACGCTTCCGGGCAGAAAAACGAACCCGCCGCTGCATGGCGGCCAGCTCCGGTGCATTCACATAGCGGGTTTCTCGTTCCCTGGCTTCATCATACAGGCGGCGTTCGTATTCATCGCCCAGAATCCGGTAGGCCTCGGCAATCAACTTGAACCGTTCCTCGGATTCTGCATTTCCCGGGTTGAGGTCGGGGTGGTATTTGCGAGCCTGGCGGTAGTACGCCTGCTTGAGCTCCGACTGTGGCACCGTGGGCGGCACATCCAGCAAGTTATAGTAATCCGGCAGCGGCATGGCGGGGGTCAGGCATTCCACTCACGCGCAAAGGTGAGCATGTTTTTCTGCGGCTTCCAGCCCAGCCGCTGCAGGCGCGTACAATCCACCCTCATATCTGAGACTCCCCGCACAGAGGGGGTCGAGGATACCGGCTCCGGTTCGATATGAAAGGTGGCCTTCAGTAATTCGTAAATAGTCTGCTTGGTAAAGCTCTCGCTGCACACGTTGTACAAGCCATGCTCCAGCCAGGGCTGCGTAGCCAATAATAACAGCGCACTCACCGCATCATCGCGGTGCAGGTAATTCATGCACCGCCCCGGCGCCCCCGGCAACTGGGGCAAAGCCAGCATGAATCGCCGCACCAGCTCGCACCGGCCGGGGCCGTACAGCGGCGACAGTCGCGCAACTACACCACCATGAGCCAGAATCGATGACTCGGCCCGCAGCAGAATACAGGCCCGGTCAGATTTCGCACGAGGGGGTGTCGTCTCCGAGACAAGCTCTCCACCCTGCCCGGCGTAAAGCGAGGTGGAGGAGCAGAACACCACGCGAGTACCCCGCAGCAACCGCCCCAGGTTTTCTGCCGGAGCCAGATATGCCCGCTCATATTCTTCTGGCGAGCCACCGTGAGTAGCCGTGCAGCAGAACACCATATCGGGCACCAGGCGCTCCATTGCGTGGCGCAGCAAGGCGAAATCTGCGGCAGAACCACGTAAATTAGCCACAGCGGCGGGGTCAATCGTGAGCACATGGGCTCCCGCAGCGCGGCAGGTATCCGCAAGCGCGGAGCCCAGATACCCGGCGCCAATCACCCACACACTGTGCCCGGCCAGTGTCATGCCCGGTTCCGCCAGATAAGTTCTGCCAGTTCCAAATCGCCCGGCAGAGTGATTTTCAGGTTCACGCCCCCCTGCACCAGCTGAGTAGGCACACCAAGCGACTCCACAGCAGAGACTTCATCTGTCACCACAAGCCCCTGCGCGTTCACATGCGCATATGCCCGCAGCAGCAGCTCCAGCTTGAAAATCTGCGGTGTTTCCATACCCCACAGGCAATCCCGACTCACTTTTTCAGGCAGCGAACGCCCTGCGGCATCGGCCCGCTTGAGCGTATCCACCACCGGGTGAGCACAAGTAGCAGCGCCGCTCTCCTCTGCCGCTGCAAGGCACGCGCGAATCCCCTCCGGTGTAATGAGTGGTCGGGCTCCATCATGCACGGCCACCATCTGCGCCCCCGCAGGCAGGGCTGCCAGACCAGCCGCCACAGAATCCTGACGCTCAGCCCCGCCATCCACCCGGCTCACCGGTATGGGAAACGTAGCCGCCGCCAGTCCGGTTTCAACCCAGCGGGACTCCGGGCAGGCCACCACCACAGCCGCAGCACCAGCCGCCACAAAGGCATCCACACTGCGGCGCAACACGGGCAGGCCTCCCAGCGGAGCAGCCAGTTTGTCGAACCCGGCGCGGCGCGAGCTGCCCGCCGCTACGATGACAGCACAAAACATGACTACCAGAAAAGTTTTCAGCTCAGGCGTGCGCCCACCAGCTGGGAAAGCAACTTGCCGGGGGCACGCCCCTCGGTGCGGGTCTGCATCTCTTTCATCACGCGGCCCATGTCCTTCTTGCTGGTAGCCCCCAGCTCAGCAATAACAGCCTCCAGCACCGGCAGCACCTCTGCCTCGGTCATTTCGCTGGGCAGAAGCGCGGTCAGAACACCAATCTCAGCCTGCTCCTTTTCCACCTGCTCGGTACGGCCAGCCTGGGCATAGAGAGCAATCGCATCCTCGCGCTGCTTAATCTGCTTGCGCACCACATTCTGCTCCTCGGCGGCAGTCAGCTCTGCATTCACGCTTCCCTTAGTCAGCCGGGCATTCTGCAGTGCGGCTTTCAGCCCACGCAGAGCCCCGAGCGCCACACTATCCTTGGCGCGCATGGCTGTCTTCATCCCTTCCGTAATTTGATCATTCATTGAACTCATAGCACCCACATTAAACCACGTTTGCGCGCGCCTGCGCAAGACCGAAATGCCACCCATGACAATTATTCCGAACACACGCTGTAAACTTGACGTCGCTCCATCAGCCTGCTAGAATTAGTTTTGAACGCCAGCCCGGTTGCCGGTGTCTTCTAACAGATAAACACATCTTTTCAATATGAAATACCATTCCCTCCTCCCCATCATTCTGTTGGGACTGAGCGTACCGATGCTCAACGCCCAGGAGCTGGCCGCTCCCACTCCTGCCGCCGTAGAAAACGCGATTGCAGAATTGCAGGAAGATCCGCAACTGACCAAGGGAGAATTGCCCAATGGTGTGCGCTACATCATCCGCCCCACCAGCGAGCCCAAAGGGCGCGCCAGCGTGCGTTTGTTTGTGAATGTAGGCTCGCTGGATGAGCAGGAACACGAGAAGGGCATTTCTCACCTGCTAGAGCACCTGGTATTCAATGGGTCACGCCATTTCAAGCGCGGAGAGCTCATACCGACCATGCAACAGATGGGGTTGGGCTTCGGGGGCGATGCAAATGCCTACACCAGCCTGCTGTACACAGTCTACATGCTGGACTTGCCGAACCTGAATGATGAGACTGTTGATTTTGCTTTCACCATTATGCGCGATTTTGCCGATGGCGCCACGCTGGAGGACAGCGCCATTGACCACGAGCGAGGCATCGTGAAGAGCGAGCTGTATGCCCGCGACTCCGCAAGCTACCGCGCCAGCATCGCCATGCTCCGGCATGCAGCCCCCGGCACCCGCCTGCCCGATTACCTACCCATCGGCACAGAGGAAGTCATCATGGGCGCCCCGCACGAGGTATTCCGGAACTACTACAAGACCCACTATGTGGCACGCAACATGACTGTGCTTGTCACCGGTGATTTCGACCCCGCCACCGCGAAGGCCTGGGTGGAAAAACACTTCGGCAGCATGCCCGACACCCCGCCCGCAGCCCGCATAAGCCCCGGCACGCCGGATAACCTGGGTCCGGCAGAAGCCATAGTGGAAAACCCGGAAAGTGCGTTCATGAGCGTGAACCTCACCGTTTCCAACCCCTGGAAGGACGAGAGCGATACCATGGAGCAACGCATCAAAGACCTGCCCCTGGTGCTGGCCTGTGGCATGCTCAACCGCAGACTGGAACGCATGGCACGCGAAGCGACTTCTCCTTTCCAGCAGGCCGGAGTCTCAAAGGATGACGCCTACGAAACCGTCAGTATGTTCAGCCTGGGTATTGCCGCTGTCCCGGACAAATGGCAGGCGGCCATGGAAAGCGCCTTGCTGGAGCTCCGCCGCGCCTGCCAGTACGGCTTTACCAGTGCTGAACTGGAGGAAACCAAGGCCGCAATCCGCGGTGCTTTCACCCGCAGACAGAGCAGCTGGAGCAGCGTGAACGCCGCCACCATGGCCAACAGCCTGATTGAGGCCTTGGCCGATGGCTCAAAAATCACCACTCCGGAGGAAGACCAGCGTGCTTTTGAAGCCGGCATCGCCCGCATTATGAAAGACCCGGACATCTGCCGCCGCGCGCTGGACGAAGCATTTGACAGCAAGCGCGCCAAACTTATGCTCAGCGGCGCCAAGGTGGAAGGCACTGCCCCGGCCGAGCTGCGCAAGGTATATGACGCGGTCATGCAACAGGAAATAACGCCCCCTGTCGCGGAAGAACTGCCGCCCTTTGCCTATGACAATATCGGCACCCCTGGCAGCATTGAAAAACAAGCACTTATTGAAGACCTGGGCATCACCACGCTCACCCTCTCCAACGGCGTACGCGTCAACCTCAAACCGGTGGATTTCAGCAAGGGCAGCATCAACGTAAATGCCTGCATCGACGGCGGCGCCCTGCGGCTTCTGAACACCCCGGGGCTTTCCATGCTGGCCGGGGCGGTCATGCGCATGGGAGGTCTGGAGGCACACGATGTCACCGACCTGGAAAAGATGCTCGCAGGCAACAATGTGGGGCTGAACTTCGGCGTGAGCGCAGACCGTTTCAGCGCCAGCGGCAACACTACACCCGAAGACTTCGAACTGCAGTGCAAACTGCTGGCCGCACTCATTATGCACCCGGGATTCCGGGAAGATGGCGAAGTACAGATGCGCCGCGCTCTGCCCTCCATGTTCAACCGCTACGAAACCACTCCCGATGGTGCATATAGTCTGCAGGCGCCCAAGGCCATGTACGGCACAGACCCGCGCTTCACCACACCGGAGCGTGCCGAGCTTGAAGCCTGCACCACAGCCCAGGTAAAGGAAGCACTTACCCCCTGGCTGCAGAAAGGCGCCATGGAGGTAAGCATCGTGGGCGATTTCAAGGTCGAGGATGTGCTGCCGGTGTTGCAGCGCACCTTTGGCGCCATGCCTGCCCGCAACCGCGAATTTGAACCGCTGCCTGCCGAACTGACCAGCGTCACCTCGGCCAAGTGGGGGCTGCGCGAATTCCTGCCCTACACAACCGACCTGGACAAAACCATCGTGACCCAGGTGCGTCCCTGTGGCGACGGCATGGACCAGCGCCGCAACCGCCGCCTGGCCATTCTCGCCTCCATTGCCCGCGAAAAGCTGTTCGAGGGCATTCGCGCCCAGCTGGGTGAAACCTATTCCCCGAGCGTGCGACTGGCAACACATGGTTCGCTGAGCAACGCCGCCACCATCACCACCTCCAGCGCAGGCGTAGTTGGCAACCGTGTCAAGGTCAATACCGCCATGGATGCCATCCTCAACGACCTCGGTCGCGGTCTCATCACTCAGGAAGACCTGGATTGCGCCCAGAAGCCGTACATCACCCGCACGCAGAAGGAACTGCGCACCACCGGCTACTGGGAAAGCGCACTGGCCCGCCTGCAGAGCGATGCACGCCAGCTGCCGCTGATCCGCGATATTCTGAACGATGTCAAGAGCATCACTCTGGAGGAAATCCAGCAGCTTGCCCACGAGGTATTCGGCCCGCAGGACACCACTAACTACTTCTTCACCATGCCAGCATCTGCGGTGGAAGCAGCAGCCCCTGCTCCCCAGCAGGAAGAGCCCGCAGCCGCTGCCGCAGAGACACCCCGAGATGGCTATACCATCATCACCAGCAAAACCACCCAGGCCGATCCCGCCTGGGCAGCCGTGGCCGAAGAGCTAGAAAAAAAGCATCCTAATGCCACCATCTGCGCACTCGATAAGCTGAACGAAACAACACTGACCCAGGCGCTGCGCAGCACAAGCGCCCGCTATGCGGCCTGTGTGCTGCGCCCGCAGGAGGTGGATCGCATTCTGGTCAATGACCTGCACCGCGCCGCCCGCAAGGTCGATGATGACCCCTGGGGCGACTGCATCTGGGGCATCGTGACCGGCTATACGGCAGATGACGCCATGCGCATTGCCCAGGCCAGCGAGCCGCTCATCATCAAGCGCATGCTGGGTACCACCAATGTAAACCACTCCCGCTTCGAGCACAGCTGCTGCATCACCGACTGGACCGATGCCCCGGTGCGAGAGCAAAGCGGCTACACCGAACCCACCAGCACCACCTACCCTGCCGGAGGTCCCGGGGATAAGCTGCTGGGCATCTTCAGCGGCGAGCTCAGCAACCAGGCACCGCAATATGTGGTGAGCTCCAGCCACGCCACGCCGTTCAACCTGGAAATGCCTTTCAGCCGCGGGCTCATCTTCTCCTACGGCAACCGCTTCCACCAGCTTCCTATGGAGGAAAAGCCGCATTTCGGCGCTCCCCTGGGGAAAGCTATGCGAGGCAACACCGGTGAGCTTGCCAGCCTGGCAGACAAATGCACCGACGTGCAGCCCGACGGCACACCGCGAGTGTGGCTGGCCGCCGGTAACTGCTTGTTCGGCGATGCCCACAACAGCCCCCACAGCATGTGTGTGACCGCCCTCTCCGCATACACCTGCAACCAGGTGGTGGGCTACACTGTTCCCTCGTGGTATGGCGCAGGCGGCTGGGGTACCATGGGTACTTTCATGGGCAACACCGCCGGCACTTCTCTGGCAGAGGCCTGGTTCCTCAACAACCAGTTCATTCTGCACAAGACCACTCAGCTTGATCCGAACCTGCTCAGCGTCCGCTTCAACGATGAGACCTTTACCCCGGGAAGCATCATCCACCAGCTGATGCAGGCCAGAATCCAGCTCACCAAAGAAAACATACAGGATGTGCTGGGGCTGGTACACGACCGCGATGTGGTAGCCTTCTATGGCGATCCCGCCTGGCGCGCCCAGCTCGATGAAAGCCACGCCCAGGCGCCCTATACCATCACCTGGGAAAACGCCCGGCGCTTCACCATCACGGCAAATTACGATACCAAGGACCGCTGCGCTGTCTGGTTCCCCACCAGCGAAACCGGCACCGGCTCAACCGAGCGCACCATTGCAACCGAGAGCTCCACCCCCGAAGTCGTATTCACCAATGATTTCGTACTCTTCCCCGAGCTGAAGCTCAAGAAAGGTGAGACGCTCACGGTTGAAGTGAAATAAAATCAACCTCCCCCGCTGGTAATGGGGCTGGGGCATCTTCTGCCTTCTTCAGCTCCAACAGCGGGGGTGTCCCACCGGGGGGAAGACCGAAAAATCCGCCGAAAGTGCGTACTCCCAGATAATCGGAATACCGGCTCGCACACCCATATTGTCCCGCTACACGCCAATAGAGTAAATCTGCTTCACGGCGAGAAACAGGAGCCCCACCCTGGCGCGCATAATACAACGCATCATGCAGCAGACTGGGTACCAGTTCCCGCGAAAGCGTTTTACCAAAGCTCACACCATCCCACACAAAGCCACGGTGCAACAGCAAGGTATCTCCCCGGGCTTCCATGATAACCCGGTATGGAGGTTCCGGATGGCGCAGCAGCCAATACCCCAGCTGCATTTCCGGGTCATGCCACGAGAGCGAATACCGGGTTTTAAGACAAAAACCGGGTGCGCTCTGCGGCAGATATTCATACCAGGAATCCTCCTGTAATCCAACGCTCGCAACCTCCGGTGCTATCTGCTTGATATTGACGGCATCCACCATCTGCCGGCAGGATGCCAGCAGCAGCAGGGAAACCATGGAAACAAGCCGGCGCATTACTACTTATTTTGCAATTTCTTTTGCGTCGATTCATACGCCTGGCGCATGCGCTCAAGCTGCCGGGGAGCAACGCTGGCATCAGAGCTCCGCTTTTCTGCACGCTGCAGAATAAGCGGAACCAGAACAGCGAACGTATCGTAGCGGTCTTTCAGGGCAGCAACGCGCTCCGGGCTGTCAACCGCAGCTTCAAGGTCAGCATGGCACCGGAACAGTCGCACAGCCTCCCGGGCAGAAGCAGCGGCCTCCGCCTCGCATAAGCCCTCCTTCTCGCGCGTGGTCATCAGTTTTGCCAGCTGGTCATATGTCTGCTCCAAAGACGCCAGCGCCGCAACACAGTCTGCAGCCTGCCACCTGTTCAAAGCCAGCTTCACCTCGCCCTGTGCCGCCTGCACCAGCAACACATCTGCGAGGTCATAATGCCCGGCAGACATGCGCTCATTCACAAGTGATTCCAGCATCTCCAACACCAGTGCCGCCGTCTTCAATTTATCCTCATACACCCCAGGGTCGCGACCGCCTGCCAGATGACGGGCCCGTAGCCAGGCATCATCGAAGCGGGCCTTATACAACTCCTCATCGCTCAAGAGGCCGTTCTCGTGCATCTTCTCCACCAGACTGAGCTTCTGACGCGCAGCGGCAAACATCTTGCTCCGGTGAATTTTTGTCGAAACCTCAACCTGCCACAGCGGTTCCTGCATGCGCACCTGCTCCAGCTGAGCCTCTGCACACTCCAGAGCAGAACCAAGCCCCTGTGCATAGTCCCTTCCGGCCTGTTCCGCCCGCTGCTCTGCTGCAGCCAGCGCAGCGGCATCGGGCACCCAGAGCGGGGGCTGGTGCATTGCGAAGCCGCTCCCGGGCACCACATAAAACCGGAGCGGGGCTGCAACCGCCACCCCGATACTGGCAACAAACAAGAGAATTGCGCCTTTAATCATGCCGACATTATACCCCCCGCCATACCCACGCTTCAAGATTTTTTTCTGGACGCTGCTGCACCATAAGAGTAGAGTGGTGGTGCATGAAGGATATGATGGGTGGATTTTTCGGACTGGAACTGCCGGAGTACGGGAATTTTCCGTTCACCGAGTCCCCCTGCTGCGCCTTTGTGAGCAGCGGACGCGCTGCCTTTGAAATCATCCTGCAAAATATGCCGCGCCCGGAAAGAATATGGGTACCGCGCTATATCTGCGACACCGTGCTGCAAGCCCCCGCCCGGCTGGGCATTCCCACCTGCCGCTACGCCTGCACCGACCAGCTGGAACCCTCGCTGGAGGGAATCGGGGCAAATGATATCATCCTGCTGGTCAACTACTTCGGACTTAAAGAACAAGCTATTGCAACAGCTGCCCGTCAATTTCCGGGGCGCTGCATTGTGGATGCCACCACCGCCCTGTATGCCCCCCCCGTACCGGGAACCCCCGCTTTTTACAGTCCGCGCAAATTCTGCGGTGTGGCAGATGGCGGGGTCGCCCTTGCTCCGTTCCCCCTGCTCCAGCAGCCGCAGGACTCAGCGACCAGCAGCCGGAACAGTCTGCATCTGCTGCAACGCCTCGAATCCGGCGCGGCAGATGCTCTCCCCGCCAGCGAAGATGCCGAATATGCGCTGGATGCGCCACCCCGCCGCATGAGCCCCCTGACCCGCCAGCTTCTCCACAGCATCGACTTCACAGCCGCAGCCTCCCGCCGGCTACAGAATTATGCCACCCTGCACCGCGCATTGTCCTGCATCAATCGCCTTCATCTGCCCGAATCCCCTGCACAGGCGCCCATGTGCTACCCGCTGATGACCGGCATTCCCGGTCTGCGGGATGCCCTCATCGATGCAGGCATCGCCATTCCCCTTTACTGGCCAGAAGTCATCAGCGCCACCGATGCCGACGACACCGCCAACCGTCTGGCACGCCAGCTTATTCCCCTGCCGCTGGACCAGCGCTACACCCGGGCCGACATGGAGCACCTCATTTCGCTCATTCTTTGACCATAATCGGTCTTTTTTACCATTTCCTGGCCGCAAATTGCCCTTTTATGCTTGATGCGCTGCCGGGGAAATAGTATCATAGATGCAATAAAAGAAACTTGAATATATGAATTATTCTGTTCGTCTTTCTCAGCTACTCATTGCCACGGGGTTGCCTCTGCTGGTAACTCCGGCTGCTGCCGTGCCAGAAACCACCGCTGCCGCCGCAACAGCCCCCGCAGTGTCTGCCGATTTGATTATTGCCGCAGCTAAGGGTGAGCTCAGCAAGGCGCAGGCAGCACTGGCCGCCAACCCGATTCTGCTGAATGTGAGCGATACCAACGGCGTGAACCCGCTCATGGCCGCAGCCACCAACGGACACCTTCCCATCGTTCAGATGCTGATTGCAGCCAAGGCCGACCTGGAAAAGAAAAGTCCACAAGGCGAGACAGCGCTCATGTTTGCCGCATTCAATGGACATCTTCCGGTCGTACAAGCGCTCATTGCCGCAGGGGCGGATGTCAACGCCACTCTTCCCACAGGCGAAACCGCACTGTACCTGGCTATACGAACCGGTCATATAGAAGTTGCCAGAACGCTCATCAACGCAAAATCATACCTGAATCCACGAGACAAGGACGAATGGACGCCCCTGTTACATGCCGCAAGCTCTGGTCAAACCGCCATGGTGCAGATGCTGCTGGCAGCGGGGGCAAATAAAGACGTCCGAATGAAAGAAGGAGGAACGCCTCTCCTGATGGCCGCAGCAAACGGCTACCCCGAAACAGTCAAGGTTCTGCTGACTGCCGGGGCATCCCCCACAACACGCACCTATGCCGGAGAAAGTGCTCTGCACTTTGCCGCTGCCAAGGGAGATATTGAAACAGTTAAGCTGCTCATTTCAGCAGATACAGATCTGGAAGCCAGATTGCGTACCGGTGAAACTCCACTTCTCGTGGCCGCAGCCAAGGGGAATGATGAGGTGGTGACAGCTCTGCTCAACGCTGGCGCCAATAAGGAAGCGACCATGCCAACAGGGGATACACCGTTGATGACGGCAGCATTCAATGGCCACGAGGATACCGTTAAGATTCTGCTCTCCGCCAAAGTCAATGCTGAAGCCAGAGACAAAAAAGGCAATACCGCTCTCGACTACGCCAGAGCTCAGGGACACGATGAAATTGTGGCCCTGCTGCCAGGTGGGAAACTAGTGGTAGAACAAGGCGTTGACCAGGCACGCGATATTCTGGAAGCAGCAGCCAATGGCGATACCTCGCATGTGCTGGCTTTCCTGAAGAACGACCCTCGGAGTATTCGTGAAACCGATGGCGACGGTGCCACCGCGCTTATCTATGCCGCAGCCAATGGCCATGTCCATGTACTACAGACACTGCTGCTTAACAAGGCAGACATTGAAGCCAAGGATAAGGCCGGACTCACGGCGCTTTCCCACGCGGCAAAAGAAGGCGAGCTGGGTACTCTCAAGGCCCTGATTGCCGCTGGCGCCAACATCGAAACACGAGGTCGCCGCTGGCGTACACCGCTCTCCCACGCTGCGGAAGCCGGCAAGGCCGAGGCTGTAAAAGTACTGCTTGAAGCAGGTGCCCGAAAGGAAGTCCCCAGCAAGGATAAGGAAACGGCCCTTACCTATGCAGCCATGAGCGATGATAAGCAGACCGTTGACACGCTGCTGGCAGCAGGCGCCCAGCGCGACCCGAAATCCAACGTAGGATGGACCCCTCTCATTGTTGCGGCTATCAACGGCCATGCAGAAATAGTCAAATCTCTGCTTGCTGCTGGTGCCGATGTCAACGCCAAAGATGAAGATGGATGGACCCCACTCATGCAGGCTGTTCAGGGTGGTCACATCGAGGTTGTTAAACTACTGCTCAACGCAGGCGCAGCAGGAGCTGCAGATGCAGCAAAACTGACCGCGGATCCTGCTATGCTGAAAGAGTTGCAAACACCCCAAACCACCAGATAAAAATGAAAAAAACACTTCTGCTTCTTCCCCTGCTCCTCTGCACTGCATGTATCATCAGGCATCCTGTCAACAATATCTCCATGCTTACCGATAAAGGGGCAACCATTCCCACACTGGTCGGGCATGCATCTTCCACCACCTGGTTCTGGACATGGACAACCGGAGACTCCTCTGTTGAAACGGCTCAGAAGAACGGTGGCATCGCCACCGTCACCTCCATCACCCGGACCACAAACAGTTTATTCGGTCTTATTGTTGTCCGGCAAGTCACTGTACGAGGAGAATAAACACCACCCTGCTCGGCGGGCTTCTATTCCCCTGCGAGCAACTCATTCTACCCCCACGTGGTGGGTGTACCCTCCTGGCTCGGAGTGAAGCCGTGAAGCGGCGCAACTCCGGGTTGCTGTCACCTTGCCCCCCCCACGCGATAACCTGACATGCTTTGCGCTTGCGGTAAGCGGCTGAACATGCTACATTGCTACCCTGATGAGCAACAAATGTATACTCGTGGCCGAGGATGACGCGGCCATTCGCCGAGGGCTGGCAGATTCCCTGGAAGGCGCGGGCTATGAGGTGCGCACCGCACCAAATGGGCGCGTCGCTCTTGAACTGTTGCTTACCACCTCCATTGACCTGGCGTTGCTGGATGTCAACATGCCGGAAATCAGCGGTTTCAAACTGCTGCGCATGATGCAGAAAGAGTGTCCCGGAATTCCAAGCATCATTCTGACCGCCTGCGGAGACGAACAGGACCGCGTAAAAGGCCTTCAACTGGGAGCCGATGACTACGTGGTCAAACCCTTCAGTATTGCCGAACTGCTGGCACGCGTAGCTGCGGTGCTGCGCCGCTCACCAGGTCGCCAGCTAGCTGTGGCCCAGCAGCTCCAATTCCCCGGCGGTCAGCTTGACGGCGAAAACCGCTGCGCAACATTCAATGACGGCACCACCATTCCTCTCACCGAGAAGGAATTTGAACTTTTCCGCTATTTTCTGACCCACCCTGGCCGCATCATACCGCAGGAGGAACTCCTGCTGCGTGTATGGGGCAGCAGCAATAAAGCCGCTCAGACCCGCACCGTAGCCGTCACCCTGACCCGCCTGCGCGAAAAACTGGGTACTACCCCCTCCGCCTGTATCGAAACCATCCGCGGACGCGGATACCGATGGAACAAAGTATGAACAGAAAACTGACCCTCATCATCGTTATTTTCACTCTGCTCACCCTCAGCGCCGTGGGCTGGCTGGCATATGAAGCCGCCACGCTGGATACCCGCCTGCTCCAAATTGATAAGGAAGCCCAGCAGAAGCGCCTGGTGGAGCTGTCGCTGCCGCGCATTCAGGGAGAAATCAAAAAGCGGCTGGAGGAAGAGCGCGACAAACTCGGCTACGCACCGCCCATCGGCATGATGGTCTATGACCCGCCGGTAGAGAACAAGCCGGACTACGTGCGCGGCTATTTCCTGCTGACCCCGGCCGGCTTGCAGGTGCCGGAGGGGCAGGAACTCTCCGCTGCCGATATTGAAGGCAACGCACCGATTATTGACACCATACGCCGAAAGGCATTCAACCCCTCTGCCCCGGTATATGATTACACCAAGCCCACCCACCAGCAGCTCGACCAGAAAACCCAGCTGCCGGTTTTCGGAATCTACGAAGCCGAGGACCAGGATTTCAGCCAGCCAATGGAAATGAAAGGCGACCCAGGCCCCTTCTATTCCTGGTATTACATAGACGACATGGTGTACATGCGCAACATTCGCACCACTCACGGCTCCGCCGCCGAGGGCATCTTCCTGGATGCCGCAAAACTGGCAGAACACCTCAAGCCCCTGGTGGAACCCGCACTGCAAGGCGCCACCATCTCGCTCTGCAAAAAAAATGAAGCAGCCAATCTTTTCCCGCTGCCCATGGTGCTTCGCCCCGGGCATGATGTGGAAGTGCCGGACACCGCCGCCCGCCGCCAAGCCATGCGCGGCACGCTGGCTTCGGCCTGTCTGGTCACGGTGCTGGCCGTGGGAATTCTCTTTGGGCTGCTGTTCTTCTACGCCCGGCTGGAGCGCCGCCGCGCCGATTTTGTATCGGCCGTCACCCACGAGCTGAGAACGCCGCTCACCAGCTTCTCGCTGATGACCGAAATGCTCAAGAACAAGCTGGTTCCCGACGAAAAGCTCGATGAGTACCACGAAACACTTTACCAGGAAAGCCAGCGGCTCGGCCACCTGGTGGAAAACGTGCTCGCCTTTGCCAGATTAACCCGAGGCCAACAACGAGGCCGGGCCGACAAGGGCCCCTGCCCCCAGCTCATTAAACGAGCGCTGGAAAAACCACTATTCCGGCTCAAGGAAGCAGGCTTCCGCGTCAACGTAAAACACGACAACCGCACCGACCTCCTCACCCTCCACACAGACATCATCTCGCTGGAGCAGATTTTCACCAACATGGCCGATAACGCCATCAAATACGCTGCAACCGGCGAGCACCCCACCATCAGCATCACCACCATGCGTGGACACAACACCCTGAGCATCCGCTTTGCGGACAACGGCCCCGGTATCCCCGCCAAATGGCAACGCAGCATTTTCCGCCCCTTCTCCCGCTCAGCCAAAGATGTAGAAGGCCGCAAACCCGGCGTAGGGCTCGGGCTGGCACTCTCGCGAGATATTGCCCGCAGCCTTGGTGGCAACCTCGTGCTAGAAAAGAGCAACGACAGCGGTACCGCTTTTACGCTCACGCTTCCCCTGGGGTAAACTTGTAATCACATCGAACAAAAAACAAGGGGTTACAACGAAAAAGTTGTAACTCCTTGTTTTCAGCTACTACAGACGGGACTCGAACCCGTACGCCTGTTGATGGGCGGGAGATTTTAAGTCTCCTGCGTCTACCATTCCGCCACTGTAGCGTTGCGGCGTTCATTCAAGCATATTCGCGGCGCCATTGCAAGGAAAAATCATGTGTGCTGCCCTGCAAATACATGTTTCAAGAAGTGTAGAAACATACGAAACTCCGAAAATCAGGAAAGAAGAACGTCATTTCCTGTAAAAAATCCTGTTTTTCGAGTCTGAATCTCACCGGGGGGGCAGTCCCCAACCAGAACGCTCTGCGGACAGCGCATTCTTCCCCCATCGGCCGGTTCTGATGAGTATGTACTACAATCAAACCAGAAACAGAGCCCCCTGAAAACTCTGATTTTCCAAACGTTATTGACCAGGAACGAACATACGAGCATCCATTTCCACATGGACCAAGAACAAATCAAAGAAGCAGAGCAGAAGGTGGAGCAATGGATGGCAGATAAACACCACCGGCACTGTGTGAAAGCAGCCATGTGCGCCGCCAATGCAGTTATTCTGATGGGACTTACCGCAGGGCTCGCTATTCTGTGGATTAACGAATTGCGACGCTCCAACGGCAGAATGCACTGCTGCAAACCCAACGAGCAGCGATAATCGCGCCCCAAGCCCTGCACACCAACATGTGCAGGGCTTTTTTGGACTTGAAACCCGCAGGCATCCGGCGTACAATGACCGCAGATACAACTCATATGGACAAGGGCAGAATTACACTCATCGGCATTGGCTGCGGTTCCCGCACCCGCACGTATATGAAACTAGCCATGGAATACCCGGAGCAATTCCGCATTGTGGCGGCTGCAGATCCGGTGACCTGCCGCGCAGAACAGGTACGCGATTTCGCGCCGGAAGAGGAGCGGGGCTCCATCCGCCTCTTCGCAAATGCCGATGAACTGCTCAGCCAGCCGAAAATGGCAGATGTGGCCATTATCGGTACGCAGGACGACTACCACTTCGAGCCGGCAAAGCGAGCCCTCGAACTGGGCTATGACCTGCTGTTAGAGAAACCAATCGCCAAAACACTACGCGAAGCACTGGAACTGCGAGACCTGGCAGAAAAACTGGGACGACGCGTGGCTATCTGCCATGTGCTGCGCTATACCCCATTCTACAACACAATCCGCAACATTATCCGCAGCGGTGATCTGGGAGAAATCATGACCTTCAATGCCAACGAAGGCGTGGGCGCCTGGCATTTCGGTCATTCTTTCGTGCGTGGGCACTGGGGCAACAGCGTGAAATCCACGCCCATGATTGTAGCCAAGTGCTGCCACGATATGGACATCCTCTACTGGCTGCTCAATCGCCCCTGCGAACAGGTTTCCAGCTTTGGCGAACTTTCTTTCTTCCGCAAGGAAACGCTTACAGAACCACGCCCCGTGCGCTGCACCGATTGGACCACCCCTATTGGCGAAGACCCATGGGATGCCCGCAAATACATCACCGATGACACCTGCCGCCGCTGGCTCAAGATGGTAATGGACGGCGTGGATGATGCCACCCCGGAGGATATTACCGAGTGGCTCAAAACCTCCCCCTGGGGACGCGATGCCTTCCAGTGTGAAGACAATGACCAGCCCGACCATCTGGTAGCGATTCTGCGCTACATGGGCGGTATCACCGGTACGTTCACCATGACTGCCTTTGAGGAAGGCCGCCACATCGAAATCTATGGTACCAGGGCCAAACTCCGCGCAGGTGCCTTCTATAAGGAAAACGGCCCCGGCGAAATCACTATCACAGAACATTTCTCCAAAAAGATACGCAAGGTGGACATTGAGGAGGCCTCCGGCGGCTATGCAGGTCATGGTGGTGGCGACTGGGGACTTGTGAGCAACCTGTATAACGACATGCGTGTGGTAAAGGATACCACCCTCATGACCACCCCCATCCAGGCCAGTGCTCACTCCCATGTGATTGCCTTTGCCGTAGAACACGCCCGCCGCACTGGCGAGGTGGTCGACATCAAGGAATTCGAGCGCCGAGTGCTCGCAGGCGAGCTGAATTACTAACCATAAACCATTGGTAAAACCGCATGCGCACAGCTGGCTTCAAGTTACCTTTGGTACCTTGCTGCTGCACATGAAAAAAAGCCCTGCGCCATATAAGGTGCAGGGCTTTTTCCCTTGTCCGCTCCGGCCGCGGCTCGAACGCGGGACCCCAAGCTTAGAAGGCTCGTGCTCTATCCAACTGAGCTACCGGAGCAGTGATGCGCGCCTATCCTAGCACCAGCATCTCAACTTGGCAAGCTTTTATTTGACAACTGCCACAGCAGCTGGTACCATGAGGTCGCGTGGCAAAGCCGCTTACAGAGATTGTTGCCCACTCCCCAGCCTTTGCCGGGGAGCTGGAGAACCTGCGCCACAATGCTTCAAAAGACGAACCCCTGGTTCTGGAGCGCGTGAGCCCGGCGGCTTATTCCTTTGTGGCGGCGCTGGTGGCAACCGCCTCCGATAAGCCCCGGCGTGTATGGGTGGTGGCAGATGCACTGCCTGTACAAGAGAGACTGGCCGCCGAGTGGCCGCTCTGGCAGGCACCGCAGGCAGTCTTTGTGCCGGAGCAGGAAATCCACATCAATAACGGTATTTCAGACCCCGATCTGGCAGCCGAACGTCTGGAGGCACTGCGCGCCATCTCCGGTCCGGCAAGGGAAACTCAGGCGGTCATCGTAACCGCAGCAGCACTGCAGCAACCCGCCCCCAGTTTTTCAGCAGGGGCTGGTTTTACCCTCACTCTGCGTGTAGAGGGCGAATACCCGCTTGATGATGTGTGTACAGCCCTGCTCGACCACGATTTCGAGCGCGTAGACCAGGTGACCGGGCGCGGCGAATGGAGTCTGCGCGGCGGCATTCTCGATGTTTTCCCACTTCAATCCGCCTGGCCTTTGCGTATCGAATTCTTTGGAGACGAAGTGGAGAGTATTCGTGCGTTTGATGTCGACTCCCAGCTCTCGTTCAAAAAGCTCGACACCGCCGACCTCGTGCTGGAAGAACCACCTGCAGACAGACCGCTGGCAGAGTGGATTGGCAAAGATGACTGGGTGGTAAGCCTGCCAGGCTGCGGAACACCAGGGCATGTGCTGGTGTACGAGCTGCCGCCCGACCGCGATGATGTGCTGCCAGATATCGACAACGTGAACGCCAGGGATAACACAGCCATTTTCGGCACACCCCTGGGCAGTTTCGAAACCGGAGATTTCGTCATGCAAGAAGCACGCCGCCAGCTGGCAGGCATGGAGCTGCGTAAATGGCGCGAACAAAAGTGGCGCGTTGTCATGTTCTTCCCTCATGAGGGTGAAAAGAGCCGATTCGAGGAAATCTGCGGCGAAGACGATGCCTGGTCCGGCGTGCAGAGCCGCGATGGCGACCTCCCCCTTGGCTTCACCATCCCCGGAGCCAGACTCGCTGTGCTGTCTGCGGCAGAAATTTTCGGCAGATACTCCACCCCCCGCAACCGTAAACAGGATGACCGTACCGACCGCATGCGCCGGGAGCGCGCTCAGGCGCCCCTGCGCGAAATCGAGGAGGGAGACTTCGTCATCCACGCCTCCCATGGACTCGGAAAATTCGTTGGTATCGTGCGCGATGACCAGCGCGGAGAAGAGGAAATTCATATCAAATACGCAGATGGTGTTCTGTTACGTATTCCGTTACAGCAAAGTCACCTGGTGTCTAAATATATAGGCCTGGGTGCCAAAACACCCGAATTAAGCAAGCTGGGCGATGCCCGCTGGCGGCGCGCCTGCCAGGCGGCAGAAAAAGCGGTTCAGGATTATGCTGCGCAACTGCTGGAGATTCAGGCAGAGCGTGAAAGCAACTCAGGCTATGCGCACCCGGCAGATTCCGGGTGGATGTGGCAGTTTGAATCCAGCTTTCCCTACCGCGAAACACCTGACCAGCTGCGCGCTATTTCCCAGACCAAGGCAGACATGGAGAGTGGACGCCCCATGGATCGTCTCATTTGCGGCGATGTAGGGTTCGGCAAGACCGAGGTAGCCATACGCGCGGCGTTCAAATGCGTGACCGGCGGGCGGCAAGCTGCCATTCTGGCTCCCACCACTGTACTGGCCGCGCAGCACTACCGCACCTTCCGCGCGCGCATGAGCGAGTATCCGGTGCGTATCGAACTCCTCAGCCGTTTCACCCCGGCTAAAAAGATAAAGGAAATAGTGGCCGGTATTGCCGACGGTTCGGTAGATATCGTCATCGGCACCCACCGCGTCATTTCGAAGGATATTACCTTCAAGAACCTGGGGTTGGCCGTCATTGATGAAGAACAACGCTTCGGGGTGCGCCACAAGGAGCAGTTCAAGCGCATGTTCCGCATGGTGGATATGCTCACGCTCTCAGCCACGCCCATTCCGCGCACACTCTACGTGGCGCTCATGGGCGCGCGAGACATGAGCACCATTGAAACGCCGCCACTCAACCGCCTGCCGGTGCAGACTGCCGTGTGCCCATACAATGAAAAACTCATTGCCGATGCGATTGAGCGAGAACTCGCGCGCAGCGGCCAGGTCTTTTTCCTGCATAACCGCGTACAGAGCATCCTGAAAATGCGAGACGAGCTGCAGCGGCTCGTCCCCAAAGCCCGCATCGTGGTCGGCCATGGGCAAATGGATAAAGGAGATTTAGAACTCATCATGCGCGACTTTGTGGATGGCAAGGCCGATGTGCTGCTCGCCACCAGCATCATTGAAAGCGGCATTGACATTCCCAACGCCAACACCATCATCATCGACCGCGCGGATCGCTTCGGCCTGGCAGATTTGTACCAACTGCGAGGACGCGTAGGCCGTGGTGGTCACCGTGCCTATGCCTATCTGCTGCTGCCGCGCCAGGCTCTCTGCACCGGCGATGCCCGCAAGCGTGTCTCCGCCATCAAGCAGTACACCGAACTAGGCAGCGGCTTCAAAATCGCCATGCGCGACCTCGAAATCCGTGGTGCGGGCAATCTCCTGGGCACCCAGCAGAGCGGTCACATTGCAGCCATCGGATTCGAGCTGTACTGCCAGTTACTCCGCCAATCCATCGAGCGCATGCAGGGAAAAGTACCTACCATCCGCGCCGAGGCCAGCTTCAAGGCGGATTTCATCTGCCTGAGCGAAGCCAGCATGGCCACCCGGGCCGATGCCGATAAACTCCTCGGGGCGTATCTACCGGCCTCGTACATGGAATCCACCAAAGCACGCATGGAAGCCTACGCGCAGCTGGCTCGTGCCTGCACCACCGATGATGTGGACGACCTCGACCGCCAGTGGCGCGACCGCTTCGGAGCCCTGCCCCGCGAGGTGAGTCACCTGCTCACCGTGCACAAAATCCGGATTCTCGCCACCCGCCGCAACATCTCGCAGGTAGAAATCAGCGGGCAGAAACTCATGCTCACCCGAAATAACGACTACATTCTCGACAACAAACGCTTCCCCCGCCTGCAGAAAATCAAACCGGCCGATAAATTACACGAAGCCCTCCGCATGCTGCAGTGCATGTGAGAATCATTAAATGATGGACCTCTTTCACCCCTTATCAAATTAAAAGAGGTCCACATCATTGGATTTATTCATTTACGAGCACCGCATTCCAGAGGAATCAAACCGTTCATCAGAATGAACTTTCGTCCACGCAAGTGGACTGATTCAATCAAAAAAAACCGTACTCTTTGATAAAGTCATGCAGCCGTAGTCACCCGGTCGTAGTCAGACTTTGAAATTCTTTGTTTATTGATTCCATTAGATGACCATGTTTCGGTGGCGCAGATGTTTCCATATGCAAAGCTTCCCAAAATCGAAGCATAGTCAGGATTTCTTTTCAATTCCTTCCAATTGCTAATCCCATACAAAGAAGCAAGGAAATACTTTCCCCCCCCAGAACGTATACCGGGATCGACTCCAACATTTCACAAAGCCTCCTTCCGCAAAAGCAGAAGCTGGTAAAACCACCCGGCTTACTCTTTACGAGAATGATATTTCGCGCCGTGTTGTTTCAACTGCTCCATCGCAGCTTCTGACATTTCCTCGCCGCGGAATATTTCGGCCATATCAAGTAGTGAGCGGTCATAACGCAGCACCTGCGTATCAGCGCCGGCTTTCAGGAGAAGCTCCAGGCTTTCTTCGGAGCAGTTTTTCAAATTCAGAATAGGCATGGCAGCCCACACGGCACTGCAGCCATCAGCGCTGCGGGCATCGGGGCTTACCCCGGCGTCCAGCAGGCGGCGCACCTCATCCACGTGGTTATGCATGGCATGCCACACCAGCTCATACTCCGGCTTGCTAGCTTTCAGTCCTTTTTCCCGAAGAATCCGGACAATAATTTCATTATCATACTGGCAGAGAGCCAGATCCAGCGCATTAAAACCCTCCGGCGTACGGGCCTGCACATCTGCTCCCGCTGCCAGCAGCAGGTTCAGCGACTCTGCAGCTTCCTCCTGGCGCGGGTCATCCTCAAACAAATCCCGACCCACACCATAGGCATTCAGCAGGGGGGTGCAACCCCTCTCGTCCCGCGCATCCACATGGGCCCCCGCAGCCAGCAACCGTGCCACATCTGCAGCATCCCAGTTTCCATACTCAAAAGTAACCGCCTTCAGCAGCTCGGCATCGCAGATTTTCTGCTCCTGCTGCACCACCCCGACACAGCCCGTCAGGCAGAACAACGGCAGCAGATACGTTATCAGCCCCCATGATCTCATGCGCTCATTCTAGCAGTATGGCAACCTGATTTCAAGCTCTCTTTACCCCCGGCGGATTTCCCTGGCGTCATTCAGAGAAATCGCGTTCTGCCCGTTGAATCCAGTAATATTTACAGGAACGGTCTCCCGTGATATTGTACAAATCAGTAAGATGCCAATCATCCGCAGCACCCGGGTGTGGCTTATCTCTCTGGGAGAGGTTCAGGTGTCTAAACTCGATTGATGATAGGAAGCGCTTCTCTTTCACATCATAATAGCGGAGCTGATACGCATCAGCCTCCCTTTCCCACAAAACCAGAAATCCATCGTACACCACCGAAACATCGAGCGGAGATTGCATGAAGCGGCAGCAGACAGTCTCCCCACGCCAGGTGACAACTTCTACCAGGCACGTGTTTGAGCTGGAGAATGGCCGCTGTATATGCCACCACATAATCCCACCCACATGCGCGCAGCGCGGCACATAGAACAGCATAAGCAAGCCCACCGCCAGCAACAAGCCCATACACCATTTCAGACCTGTTAACCACCCTTTCACACGCGGTGTACTGCCACCGTCTTCTACATTTAATCTTGTCATTTGATTCTATGTATTTAACTCTCCTTATGCAGCGGTATTTCCCGCTGTTGCTGCCCCTGCTTTACCAACCAGAACGGACCGGCAATGATGGCAGCGGGAGCCATCACCAGCACATGGGGAATATGCTCCACAATCCTGAAGGCCCAGGCTACCGGCTGCACCGCATAGTGAAGGCCGTTTTTACGTTTCGGGACATGGGGCATATAATACTCATTGTACCAGAAGCGCTCCAGCCCCGGTTCATCCAGTTTCTCCGGATTGGGAGTGCAGCGCACGGCCCGGCTGAAATCAAACCGTTCCTTTGGAATCACCCGCTCGGCGTCCTGCGGTGGATGAGCCACCTTGATTTGCAGACAATGCTGCACCGTTTCCGCATCCATCAGCACCATGTTTGCCTCCACTGGGATTCGCGCCAGCGCGTCGTGGTCCATCTTAAACAGCATCACATACTCCATATCCCCACCATGAGGAACCCACAGCCGGAACAAACCACTCTCCCTAGGTACATACTGGCAATACAACTCCATGTAGTACAAATCATCCAGCTTGAAAATACGCAAATCACGCGCCGTAACACCCGGTGGAGTTGTGGTTTCATTGCCCTGCAGCACCGGGTGAATCACCATATCGTCCGCAGAAAAAGGCTCTGCCCGCACGAACCTTGACTCCTTCACACCTATGTTTCCCACAATTCCACCCAGATTCGTACTCACGACGCAACTGCTCAGCAGAAAAGCAACCATAGCAATGATTGCAATTCCTGGTCTCAAAATGGTCTGAAAGCGGTTCATTTTCATAGCCATGATAACACACCATGCATGATTTTCAAGTCAATACACCTGAACGAACCAGGGAGGGGCAGCCCCATGAAGCATTACTGGCCTCAACCCATTATTTCGTTTGCTGAATTCGTATGCACACCCCCAGCACCAGAGCCTCGAACAAACAGATTCCCCCAAAGAGAGGCACAGCATACATTGAGAGCGGCAAATTCATCGGTCCCGCGGGGGAGGCCAGCAAATCACAGGAACTCACCAGCGCAACAGGAATCCAGGTAATCCCCCAGACCAGCAGCATGATACTCATCTTATGCCTTGGCCAGTTCCAGCACAACCATGCCAGCAGAAATGCAGTGCATATGACCATGTACTGCGCCCAGGTAAACAGGAAATTCCAATCAGACAACTGATATTGCCAATCCCAGACCTCTGTTCCCCAGCTCACCAGCGCCGCCCTCACCTCGGCCAGCAGCCACATCCCTGCCACCACCGAAACAAGGATTTCCACACCGGCGGCAATAATCAACTTCCTCTTTGTTCCATTTTCCATAGCAGGTATGCAAGTTTCCTATCAATTAGAGTTCTATCTTCTGTTCTTCGTTGAAGAAAACATAAACAGAGCACGAGTATCTGCCCCGCAGGAGCGGCAGCTCCCCAGCCCCGGGTATGCATCGCTCCGCTCGCCTGAATAGGAGGCAAGATAACAATTTACCTCAAGCTCGAATGAAAACTGCTGAAGATATCGCAAATTTATGGCTTGCGTTCTTGTGTATTTCTGATAGTATGGCAAGCGAGTGTTACCGGAAGATTCCATCACCAGCCCGAGCGACGACGAGCTTGAAAAGCTTGCCGCCCAGACGCGGCGCAGCCTCATCATGCGGCTGGGAGATTGGAAAGACCAGCGCAGTTGGGATGAATTTTACCGCACCTACTGGCGGCTCATCTATTCTGTGGCACTCAAGGCAGGACTACGCGAGGATGAAGCATGGGATGTCGTGCAGGAAACGGTGCTGACCATTGCCAAGCAAAGTCTCAAGGGCAGCTATGACCCCGAGCGGGGCTCATTCAAAATGTGGCTCTGGAATGTAACCCGCTGGCGCATAAATGACCAATTCCGCCAGCGGGGCAAGGCTCCGCTGCCAGCCACAGCAACCGGAGATTCTGCGTCCCCCCCTGCGCGTGAGCCTGTGGAGAATGTTCCCGACACCTCACAGAACAATTTCACCGAAATCTGGGAGCGTGAATGGCAACAGAACGTGATGAAAGCTGCGCTGGAGCGGGTCAAGATGCGCGTATCCCCCCGCCAGTTCCAGATTTTTGATTACAATGTGCTGCAAGGCATGGGCGCTGCAGAAGTGCGCCGCAAACTCGGCGTGAGCATGGCACAGGTGTACTTGGCCAAGCACCGTGTGGGCGGCATCCTGAAAAAGGAAATTGCCTACATTCGCGAGCAGGAGAAGTAAGCCGCCCTCCCCTGCTCACACGCGCCAGATACCGCCGTGCTGCAAGGCCACATGCAGAGAATCCAACACCTGCTGCGGGGAGTACCCCTCTGCACGCAGAGAGGCTATTGAACGCGCGCCATCGCGCTTGGCCAGGCGTTTTCCGGCATTATCGCGCAGCAGGGCATGGTGGCAATACTGCGGCACCGGGAGGCCCAGCACCCCCTGCAGCGCCCGGTGAATGTGGGTGGATTCAAACAAATCAGCCCCGCGGGTCACATGCGTTACACCCTGCGCGGCATCATCCACCACCACCGCAAGGTGGTAACTCGCAGGAAAATCCTTGCGCGCCAGCACCACATCACCATAAGCCGCGGGCTCACACCGCTGTGTACCCCGGTGCATATCGTGCCAGGTTGGGCAACCAATCATATCCTGCACGCGCTGCATATCCAGGCGCCAGCTGTGCGGCACCCCCGCAGCCAGTTTCTCCTCAACCACCGCAGGTGGCAGGTGCCGGCAGGTGCCGGGGTACAAATACCCCAGAGTAGCATGCGGCGCACGTCCCATTTCTGCCACCTGCGCCTTAATTTCAGAACGCGTGCAGAAACAGGGATAGAGCAGTCCCATTTCGCGCAGTTGAGCCAACACACCGCGGTATACATCAAAACGGCGGGTCTGCACCATCACCTCGCCATCGAATCGAAGCCCCAGCCACGCCAGGTCCTCATACATGAGCTCCAGATACTCCGGATGCTGCGCGCGCTGGTCAATATCCTCCACCCGCAACAGGCAGCAACCGCCGTGTGCATCTGCCAGGCGTCGGGCCTGGAGCGCCGCCAGCAGATGCCCGACATGAAGCGCCCCGCTCGGGCTGGGAGCAAAGCGCGTTATCACTTTTTTCATAAGCAGCCTATAAAAACCCCGCGCAGCAAATACTGCGCGGGTGTCCGGGGGGTTAAACAGATGCAGGAATCAGAACTTCGCCTTGAGAATAATCTCCGTGACACGCTTGGCACCCTCGCCCGCCATTGTAGAGCGCGGGTAGAGGCACTGCGCACGGTAGTAGTTTGACAAAGCCGAGCCATACTCGCGGCTTTCCTCACTGCGTTTGGCCTTTTCGAGCGCCTGTGTAAAATCGTGAGCCGCCAGGGCATAGCGATTCAGGGCTTCGCGATACTGAGGGTCATCCTTAAAGCGGGCATCCTGTTCACCGCGGTCAAGCAGCATCTCGTAAGCCATGCAGGGCCCCATCACCACGTCCTGCTTGGCCGCCACATCCAGCTGAGCCAGCATACCGTCAATCGTGCCAATGAGCGTAACAGCTTCTTTGTACTGGTGCTTAAGTTCAGGGTCAATAGCCACCACCTCATACTTGTCCTGCTCGTTGTATATAGTGCGGTATTCCTTGCGGCTAATCAGCGTGCGGAATTCATCACGAATCGGGTCCTGGTTGTCCAGCTTGACAAGCTCAGCGCGGCCCTTTTCGATATTCGGATTCTTCGGCCAGATCTTTCCGGCTTCCATAATCTCGGCATTAAAGGTAGCCTCATCGCCAGACTTCATGGCCTTCACTGCATTGCGCAGGTGTATATCACTCTGAGCCTTGCGTCCTGCGCAGTAGCTGGTCAGCAAGGAATCGTCAAAATCCACATCCATTTCCTTCATCTGCGCGGCAATATTCTCCAGTTCACCGTAGTCGCGGGCATTAAGTGCCGGAAGTGCTTTTTTTCGCAGATTCCAGTACTTATCAATGCGGCGGCGTCCCTCTACTGGGAACGTTGCAACACTCTCCATAAACTCCCCCACAGCCACGGCCTGAATCAGGCTATCCGTTGCAGCACCGAGCTTATTCTGAGCCAGCATGTTAGCCACGGCCTCCATATTCTGGTCCACATCACGTCGCATGTTAGAGGCCATCGTTGCCATCGTACCAATGGTAGGAGGAAGCCCCACACCACCTTCAAACATCTGCCCCGCCTGCGAGTCACTGTCCAGTTTCAGCGTGGTGTCGCCATCACTGAACAGGTGGCGGTACGCATGCGCCCCAATCATAGCATGATTATAACGGCGCTGCAGTAACATCGAAATAATCGTACTCTGGAAATTGATTTTTGCCAGCTCTGTAGCGGCCACATTTTCAGCGGCATGCTTCAGCCCGGCAGCCTCCAGCGAGCTGATTTTCTTAGTATTATACGCAATCTTGAACGTATTGGAAACAGGAGGCGGACCACCGCCATTGTTCTTTCCACCTATGGTATTGGAGCCACCCTGCGAACGCCCCGTGTTCTGAGTGGTCAGATAATTGGTATCCCTTACCAATTTATCAATTTCCTTCTGCATTTTTTCATTCTTGCGATTGCGGGAACGGTTCGCATACTGCGACGCAATCACACTGGCCATAGCACTGGCCAGGGCACCAGCCTGACCGCCGTCGCCAATGTATTCATTCATCTCATACAAGCCTTGGGCAATACGCAACAGGTTTTCGCTGCCCACTTCTCTGCGAGCTCGGGCCGACTTCTGCGTAAGTTTAAGCACCTCGCGCATTTTCTTGCGGTAGCGTTTGGCATCTGAGCTATTATCCGGGTTCTGTTGCAAATACTTTTCGAAACGAGCACGAACCGCGGCGTTATTTCCCACGTCAAACTTGGCTCCGTTGTATGACATCGTGTTGGAGGAGGGGTCCAGCAGCGGCATCTCCAACCCAAGCACCTGCGGGTTGGGCGTCTCTCCACTGTCGGTATCCACGTGGGACTTCCCGACAGTCGGCACATGATCCATCGACCCGGTCTGCGGCTGGTTCATCTGCATCATGGGTTGCTGGGCATTCCCCGCCTGCCGCTGCACCTCAGCAGCAGAAAGCCCCGCGGGCTTCTTGACAGAACCAAGCCCCTGAGCCCCGGCCGGGGTCACAAGCAACGAACCACACACCAGCGGCAAAAATGATAAATATGATATCGTCTTCATCGTTACTGATCCTCCACTTTTTCTACAACCATAATTCCCTTGATATCATGTCCTGCCTCATCCTGACCATTGCGGCATACCACATGGAAGGTAAAGGTATCACCACGAGTCAGGTTCACACGGTCTGTCACACCACTGCGCACCAGCAACGGCAGGCGTTCCTGCTTATTGTTGGGCAGAGACACCGCCACCAATCGATCATTACCCAGGGTTACAATATTTTCCACACGAGCAGAAAGCATGTAAGTATTGCCGGTCAGTCGCGAGGCATCCTGGCGATAATCCGCTATATTGAACCGGGAATCCACCTGCGTCTTGTCTTTATCAGAAGGTTTCATGATTACCGCAGCTCCAATTGCCAGTGCCAGCACAACGCCGCCACCGCCCAACATGAGCGGAAGCTGCGACTTCTTGCCTCTGGAAGAACGTCTTTTTCTTGCCATAATAATTCGATTTGAGAGTTAATTATTCCCACCGGGTACGCTTCACGCCGATGTATGTGAGGATGATACCAAAGATGACATGCCCCAGCAAAACCGCCAGACACGGAATGCGGTCTGCAAATGAGGTCTGAACAATACTGTTTACTGCCTTGAGCACATCCGAATTCAGACCGCCATTCACACTGCCGCTCCATGCCCAATAGGCCGAAATAAATGGCTGGGTGAACTTTTCCACAAAATCCGGCAGCGCCAGCACGGCCCCCGAAAGCGGCAGCTGGAACCCTACCAGATAGATGCTCAGCAGCGAGGCCTGGTCCGGCGTCTTGCAGTTAGCTGATATACCCAGACACATCGTCGTCATGGCCGCATTGGCCAGCAGCAGGAACACCAGGTGGTTCATGACATCGCCTCGCAGCGGCCAGCAATACTGCACAAATGCAAACATCCACAAACTCTGGATAAGAACCAGAACGCTCAGAAACACAATCTTGGAAGCCAGATACGCCGCCGGACTTGTACCGGCAAATTTTTCTTTCTCCATGATGAGGCGCTCACCGGCCACCTCGCGCGAGGAGTTGTTAGACCCCATGAGCCCCAGCAGAATCACCTGGAACATGATGATACCCGACACCGCAGAACCAACGCGGGCGCGCACCTCGGCCTGTTCCTGCTGCGCCTGCACCTCTGCTGCCAGGTCAGAGCCCATGCTATCCGTCAGCTGCAGCAGCTGGTCCTGCCCCTTGCTCGAAAAAAGAGCCACCAGAATCGGGAACACCACAATCATGGCCACCTGCAACCACAGCTGCATACGGTCGCGGAACAAAATGGTGAAGCGGCGCTTCAACAAAGTCACGAACTGAGCCACGAACGAAGGCTGCGACACTTCGTCCTCTTCCCCGCCGCGGGGATGGGGAGAAGGCGGCGGCAACCCGGCGGCAGAGAACTTGGCCAGGTGCTTTCGCTCCAGCCGCTGGTAATAATCCAGGCGGTGTTTCAACCAACTCTGGCGCCACTCATCCGGCTCACGCATGGCGAGCTTCGGGTACACATTCTCAAAATCCTGTTCACCGAAGTAATGCACCATGGTTTCCGGTGAGCCATGATATGCCAGATTACCGCGCACCATCACAATGATGCTGTCATACAGCTCCATCTGCGCCAGACTGTGGGTCACCGATATCACAATTCGGCCATCCTTCATGCTCAGCTGGTGCAGCAGCTGCACAATTTCTCGCTCAGAGCGGGGATCCAGACCACTCGTCACCTCATCGCACAGCAGAATGCGCGGGCTACTCACCAGCTCCATGGCCAGTGCCAGGCGGCGTTTCTGACCACCGGAAAGCAGCTTCACCGGTCGGTCGGCAATCTCACTCAACCCGGTTTCCTCCAGCACACTGCTGATAATTTCATCCAGTTCATCCTCATCGGCATCCACACGCAAGCGCGCCGAACTCTCCACATTTTCATCGACGGTAAGTTCCTCGTAAGCAATGCTGAACTGCGGCACGTAGCCGATTTCATACGGTTCAAAGTCGCCATCCTCGGCAAGATCCCGGCCTTCCCAGAAAAACGTACCCGATGTCGTTTCCTTGATGCCAGCTATTGCTTTCAACAAAGTGGTTTTACCACAACCAGACGGCCCCACAATAGCCGTAAAATGGCCACGGGGAATACAGAAATTCACATCGCTGAGCAGAAACAAGCTCTCCCCATCATTATCTACCTCCAGACAAATATTACGCGCTTCCAGCATGATAAATCTTAGTAACTGTTTCAGAATACCATATTAATTCAGCCCTTGCAAGCCCCTAATCGGCTCAGCATGTTAATTTCCGCATATGAGCATGTACCCCGGGACCGCAACAGAAAGAACAGAGCATCAATCGCGGTGTTTTTCAGGGAGCAGGCGCTCCAGAATCTCATATAGCTGTTTGTTGCCATAGCACCCGGCGTGGCGCAGGTGTGATGCCCGCTCCGTAAGCGGAGGCGTAAGCGCAGCATACATACTTTTCAACTCAGCCAGGGCTTGTTTCGCCCCGGTCGGATCATCCTCACGATATAAACGCATACGTTCCGTAAGTTGCTGATAGCGAGCAGCAATACCCATCAGCTTCTCCGGTACGGCTTCTGCACTTTCCGCATCATTCACCTCTGCCAGCAAGCGCCCCACGCGCAGCATCATATCGCGTTGTTCTGCGGTTGCCAGTCGTATTTGGTCATCCGTATCGGCGTGTTTCTGCTCCTCGTCATTGAATCCCAGTTTCAGATATGCGTGCAATTCCGGAGAATCCGGCATACCGGGCATCGTTCTCACACGGCGGTATACCTCCAGATGCTTTTCCTGCTGCCCCAGCGTAATGGCACGATAACGGCTCAGCAATTCCACAAAGCCGTCAATATCACAGAATCGCATCTTGCGCGATTCCAGGTGCGCCTGCAATGCCGCGCGCAGCGCATCAATCTCTCGCCGGCTCTCCTGGTTTACCTCGCTCAGCAGCTCTACCGCAGCAGGCAAGGCTCCGGCATCGGTCATTTCTACCAGCTTGCCCACACGCTCCAGCAAAGCCTCGTTGTATGAAACCGAGCGTTCCAGTATTTCACGCAGCGCTGCGTGCTCCGGCGTTTCCTGAGATTTCTTCTTATCTACAGACTTTACCGGGACAGCCACATTCTGCCTGTGCCGACGCCCCAGCACAGCTCCTGCCGCACCTGCCAGCAACAACCCTGCCACCAATCCTGCTAAACTTCTTCCTTTCATATCATGCGCACTTGCAGCCCCGCCGCAAAATCACACTAGAGTTTAGCCGATACTCCACCTCAGCGTCAAGCTCATTTTCCGGCTGCAACAAAGGTCGCACGTGTTGCACATGTTTAATCCTGCAATTCACAGCTCAAGGAAACGCATCGGGGCTGCGCCAGATTTGCTGATACCCATTTACCTCATAACGCAATAAGTTGGTATTTATCTCCCCCTCCGGCGAGAGCAGCGAGCGGAATTCATAGCCCAAGGGTTAGGGAGATAAATAACATTTTCGTTTTTACGAGGTGCGGACACACTGACTATTTTTCCGCTTGCAGGGAGCAGACCGCTACCCTATAATATACGGCATGAAAAAGCTCATTGCCGCAGCAACGCTCGCCATTACTCCGCTTGCCATGGCCACGGAAAGCGCCATGAAGCAAGCGCTCGCCCGCTGGCAGCAGCAAGTCAACCAGTATGAAGAAGCCGTAAAGAATGCTCCTTCTGATGACGCTCGCGCCAGCCTCACCCCGCCCGACGGGCGAGACATTGCTCCCATGCTCTGGCAGTCAATCAATGGCCGCACCGGCACCCGTAAAAATGAGAAAGGAATCGAGAGCATACCCACCTTTGAATTCGAAAAGAGCTGGGCACTGCCCGGCATTGTGTGGATTCTGGAGCATCCGCAGGCTTTCACCGCAGCATTCAACGAAGATGAGCAAGACCAGCTTAACTACTTCAGCACAGCCATTATTTCTTCCCTGCAGCGCGTGCATTACCACAACCCGGAAGTGGGAGCCATCGCTCCCAGCATCTCGCTCTCTGCCAGTGTGCGCGATTATGAAATCCTCCGCAAAATATACGAGAAGAACAGAAACAAGGAAGCCCGCGCCGCTGCGGCCATGGGCATGAGCCTCATGCTTAACAACCCGGTTATCACCAGCGTAGAAGGCAGTGAAGCCATGGCTCGGGCCAAGCGGCTCTACTACCTCAAACAATCTCTGCTCCTGGGCAGCAAGGACAGCATGTTCGGCAAACAAAAATTGGTAGAAGTAGCCTTGGACCAAGCCTATTTCCTGAAGCATCTGGCACCAGGCGCCATTGCGCCCATGCTCAAACTCAAAGACGCTCAGGGAGAAACTCACCAATTCCCGACACCTGGAAACAACACGCTCCTGCTCTTCTGGTCACCCGATAGTCATCTCAGCGTAGACATGCTCCGCGACGTCGACAAATTCAGAACTCAATACCCCGAGGTTGATATCTGCCCCATCATGCCCTTCTGCACCGCGGAGGAACAGCAGGACACCCTGAACAACCTGGGCATTGACTCCAGTTATCTCGATGACGCAAACGGCACAGCATCAACTACGTACCGCATCATTTCGATGCCCTCCGTCATCCTCATCAACAAGCAATGCCGCATCCTGTATGGCGGAGCCCCCGACATCAAACTGCAAACGGCTCTGGAATCCTTATGTGCCAAAAATACGGTCCCGCCCAAAGGCAAGCGACCCAAAGTAAACATTGAGCACAGAGAAACTCCAGCCCTCCAGACGAAACCTACCCCGGCACAGCCTGCCCATCCACAGGATGATACCGTTCCCGGGCTCCGCGAAATGCCAGAATTCTGATTTCTGATCAGCCCCCCTCATATAAAAAAACCGGCCGGAGAAACGCTTTTCCCCGGCCGGTTTTGCTATTCTCCATCAATAGAAATGCACAATGTATTCGTCCTGGTAGCGATCAGAATCCGTCACCTTAACCCAGAACATCCCATTCTTCTGAGGCTTGCAATCTGGCTCAAAAACAACCCATTCACCGTTGGGATACACGCGTGAAATCTCCACCTTGTTTTCCTCCGAAAGCTGCTCATCATCAGGACGTTCATTTTGCAGAGCAGATGTAAGGCTCCACATCTCCACCTTCACCGCATCACTCAGAACCTTGCCATAGGGCATATAGTAACTCCACCCATTTCCATGCATATAACGCACAGGATAATAACCATGACCAGGATACGAATAGGATTGCTTTGTAACCTCTTCGGATGAATAATCCACCACCCGCATAGCAGAATACATACCATGCAGGCCGAACGCAGTCTTAGCCGCAGCCGGAGAAAGCACCCAGTTGCGGTGACCACGAGCCGAACGATTATTATCACCAGGGTCATCCATATACATCTGTACCGTCCTTTCCCGGTTAGAACAACCATATGCAAGATTGCACACGTTAGTATACGACCCCAGGTTATGAGACAGTGTTCCAGCCATCGCGCAAGCCGCCGCAGCCTGCTCTGCCTGCAAGCCATAAGTAGCATCATAGCGGAGGACCGTATTCACGCCGCATAAGAAACGATACACATTGGCAAGGTTAATCGCTTTCTGCTGAGCGGAATCCGCCAACCCGCCCGGCTGTGTGTTAAGCAACTCCTTTACCCTGGCATCAATCTCATCCCTCGTATGCGGATACAAGGCCTTCTTAGCAACCTCTCCCGGTTCAACAACCCTATTACCAGTCTCTTCTTCTGTCGGCCCACAACCACTACCATTGCTACTGCTACTACCACAGCCGGAAGTGAAGGTATAAGTAGCCAGCAGATTACCGCATCCGGATCGGCGGCTCCAGGTCAGGGCATAACCACAAACAGGCCGCCGCACATTTCCACCACGGATTACAACCTCCTCCTTCCCCCTGCCCGACGCCCCAGATGGCCCCTGAGCACAGCCGGAACCAGCATTTCCGCCACCAGCGCGGTGGTAAGGTTTAGGCGTAGTGGGTACAGCAGCCGTTCCCACCGTATTCCTTGCCTGTTTGATAAGCAAATCTGCACCTTTTGCAGCGGTCGGCGCCCCCTGGTCTGCAACCTGCGAGTCCTCCGCCGCAAGCTGAGGCGGCGTCACAGGGACATATTCCGGCTGCGGCTCTACCGCAGACTTCGTTTCGCGACCGTCAGGCAACTCCTCCGTTGTCGCTATGACCACAGCATCCGTTTTCGTTTGCACCGGCTCACGCCTTTCTGCCTTCTGGGCAGCTTTCCGTTCCTGCTTTGCGACAGGTGTACGTTTAGCGTCCCCCACACCGGATTGTGAGAGCCCAGACCACACCACCCCCGTGACACCCAGCCCACATACCAGCCAGGTAACAACAGCTCTGCGACTCCTGGCGCGGCGCACGGCACGAGCCTTGGCATGCCTTGATTTTCTCGATGAAGTTTCCATAATCCAAAAATTCCAACGCATTGTAACATTATCACAGTAACAAAATCAAGCTCACTATCGCATTTCCCTCAGATTTTCTTCATCCCCTCCCTCCCCCACCCTGAACAAAACGCAGCCCCAATTTCCCCACCCACCCAGACCACCTTCTCCACCGTTATCCCCCCCTGCTTTTACCGATAAAAAACGAATCTCCAACTACCACCCACATTTTTTGAGGTGCAATTAAACTTTTTCAATTAAACTTTTTTTCATTTTAGGCTTGCAATCCTCCTTCCTCTCTGATAAACTAACGGCACACGCACGAGTAGCTCAGTGGTAGAGCGGCTGTCTTACACACAGTTGGTCAGGAGTTCGAATCTCTTCTCGTGTATCAAGGCTGACTTCGTATGGAGTCAGCCTTTTTCGTGTACAGGTGATGGCAGGAGAAAAAAATGTTTTGGGTGATAGATTAGAGTGGAAAAATCCTTTTTCAGTAAGTGAATGTAAAAAGTTGTTACGAAGAACAATGAATGAGCAAGATAGAGCGACTGCGCTCGAAGAAATAGCCGAGGAGCTTCGTAAACGATGGAACTTAGGTGGAGGCCCGATTCCTTCTCTAAGCTCGTTATTGGAACAAAAAGGGATTTTAGTGTGTGAAGTTCCGTTTAATAATAATAGAATAGATGGATTTTCTTTCTTTTACGAAGGCAGGCCTTTCATTTGCGTAGCGGATTGGTTAAATAGAAATCCTATTCGCAAAAGAATGACTTTGGCTCATGAATTGGGACATATATTATTCCCGGACATGGACAAAGATGAACCATCAGACAAAGAGTACTGCATTATGCGCTTTGCCGGGGCTGTTTTAATACCTCGTCCGGCGGTGATTGATGCGCTTGGTTCATCTATGAGAAAAGAGTTGCCTCTGTATGAACTTTTGGGGATCAAACATTATTATGGCATCAGTATTGTAGGCCTCATGGCTCGTGCAATGCAATTGCACATCATTGACTGGGAACAATATTGCAGCTTCAACACGAGGTTTTACAGGCAATTCTACGCCCATTCACCGGAGGAACAGCAACTTGACCTTGAACCGGGGGTGCCTTATGTTGTCCCTGACGTCTCATTGAGGCCAACATTGCTTGTAAATCGAATTTTGTCAACCGGCAAGCTGAATCTTCCTGATGGATTGCAATATTCAGAAGTTCAAGAAATTGAGAATATTTCGCAAGACCTTTTGAAGTAGTACCGAAACAAAAATATGGAGTAAAATTAAATTTACGGTTGACAAATACGAGCAGAGTGTGTATTTTGTCAACCGTCATGAGTACCATTAAAATCGCAGACACGCTTACTCGAAATAACTGGGATGAGACACCTTTGCACGAAGCGGCAAAAGCAGGAGATGTTGAGCTGTGCCTAGCCTATCTTGAAGCCGGAGCCGATGTAGATGCATTGGATTATCGGGATCGCACACCGCTATTTCTCGCGGCAGAGGAAGGAAATGAGCAATGTGTGAAGCTTCTTTTGAGTTATAACGCGAATGTCGATTTGTGTGAGTATAAAAGTAAAGAGACGCCTCTTCATGTAGCTGCGTGGAATCGAAGTGCTGAAATATGCGAGCTTTTACTGACATCCGGCGCAAACACCGAGTGTAGAGATGAAAAGGGAAAAACTCCGTTGCATCATGCGGTTTCAAACAAAGCAGAGAGTGTCTGTATGGCATTGCTGAAACACGGAGCTGACATCAACGCCAAGGATTGCGATGGCGACACCCCGCTACATTTAGTTGCTACTCAGAATACCAAAAGGAAATTTGTGTTTTGCATGACAGAATACGGAGCTTCTGTTAATGCTCAGAACAAAGAAGGGGAAACGCCGTTGTATAAAGCTGTGCATGCTCAGAGTAACTGTTCCATGGCTGAAGCTCTCCTTTCTATCGGAGCTGAGGTAAATGTCCGAAATCGCTTGAGGGAAACTCCTTTACACTATGCCGCAGGAAACGCTACACCGGGCTTGGTTGATTTGCTGCTTAAAGCCGGAGCTAATCCCATTGCTGCTGATCGTTACGGCGAAACGCCTTTGCATACAGCTGCTAAATTTGAGTGGTATGACAATGTCAGAAGTTTATTGAAGGGTGGTGCTTCTCCGGATATTAAGACCTGCCATGGTGACACTCCTTTACACTATGCAGCTAAAAGCAATACCCCAGGCTTGATTGATTTGCTGCTCAAAGCCGGAGCTGATCCCAATGTGGTTAATCATAACGGCGAAACGCCTTTACATATAGCTGCTAAATTGGAGTGGCATGACAATGTCAGAAGTTTATTGAAGGGTGGTGCTTCTCCGGATATTAAGACCTGTCATGGTGACACACCGCTTGATATTGCAAATGAAGGAGAAAACCCGGAATGTGTGACCATTCTTTCTGAGTGGCTTGCCACTCGCTGATTTTTCTTTACTTTAACCATAACCCACATCATAACCATGCCTAAAATGATTGACCTCGGAGATATGATTATCCGCATTTCATCTAAAGATTCGCATCGTCTAGAACGCTCGATAAACGGCGGTCGCACTTGGCTGCCGCATTGGGATCGGCAGTTGTTTGAATTTCGCGATTTGATGGATAGAGGCGATGAGTTGCTCGCAGAAACCAGTAAAGGTTTGTACCGCTCCGTAAATAAAGGCCAAAGCTGGTCTATGCGTAGCCGATGATATGAACAAAAAGGGAATATAATGATGAACGAAAAAGAATTGACTTATTTGGTTTCGGAAGAGATTAGTAACCAGTTTGTAGAAGCAATAAAGAATGACAATGTCGCAGGATTACGTACATTGCTTGAGGAGGGCATCTCGATTAACTCGCAAATAGATTATAAAGTTTGGAATAGACGGTCTCTGTTGTGTGGGGGGGGTGGGGAGGACATCAAGGCTTCACGCATCATGTTGCTCGATTCGAGCGTTATCACGCTCTGCCTCAATTTATTCAACCGGGCACATTACAGCAAAGATTCAGAGTTTATCGGCATTTGCGTCTCTCAAAAAAATCCTTGGGACACATGTGCTTAAATCCGGCTCCTATCATTATAAACTTGCAAAGGATTTTAATCGGAGTAAAATGAATGAAATGAGCGAACAGTTGATGAAAGAGGATTCCGTGGCGAGTGTTGTTTCGCTGCGAGCACTGGCGACTACCAAGGAAATCGATATTCCGGATGTACAACGCGGGTTGGTGTGGAACCCGACACAGATTGCCGAGCTGTGGAAGTCGATTTTCGAGGGCTACCCCATCGGGGCGTTGACTGTATATAAACAGGAGAATCAATGGCAGTTAATTGACGGTCAACAGCGCTGGCATGCTATCAAGTTGGGCTTGCACCCCGATGAAAAGAAGTTGGGCTTGCACCCCGATGAAAAGCAAAAAGCCATGACCATCCTGTGGACTGTATGGGAAAAGAAACAGGATAAATGGGAATTTAAGCATTTGATGGTCAGCACGCGCAGACACCCCTGGGGCTTCGTCTGGAATGAACCCGGTGACCATTTGGAACGATTGCCTCACCCCGAAATGATAGCGGCTTGGAATAAGATGCTGCCGATTGAAGAGAGAAAAGATTCCTTTGAACTTCCGAATCTTGTACAAGCTCATGACTACTTGATAAAAAACAACACGCACAAATGGATTCCGCTGCATGAGCTTTTGTCTGAGGGGGACACACCCGGTGATTCTGATGTTCAGACTATTCGTAGTTCCGCTCAGGTTGTCACATGGCGAGAACGCGTCGAAAGTCCTTTTATTCCTCTGATTCGCTTTAATTTACAGGAAAATGTCGAAGCAGACCGAAACCAAGAGAATGTCAAAGCAGACCGAAACCGGATTCACGAACTCTTTACCCGGATAAACAAGGGAGGCACTCAAATATCACCTGTTGACTATACCTACTCAACCCTTTGCTCACATCTAGGCAAGACATTTAAGGAAAGCATCAATGAAATAGCTGAAAATTTCATGCCGCCTAATCGTGTGGCGCGTCTCTATGCCCGCCTGAAGTATGCTGAAGATAAAGAAAAGAGAACATCGGGTATTCTTCACGAACCGCCCCATGCTTCTTATTGGAATGGCAAAAAATATGATGACAAAATAGGCAAAGCAATAAAGTCTGCCAAGGAGATGTATTTATCAATCGGCATACCGAAGACTGTTTATCTGCAATCCCGTGGCGATGAATGGCTCACAGTCGTTGTTCGGTGTATCCGGCGTTTTCCTGGCATTATTCAGAATGGCGTGAACAAAGAGAAGGACTTACTTTGTATGCTCCCCTATGTCGTTTGTCGAGAGCCCGGCTACCACGCCAAGTTTTGCGAGCGCTTTGATGAGGCATTGAACGGCATTCAACCTACAAGTTTGATGAATCTGTTAGCCATTGGTGTGGCGTATGCTGCGTGTTATTCGATTGAGACGGGTATGTATCCTCTTTCCCTACCGAAAAACCCGACCATCATGCGCGAATACCCCTATGAAGATGAATGGCTGCATGTTTTTTGCAATTCGAAGAATGAACCCTTATTGCATTTCCTGCAAAAGTCATATATGAGCAGGATGCTGCAGGAGGAGTGCGGTTTTTACCCGCACGAAACAGCGACTTGGGGAGAAGACATGAACTGCCCGTGGGATATAGACCACATTGTGCCGAGGTCCCGGTGGTGGCTGCTGCAACGGGAAGAGGAACTGATTAGGGAATCACTGCCAAACAAACAGATACTCTATTACCGACGCAACAGAGAAAAACACGACGAATATATCGGCGTGCCGGCGGATGACGGAGTCTGCCCGGCTTGCGATTTTTGTTATTCCGGGGCTGTGCAGCGAAAAGCGGAAAAAGTAGCATATTATGGCTGGAACGGGGCAAATGTCTTTGAGAAACGCCCCAAGCGCCTGACCACCAAAAAGGAAAACCATTACAAAGGACAATACAATGAATCACTGCAAGCCTATAAAAAAGTGGTAAACTCTCGTTTCTCAGCCATGGTTAAGTGGCTATTTAAAGAATTGCCACTGGAAGAATTGATTGAGGCGATTAACAATTTACCTAAGAGCACCCCTGCTCCGCCCTCTTTACAGCTCCCCATTGAATTATGGCGGCGTTACCTGCAAGGCAGAAAGGATTTGACGTGGTGCTCCGTCCGCCACGACCAATCAAAACAACAAATCATTGCGACTAAAGATTTCTACCATTCTCTCTGCCATTGGCTCGCAGTCGGCAAAGAAGAGAACAATGCTTTCACATGCGTCTGCTGGCACCTGACAAATGCGAAAACCCTGCACGTAGAGACCGGCAAACGTCGTTGCCCCAATCAAACAGCATCGGAATGGCGCAACGGCGCATCCCCGGATGCCCCCCGGGACGATTGGTGGGTTGTGGCATCGTTCAGCCCAATCACCTCAGAACAAATAGAGCAAAAACTTAAAAAAATGAAAAAAGAGCCATAAGGGCCCATCGCAGCCCCTCTTGGCATTTTATTATTTTGTGTTCGCATCCTTGGTGACGCCCCTTCTCAAAGGGTACTAAAAATCCTGTCTGATAGCGTCTGTTGAGGCTTGTAACCCCTTAACAGACGCTTTTTTTGTCTTGCGGGCGTCTGGTGGCGTATGCTAAAGAGGGTGTACGTTTTGGGTGTACGCGAAAGTGGGTGTACGTTGCACTTGCCATTCCGTCCCTCATTCATGCCGATAATCAGAAAAAAATTGACTATCGCCGCCTGTCTCGGCGCAGGCTTGCCGAAGCCGGAGAACTCCAAAGGACTAGGGGGGGGCGGCAGACCTCTCACCTCCACAACAAAAGCTATTCGGGTCAAGCCTTGCGCTTAAAACTTCATAAAGTGCATTTTTTCACTTTATTGTTCTTTTTTACGCATGACAACAAAAAAAAGACTTGATTAACATCCTTTCGCTCGCTATTGATATGTCTCCTGTTTCACGGGCTTTGGCAGATGCTCGCCTGCGGCTCGACAGACATCAATTTATCGAGCACTTTTTTCAAACTTTGGGACACATGTGGGCGTGAGTTCGTAATCTCAATTCCACATCGGGTGTTATTCCCAATGCTCAGGCAGGCCATCGTGTATAGGATGAACAATTCGTCAATCGTAAATCGTACATTGTCAATACAAAACGCCCTCCCCATGTGCGCAGTTGAAGGAATCAACGGATTCCAACCCCAGGCGTGGGGCTTCGCGTCTGCGCTTGCTACGCCCTCACAGGGAGTAGGTTATCTGCACTCGTTATACATGCAGTACAGAAATTGTCAAGGAGAGGATGCTGAAAAAAGGAAAAATTCTGAGTGATTTTTTACAAATTGTGAAAAATGGCACAAAAAAAGCAAAAAAAAATGTGAAAAGAGGTGGTATTTTATTCTACAAAAATGTGAAAATTATTGACAAGTGATTCAAATAGAAGCATTATATGACTTGTAAGGGAAAGCTATGCAAAAAGAGGGATATTTAAGACGCAAGATTGATACGTATCTGGATGACTGGAAGTCTGCACCGGGGCGCAAGCCGCTCATTGTCCGGGGAGCCAGGCAGGTAGGAAAAACCGAGGCTATCATGCAGTTTGCCACACGGAGATATGAACATGTGGTCTATGTGAATTTTGTGGAATCGCCCTACTATAAGGGAATCAATGAGGAAGGCTATGCCGTGGAGGATATCGTGCGGCTGCTGTCGAGAATGAATCCGGAATTCCGCTTTGAAGCGGAGAGGACGCTTATCTTTTTTGACGAGGTGCAGGAATTCCCGGAAATTACGACAGCGCTTAAGTTTTTTCACATTGATGGCCGTTTTGATGTGATATGTAGTGGTTCTCTGCTGGGGGTACAGTATTCCCGTATTGAGAGCCACAGCGTGGGGTACAAGCTGGACTATGAGATGCGCTCCTTTGATTTTGAGGAGTACCTGTGGGCTCGCGGGTATCAGGACGATGTGGTGGAAGACATGCTGGGGCACTTGCTGAGAGCAGAACCATTCAGTAATGCCGAGCTGGAGCGCTACTTTTCCTTGTTTCTGGATTATGTGATTCTGGGCGGGATGCCTGCGGTCATCAGTGCGTTTGTGCAGAGCGGTACCTTTGAAGAAACAGCAAACATTCAGCAGCAACTGCTCCGGGACTACCGGGAAGACATCCGCAAGTATGCATCCGGGGTGGATAAAGCTAAAATCCTGGCGGTTTTTAATCAGGTGGCACCCCAGCTGGCAAAGGAAAATAAAAAATTCCAACTCACCAAAGTCGCCAAGCATGCACGCTCGCGGGATTATCTGGGATGTGTGGAATGGTTGTTGGATTCCGGTCTGCTGTCAATATGCTATTGCCTACAATATCCGGAATTGCCTTTGAAAGGGAACTTCGACCCATCCAAATACAAGCTGTATGTGGCTGATACAGGCTTGCTGCTGGCCATGCTTGATGACGAGGCTCGTGAGGATTTGCTGCGCAACAAGAACCTGGGGGTGTACAAGGGGGCTCTCTATGAGAATTTTGTGGCCGAGGCGTTATCCAAGAGTGGCTACGATTTGTTCTATTACCGCAAAGACGATTCAACGTTGGAGATGGACTTCTTTGTCCGAACTGCAGAGGATTTGATACCTGTTGAGGTTAAGGCCGGAAATACAGTTTCCAGATCCCTCCGTAAGTTGGTAGAGTCTGATAAATACGAGGCCATTCACTCCGGCATCAAGCTAGCTCGTGCCAATATCGGGCGCTCGGAAGCCTTCCTGACCATCCCCTGGTTCTGTGCCTTCCTGCTGAAGCGGTATTTGAAAATCAGGCAAAACAAGTAGAGTGTTGTTTTGCCGTGTGGTGGTATGCAAAGAGGTCTATTACAATACGCTCGATGGCAACCATAACCAGGAAACTCTGCTTGCGGTCAAAGAGATTGTGCGACCTGCTGTTGAATGGAGAGATGCGGCTTGAGGTATTCCATACAAAATAAAAACCCTCCCCATGTGCGCAGTTGAAGGAATCAACGGATTCCACCCCTAAGCGTGGGGCTTCGCGTCTGCGCTTGCTACGCCCTCACAGGGAGTAGGTTATCTGGAGCCATTATACATGCAGTACAAAATTTGTCAAGAGGTGGATGTCGAAGAAAAAGAAAAAACAAAAAGACCCATCTTAAACCCTCTGCTCTATTTTATAAAATGCTTATAGATAAGTTTTTAAGCTTTTCTTGTTTTTATCTGTGTCCTCGGAGACGTACCCTTCTCAAAGGGTATTCACCGAGCCTGCTTTCCAACACAATTTGGAAAGCAGGCTTTTTTAGTTTATCCTTTTATCTTTAGCGAGTTGAGGAGCCCCTATTGCTTGCGCGCCATGGAAAAGCACTCTGCGCCAGGTCTCCGAAAAAAGAGTGAATGACGAGTTTTGATTTAGTGGACTATGTCCCCATTCAAAAGAATAGCGGTGATGACTCCCAAAATAGCAACCGTGGTAGATGCCACCGTAACCGGAATATCTACCACAAAGAGAACCGCCGCCGCAGGATAAGCCAGAATGGCGGATGGCCCGACATGCGCATCCGTTTGTACCAACAAATCCCCATTTTCTTCGCCGCCTATGGGCATGAGAACAGGATATGCCTTGGCTTGCGATGGCAGAGCCGCCAACAATTTGGTCTGCGTAATATAGTCCGTCAACTCTCTTTGGCTGCTTCTGTGTCGGGAAGCGGTGCGCAGCTTGCCAGCGAATTCGGGTGATATGGGAAGATAATATTGCTGCTTGTCCTCATGTGAAACATTGTCTATCAGATATGCTATTGTCGGTTCCACTTGTATCACTTTCTTGGTGTAGCAGATGCGCGAAACGGGCAGATACCATTGACCGTCGCATTCATACACATGCAGGCGTTTTGTCAACTTCATGTCGGCGGCGTTGCCATCCTTGGGAACGTTGTTGTTCTCTAACCATGCACCTTCATAGCTGCGGGGGTATTCATAGGCTACCCTGTGCATGCGAGATATGCAAGAGCTCACCCCCATCGCCGCAAGGCACAGGGCTGTGGTGGAGAGGATTCTGTGAAACGTGGGCATGGTCAAATGACGTTTAGTGGATAAAATCTCAGTGCCCATGTTTTAATACAGCCTTGATATTATTCAATGTATACTCAGCTCGCAACAACGTGAATCGCAAGTGAAACAGTTGTTCGCAGATACGGGAATCAGAATGACGGCTATCCTCATCAGTTTGAGCCAATTGACGATACAATGCATTTACGTCCCTTACGAACACCTCCCACTTTTGCGCATCGTCAGACGTCGGGAAAAGACGAGAGGAAGCACCGGGCAAAAGGGCTCGCCTCCTTTCCATAAGCAGACGCACTTTCTGTAAGTCCAATTCAGCAATTGCTACTTCCCAATGAGTAGCCAAGCCCTGCAGGTAACGATTACGCAGCAATTCCACCAGTTCGGTCCTGTATGTTATCTCATCATCAATATTTTTCGATACGTGAATGCTCCATAAAATTTCAGTTCTGAGCCACGCTTCGCGGTTTCCTGAAGCATTGGCCGCATTCGTAAGAATTCGGCGCAGCTCATTTAACTGCTCAAAAGAGATGTCTTCTTTCGCTGTCGGAACTACTTCTCTACCGGGCAATACGTTATTTTCAATGAAACCAACAACCGAATACGCCACGTAAAGTTCCAAACCTGTTTCATACATATCCCAAAGCGTACCAAGCCCTTGCTCATACCTAGACTTTGCTAGTTGGTAGGCCTTTTCCTGACCGCTTACTTCGCCGGGATTCCTCGTCAGCTCTTCAGCTAACACTCCTTTACTCCCGGATATTTCGCTTATCAATTGAAGCGTCTTCAGCCATAGATATTGCTCCTGCATACGCAGAGTGGTCACGGCATTATCTTCCCCCTTCATCTTGCTATGCTGCAGATAGTCCTCCAGATGCTTGGCTGCTACCTCCACAGCCAAGCTCTTACCGCCAACGGAGAGCCCTAAGCACAATATGATTAAAAGAACTTTCATCATTCTCTATCTCCTTTACATAAGATAATACTTCCCGGCACCGAATCCGCAACAAAAAATTGCGAAATTGCAGATTTTCTAATAAATAGACGCTCGCGGCGGGCATTTCGTTGCCGTTTCCGGCATTTATGTTGCCGATGGAATAGACGAGGAAATAGTTTTCATTTGGAGACATTGATATATTGATAAGTACGAGTCGGTTGAGAGAATCTTCCGGAAAAAACAGTTTCCCATTCCTTGCCACACAGTA
>JAZNIZ010000059.1:0-13093 GCA_045577775.1 Akkermansia sp. | reverse complement strand
TATTTATTTGTTCAGTTTGGTAAAAAAACAGCCGGATGGCAGCTGGCAACTGCTCAACCAAACAATCATGAGCCCCGGATACCCCGGGCGTGACCTCCGCTGCAAACTCGAAAATGACCGCTACCTCATCGAAATACTGTGTGGAAAGGAATGGAACACTGTTTTTACCGGAAGATTCTCTCAACCAACTCGTACTTATCAATATATCAATGTCTCCAAATAAAAACTATTTCCTCGTCTATTCCATCGGCAACAAAAATGCACGCAACGCGCAACAAAATGCCATCCGCGAGCGTCTATTTATTAGAAAATCTGCACTTTCTGCAATTTTTTGTTGCGGATTCGGAGGCTGGATATGTTAGTATAGATTAGAAGATATGATGGAATTGGAAGACTACGAAACGATGCACCGGGTGCTGGAGCGTTCAAAGGTATTGAATGACCTCATTCAGGAAATGGAGCTGGATACCCCCCTTACGCCGGCAGCTCTGGAAGAGATTGAGGCGTACCGGGTACGCCGTTATGCAGAAGAATGCTTCTATCGGGAAACGCTGAATGCTCCCGACCTGGAGCTGTACGATTCCTACGAGGCGAAGCACCCTGCAGGGATGCTGGCGGCGTTGGCAGCCGGAGCTAATCCGAATTTACCGATTTGTTGGGCATGCGCACCGTTGGCATCAGATGCTGTTCGTTGCGGTTGGGCTGAGGGGGCGGAGCTTTTGCTGGATGCCGGGGCTTCTCCCTTGGAAGACGATGCGCAGTTGCTCATCACCCTGTGTTGTAATGGTCCATCGAGCTTGTTGAAAAAGGCACTGTCTCTGTGCGATTTGACGCAAAACTGGCAAGATGACGATTACATGAGTTTGGCGGATTATGCGGCAGGATCCGGGCAAGTTGATTGCCTGCGTGTATTGCGGGAGTATGGAATCGACTTGCTGGCGCACGATGGTAAGGCTCTTTGCGAAGCGTGCAAGGAAAACCAGCCCGAAGCCGTGCATTATCTGGTGTATGATTGCGGAGCTCCTTTGGAAGAAGAGTATGATGACTGGAGTCCTCTCTTTTATGCGGCTCAATATGACGCTTTGGACTGTGCCCGTATCTTGTTGAAAGCCGGTGCCAATCCGCTTCATGAAGATATTTGCGGCGGCACCCCATTCAAATGGGCAGCGTCAGACAACATGCACATGTTGTTGGAGGAGGCAAAAAGAAAAAGACGTTGGTAATGTAGCATTATCAATTGCCTTCATAAACATTCCCTCATTTTGGCAAACAGCACCCTGGCTACTCTGCGATACGCCCAGACAGGCTGCATGACTTTGACTCGCACGAAGCAGGGCAAGAATAAGCCCCGACCTTCATCCATCGCTTACAGAAGTCTTTTATCCCCTTGCAAGCGATGTTTCATTTTAGGTTGGTACGTGCTAAAAAATGGCACTTAATCATCTGATTCTGTGTAGTTTGCCGGTTCGAGACATCTTTGCTTGCCGCGGAGTTGCCATCTGCTCAAAATTGCCTACCTGTCGCGGCGTAGCCCTGGCGAAGACGGAAGCTCACAGAATCAACAGATTGTAGATTCGAAGCATCTTTAGTGCCCCTAAAAGGCGTTTGAGCTTAGAAAAAAGGGGCTTCCGTCTTCTCTACGATACGCCGTGACAGGTAGGCATGCTTCCGTCTCCGCTGAAGCTTCGCCGAGACAAGTAGGCTTTTTGACCTTATGGAGCCGTTTTGCGCCTGGCGGGGCGGCGGTGGAGCTTGCGAGTGCTAGGGTGGGCGTAGCTTTAGCGAAGCCCCCTGCAATGCCTAAGCGAACGTGTTTATTGAAAATCAATGGAAAGCAAAAACCGAACCAGATTATTTTCTGATTCGGTTTCTGAGATTAAGTGGAGTTAATACGCCATCAGCTTGGGAAAATTGAGCCCGGAATTCGCTTTTTCCGTTTTTCCTACGTTCAGCCCAAGCAAATATGGAATCACATTATAATATATTGGATATAGACGTTTTATGAAACCGGCTTCGCAATTCTGGAGCCAGTCACATCGCTTGTAAGAGGTCATGGAAAATGAAATACAGCATTCGCAGAAAACGACAAAAATGTGGATAATCCACCTCCACGCTTGAACAGAGGGGCGGAGATTAATATAATGCCCCGTAACAGATACACGCTTAGAGTTATGACCAGCTCACAATTACACAAACTTCTTACCACCGTAGCCTTGGGGCTCGCGGCCTCGCTCTTACTTTCTTCCTGTAGTGAGATGAAATTTGAGTCCTCCCCCGTAACTGAAGCACAGCCGATAATGAAGGAACCAGAGCTTGCGGTGAGTGGTCACTTGATATGCACCGCTACGCATTGCTTTTTCGCCCCGGATGCAGCCGGTAAGGCGGCCTTGATAAAAGCCGGAAGCGCCATGGCGAAGGATGATGGCTATATCATGGTGCCAGCTCCGGAACCTGAGCCCTATTTTGCCTTTCGCAGCACCTATCTGCCGCCGGTGCGTAGCTTTATGCGCGTGGAGTGTGCCGATACCCATTTTGAATTAAGCTATCCGTGGGATGAGGTGTGTCCAGTGCGTGCGGTAATGCGTAGTGACGCCAAGGGCAACATGACTTTTTCAGATTATGCCCCGGCAGATGCCGATTTTTTGAAAGTCTTTGCCGATGAATACAACCGAGAGGTTCTTGCCGGGATATACCTCGTCATGGCTGGTACGCCAACAACGGAGGCGATGCGCGGCAAAGCCCTGCCGTCCGATGGTGAATTTGACACTTCTTCCGAATACAATATCGGCCCCCATACAAAGCGCTATCTGGAGGAAGGCAAAGAGGCTCTAGAGCAAGCCTACGCGGCAGCAGAAGAAATGAATAAGCGGGAGGGAAATGACCTTCGGCTGATATTTGATTTCGATGAAATCCCGGATCCAACCGGTGGGCACACGGAGGAATGGGCGAGTGTGGACGCTTCCGGCAATGTTGTGAGCATACACGGTACGCCGTACCAATTAAGATTTACGCCAACCGGAGAAGCCGAGGCATGGCAGTTGTTCTTTGTGGATACGGATACCGGCTCGCGCGTGGAACTCGATGTGTATGTGGGTACGCAAAAGCTGCCGTTTTCTATTGCGGTACGCGGCAGGGAGGAGTCGCGCCCGGCCGTTACGCGATTGTATCTGGCGCCCGATGGCAAAAGTCTGGTGGTAGATGCCTTTTGCGGGACGGACCATGAGGAGAGCGGACCGCTGTGTATATCGTGGAGAGAGGGAGCTCCCGTTGTGGAATCTCCAATTCGTACGATGGAATGGGTTACCCGCATGCCCGGAAGTGAAAGCGATGAGTATTTTGTGGGGTGGAAGGGAACGCGCCCAGTTACAACACACCGACGCGGGTAAACAGAACGATTCGTCGCGTTGCTTTATCAAACCCCACCCGCAAAACTAAGACGCCCCCAACGCTGGGCAAGAATGAGCCCCGGCACTCGTCCTACCCTTGCGGCCTGTCACGGCGTAGCCTTGGCGAAGACGGAGGTCTTTTTGTCCTCTTTGGCTGTCATTCCGCAGGTGAAGTCTGCTTTGTCACCGGAGGCGGTTGCATGTGGTACACCTCCATCCGGTGCTCGATAGTCTGCAAGCGGACAGACATCTCGGACAGCACGCGGATGGTCTTCTCCTGCGCTTCAGACGGCTCGGTATAGCCGATGCTTTTAAGTCTCTGCTCGTGCAATATGACGGTATAACAGCTGCTGGTTGCTTGACTTACGACCTCCGAATGTTACAATACTACCGTGTCCGAGAAAGGATGTTTAGCCGTATGACCATAGATGAAATAAAGAAGCTGATAGCTAAGGATGAAACGCGTACGCTGGAGTTGAAAAAGACTACCGGTGAGCTTCGTCGTGGTATGGAGACGGCATGTGCATTCCTGAACTCGGAAGGCTGATGCATTGGGGCTTATCAAAGTTTCTATTTAAACTAATTTGTTCTATTTGCTGTTATGAAGGTTGAGGGATTGATAAGTGAGTGTACTGCTTACGACTTTAAGTTGAAACTGGAAGAGAAAAGGCCGAAGAGCTGGTTGAAGAGCGTATGTGCTTTTGCCAATGGCTTGGGCGGCTCTCTTTTCTTTGGTGTCGATAATGATGGTGTGGTTAATGGCCTTGAAAATGTTCAACAAGTCTGTGAATCGATTAGTCTCAAGATTCGTGATTACTTAGACCCTTTACCTAATGTTGAGCTGATTCCTCATAGAATTGGAGGACTCGACATTTTGCAGCTAAAGGTTAATCCTGGTAGTTATACTCCGTATTACTATGTAGGAGATGGCCATCGCATAGCCATTGTTCGTGTAGGCGATGAAAGCTTACCTGCTACCGCTGAACACATGATGCAGTTGGTATTGAAAGGAGCAAATAAGACATTCGACTCATTACCTACAGATTATAAGGCTGAAGATTATTCGTTTACAATATTGGCTAATGCTTTCAAAGCTCGTATCAGCCAGGAATGGAACAAGAAGTACCTACTGTCCTTTGGGCTGGTAACAAATCATGGCATGCTAACAAATGCAGGCGCTTTATTTGCAGATGATTGTCCTATGTGGCAGTCTCGTTTGTATTGCACTCGCTGGGATGGTCTCTCCAAGGGGGATGCTATTAACGATGCTGAGTTTACAGGCAATGTGTTGATGTTGCTTCGTGAAGCTATGAATTTTGTAAAATCCAACACAAAGAAAGGCTGGGAAAAATTGGCGGACGGGAGAAAAAATAAACCGGAATACGCAGAACGCGCTATTCTGGAAGCTTTGGTCAATCATTTCATTCATAGAGATTATACCGTAATTGGAAGCGAGGTTCATTTGGACATTTATGGCGACCGTCTTGTTGTAACCTCACCGGGAGGAATGTATAATGGTTTGTTGATACAAAACTTGGACATAGAAGATGTATCTTCGGAAAGGCGAAATCCCGTCCTTGCCAATGTAATGGCACAGTTGGATTACATGGAAAAACGAGGCAGCGGCCTTACTAGAATCTGCAATGAAACCAAGGCCTTGGACGGATATAAGGATGAACTGAAGCCGGTCTTCAAATCGACACCTACTCAATTTCAGACAATCATTTATGCTACCTCCGACAGTCAAAATGTCGGAGATTTGTCGGAGATTAAACTTACTGAACGCCAACAGCATATGCTTAATATAATAAACGAATCTCCGACAATCACCGCCAAGAAAATGTCGGAGGCTTTGTCGGTGAGTCAGAGGTCTATTGAACGTGATATTTCAGAACTGAAGAAAAAAGGTATTATACAGCGAGACGGAAAAGACCGTGCTGGCGTGTGGATAGTCGTTAAATGAGTAAAACAGATTTCACCTCTATGCTTCTCATCTTTGCATTTCTCGCCTCTCTCTTATCCATCGCTTGCATGGTGGTTTCGCTGTGGTATGGCGTGTTGTGGCTGGCGGGTAGTGTGGCCACGGCACAGGGGGCAGGCATTTTCATGCTCGGGCAGATCGCGGCGGTGTTCTGTGCGGTGATCGCGCTGGTGCTGTGGCAGTATCACACCGGCAGCGAGAAGGTCACCCGCCTGCTGCGGTGGCTCATCGTGGCGCTGTTTGTCGAGGTGGGACTGGGGCTTGGTGGCTATGTGGTGTACACGGTGCACCAGCACCACACTCTGCAGACCCGCGGTCTGCCCGCCGAAGCCGTGGTGTACCGGCACGAGCGGGAAAGGGATTTCTCCTCCGATGACTCGTTGGCCGAGACCTGCCACGCCTGCTATCGCTTCACTGCCTCCGATGGCAAGGTGTACGAAGGCCGGACAACCTTTTCCCTGGGTGAAATGAAGGCGGGGCACGAAATCAGCTTGCGCATGCACCCCTCGGCGCTGATGTACAAGGTGGGCAGCCGGTTACCAGTCCTTTACCTGCCGGAATCACCCGCCTGCCACATGGTTAACACCCGGGAACAGATGTGGGGTTCTCTGATGGTGCAGATATCCCTGTGTCTACTTTCTTTCGGTGCTGCGGGATACATGGTGTACCAGGTTCGGCAATGGGATAGGAAACAATCCCGGCGACTGAAACTCTAGGCCTCCGACCATCGCTTGCAGAAGTCTTTTATCCCCTTGCAAGCGATGTTTCATTTTAGGTTGTCACTCGGTGAAAAATGGCACTAAAACATATGATTCTGTGTATTTTGCCAGTTCGAGACATCTTTGCTTTTCACAGAATAACTTTCAGAACTACCGATTAAGAGTCTTAATTGAATGTGGGCACATTGTGATATGAAAATTCAAATTCCACACTTTTTGCTATTGACCCCGTTTTGCTCCCGGCGGGGCGGTGGCGGGGCTTGCGAGCGTGCAATGCCTAAGCGAGCGTAAGCATTGAAAATCAGCGCAAAACAAAAACCGAACCAGATTGTTTTCTGATTCGGTTTCTTGGATTAAGTGGAGCTAACGAGGCATCAGCTTGGGAAAGTTTTGACCGGAAATCGCGTTTTTTGCTTTCGATACGTTCACTCTAGGCAAATAAGGAATAGATTGTAATATATTGGATAGAAGTATTTTGTGAAAGAGACTCCATAATTTAAGAAACTGTCACATCGCTTGTAAGAGGTCATGGAAAATGAAATACAGCATTTGAGATTAAGGATTTATCTTCTGTTCGAGCGCATCTGGCCGGAGCGTTTACACATGGACACTTTAAGGGGCTTCTTTCGATGTAGCAACATGACAACTCTCCTCTGCCGGGCTTGAACAGGAAGGGCTATATGGTAGAATACCCATGCTCTTCCGCCGACATGCCGCATGGCGGGTGTCTACGCGCACCGTCATCGGGAAGTAAGCCAGTCCTTACCGCTGATGGTAACATAGCCGCAAGGATACGGAACAGCAGCTAACCATGGCTGGTGGAAAAAGACATTCATGAACATCCGAATCATGATAGAGCTGATAATGCCCATTTTGCAGGTAATCCTGTTTGTGATGAACTTCATCCGATGGGCATGTAAGGCTCCGCACGGTGGGCGGCCACCTGCCGTGCGCGTTCCTTTCAAAATCCTTTCAAAATACCGAGTTTCTTTGCTATGTTGCGAGTACAAATAAGGGTTGAAATTGTTAATTGTTTGTGATATAAGGTGCCGCAATTTTATGGATAAAACAAAGAAAGCCGCCTTTTTTTCAGGGATTCTGCTCATCGTGCTGTTTGCATGCACGGCCACGCTTGTGGCAGGATTTGAGTGGGTGAAGATACTGAGACTGAGCCCTCTGATTGTCGGTATCATTCTGGGTATGGTGTATGCGAATACCCTCAGGAAGCAAGTGCCGACTGAGTGGAACCCTGGCATAGCATTTTGTACTCGGCAGGTGTTACGCACAGGTATCGTGTTGTATGGCTTTCAAATTACAGTGAGTGACGTGCTGGCTGTGGGTTTGCCCGCTATCGTGGTGGATGTAGTGGTGGTGAGTTTTACACTTATTCTGGGAGTGATACTGGGACGTTTGCTGAAGATGGATTCGCAAACAGCCCTGCTTACATCCGTGGGAAGCTCGATATGCGGTGCTGCGGCCGTGCTTGGGGCCGAACCCGTGGTGAAGGGGGAGCCGTACAAGACAGCTGTGGCCGTCTCCACCGTCGTGATTTTCGGTACTGTTGCAATGTTCCTTTATCCTACGCTGTACAGGGTAGGAGTGCTTGATCTGGATGCCGGACAGATGGGTCTCTATACCGGGGGTACCCTTCATGAAGTGGCTCACGTGTATGGTGCCGGCGAGGCTATGGATGCTGCTGGGCTTTCTTCGAATTCCATTAAGCGACCGGCTGTTATCGTGAAGATGGTGCGTGTGATTCTGCTGGCTCCTGTGCTAGTGGTGCTCGCTTTCATGCTGTCTCGCAAAAACGCGTCCTCGGGTTCAGTCAGTAAAATCAGCATGCCCATTTTTCCTTTCCTCTTTTTGGCAGCCATTGGCGTGAACTCGCTGGGGATTATTCCGATGTGGGCGGCTGACTCCATTCGCACTCTTTCCACCTTCATGCTTACGATGGCTATGACGGCGCTGGGTGTAGAAACGAGTTTTGACAAGTTCTGCAAGGCTGGGCCAAAGCCTTTCCTGTTGGCTTTGCTGCTGTTCTGCTGGCTGATTTTCGGTGGCTACTGGTTGGTGAAGAGTGTGACTCTACTTATTCATTAAGGGCCTTTCATAAAAACATCCTTTCAAAATAGTTGACGAAAAGTATTGTCTTTTTGGCTACAGCTAGTAGAATGAAGCCATCAAGAGTGGATGCTCTGATATTACTTTCCGCTCCTTCGGCTGCCACCGAAGGAGCATTTTTCTTAACTGAGTGTTCCACTTTGTTGTTTTTTGACACTCACGGAATTCATTGTAAGGCGACAATGACTCCACCCATCGACAGCACAGCCATCTACGACAAGAGTCTGTACGAGGCAGAGGAATCCGCCAACAAATTCGAGACGGAGCTCATTCAGGCAATCACCGGCTTACCCAATATCCGGTGGTGGCACCGCAATATCGCGCGAACGGGTTTTGCTATCAATGGCTTTATCAACCACTATCCGGATTTTATTGTGAGAACGCGCTCCGGGAAGATTGTCATCATCGAGACCAAGGGCGACCATCTGGCCAATGAGGAGACACTGGCCAAGCTGCACTTGGGCAGAGCATGGCAGGAACAAGCCGGGCCGGGGTATCGCTATTTCCTCGTGTTCCAGGACAAGGATATCAGCATGACCGGGGCATACCCCATGAGCGAGTTCCTCAAGATTCTGGCTGAACTGTAAATAACGCACAAAACACCACTCAAGCTTCGATAAATCTACGCCCAGACAGGCCGCAACCACATGCCCCGCACCCGGCAGACCAAAGGCTCCAGCGAAGGAGAATCCTAGGCTTTTGGCTAGTTTTTTGCGCTCCGGGGCAATCCGGCCCCTTGCCAGAAGCTCGCGGCATCCTTGCGGCGGGCGGGTACCATGTAGCGGGAACGCAGCAGCGAGGTATCGCGGTGGCCCATTTCCAGCTGAAGTTCCGAGAGATTCCGGAACATGGCGGCGTGGTACGTGGCGAAGGTGTGGCGGCAGACATCCGGCACCCAGTGGCAGAACCCGGCGGCGCGGCGCAAGGCCTGCCACTTGCGCTTCCAATTGCGGGGGATGTGACGGTCGCGCTTACGGATGCCCCTCACGCCACGCAGGGGAACCGCCCGCCCGCCGCCCGTCTTGCTGGCGCGGGGACGTATGATGACATGCCCCTCCTCCCAGTTGATATCCCCGTTTTGGAGACGGCTCACCTCGGTGGGGCGGATGCCGCCGTAGAGTATCAGGCTCAGCGAGAAGCGCATATCCCGGAACTCCGGGCGGCTGGCAGTGACTTGCAGCTTTTCCACTTCCTCCGGAGTCAGCGGCTCGATGTGCTTTTCCTGCACGGCGGGTACCTCGATACGCGTCACCGGGTTGCTATCCGCCCATTCCTGCCGGATGCCATAGCTGAACACGCTGCTGAGAATCACGCGGCCCTTGCGGTAGCTGCTGGGGCTGGCACCGAAGGCGGCGGCAAGAATCCGCTTGCAATCCGCCGTACTCATGGAGCGCAGCGGCATATCCGCCGCACCTTCCACGCGCAGGATGCGCCGGACGAAGTGGCGGAGGTCGCGGCGCGTGGTCGGACGCAGGTCCTTGCGGGCCTCCACGCTTGCCCAAGCGGCCACGCTCAGGGACACGGTATGCTCTGCCGCCTTCACGGCTGCCACGCCTGCCTGAATCACCCGGCGGAGCAGAGTCACCAGCTCGGTGTGGCTTGTCCCCGTGGCTAATTCTCCCAGGGTCTCGATTGCTTCCAAGGTCAGACGGGCGGCATCATTCTCAGATACTCCGGTTCCGGCTAAAAGGCTTTTTGCGATATGATTTTGCTTCATGATGACATGTGGGTTCCTTCCTTATCAATGCAGATGTCAAAATCAAAATGCGGGGCTGACTAAGTTTCTACAATTTGCGAGGCTTTTTCGGGGATAAAATATCTACCCGAAATCCTGAGATTCCGAGAAGGCTTTTTCGATAAGTTATTGATACAGCGAAGGCCTGTCCGGGGTCTTCTTTGATAATCCTTATACTGGCTGGCAAGATAGTCTTTCTGAAAATTTCCATACAATTATGAAACCTCATCTTCCCTCCGCTCTTCGCCGTGCTTTGCTGGCATGTTGTGCTCTGTCTGTTGGCTTCACGCTTTCCTCCGGCATAGCTGCAGCCGACACCACTCTCGGCAAAACTGATACCATCACCATTGATTATGCTGCAAGCTCAACGCAGACTCCTTTGGATGCCGACGGTGTGCTGACGCTGACCGGCGACACGAAGCTGATGCTGCTCAATATGGGCGACATCACCGGGTTCTCCTACACGCTCTGTACCGGGGTAAGCGGATTGCAGACCGCCGATGGTGAACTGACTCTGACCACAGGCAACAACAGCGCAGAGGCCTATTTCGACACCACCGCCCCCGGTTCTTCCATCTGGGCAGATGCCTCCCTGCAATGGGTGAGTGATAGGCTCCTGCTCGTGCTGAATAATACCAGAGTGAAAGATTCTGTGACAATTACTGAGAGGCAAACCGGTAGCGTTGATTATCAAGAATACAAAGGAGTCTCGTTTGAGAGTATAACTGGAGGTGCGATTTATGGAAGCACGATAACTCTGAACGGGAATGGTAATGTGGAATTCATCAAAAATCAAGGATCTAGCGGCAGTGCAATATATGGAAATACGATAGAATTGAACAGGAACGAGAGCGTGAAATTCAGCGAAAATAATTCTCCCGATTCAAGTACGATTGAGGGAAGCAGAGGAAGCAGAATCACGATAAGCGATAACGGTAGAGTAGAATTCAGCAAAAATCATGGGGCTCGCGGAGGCGCGTTTTATAGCCCTGTCTGTCAACTTTCGATGTGCAACAATGACAGCGTTACCTTTATTGAAAACACCACAGCTTCTATTTATGACGTGATTGAATTAGAATCAGGAAGTACCATTTCTCTGAACCATAACGGTAGCATTTCGTTCATCAGAAATACTGCGGCCAATGCACTTTCTTCTTATATGGGAGAGCTTTCGTTGTCTCACAACGGAAGCGTAACATTCGAAGAAAACAAGAGTAGAGCAATAATAGCGAATTACAAAAGCACCATTAAATTGAGCAACAATGGCAGTGTTTCCATCTGCAGGAATAAGGGAGGACATGGAAGTGCTATATCTGTAGAGGGGGATGTAGCCAAGCTTGTGTTGGATAACAATGACAGTGTGAAATTCGTCGGAAATATAGACGAGATGGAAAGATATAATTGGGGAGTTTTATATGGACGTTGGGGGAGCACAATTATTATATGTAACAATAGAGAAGTTCTATTTGAAAAAAATATAACTAATAGGTGGTCGGACAATAATATTTTCTTGCGGAGTATATATTCAACGGGTGAATTAGGAGGCCTAGCCACGCTTGTTATGGGAGCACCCGAGAACGGGAATATCACCTTCAGTGATAGCATCTACGCGGATGGTGTAGTTGAACTGAACGCCGCGTATGACCACGATGGGGATGCCTCCACCGACCCCATTGCCCAGTGTGGCACCATCACCTTTACCGGCGAACAGTCAGAGGCGGATTTGAAGTCCTATCTGGATGATAATAATATCACTCTCTCTACTTCAAAATTAGCCTCAGCCATCCGTCAGTCGAAAACCAGCACACTCAACGCAACGACCACGCTATACGACGGCACACTGGAAGTGAAGAAAGGAGCCATTCTGGTAGTGGGAAACACCTTGACGGTAAACGATGGTGCCACGCTTGCCATTACAGATAATGGGCTGCTTCGTAACTGCGGAACGCTGACTCTGAATGGGAAAACCATATTAGGCTCCACCATTTCCAATTCCGGTACGGTGAAATTGGGCGGCACGATTGATATCAGCGGAATTACTCCCTACGAAACCGGTATTTCCGTTCGTGTCAACGAATTCGGCTATGAAGGAACCAAGAGCGGTTTCCTGCGCGAGGGGGATTGTCGTATAAAAGTAGTCGATGGTGGCACGATAGAAGATACCGGCGCAACCATTGACTATAACGGAGAAGTAATGACCGGGGTGTCGACACTGGCAGATGGAATAGTTCAGGTTAAAACTCAGGATATCAATTATCGGGAATATCTACTGGAAAATACCGATAATGCCACCTACAGCAATATTGCCACCGCCTCCGGAGGGCAGCTGGAGCGCATTTCCTTGCGTGGTGGAATCCTGAATCTTGATAGCAGCCTTGATTCCGGCGTTACATTGAAGATACTGGGGGATATTCTGCAGTCAATTGACATGTGGGAAAATGTCGTGCTGAGCAAAGGAAGTCTGGAAGAACTTTCTGACTCAAGAGAACTTATCATTGCCGGTAAGGCATCGAGTGTTTACGAGATAACAGGAGAGCTTGGCCTCGGCGCGGGGGTATCGTTAAAAGACTGGAATGGCACGGTAAGGGCAACGGACACGACTCTCAGCAGCGGAGGTGTGGATACAACGGAGTGGAAAAATACCGAGCTGAAAGGAGTCACCACCGTTCAACAGGGAGCGACTCTTACCCTGGGCGGCAACGTCTTATTGTGCGGCAAAATCAGCAACTCCGGCACGCTGAACCTGACTGGCAACATTACGGTGGATGCAGAGAACTACGCGCCGGAGGATGCCGTGAAAGAGGTGCATGATTATTACATCGGTGCGTCTGCTCTGCCCAACACAAAAAACTCCGGCTTTGAATCAGCTGCATGGGATATCACGATAGCCGAGGGCGGCGTGATTGACGGTTCCGCTGCTACATGGACTGTAACAGGGATAGATGCTGCCGGGCTGCGCTTTGACTCTGACGGCACGCTGCATGCCTACGGTAAAGAAGTGGGCTCGGTATTCCATGTGGCAGCGGGTGACAGCATCATCTACGGCTCGGGAAATGAGGCTGACTTCACGAACAGCAAGGGAACAGAAGCCACGTGTATCAGCCTGAACGGTGGCACGCTGGTGCTGAATACTGGGCTACGCGATAATCGC
>JAZNIZ010000058.1:0-11401 GCA_045577775.1 Akkermansia sp. | reverse complement strand
GAGTCGCTGGATATCTTTGCGGCGGCGCTGCACCAGATGGCGGGCCAGAGCTTCACGCAGAGAATTACGCTGACGCTGAGCCACCTCGCCCATGACTTCGAACTTGCGGTCCAGCAGGCCCAGCAGGTGGTAGAAGCCTTCTTCAATGCCGGAGTGAGGCGTGGCTGTGAGCATGAGCATGTGGCGTTTCTCATCATCTGCCAGCGTACGCAGCAGATCGTAGCGCTGGTGATTGCGGGCGGTGACAGAGGTACAGGTGTGAGCTTCATCCACCACAATGCATTCCGGAGCCTTGTTAAGGAATGTGTCGCGGTGACGATCGCTCTTGATGTAGTCCAGACTGATGATGGTATAGGGGTGGTGCTCAAAGATGGATAATCCGGGAGGTACCTGTTTCTCCAATCTCTTGATACTGGACGATGTAATAACCTCAGCCCGGATGTTGAAGTGAGACTGCAATTCTTCTCGCCACTGCTCTGCCAGATTCGGCGGACAGAGAACAGAGAAGCGGCTGATTTCGCCACGGTCGAGCAGTTCGCGCACGATAAGTCCGGCCTCGATGGTTTTACCGATACCCACGTCGTCCGCTATCAGCAGGCGGATGACTTGTTGCCTGAGAGCCATCAGCAGAGGAACAAGCTGGTAAATACGGGGCTGCACAGCGATGTTACCGAAGGAACGGAACGGGCCGGCACCGGAGCGCATACGCATGCGCATGGCGCTTTGCAGCAAGCCTAGCTCATTACGGTTGCCACGGTGTTCCGGAGAAGGCGGAGGAAAAACAGCAGAGGACGGAGCATCTTCTGCCTGCTCTAAAGCCGGGATAAGCCAGCAGGATTCAGAGGCTGAACCGGCCAGCGGGCGCAGGTGCAGCAGTTCAGGTGTAGAGTCGCCCTCGATGACCCAATCGCGGCCACGAGCACGAATGAGAGAACCGGGAGTATAGTTGAGAACAGGCATCAGGAGAGGTACTGTGAGATGTTGGCGATGTCGTCGTCTGTCAATGTTTCCGGCAGCGGCAGACAGATGATTCCGTAGAGTGTAGTCAGCATATCTGCTGCGGGTGGCACCTTCCCACGGAACAGAGCCAAGGAGGCGTTTGAGTAATAGGCATCCGCCACGACTTCACCGGGGAGGGGCTTATCAACCTCATCTGCCGGAGGAAGGCCGGCTGCTGTGAGCTGTGACTGGATGCCGCCGGCAGCAGACGCAAGGGCTGTGCGTGTGGTTTCTTCGACCTTGAACTCACCTCCGGCTAAGCCCTTAAGCAAGGCCAGCACCTCGGTATTGGAACGGTTGATTTTTTCGTGGTCGGGCTGGTTGCGATACGAGAGCAAACAATGATAGCAGGCGCACACGCAGCGTTCTGATTCCGGTTTATCCAGATGAGAATCCACCCACTCGCCTTCCCGGAGAACGTAGTGCATAGCTTGCAATGCATTGGCAGCCACTTGTTGCAGGCGCTCGGGAGATTCGACCAACTGGTGGAGTACGCCGGCACCACCCTCGGAAGCTTCATAAAGCAGCAGGCTTTGGCGGTTGTTTCGCTCCGGCAAGGCTTCCACAATGATTTCAGAGCTTTCAATCTGGAAAGTGCGCACGATACCCACGGCCAGAGCGGATTGTAAAGTAGCGGCGGCTTCCTCATGCTGCAAGGCTGTGGGAAGCCGGTAAATCAGGATATTGCGGCGATCCTCCACATAGGGAACGATGCGCTGCACGATACGCGGCTTATCCTCCTTTTTGGCCTCATCCTCGCCGAAGTCCGGATTAGTTTCTTCATCTGATGACCATTGCCCGGTAGTAGGATTGATATTGAAACCGAAGGTGCTGACATCGGCACGCCGGCGCCATCCCTTATTTACTCGCCACAGGGTTGCGGACGGCCCGTAGGTAAAGGCTCCCAAATCACTACCACCGGCATCCCTCCGATAGATCTTTCTTTCGGAACAACTCAGTTTCCCGTTGCTGACAGCAAAGCGATAGCAAGTCTGGAGGTCGTAGCCCTGACGCTGGCGTTCCTCCATCATGGCGTTAATCTGCTCCTTGCGGCGAGTTTCCACGGTCTCCACCTTGTACAGATTGTAGATGGAATTACGATCCTTGGTCAATTCTGTCTGGCAATGCTCACAGACATCAAGAGGTGTGCCGCCAGTGGGAATGAAGAAGGAATGACCACACTGAGAGCATACCTGTATCTCTCGGGTGGGGAGTTTCTGCCCCACCTGATTATCCTGTGCAGCCAGCTTTATTTTGTGAACTTCGTAGGTAGAGCCCTGGTGGTAGATAAGACTCAGCGGACCAAACTCCGACAGAGCAAGGAAACGCGGACGTGCCAACGGTCGCAGAGAATCAGCATCCCCATTTTTGCCCGGAATCCATGCCAACAGAGGCAAGCGAGGGAAGTCGTACCCCGGCATGAAGCCTTGGCTGGCCAGATAGCGATACGAGTAGAACTCATTGTTGGCAGAGCTGTTCTTGCTGGTAAGCAAATCTCTTTGTTTGGAGGCATCAGTATGTCGACGAAATGCGGCAGTTCTCTCTGCTTGCGTGTAACCACTAATATCGTCCATAATTTTTCTGCAAGCATCAATTTGGCGATTGGTGGAAAGAAGTAGCTCGCGCCAGTTGTCGAAGGCGTTGTCAAACTTTTTCCATGCCTGATTGAGACAGTTTATGCAGAAATCCGGATCCCGGGCCCATTCGTATTCCTTGCCTTCCGGAATCAGTCCCTTGGACAGAAGAGACTGCATGAGAGCCTGAGCCACCGGCAAAGCTGAATCATTCACCTTGGGCGCACACAGGGCATCTCGGACTTCTTGGCGCACCGGGTACTCGTTCTCCACGGCTAAATCCAGAATATCAATAATTGATTCGGAAAGCTGGAACTCTGCGGCATGGAGCCAGATGGCACGGATATGGCTCTCCACCATATCCTGGTTTGAGAGGTCGAGTGCCGGCGGATTAACCGTACCGCTTACCATCTCGTTTTGCTTGTCAAAGAACCACTGGTCATGAGGGCTTGCCGCAGCGCAGTACGTAAGGGCCATAGCGGCACGTCCGGAGCGACCGGCACGACCGGCTCGCTGCGCATAGTTGGCCGGAGTGGGTGGTACATTGCGCATGTAGACGATATCCAACGAAGAAATATCGACACCCAGCTCCATAGTCGGGGAGCAGAACAGCAGCGGAAGCGGCAGCAGGCGCTCCTTCGTAGAATCATTACGGAAGCGCTGTTCAAGCTGCTCTCGTGTTTCGCTGTCTACTTGCGCCGTATGCTCCTGCGCTTCGAGTCCGAAAAGTCCGTGATCAGAGGAGCCCAGAAGAGCCGCCATCTGGCGATACAATTTGAAGAAGAATGGATTTTCCTTGAGCGCCTTTTCCGATTGTTCAGATACGCTCCATCGCAGCGCTCCGGAATCGAGTACCCAGGTGTCATCGTGTCGCTTTTCTACTATGCCGTATTCTTCCGCCGCTTTGAGGATGCAGAGAACAAGCTCCGAGTATTCCTTCTTGTGGAATGTATCTTTCCAATAACCGGCATCGTCGGTATCATCCAGACATTTCCGCAACTCCTTGGCCATGCTTGATGATGGTGAAAGAGAGATGCTGCGCTGTGTCTTTGAGTCGAACTTGTCTTTTCTCTTTTTGCTGAAGGAGATATGATTACCTTTGAACTTGTTGCCGGTGAGACGTTCCTTGGGCAATGTCCAAAGCGGTTTGAGACGGCCACACAAGTCGGCAAGATAATCGTTCTGCTTATTGTGGTCAAGATAATCGCAGCTGATGCAGAGCTTGCTGCGCATTGTATCAAATACAGTGGTAATAACCTGCACTCGGCCGGCGTGTGTAAGGTTACGCCATGCCGGGAACGCCTGAGCAATACTGGCTTCCTCCGCTACATCATCAATATCCTGATAGCTGATGTGCAGGACATCGAGCTGCTCCAGATTCGGATTATTGCGTCTCCACCCGTATCGCTGCTCCGTGATGAGTGAAAAGCCCAGATAGAAACGCATGGCATCGGCAGCTTTTCTGAGCAAGCCGCCTTTTGCATCGGGATTAGCGAGCACGCATTCCCGGAGAAGAGGCGAGGTCACGCTGCCGGACGAGAATATTGCATCTACCCCCATTGCTTTTTGCAGTGCTGCCAGCAGTTCCGTTTCTCCCATGGGGGATGTAGCCCCTGAAAGCGCACGTATGAGCGCGGCGCGAAGTAGAGCGGTGTGCACGAAATCATTGAAGAAGCCGGCCTGTAGAGCTGCGTCCTGTCTATTGTCTGTAAAGCCAAGCACCTTATATACGTTAAGCAGATCCTGACGATATTTTTCATCCTGAGCAGAACGGATTTCTTCCTGCATGAGATTGAGGGCAGAAAGCATCAGCACTGTAGAGGCCGACGAGCGACCTTCGATGGAAAGACCATAGATTCGATTGCCGACCTTACCCTGCATCTCGAAGCCATTCCCGCAGTGGACACAATAGGGGAACTTGTGATAGGTTTGATAGAAGTCATGGCATGGGGCGTTATCTTCGTCCACAATGTTGCCAAGCACATTCACATGAACCAGATGCGGAACGTGTGCCTTTTTGTCACGTTTAACGACCAATTCGTTACGGCGCTCCTCCAGCCATGTCTCCGGCAGAGTTTCCGGATCATTAGGATCAAATGCGTGTTGCTCTTTCTCTGCACTGAGAGCCGGGGTCAGGATGCAGGCCTCCAGCTGGGTGTGGACTTCATCACCAACTACAGTATCGTCCAATGAACGAGGAGTGTAGCGGTGTTCCTTGCGGTCGAACCATGCGGGGATATGGGCTTGGCCGCACTCACGGCAGAAGTAGGCTGTAAAGAGACGGGCTCTATCTGTTCGCCCGGGAATGTAGGTCTGGGATTCCAGTGTAATGGTTCTCTGACCCGGGGGCTCTAGGGACATGGAAACAGCACCGGGGCCGCTGATGAATTGATGCAGTTTAAACGCAAAGGGAGTGCGATTATTTATTTTAACACCGCTGGCTGCTTGCAGGAAATTTTGAAGAACCTGTTTCGCCTCATCCTGAGATATCCCAGCTGTCGCGGCAAGTTGCTCGGCGTGGGTAGAAATGGTTGCCGGTGTAGCGCGGCGAAGTTCGTGCTTGCCGTCCCATGTGGTACCCATGGTGCGCTCTACCCAGATGGCAAGCGGGTTGTTAAGTAAATCGGGATCGTTATCTGTCCATCCGAAAGTGTACTTGGAATGAAGATACTCGGTAAGCAATGCCGGGAGCTCACTATCACTCAATTTCGTGTTGGTGACGCGGAGCAATGACTCTTCGATAATGTGCTCCGGAAGGAAAGGTGCTCCGAAGAGCTTAGCCGCGACATCGGCAACTGCCTTGCGGCGTTCAGTGGCATCCTCAGCTGAAGACATCGTAGCAGATGTACCCACGCATATCATATTGTGCGAGTGAGTCGTGATGCGAAGGCGTCGTACGAGCAAGGCTACGTCAGCACCCTGTCGGCCTCGGTAGGTGTGAAGCTCATCCAGCGCAAGGAATGAGAGGTCTTGGCAGTTAGCAATAACCTTTCGATCTGTATCCTTGGCGCTACGGGTCAGCAGATACTCCAACATCATGTAGTTGGTCAACAGAATGTCAGGAGGATTGTTGGCAAGCTCTTTGCGGGCTTCCGGGGATTCCTGGCCGGTGTAGCGTCCCACGGAGATTCCCAGATCCTCGGCGTTATCCAGGAACTTCTTAAACTCCTTTTCCTGACTGTTGGCCAGTGCGTTCATCGGGTAGATGATGATAGCCCTGGTTTTACGCGTTGCAGACTTGGCTCGAGCCCTAAGAACAGCATCAATGATAGGGATGATGAAAGTCAAAGACTTACCCGAACCGGTGCCGGTGGTTACAACGTAATTGTGGCGTTCCTGCGCGTAGGTAATCGCCTCCTGCTGGTGGCGGTGCAGAGTAAGTGGCGTCTTTGCTTCACCAAAGACAAACAGACGCTCACAGTCCGGGTGCAGCGTACCATTGACAACAAGCTCATGAACATTGTGACCCTTTTCATAGTTCATATTGAGCTGGATCAAAGGCTCTGGACAGAATTTCTTCTGTTCATTAAGGAACTTATTAACAACCAATCTAATGTCATCTTCCCGGATGATATTAAAACCCTGAGAAAAGTCGTTGTAGCGACTTGTGAGGTGCTCGTGAAATTGGAAGATGTCGTTCATGGTTTAGCAGAAGATACGCGCGCACGTTAATTTTACCTGAAAATGCCTCCTCATTCAAGCCTCAAGGTGACTTTTTTTGCGCTTTTATGCTACTCTGGAAAAATCCATAGGGACGAGGTTTACCGAGTTTGTACAGTAACCTCTACAATATCCTCCACCGGGATGCGGGTGCCGGTGTCCATGATAAGGAGCTTTTCGTGCGGTACGAGCTTCTTGATGCGCCCGGAGATTTCCATGTAGGCGCCGCCGGACTTGCGCGCGTCAGGGACGAAATAAACGATATTCAGGACAAGGTTGGAATCGGTTGCAGCCAGTTGGAGAAGGTCAGAGATTTCCTGCTTTACGGATTCATCCAGAATAGGCCGCTCGTCTGTGAGGCGGGCGGCTTCGGCGATAGCAGCATCGTGGCCTGTTAAGGCGGCAAAGGGGGAGAACTGGGCTGCGCGGTCGGCTATGCTCATCTGCGGATGAGTATGGGAAACGTGATGCGGCAGGTTGATAATATCCGCGTATTTGTCTTCTGCTTGCCAGATCATGCCTTGTGTCCTCCTATCTGCTCGTTGCGATCGCGGGTGGTGGCGCCTTCCTCTAGGTTCATGCCCCGGAGAATAGCATTCTTGCCGAACTTACCTCTGATGCTGAGCATGGCTTGCTGCATCTTGCGTTCCTTGGCCAGCTCCCTCTGTTCTTCCTGCTTGCGAGCTTCCTCTGCCTCGTAGTCGGTGAAGAGATCGAGCTGTTGCATTGATTGATCCTGCTGCGGTGCCTTGCCCTCCGGGACAACGTGATTGGCAACGATGTTGAGCCGGCGCACCAGTAGATTCATATCCACAAGCCTGTCAGCTAGCTCGTTTACCGCTTGCAGAATGAGCTTGGTAGATGATGTGTAGCGGCCAAGGTTGTGTGTGCCGTGTGAATGCGCTGGGATTTCTCGTCCATACGCATCGGTCGTGATAGCGCCTCTGTATTGTCGGCGGCGTACCGGGTCGGTAAGATTCTCGATGTCATAGCCTACTGTAATCACAATCTGGTCAGTCACTAAACCTTTTTCAACCAGATCCAACACAAGGAGGTCGGCCATCTCCCGCAACACCAGCTTGGCTTTCTCCGGGGCATAGGGCTCATGCAGTACCTGCCCGGAACCAAGGCTCTTGCTCTCCGGGTGATAGGCTTTGATTGCTTCAACGGTACAAGGCTCCCAGCCCCAGGCGTGGTCAATGAGCAGCTCGGCATTCTTGCCGAACATGCGGTACAGGGATTCCTCATTCTGCACCGAACGCCGGGCTATATCGCCCATGGTATAGAGGCCATGTTGCTCCAGCTTCCGTACATAGCCTTTTCCCACACGCCAGAAGTCTGTAAGCGGTCGGTGATTCCACAGCATGCGGCGGTAGCTCATTTCATCCAGCTCGGCGATGCGTACGCCTTCTGTATCCGCCGGGATATGTTTCGCCACGATATCCATAGCTACCTTGGCCAGATACAGGTTGGTGCCGATGCCGGCGGTTGCGGTGATGCCGGTGGTACTCAGTACGTCCCTGATAATGCGGCGAGCCAGCTCATGAGCAGAGCAGCGGTACGTTGTAAGATAAGGAGAGGCATCGATGAACACCTCGTCAATGGAGTAGACGATGATATGCTCAGCGGAGACATACTTGGTGTACACGTTGTAGATGCGTGTACTGTACTCCATGTAGTACGCCATGCGTGGCGGAGCAATGATGAAGTCCAGAGCAAGCCGGGCGTCGCGATGAAGCTTCGCATACGAATGTGACGAACCCTGAAGCCCACGTGCTTTGTAACGACGCTCCCGGTTCACCTCATCCACTTTCTGTCGCACTTCAAACAATCTAGGCCTGCCGGGAATACCGTAGGATTTGAGTGCCGGCGTCACAGCCAGGCATATTGTCTTGTCGGTGCGAGATTCATCCGCCACCACCAGATTTGTATCAAGCGGATCCAGACCTCTCTCTATGCACTCAACAGAGGCGTAGAAAGATTTGAGATCAATGGCGATGTACGATTTAGGCTGCATCCGTGGTGGAACAGTCTACACGAGATGCCACTACTATGCAAGACAGGAGAGACGATATCCTGGGTGCTGACGCGGTTGTATAGGTAACACAGTATCCCGGGAAAACAGCAAGAGAGTACAAGAAATGTAACATTGTCAACTTTGTGCTTAGTGTTTTGAAAATGAACCTAAAATTATGGAGAAAATAGCCCGAAATCTGTATTTTTACAATTTTTGAAGCAAAGTGGGGTCGCAGTGGCAAAATAAGCGCAAGTGCGGAGCCGGAATGCATGGAGGACTACCTCACATTCCAGGGTTTGAGAACGCTTATAAACCGGAACGAAAGGTGACTATTTACGTAGGTGTAGATCTCGCAGCTTGTACCCCGCGCGTACATTAGCAATAAACGTAAATACCTCATTAACAGCGAATGCGAGTAGCTTGCATATTGTATAATTTTTACGAGAAGGGTGGCAATGGGCAGCTGATCTATGACGAAAAGGTATGGGGAGCTGGCGAACCTGCTTCGGGTATCCGGATGATGTGCAGGTTCCCCTTAGTTGTCTTAATTCGTGACGAGCTAGATCATAGGCACAATGTCAAAAGATGAACTAACCGGGGTGTCGAGTAATCACCGCTTGTGCAAAAATAGGAAAGCATTGCCGGAGCAATCACCGGACAAAATAAAACTCAGACAGCTTAATGCCCTTCGGCTGCTAGTAGGATAAAGCTCACGGTGTTTAACGAGTCCACCGCAGCATATACGGGAAATTACAGGTTGGCGATTCTGAATGATATATTTAATCGCATTGTTGATAATTAACCAGTTACAAGAACATGATGGACAGCATCAATGAAAACACCTTGTTCTTGAACTTTATATGAAACAGCCGGGAGAGGGATGTTCTTTTACCTGTAATCTGATATGTAAACTACCGTAACTTGGTTATCAGATCAACAAGAAGATATCCTCTCTGAGGATGCTGAAGGTGTCAAAAAAGCCCGTCGCATTTATCGCCACATTAGTAAGCCGCAATAATCGTGGATGTCAACAGTTTGGTGGAGCGTCTTTCGTGTAAAAGTCAGAAAAAACGGTAAGAGAATGTAACCCTAAATCTGAAAAAGGTTACAAAAAAGTAACACAATGGAGTCAGTTATCCTAATTTTTCGGATAACTGCCGGTGTTGTAGCTTATTCCTTCGCATGCTGGTCTGGATTTTGTGACGATGAACCGGGAACAGAATAAACAGCAAAAAGATTCCAGTGATCACAATAAAGAAAAGCGTTTTGTCCTACATCTGAGCAAAAACTCGTGCTTTTTACTCAGATATGAGACAAGCATCAAAAATGATCCAGTTATTCGATTGTTTCGAATAACTGACCACTTTATCCGAAAGCCGCAAAAGCCCTGAAGAAAGTTGGAAATGATTTACGAGAGCCCGGTGTCGCCGTCGTATAGCCCGGGCGGTATCAGGCTGGAGAAGCATTGCAATGAATATGGGAACCCCGGCAGCGCAACTAGAGGAAATGTCAGGAGCCTTTGAACATGCAGCCGGGTATAATTCGGTGCTTAAGCCATAAAGCAGTTTGTTTTCACGATGTGATTTCCCGATTCTTAACTGGGGATATAATAAAAATGAGAGGATTATTTGCCGGAATGAGGCTTTAATGCTGGTGGAAGCAAGTGCGAAATGAAGAGATGATTCCGAAATTAGTCAGGAGTTGCTAATCTTTTAATTATGAGGGAGTGATAAGCAGCTCCTAAGGAAGTATACTGAGGATCAGTATACTTGGAGTTTTTAATATTAGCAATTCTTGATTGACTTCTATTTGTCTTCACACAAAGGAACGAAGAGTTTATATTATGCGATGATCGGAGGTGCGCCGTTACAGCGGACGATAATTCCACATATATGGGTAGCAATGCAATGATCTGCTCCTGTCCTCCACGGGGGGGCGCAGCAGGGGTGCCGCCTGCTGCGCCCCGTGAAAGACAGGAGCATCGCATCACACCGCTACCCGATAAAACCTCCCAGAACACCCCTAAAACGGCGTTTCTTCTCTTTTAGCATCCACTTGTCCAAATTAAATCAAACGAGCTCCTTGGCCTATTTCCCGGGCAGGAACAGGCACATCTGCTTTTAGGGGGTGAGTAGAGCTCTTCATCCCGGGTAAGTCGTTCTGGGATTTTCAGGAATCGGGGATGAAAATAACCGGGTGAGTGGATGGTCTGAGTTTGATCAAAAATTAAATGGGTCCTTCGCTCCTGTCGCATTTTTGCGGCAGGAGCGGCTTTCCTTTAACTAACCCCGCCATTAAATATATTATATATAGCTTTAGCTATATAATATATGTATGGCGGGGCGGCTGCCAGCCGTCTTGTGAACGCGGCAAAAATGCTGTGCAAAAATGCCGCGCATAAATTTTGGCATTTTTCATAACTCTCTAAAAATCAACACTTTACAACTTATAATTTTCGTAACCCCATAGAGCAGCAACGAGTTACGACTTCTCAAACCTCCCTAAAATAGACAGTTGTTCATGCATAGAAGGCCCTATTCTGGTTCCCGGCAAGGATAGGTTCTTGCGGCAAAGGTGCGGTGCTCAGTTTGTGTCTGTGCGAGCCACTCGCTTCCTGGCTGCGAAGGCTGTGACGGGATCTTGCACCTCGGGAGACAACCTCCCGGGGTGCCTCCAATCTTCAACCCAAAAACCACCATGTACAAAAACATAATCAAACTCGCCGCGATAGCGGCCAAAGACACACCGGCTACGATCCTGAAGAAAATCAAAAAGCTCGATCCCCGGTTCGCTCAGGATAGAGATCGAATCCTACCTGTCCCGCAAATCCTCATTGTCCTTCCCAGACTTCGCCGTCCTCCTCGAAGACTGCTTCGCCCGGTATGTAATCGAAGAAGACTTCATCAATCGATTCACGGATGCTCTAGATCAGAGACACGTCATGTACGAGGAAATCAAACTCTCTGTCCCGGAATTACGGCGCAGCAAGCTGCGGCCGTATGAGATCATCTGGAATCAGCTCACCCTTGCCGTGTAGCATAGAAAAGAAAACCATGAGTCTCCATCTCCATTAACCGCGTTTACGGTGTCGCCGGCCTTCCTGCATAATAAACGCAGGAAGGCCTGCAATTACGTCTAGGCTGATGATTTG
>JAZNIZ010000057.1:0-19334 GCA_045577775.1 Akkermansia sp. | reverse complement strand
ATAGATATCACTACCAGTGGAAAAATCAGCTGCAGTAAAGCCAGAAGTTAATCCCAGAGCTGCATTCATCTCGGTTATGGCAGCCGAGTTGTCCCATGACTTTTCTACAGAGCCATCTGTACCACCGGCATACGTAGCGCCATCAGTAGAAAAAGAAATTACGTCACCATTGCTTAAAGTAATGGACGGATTGGTTGTGCCATGTACATAGAAAGCATCTGTAATAAACGGATGAGCTGCTTTAAGTGCAGATGTATCTGAATTACCAAAGGCAACCACGGTAGGAGAGGCCGTCCCTGCAGCAGCCACACCAGCCAGAGCCATAAGGGCAATAATTGTTTTTTTCATATTTGTAAGATTTGATGATTAAGAGTTTCGAGCGGCTCGTGCAGGGATACCCTTTCCCACGCGCGTCGGGAGGCTGAGAGACCTGCTCCTAAGCCGCTGAGGGAAATATACAGCATTTCAAATGCTGACCCTGTGGATTATTTGCAAGATTCAACAAGTTAGGAGTAAGCAGCAAGTCGAATATTTGATATCGCACTTTGAAAAAAATGGATAAAAGTGCATCATTTTCAGTAAATTCCTACTTTTTCGCTTGCATCAGCATTTGAAATGCTGGTACACGACCCGCTTTTGACATCGCGCATCCTGATATGGACATCTTTATCAACACAGACAAGAGCCCGGCATTGATTCAGGCCAAGGCAACCGGCTCCCCGCTGAGCGGGTTCAAGGTGAAGCGCGGAGCCGTGGTTCCTCTGAGCGTTACCGTGCTGGGCTCACAGACCGCCACCGGGCTCCGCATGGGCATCAAGGCTAAGGGCAACTATGAGGGAGATCTACTCATTCTTGCGGAGGCTGATTCCGGCTCTCAGACGGAACTGGGTACCCGCTTTGATTTGAAGCTGATAGCTTCCTCTCTTGCGCTAAATGACGCGCTCGATGTGGGCGAGGGCAAGGAAAGCTCCCCGGCTACGCTTGCGGCCATGACCGAGTTCGCTTGGATGGAGGACGGCGAAACCCGTCTGTCCGACACGCTCCAGACGACTATCATCAACGATATTATCCGCCTTGCCTCGGAAGCACCGGAAGCCGCTACCGGAGAATACCCCGCGCCGGATTTAGTGGCCACTAAGTCCTGGGTGAACAGCAAGCAAGCTACTGCTGATACCGCCGGATTCGTGATGCTGGGAACGAATGAGCCGATTTCCGGCAAGAATGTCCGCCCGGTAGGTAAGACTTCCTCCGGTGGCCTTGCTGTGGATGTTTCCGGCATGTCTGCCTACGATGTAGCCATGGCCAACGGCTTTGTTGGTACCGAAGAAGCATGGCTCGCATCCCTGAAGGGCGACCGTGGCTCTAAGGGAGAACAGGGCGAGCCGGGAGAAACCGGAGCCTCAGCCTACGAGCTGTGGCTGACTGAGGGGAACACAGGAGAGAAAACAGACTTCTTCGCGGATTTGGGTACGTCTGCCTTGGCAACCATGTATCAATCGCCGCCCGGAACAGCCACCGATAATGCCAATATCTACGGCTTTGGCATGGTAATGAAGTACAGAGGACAAGTGCGTTCTCTCTCCACTCAATGCCGAACGGGCGGTAACGCCGCTCCGGCCAATACTGATATTCTGGCTAAGGTATGGAAAAAGGACAGCATCGGAAACAAGGCTCTCCTTGCTACCAGCACGAACTATCAGCAGCACTCCGTAGGGGAAACCTTGCGCTGGGTGTTTGAGCCCTTTGATGTAGAAACCGGGGATATGCTTCTGGTCACGTTTCATACCATCGACTACGCTGATGGAACTCAGTATGCCGCCGGGCATCAATGTTGCTTTGCTGTCACCAGCACTTCCGAACCGGAAACCGGATGTATTGGCGGGGACGGGCAATGGCAGTATACCAATCTGATTCCACTCTACACGTGGGAGATTCAGGTTCGCCATGCCGCCGACACCGTCTCACACCTGACTGCGGATGAACACGCAGGACTTCTTCAACTCCTTGCCAACAAGGATGCCTTGCTGGCTCTTATCAACCACTAACCGCAATCACGAATCATGACCAATTCTGCAGTAACCGGCGGTATTGTAATCGCCAATGCTCTGGCCGTAGTTTCCATTGCTACCGCTACCGAGCTCAACCCTATTCTGGAGTGCATCCAGAACGGGGCATCCGTAGGTGCCATCATGGGTATCTTCCTGTGGCGTGAAGTGAAACGCGCCGAGCGTTACGAGAACCTCTACAACGAGGAGCGCAGGCTACGCCATGAAGCAGAGAGCAAGTGCGCTACCTGCCAGTTCGTCCAGCGAGCCAACGAGGAGCTACTCGAACGCATTAAGGACAAGGACGACAAGCCTACGTCTACGTAAGGCACCGCTAAATGCAACAAAACGACACCTTGCCGGGTAGGAAGGGTATTCCCGGGAGCAACGGCTCCCCAACGGACGCATCCTACTCTTGGCAAGGTGTTTTTGTACCTTGCCGGAGCCGGTTCCAAACACCCAACCGGAAAGCCTTGTCTTACGTTGAGCGAACGGAAGAAGTGCTTGCTATTAACGAGTTACGCTAAAAATAAGCTACTGCGATACCCCCGCCACGTCTACCGCACCCCGGAGGGTAGCGAACGCTAAACCCATCACATTTACAAAACTCTAAGCGCAAGCCTTTTGAGGTTCGTGTGAACAAAGCAAGGTAGATGTATACTACCGCGTTTAGCGGAGGCGTGCAGAGGCGTTTGGGGTGTTTAAGCCTCCGGGATTGCATTTAACAGCCTGATTTCACCCCGGAAGGGGATTGCCGGACGGGCGTGTAACCCGCTAAGACATAGGCAAAAATGAAAAAGGCGGCAGATTCACGAAAAATCTGCCGCCCGTCTGTAGAAGTGGAGCATAGCGGATTCGAACCGCTGACCTTCTCAATGCCATTGAGACGCTCTACCAACTGAGCTAATACCCCGTTTTCTGTTTTTTGTTTGTCCTGGTGAGGACGAGCGAAGTATACACCAATCGAAATCAGATTGCAAGACTTTTTTTGCATTTTTTGCATTTTTTTATTTTTTGGGAAAATTCGGGGATTTTTCGCACAGGATAGAAGTGTGCAAACATTCGCGCGCGTGCGTGAAAAAGTGAAAAAAATAAAAAAATAACAGAAAAGTGAATGTCAGGGATTGACCTTGACGAAAGATATGGTATCATGTCACTCACGTATGCATGCCGACCTTGAAAAATTAGTATCCGCTGGCAAGATTCCGGCCGACTTTGCGGCCCGACTGAACCAGTTCGCACCCGGTAAATATGTAATGCACCAGGACCTTGGTGTGGGCAAGGTTGCCGCGTGGTCCCTGGCTAAGAGCAAAATCAAGATTGATTTCGAGAATGGGAACGAAGGCAAGATTCTGGGATTGAAGCTGGCGTTCAACCAGCTGACGCCGATTCCTGCCGGTCACTTCCTGATTACTATCTTTGATGACCTGGAGGGCTGCAAGAAGCAGGCCACGGATAAGGACACGATGCTGGACTTTGTGCGCATGGTGCTCACCTCGAACATTTCGCTTCGCGAGGGGATTGATGATGTGCTGCCGATGCAGCCGGAGGATTTGGAGAAGTTCCTGAGTGGGCGCGTAATTGAGGCCGCCGACTGGAAGAACTGGTGGGAGAAGGCCCGCGCCGCCATGCGCGACAACCCGAGTTTCCGTCTTCCCACGAAGCGCGGTGAGGCTATTGTGCTGCGCAAGGCCACATCTGCCGCAGAGGCTCTGCTGGATGATTACAATGATGCCACCTCGCTGGAGTCCTGCGTGCGCATTCTGGACCAGTCGCGTCTGGAGGTTCTGAAGGGCGAGTATGAGCTGGTGGCCAAGCTGGTGAAGGCCATGGAGGAGGATATTGCCCGCGGGTTCACGGAACCGCAGCATGTGCTGGAGCTGGTCATCATCCGCGATGATATTCTGGAGGCAGTTGCCACCACCGAGGAGGATAAGAAGGCGATGGATGCTGCGCTGAGCGCCGCCGGGGTGGAGACTATCACCACCATGGCAGATAAGATCAAGACCATCACCTCCGAGGAGCTTGTGGGCTACATTGGTGAGCTTACAGCAGCCCGCCAGCGCGAGGTGTACGAGGCCCTGCCCGAGGCCATGGGCGACAGCTGGTTGCCCTACGCTACCAACATTTTCCTGTTTGGTGGTGCAAAGGTGACTGCACCTGCCGCAGATTTCATTATCTCGAAGGGTGCCAAAGAGCAGCTTTTCAACGATATTGCGAACGGCATTTCCCGCCAGAGCCTGAGCCCGGAAGTGCTCATCTGGATTTGCAAGGAGCGCAATGGGGTGGCCGCTGAAGTGGTGAACAAGAATCTGATGCCCCTGGGTGCTGCCATTATGAGCGCGATTGAGCGCGACAGCTCTGAGGGAGGTCCGAACCGCGCCCTGCGTCTGCGCAACCTGCTGCTGGATGATAAGGAGCTGGCTCCTGATTTGGTGAAGGGGCTTTCCGAGCTGGAGGCACGTCCGTTTGCCAAGTCGCTGTATGATTCCTCGGTGCTGCCGGATCTGGACCGCAACCTACTGCTGGCCAACATGATGAAGGTACACCCTTCCCTGCAGGAGATTGCCCTGACCCGCCGCGGCGGCAAGGAGAAGCAGAGCATGTTTGTTTCTCTGCGCTCTTATGCAGCCCGCAAGGCCGAGCTGGAGGATATCATCAATGTGCGCCTGCCCAAGAACAAGCACGATCTCGAAATCACCCGCGCCGAGGGCGACCTTCGCGAGAACGGTGGTTACCAGGATGCCAAGGCTACGCAGCGCGTGCTGCTGCGCCGCAGCGAGGAGCTTTCCCGCCTGCTGGCCCAGGCCGACCCCACCGATTTCAGCAATGTGGATTGCAGCGTGACCGGCATGGGTACGCAGGTTACCTTCACTGCCCCGAAGCACCGCACGGTGGTATACACCATTCTGGGTGCCTGGGACTCTGTGCCTGAGGAGAACATTGTGGCTTACAGCTCCAAGCTGGGTGCCAAGCTTATCGGCCACTCGGTGGGCGACAAGCTGCGTCTGCCGCTTGAGATGGGTGGCACTCCGGTAATGATGACGATTTCTGCCATTGCCCCTGCTCCGAAGGAGCTGATTTACCCGGATGGTGAAGTGCCGCAGAACTAAGTTCTGCACCGGCATACGGCTTTACAATCCCCGCGGTATCGCAACGATGCCGCGGGGATTTTTTTTAGGAGGAGGGTCAGGCTTCGAGCGTATCGGCAGCAATAAAGCCAAGCATGGGTGCCAGGAAGCGGGCCGATGGGGTGGAGAGCGCCGAGTTGTATTCGTGGGCCGCGCGATTGAACAGGGTGGTCACCTGCTCTTGCTGGTAAAGGGAGACGGCGGTGCTGCTGCAGAGGCGCAACAGGGTTTCATGGCTGCGCAGTGTGGGCGATTCCTCCACCACCTGCACCGAGCGTTCTGCGGCAAAGCGCAGCAATTGTTCGGCCTTGCCCACAAAGCCGTGCATCTTGTTCCAGCGGGGTTCGAGAGCAAGCGCTAGCGAGCGCTCCGAATCATCGACCATGCGGCGTAAATCCTGCGGCAGAGAATCGCCGGATGGCAGGCAGGCGGCCAGTTCAGTGGTAAAATGGCTCAGGCATTCGTTGCGCTGGTGGGTCACGCGCCGCCACTGCCCCCAGCAGTTGCAGACCACGCCGCGCAGGTGCTCCAGGTTATTGTAGACACCTACTATCCAGGCGGTAAGTGCCACGAGCAGGGCAAAGGAAACGAGATAGGCCATATCTCCATTCTGCCCGGGGGAACAGGTGTTAGCAAGATGTTATAGCCAACTTTTAGCGCACATGCCCGCGCAGGCAGAGCGCCTGGTGCAGCGCCGCCACATCATGCACGCGGTGCATATCTGCCCCGCTGTCTGCCGCAAGCAGGCTCATGACTACCGTGGGCAAGGGAGATTCTTTTGCCGCAGCGGCATCGCAGAGCAATTCACCCAGGAAACGCTTGCGGGAAAGCGCCATGAGTATGGGCAGGTCGTGCACGCGAAGCTGCTCCAACCCGCGAACCAGCGCCACATTGTGCTCTGTGGTTTTGCCAAAGCCAATGCCGGGATCCAGGCAGAGGCGCTGCTGCGCAATTCCGGAGGCAACGGCCAGTGCCACACGTTGCTCAAAAAAGGTACGCACTTCGGCCAAAACATCGCGATAATGGGGTGCGAGCTGCATAATGCGCGGAGTTCCCTGCATGTGCATGATCACCACACCGCAGGGGTGCTGGGCGCACACCTGCCGCATGGCGGGGTCTGCCAGGCCGGTGATATCGTTCACCACATCGGCTCCGGCCAGCAGTGCCGCCTGCGCCACTTCGGCGTGCCGGGTGTCAATGGAAAGTCGAAGGTGCGGGAATTCGGCACGCAGGGCCTGCACCACGGGGAGTACGCGAAGCAATTCCTCCTGTACCGGCACCTCGGATGAGCCGGGGCGGGTGGATTCGCCGCCTATATCGATGATATCTGCCCCACCGGCTACGAGCTGGCGGGCATGCGCCACCGCAGCATCTACCCCTGCGTACAATCCCCCATCAGAAAACGAATCGGGGGTAACATTGAGGATACCCATGATTGCGCCCGAGCGCGGGAGCTGCCAGCGCTCGCGCGCCAGCTGCCAGCTGCGGCCACCACATGGCATCGTTACTCAAGGGTGTCGTGGTGAGAAACGGCGTGCTGCGGGCGAGCAGCCATATCCACCGCGCGGTCAGCCACAAGGGATGGATTTTCGTCAAATCGGTAGGCCAGGCACTCCGGGCAGGTGGGGGAGGCTTTGTCGACAATAGCCCCACAGACCACACATACCTTGTAGCTGGTGGGGTCATTTACCACGGTAGTAGCAATTTCCTTATAATCCTGGCGCATGCGAGAGGGAAAGACAGGTGGAGCACCGGTCTGAACCGATACTCCACCATGTTCAAAAACGGAAAACCTGAAAAGAAACTCAGGCGATAGAGGCCAGGGCCTTCGCAGCCTTGCTCTTGTAGTTAGCGGCGCGGTTGGCCGGCACGGTGCCCTTCTTGGCAGCTTTGTCGATGGCGGAAGCGAAGTTGTTGTATGCCACAGCGGCGGCAGCGGCATCCTTGGTCTCCACGGCCTCAGCAACCTTCTTGCGAAGGGTGCGAACGCGGGACATGATGGAACGGTTGATAGCGGTGCGCTTAATCGTCTGGCGGATACGCTTCTTAGCGGACTGGGTGTGAGCCATAATTCAGATGAAAATTAAATTGGTTTTTCGTTTTGGTGGGGAGAGTTTACTCACTTCCGACAAAATGTCAAGAGAATTGCAGAGAAATGGCATATTTTTTCGTCATTCATGTACACAAGGACAATTCAGAGACAGGATTATTGCTTGCCACATGGGGATACTGCATGGTAGTATAGGCGCGCATGAAGGCTCAAACTTCCATCTTCTGTTTCAGCGCAGCAGTAGTTCTGCTGAGTTCCTGCACGCTAAACCAGCAACTGCCTGCCGAGCCTTCAGCCCAGCAGAGCAGCCACGAGCGATCAGATGCCTTGCAGGCAGAAGAAAGCACCTTGCTGGACGAAGCCCGGAACGCAGAGGCTCAGGCCACAGCGAGTGCAGCAGAGAGAGCCGTAATGGAAGCGCAGCGGAAGGCACTGGCAGAGGAACTGGCGCGGCAGGAAGCCGAAGCTCGTTACACAGCTGCGCAGCAGGCGGCACGGGAGGCACAGGCTCGCGTAGCAGCAGCAGAAAAAGCCCGCATGGAGGCAGAAGCCCGCATGAGAAAAGCAGAAGAACTGGCAAAGCTGGCACAGGAGAAAGCGAGAGAACGGGTTATAACAGAAGCCGCGAGAAAGGCGGCACTAGAGGTAGAGGGAGGCGATGCCGCAAGAGCTCCACAGGGACGCCGCCCCCAGCTGTTTTCCAGCAGAGGCCGCCGCAAAGTGCAGGTTGACACCCCGGCAGAGGTTGCCCCGGCGGCACCAACAGAAAAACAGCAGGCGGCAGCCAGAAAAATGCTTGCCCAGCATGACAAGAAGAAAGAAAAGGCCAGACCCGCCCCTGTACCCACTGCTGCACCAGTGCAGGAGAAGGTAGTGGTGGTTCACAAACCGACACCAGGAATAAGCCCCGAAACAACACCACTACCGCCGGCACCCAGCCTGGCAGTTGCCCCTGCCCCACCGCCAGCAAGGGGGGCTTTGCGCGGTAGCCTGTTCACCCCTTCAGCTAATGATAACGAAGAAGAAGAAGACACGCCCCTGCCCAATTCGGTAGAACTGCGGGGGCTGCGCTCACCGCTCATGGGCAGACAGCTTCCCATGAGCATAGATGGCAAACTCAACAAAAAGAAATAACCATGGATACACCACCTCGCAAATTCGTGCCTGTTCCCTTTGCCTACCACCAGGAGGTGGAACTTACCATAGACAATCTTTCCAACCAGGGGCATGGTGTCGGTCGTATCGACAACTGGGTCGTATTTGTTCCCTACACCCTGCCGGGCGAGCGCGTGCGCGCCCGCATTTACCGCAATGAGAAAAACTGCTCCCTGGCCGATCTGGTTGAGGTAATAGAACCCGCCCCGCAGCGAGTGCAACCGCTCTGCCCGGTATATGGCTACTGCGGAGGCTGCCAGTACCAGCACCTGGAATATGCCGCCCAGCTTGAATGGAAAACAGCTCAGGTAGCCGATTTGCTGCGGCTGCAGGCGGGGCTGGAGCTACCGGTGCTCCCTGCGATTGCCTCGCCCCAGATATATGGATACCGCAGCAAAATCACCCCGCATTTCCACAAACCGAAAGAGGCGAAGGTGGGCAACATTGGTTTCCTGCGCGTGGGATCCCGCAGCGAGGTGTGCGACGTAAAGCAATGCCCCATTGCCATGGCTGAGCTGAACGATGCTCTGCCGGTAGTGCGCAAGGCTGTTCACCAGGCCGCCGCGCAATACAAGCGTGGTGCCACCCTGCTCATGCGCGTGAGCGAAGGCAGCGTTATTACCAATAACAACGCCGTCTGCACCGAGCATGTAGGTGAGCTCACCTTCAATTTCCTGGCGGGAGATTTCTTCCAGAACAACCCCTATATCCTGCCCGCCTTTACCGGCTATGTGGCCCGCCAGGCCTGCGCAGATGGAGCCCGCTACCTGGTGGATGCCTACTGCGGCAGCGGCCTGTTCGCCCTTACCCTGGCACCACATTTTGAAAAGGTACTGGGTGTGGAAGTCAGCGAAACGAGTGCCGACTGGGCCCGCGCCAATGCCCGCAGCAACGGCATTACCCATGCCAGTTTCCTGGCAGCAAGTGCCGAGGCCATCTTTGAGCAGGTAGATTTCCCGGCAGAAGAAAGTGCCGTGGTCATCGACCCGCCCCGCAAGGGCTGCGACATGGCGTTCCTGAACCAGTTATTCGCCTTTGGTCCGGCCCGGGTGGTCTATGTATCCTGCAACCCGGCCACCCAGATTCGAGACCTGGCAGAATTCGACAAAGCCGGGTACGAAGTAGTAGAAGTACAGCCGTTTGACCTCTTCCCCCAGACCAAACACCTGGAATGTGTAGCCACGCTGCGTAAAAAGAGAGCATGAGCCAGAACTTCACCAGACTCAGCCGCAGCGCTGAGGACTACTTAGAAGCCATCGGGCATCTGTGCCGGGAAAACGGCCGGGCCCAGGTGAGCGATGTGGCTGCCATGCTCAATGTCAAGAAACCCAGTGTTACTGTAGCAGCCAGGCAACTTGCCGAGGGCGGTTTCATCACCTACCGCCGCTATGCTCCCATTGAACTCACCGAAAAAGGGAAGCAATACGCAGACCTGGTCATACGCTCACACAGCATCCTGCGCCGATTTCTTGTAGAAGTAGGCGGGCTCACCCCCGAACGAGCCGAATCAGCCGCATGCAGCATGGAACACATCCTCAGCTTCGAGGAAATAGCCGCTATGGGTGAACGCATGGACCAAATCTGCAGAAAGAGCTAAAACCACCCGATTGAGATTGAACACCCCTGCCCCCTGTCACATCTAATTTCCAATTATGAACGAGAAAAGACTCAGTGTCACGAACGCCCTCATCATCATCAATATCGTGGTATTTATGGTGGGTCTCATGGTGCAGAAAGAAGCCTTGTTGAACATTGCATTTCCGCAGGCACCTAAGACCTCCATATTCGAGATACTCTGTTCCTATTCCTGGTTTAGCTGTTTTCTGAAGGGTGAGATCTGGCGCATGATCACCTACCAGTTTGTACATGCCAACATGATGCACCTTATATTCAACATGTGGGCACTGTACTTCTTTGGTCCGCCGGTGGAAAGCATCATGGGGCCAAAGCGCTACCTGGCCTTTTACCTTGCCTGTGGTATAGCGGGAGCCCTGTTCTCCTCACTGCTGGCGGGCCTGGGGCTATACAGCTCCATACTCGGCACGCCGCATGATTTACTTATCTGCAATGACCTGGCCGCCTATGCCGGATACTCAGGACATGTTTCCTGCTGGGAGATGATACCGCTGGTAGGGGCATCTGCCGCTATCTACGGAGTCATGGTAGCCTGTGCCTTCATGTACCCGGACGTGCAGATATCGCTTCTCTTCCCGCCGGTTACACTGCGACTGCGCACCTTTGCCATCATCGTGATAGCGCTGGCCGCAGGCACCATTCTCTTCAACCTCAGCAATGCCGGTGGCGAAGCCGGCCACCTGGGGGGCATTATTCTGGGAGCTATCATAATGAGCATCTGGAAATACCGCATTCTGCACCGCCGCTACTGATTATGACAGCACTCTTCGACATGGACGGCACGCTGTTTGCCGGTGATTCGCAGCTGCGCTTTGCCCGCTGGATTCTGCGCCGCCACGGCTGGCGGCGGCTCTACCTGTTCTGGCTCATTCCCATGGGCATTCTGCGCGGGTTACATATCATCAACACCGAGCGCATGAAGCGAGCCTTCCTGGCCTACGCATGGGGAATGAAACGAGAGCAACTGCTGGCCGAATGCCAGCAATTTGTACAGGATGAAATCCTCCAGATTCTATATCCGGACGTGCTGGAACGCCTGCGGGCGCACCAGGCCGCAGGAGATACCACCGTGCTCTGCTCCGCCTCGCCCGATTGGTGGGCCCTGCTTGTGGGAAAAGAACTGGGCTTCACCCACACCATCGGCACCCCCACCCAGCTGGCAGACAAGGTGGAGCTGATGCCTTCCATCCCCGAGCCGGGAAACAACAAAGGCGCCAACAAACTGGTGAGGCTCGCTCGCATCGGCCTCGAAAAAGCCGATATCGGCTATACCGACAGCGCAGCAGATTTGCCCATGATCAGCATCTGCGAAAAAGCAGTTCTGGTAAACCCGAAGCCTTCATTTGCCGCCCAGGTCAGCGGAGCAGAAATACTGACGCCGCCCAAGGGAATACGCGCGCTACCCTTCACACTGGGCTGCCTGCTGGGGCTCTGATTTATTTTTCGAGGCGTTTTTTCCAATCGCGCATAATGACAGCAAAGGGTTCGTTACTGTCCGGGGTTTTGGCATAGGGGTTATCCCGGAATGCGACGTTGTAATCCCCACGCAGAATCAGAGACAAGCAGTACAGTTCAGAGGGAAGCCTGTCCACATCGTCCAGAGTCAGAACAGCCTTGCGTATTTCTGAGGGGGTACTGGAGGGTGTCAAGGTTGTCAGCCCCCGCTTTTTCAGCGTTTCACGAGCCACCAGCATAATAGTGGCAGCTTCATTCAGCACCCGGATTTCCTCCTTTTCCAGGCGTCCGATTTTGAGCTTCAACAAGTCATCTACCATAGCCGTAGCTACTTCTAACCTACCGCTGTGGAAAAGTTTTTTTGCTTCGCTCAAGGCCACACGAGAAGCACGCCGTGGTGCCGCCATGCGATATTCATCGACCTGCTCGCGGAGAGATTCAGACTGGCAAGCCTTCAATCCATCCAGGATGGAGGTAATCCGCTCCATGGCATCGGAATAACGTCCTTTGTGAACATAGCGGTCTGCCGCCAGAACCTGGGCTGCAACCTTCAGCAGAGAGTTATCCATTTCATCTGCCTTTTTTGCAGCCTGTTCGTAATCATTCTCCAAGGCATCAACCAGCTCTCGCAAAGCGGCATAATGCCGCGCACCCGATGGGCTCACCTCATCGGCCTGCTTCGCAATTTCAGCCAGGCGGGAATAGCCCTCCTCCGTCGATTGGTCCTCCAGAACAGCCATTGCCATGCGGATGATAGTAGCATTTGCTGCCAGGGCGGGTTCCTTCTTCGGCGAGGCAAGCGCTTCGAATTCTGCCGCAGCCTCCGACCATTTTCCTTCGCTCAGCAAGGCCTGAGCCTCCAAGTAGGAATCACGGTCTTTCCAACGCATGATTTCAGCATCAAGTGCATCCTGCACGCGCCCCGAAGGTGTGATAAGCGCTACCAGGAAGCCGCCTATCAGCCCCGCGATTATGCTGGCAAGGCCACCGGCCGCAGCAAGCAATTTGTGGCGGTACCGGCGAGCGCGTTCCTCCGGGTCGAGCGCAACAACTAAAGCCGCCTGGGCTTCCACAATTTCGGTCAGCAGGTCATCATAACTGGCAGGGCGCTCCGATACCTCATACGCGGTCATGTGATCCACCAACTGGCAGAGACGAGGCTCCAGATGCGGCGCCACCGTGGCAATAGACGGCAAGGTTTTCTTAGCTGCAACCATTTCGGACAAGCTCTGGGGAGTACCCGGCAGCACAGATTCGCCGGTGAGGAGGTTACGCAGGGTCATACCCAGCGCGTATATATCCGTCTGCGCACTTTCTGATTCGCGGTGCAAGGTCTCCGGCGGCACGTAATAGGGAGTTGCCCAGATAACATCTTCTATTCCAACACCCGGCTTGTCCTCCAGAGAGAGGCCAAAGTCAAGCACCTTGGCCTGGCCTTCCGGGGTAATCAGCACATTGCCGGGCTTCACATCGCGGTGCAGAAGCCCTGCTTCATGCGCCGCTTGCAAACCAAGCGAAACCTGGCGAATAATCTCCAACGCATCTGCCGGGAGCAGGAAACCACGGTCTGCTACAATCAACTCCAGGTTGCGACCGTCCACCAGCTCCATTGCAATATAGAACTGATTACGAGACCAACCAGCAGAATAGACATTTACCACATTCTCGTGGCGCACCTTCGCCATCAGAGCACATTCATTTTCCAGGCCGGCAATGCGTTCTGGCTCATCGCGGTAGGTATCATTCAACACCTTAATGGCCAATGGTCGCCCCAGCACCAGGTCGCGAGCACGAAACACCACGCTCATGCCACCAATACCCAGGACGGAATCAATCTTGTAATTGGCCAGCATGGAATGAACACACGCTCGCTCGCCGCACTGCGGGCAGGCAATTTCCACATGGAAGCCCAATGAGGAAATGTCGAGCTGAGTACCGCACTGCGGGCATGTCCAGAAATCGTGCTGGGCCATCATAGCAGATAAAAAAATTCAGAAGACCGCGAGAAGAAAAGTGATTGTCATGTATTAGAAAAGGGGCAGAGGAGTATGACCCCCTCCTCTGCCCCTGAAATCAGCAGGGATTAACCGAGCTTGGGAAGAGAAGCAGCGGCAACAGCCTGACCGTGGCGCTTGGTCTTCTCATCCGGCACGCAAAGCGTGATGTTGAGCTGCGGGAACTCGGCCTTGAGTACTTCGTTGGCCTTGTCGATGATGAGCTGACCGCCGTCGCCCGTGGCTACACGACCCAGGAAAAGGAGGTTGCGCACATCGTAGAAATCTGCAAAGTAAGCAATGGTGTAGCCGAATTCCACACCGATTGTCTCGTAAATCTTGCGAGCGCGGTCATCGCCCTCAGCCATAGCGGCCTGCACCTTCTTGAGCTGCTCCGGGTAAGGCATGGAGCCGAACTCGAAACCGGCGCGGGGAGCAAGGCGGGCAACAGCCTGCTGGGAGAAATACATGGCCCCCACACCCTTGTCCTTGGACCATTCGTCTACGCCACCATCCTCCTGGTAGTCCACCGGAACGAAGGCCAGCTCATTAAGCCAGGGCATAATATGACCCTCGGGGTCCACATAACCGGCTGCCAGAGAGGTACCCATGGCGATACCAAGCACAGCATCATCGTTCATGCCCATGGCACCGGCCAGAGCGGTCACTTCACCGTCGTTCACCACTTCGAAGGGAACTTCCTTGCCCATGCGCTCAGACCAGCGGTCCTTGAGCGTGCCGAACATACCGCGGATTACGTTCTGGAAATCCTCCGGAGAGATACCGCGGAAGAGAGAACCCACGCGGGGTTCGCTGTTCACATACACACCAGCAGCAGAACCACCGATAGCGTCCACCTGGGGCAGATGCTTGGCAGCGCGCAGCAGGGAGTCATCCACACCCTCAAGCTGGTACATGGGGTCGGTCTGGTGGTAGGGGTCCCACACCACTTCCTCAGAGAACACAACTTCACCGTTCACCACGGCGGCGCACTTGCGGTCGGAACCACCCAGGTCGAAACCAATGCGGTAGCCATCCAGATTGCGTCCCAGGGAAACAGAAGTGCTGTTTTCGGCAGGCAGGTCTGCAGCAGAGGCCACCTTCACCACCTGAATGGGCTGGTCATAAATCTTCTTACCGATGAAGTCCCAGTCGAACTCGCGGGCACCACCTGCGCTATAGGTAGCCGCCAGCATATCGGCAATTTGGTCATCGCCAGCCACCATGATAGTGCAGCCGCCCTTCATCCAGAGAAGGAACTTGACGATGCGTTCAATGTACTGATTGTTCAGGGCAACATTTTCGCCTTCCTGGGGCAGGATCTTGCCGCTCCAGCGGAAGCAGGTACCATCCAGACGAGTCAGCGCCAGCTCCACAGTATGAGAACCGGGAGTAGCAGCTACCTTATCGGCAAAAGCCTTATTCCAAAGCACCGGAGCCACGAAGGCCGGGTCGAGCACGGGGGTGAATTTCGGTTGAATATTCATAACGTTACATGGCACATTATAGCGCAATCGGCCCCATGTCACAAGCTAAAAATCCGTTTTTGAAGATGATTTATGCAGGAATTTGTGCAGGAATCTTGTTCCCGCCCGCATGACACAAGCGAGACGGCCCGGATAGTTGACAACAAAAAGGCACTCATGTAGGATGAAGTCGAACCACTGCTGAAAACGCATGAAATCCACCCTGCTCTTCATTTGCGCACTGCTCTGTCTGATATTCTTTTCGTGGCAACTTGTAGCCACAGGCGAACCGCTCCCCCCCTCGCCCGATGCCTACGAACAAGTAGCCAACCCCAAGGATGCAGAAGACATCCTGCTCTCGCAACAAAGCTTCAACAACCTGGTGGGCATGCTCACACTCTGGCTGGCCGGGCTGGCACTGGCAGCGGCTTTCGCCAGTCTCTTTTTCCTGCAAAAACCTCGAATCCTGCGGTGGTTCCGCGGCGGTCTTCTTGCTGCCAACATCATCATTCTGCTTGCCTGCATTACGCTTTTTCTCATAACGCTCATAGAAAGCACACAACCAGAGCCACAATGCCTGCAACTCATCTATCCCTGGCAGAATTCCTTCTGGTCCAGAGCCATTAAGCATGTACAGCAGGCGGCCATGTTCCTGAGCCTGTGCTGCGGTCTGCTCAGCGGGGTAAACTGCACCTCGTTCTACCTCTTTTACCGCCGCCGCCAGATATACGGCGATTAATCCACCAGCGCCGGCAGGCGGAAGAACCGGCAGGCATTGGCCGTAGTGGCAGCGGCAACTTCCTCCAGCGAGATGCCGCGCAGGGATGCGAGTTTTTCAGCGACAAAGCGGGTGCGCCCGGGGATATTCAGTTTACCCCGGTGCGGTTCCGGCGAGAGATAGGGCGAATCAGTCTCAACCATCACACGCTCCAGCGGAGCCCAGGCCGCCACAGCCTGCACATCGGTCGTTTTCTTGAACGTGATGATGCCGGTAAAAGACACCAGGCCATCCAGCTGCTCAAACACCGCATTGGCCTGCTCCTTGCTGCCGATGAAGCAGTGAAACACCGGGCGGACTTTCGGGAAATTGCGGGCAATGGCAAAAGTATCGTCAAAACAGGCCGTGCCTTCCTTATCGCGCGTGTGCAGTGAGATATTCAGCCCCAGTTCCTGCGCCAGTTGGAAATGTTTCTCCAGCAGCACGCGCTGGCGGGCGTGGTACACCGCCTCATCCCAGCCCTCCGGGGCATCCCAGAAATAATCCAGCCCGGCCTCACCAATCGCCGCCTGGGGGTACTGGCGGCACAAGTCAGCCATGTACTCAAAATCCGCATCGCTCACGTTGGTCACCTCTGAGGGATGCGCTGCCAGGCAGGAAGTCACGAAATCCGGCATACGGCGTGCCAGCTCCAGCTGCGGGAGCCAGTCCTGCGGATGCGTACCCTGCGAAATGCAATGCCCCACCCCAAGTTCCAGGGAATCAGCCCGCAGCTGTTCCAGATTATCATATTTCTCGTGAACCAGGTGGCAATGCGTATCAATAATCATGCGCACCGTATACACCAGACTCCCCGAATTGTCAAGAACAACAGAAGCGAAACACGGCTACCCCCGGCCCATTTCACTTCTTCGCGGCAGATAGGAGGAAATACAACCCGGTGTAAATGCGGGGGTCTAGGGCAATTCCCTGCTCCACCTGGGCGGCGAGCCAGGCATCAATATCATCCAGCGGGGCTTCGCGCACTGTGATGTTCTCGCTATCCACCCCACCACCGGGCGCCACGCGGTGCAGCCCCGTAGCCAGGTAGAAGGAAAGGCTTTCGGAGGTAAGCCCCGGGGATGAAGGTCCATGGAAAAGGAACTTCATCTCTTCCGCCTCGTAGCCGGTTTCCTCCAGCAGCTCGCGTCGGGCAGCGGCGGCATCGCTCTCCTGGCCTTCATCGCCGCTGAGCCCGGCAGGGAAACAGAGGCAGCGCTGGCCGATAGGCGGGCGAAACTCCTCCACCAGCAGCACTTTGCCCTCCGGAGTACAGGCAAACACCATCACCGCACCCGTATTGTTCACACGCTCGCAGTATTCCCAGCGCCCCTCGCGCACCATGTTGAGAAACTTCCCTTCGTACAGCTTTTCCATGTCCGGAATAAAAAGGGGCGGCCAGGTCTGCACCCGCCGCCCCGGTTGAAATTCGTTTCTTACTCGCGCACCAGCGTCTGGAAACGAGCCAGAATTCGCTTCGTGATGGGGCCAGCCACGCCTGCGCCAATGGTGCGGCCATCCAGAGAAGTGGCAGCAATCACCTCGGCAGCAGAGCCGGTCAGGAAGCATTCATCGGCGCAGAGAATATCGAAACGGTTCATCACCTTCTCCACACAGGGGATGCCCAGCTCGGCGCAGATATCCATTACCGCATGGCGGGTGATGCCACCCAGGCCACCCTCGGTCAGCGGGGGAGTCTGCACCTCACCATTCACCACGATAAAGATGTTATCGCCGGTGCATTCGGCCACATTGCCACGCTGGTTGAGCATGAGCGCCTCGCCGGCGCCGGCAGCCACGGCCTCAATCTTGGCGGAAATACCGTTCAGATAGTTGAGGCTCTTCACCTGCGGGCAAAGCACATCCGGGTTCGGACGTCGGAAGGAGGATGTAATCATACTCAGGCCCTTTTCGTACATTTCCTTGGGATACAGAGCGATATTCTGCACAATGATGAACATGCTAGCCTTGGGGCAGTTGCGAGGATTCAGCCCCAGGTCGCCCACACCGCGGGTCACCACAAGGCGGATGTAACCGTCCTCCATGCCGCTGGCTGCCACGGTTTCCTTGGTAGCCTCGCACACTTCCTCAAAGCTCCAGGGCAGATCAATCATGAGGTAGCGCATGGAGTTGAAGAGACGCACAATGTGCTCCTCCAGGCGGAACACCTTGCCAGAATAAAAACGGATACCCTCAAAGCAGCCATCACCATACAGAACACCATGATCAAAGACAGACACCTTGGCGTCTTCCTTGTCAACCAGCTTACCATCGAACCAGATTTTCATGATTATGATATAAGGAAAATTTTTATGAACAGCAACATTATACGCCCTTTTCCGCACATGAAAAGTAGAAAAACGCGGCATGCCGGATTTTTATGATTGAACGCCACCCCCCGCCTGGCTATCATAACAGATAACATGGAACACCCCGGCAAAATCTGGAACATCATCGAATGCAAATGCAACCAGCTTCTCGAACACATTGTCCCCAGGCAGGTTCTGCGCTGGCTCTGGGTGCTGGGGCACACCGCCGTGGCCGCCTATGTTTTCCTGACCTGCCTGGTTGGATGTATCGGTTATGTCCTCTGCATAGGGCTCCCGGTCCAGAAATTATGCAAGGAAAAAATCTACGATGCCGACCCCGCCATCGTCAATCCGGCGCTCGAAGGCAAGCTGGTGCGGCTCAGCGGGCAACTCACTACCACGCACATGGCCTGCGACCCGCTCACCGGAATCCAGGTGCAGGAACCATGGATTTGCCGTAGCATCAACTCCCCCCGCCGCCACATACCTGAAAAAATTCTCAGCAAACTGCAACGGGAAGCCACCTTCTACGCGCCGGAGTGGCGCCTGGGCGCCTACTACATCCGCCACTACACACCATCATATCAGCTCAACTCAGAAAAGGAACTTACAGCCGAGCAGCTCAACTTCACCCAGCCAAAGGAAAATTGGCAGATAACCCCGCCTGCTCCAGGGGAATCCGATATCACCCTCACTGTGCCGGAAACCCGGGATACCGTCACTTTCCGCATATACCGCAACACCGCCCCCGTCTACATCGTAGCCCGCCAGTGCGGCAACGAGCTGCTCATGGATGCCCCGGAAGCCTCATTCAGCTACTACGAAAACCGGTGTCCCAGCGACAACTTCACCCTGGACAGCTCCGTCATTACCTGCCTCATTCTGGGCTCACTCGCGCATTTCGGCCTCCTCTGCCTGGCCTTATCCTGCTTCCGCTCAGCCATCTGGCACGCCACCCAGGGCAGAAATATACTCCGTCTTCCCCTCTGGCAGGTGGCGCTTCCCCTGGTTGTCATCTCCTGCTGCCTGACCTGTGGGCTCTTCCTGAGCACCGACGGCGACACCGCCCGCACCCTTGTTCCCGGGCTTATTTTTATATTCGCTGGTCTGGGGGTTCTGGCTGCTCTTGCAAGAAAATGGCTGGAAACAGCCCCTAGGCATTAGTCCTCATAGCTCCATTCTTCAGCGCACCTGACTAATTGAGTAGGGGGCTTTCGCCCCCTCTCACACCACCGCACGTGCCATTTATGGCATACGGCGGTTTCCAATCAGCGTTTGAGGAGTTGATAAAACGAGATATATCCCTCTGCTCGCAGCCATGCGTTATCCATGCAGAT
>JAZNIZ010000056.1:0-248367 GCA_045577775.1 Akkermansia sp. | reverse complement strand
TGAACTCGGCGCTATAACGCCCTCTCTTATGTATCTGTTCGTTTTGCATGTGCGTGTGTTGGTTTGATTATACACACGCCCGATGAATTGCACAAGCCAAAGAGGGCTTAATGCAGTGTCTCAAATCCCGGCGCCATTATAATTTTAATATACCCGGAATTTAGGACACAAGTTTAAACCACTTAAGCTAAGAGGAAAATTCGCTATCAAAATGAAGAAGTACTCAGTGCTTCTGAATCCAGACGAGCAGCAGGGCAATATCTGCCGGGGTAATGCCGGGAATGCGGGCGGCCTGGCCGATGGTGCCGGGGCGCACGCGGTTGAGACGCTGGCGGGCTTCGGTCTTCATGGCCGGGATGGCGTCGTAATCCACCCAGGCGGGGATTTTCTTGTCCTCCTGGCGCTGGAGGCGCTCTGCCGAGGTGCGCATGCGGTTGATGTGGCCGGCGTAGGCGATTTCGGTGGCAATGGGTTCCCAGAGTTCATCCGGGTACTGGGAGCGGAGCGGCTCGGGGAGCTTGCGCCAGTCGTTATCCGGGCGGCGCAGCCAGATTTCGAGGCTCGTACCCTCCACACGCTGGGAGCGGGCGCGCTCAATGCCCTGCTCGATGTCAGATAAGCGTTTTTCGGCGACTGCACCCTGCTCTTCCGAGACGAGGCCGAGCCTGGCTGCCAACGGGGTGAGGCGCAAATCGGCGTTGTCCTGGCGAAGCAGCAAGCGCATTTCTGCGCGGCTGGTGAACATGCGGTAGGGTTCATCGGTGCCGCGGGTCACGAGGTCATCGACCATGACACCGAGGTAGGCCTGGTCGCGGCGCAGGATGAGGGGTTCTTCCCCGCGCAGGGCGAGCATGGCATTGGCCCCTGCCAGCAGGCCCTGCCCGGCGGCTTCCTCATAGCCGCTGGTGCCGTTAATCTGCCCGGCAAAGTAGAGGCCGCGCACGCGCTTGGTCTCCAGGGTGGGGGTCAGCTCGGTGGGGGGCACAAAGTCGTATTCCACGGCGTAGCCGGGGCGGATGAGCTGGGCGTGCTCCAGCCCGGGGATGGAGTGCACGATATCCAGCTGCACAAAGAAAGGCAGGCTGCTGGAAAGGCCGTTGAGGTAGTATTCATCGGTGCTGCGCCCCTCCGGCTCAATAAATATCTGGTGGCGGTCCTTATCGGCAAAGCGCACCACCTTGTCCTCGATGCTGGGGCAATAGCGCGGGCCGGTGCCTTCAATCACGCCGCCGAAGAGCGGGCTGTGCTCCAGGTTGGCGCGGATGATGTCGTGAGTACCCTGGTGGGTGTAGGTGATGGCGCAGGGGAGCTGCCGGAGCTCAAAATCGGCATCGGCAAAGTGGTTGAGCGTGCAGTGCGGCTCGGTCTCGCGGTGCAGCACCTGGGTGGAACGGTAGCTGAACAGCGGCGGCGGGGTATCGCCGGGCTGCATTTCCAGCGCGGCAAAGTCGATGCTGCTGCCCAGGATGCGCGGCGAAGTGCCGGTCTTGAAACGCTGCAGCGGGAAGCCGAGTTTTTCCAGACTGGCCGAAATGCCGCTGGGAGCACCGCCCAGGCGCCCGCCCGGCAGGTGGTCCATGCCCACATGCAGCAGGCCGCGCATGAAAGTGCCGCTGCAAAGCACGACTGCCTTTGCCGCAAAGCGCTGGCCCCAGGTGGTGGTGACACCGGCCACGCGTCCCGCGTCGACCACGATTTCATCCACATCGACCTGGAAGAGCTGGAGACCAGGAGTGGTTTCGAGCACCCATTTCATGCGGGCGCGGTAGGCGCTCTTGTCGCACTGGGCGCGGGGGGCGCGCACGCTGGGTCCCTTGGAGGCGTTGAGCATGCGGAACTGCAAGGCGGTGGCATCGGTATTCAGCCCCATGGCACCGCCCAGGGCATCAATCTCGCGCACCATATGGCCCTTGGCCAAACCGCCAATGGCGGGGTTGCAGCTCATCTGCCCCACGGTATCGAGGTCGTGAGTAAGCAGCGCCACCGTGCCGCCCATGCGGGTGGCAGCCAAGGCAGCCTCAATGCCGGCGTGGCCACCGCCAATCACCAGCACATCAAATACTGTGGGGACGAGATAACTCATGCTGTGGTAAGCGTTACAATGAGTTTATGCAGAATATCGCGCGCATCCAGACCACTGGAAACCAGCGCTTTATCGGCCGCAGCGCAGGCCTGCAGATCGCGCCGGGCTTTGCGGAGGCTCAGCTTGCCCACGGTACGGGCAGCATTGAAAAGGCCGTAGGTATTCGGCGTGCCATCCTTTTTGAGGGGGAGGAGCTTGCGACCCTCTGCCGGCAGGCGGTTCAGCGCGGCATCGAACGCGCGGTAGTTGCCGGTATCGGGTTTATAGGTATCGATGAGAAGTCGGGCGCAGAATCGCTGGCGCACCGTGGGCACAATGGCCGCGCGCATGATGGAGACGCCCTGCTCGCCATGCTCCAGCTGCTCATTGACCAGTCGCACGGCCAGGCGCGAGTTGCCATTCTCGATGGCGCGGGAAATCTCGAACACCACACTGTTGCGCGATACCGCCACCATGAGCTCCACATCCTCCGCTGTCACGGTGCGGCGCTCCGGCCCCAGGTACACATCCAGCTTGGCCAGCTCGTTGGAAATCTGGCGCGTGCTCTCATTCACACGGTGGATAAATAAATCCAGCGCTGCATTATCAAAGCCCAGCCCCAGGGGCTTGGCCATGCGCAGCGTGAGGGCAGAAAGCTCGCCCTCCCAACCCGGCTTGGTGGTGTCTATCTTGGAAAATTCCTTTACCTCAGCGGCAGAGCCCATCTTCTTGAAAAAGGAGCGGCGCTTGTCCACCTCGGCAGCAGAGAGAACAAAGAAAGTCTCTTCCGGCAGGTTGGCCATGACCCCCACCAGTTCCTCCAGCGCCTGCTGCACGGCCTCGCTGCGGGCACCCTGCGGGGTATCGGCCATGAAATTTGCCCCTTTGAGCCAGATAACCTTGCGCCCGCCGAACATATTCATCATCTGCAGGCCGGAAATAGTGCGCCCTATGATATCCACCGCCTCATCCACAGTGGCAGCGGCTCCGTCAATGGTTTCGTTGCCCCAGCCATCGCTCCCTTCCTCCAGGCGGGTATAAGCGGCAGCGGCAGCAGCAGCGGCGGCTCCTTCATCGCTGCCGAAAAACACAAAACTGGCATTCTCTGCGGGCACGCGCCCATTAGAGCAGAAAAACCAGCGTAAGTCAATCTGATTCCGCGATATGTATTTTCCCGTCCGCTCCATTTTCGGCTTGATTTAGGCTGCCCGGCTTGCTACTATCTTGGCAGCATTACTGACCAAATCATACACCATGAAATTCTTCTCAATCCTGCTTATCTGCGCTGCCGCCGTTGCCGCCATCATGCCCGCCGAAGCCCAGAGCCGCCGCCGCGGCTCCTCTCGTCCTGCTGCCGCTAAAGATGACGCTGAACCCAAAGAAGCTAAAACCGGCATTCGTTTCGTTATCTGCTCAGCAGACAAAGTTGATCTGCCTTCTCCGCTTTTTGCACGCACAGGCAAGGTGTACAGCGAAGTGCGCATTGGTGCCCGTAAGCCGAGTGTCCGGCTCAAGCCCACGAATGGTGTGGTGAATTTCTGGGACAAGAACCCGAATCCGGCAGCTGACCTGGAAGCCCGGTTCCCTAACGAGAAGAACGAAACCAAGCTGCCAGAACCCACCATGTCCATCCGCGTACCGGCCGGTATCAGCAACAAGGCCATCTGCATTCTCTCCCCGCACACCAATCCCAAGAAAACCCAGGCGGTTTTCCTGAACGAGCAGGATTTCCCCCGCAGCGGCATGCACATCATCAATCTTACCGCATACCCGCTGACCCTCAGCACCTGGGAAAAGCCGGATTTCTCTGACAAGAAGGACACTAAGGTTGGTGTATTCTTCCCCGATAAAGGCATCACCCCCGATAACAGCTGGGTATTCCGAGGCAAGCCCGATCAAACGGTTAACTTCGCTCTTTCCTACACCGACAAAAAGACAAAGAAGAGCCGCCGCATTAAAGCCTCTGCCTTTGTTGTCTCAGACAACATGTCCACCATCAACATCGTAGTGAAAGGCGCCAACCAGGAGCGCCCCATGATTATTCCCATTCAGTTTGTCGAAAAAGGCGAATAAGCATATAACCCACAACATCACCTCTCTCCACCCATTATCTGCCATGCCTGAGAAACTGACCGAAGGTCCGATTGCAGAACGAATCGCACGTATTGGTGACCAATTTGCCGTAACTGGTGATTTCCTGTACGGTGAGGAACTGCGCAACGGCCACATCAACACCACCTACCGCGCCTGCTACCGTACAGAAGACGGCCACGAGGATCGCTACATTCTCCAACGTATCAATAACTACGTGTTCAAGGATCCGGCTCAGGTCATGCGCAACGTGGAGAAAGTGACCCGCCATATCACCTGGAAACTACTGCGCCGCCGCCGCGATGCCGCTGGCCAGACCCTTAACCTCTTCCCTGCCCGCGGCGGGCGCAACTACATTGTGCTGCCGGAGGAAGGCGGCATGTGGCGCTGCTACAATAACATTGAGGGTACCCACACCTACGATGTGGTGGAAAATACCCGCCAGGCCTACCAGGCCGGCTTTGCTTTCGGTTCCTTCCAGGATCTCATCTGCGATATGAACCCGGAGGACATCCGCGAATCTATCCCGGATTTCCACAACACCCCGAAACGCTACGCCAATTTGCTCAAGAGTGCAGAGGCCGACGTGAAAGGCCGCGTGGCCAACTGCCAGGCTGAGCTGGAACTGCTCAAAGGCTGGGAAAAACGCTTCTCCCGCATCACGGACATGATGGCCACCGGTGAAATTCCCACCCGCATCACCCACAATGATACCAAAATCAACAACGTGATGCTGGATGAGGAAACCGATGACGCCGTTTGCGTGATTGACCTGGATACCGTAATGCCCGGCAGCGTACTCTATGACTTTGGCGATATGGTGCGCACCGCCACCTGCATGGCTCAGGAGGATGAAGAAGACCTCAGCAAGGTGAAAATGGAAATGCCCTTCTTCGAATCACTGGCAGAAGGGTACCTGGATGCCGCCCACGGATTCCTGACCCAGAAGGAAGTGGAATTCATGCCCTTTGCCGGCTGGCTCATCACCGCAGAAATCGGCATTCGTTTCCTGACCGACTATCTGGATGGCGACCTGTACTTCCGCACTTCCAAGCCCGAGCACAACCTCATTCGTGCGCGCAACCAGTTCAAACTGGCGCAGAGCATCGACAGTCAGATTATTTCCATGGGCAAATATGTGCGCCGTCTCATGAAATCGTACTCCAAATAAATGAAGTTTCCGCAGTACAGACTGTTGAAAACACTGGTATTAACAGTTGCTCTGCTGTCAGGCCTGAGCAGTGTGGCACTGGGTGCCATGTCGCTCAACGAGGTAGAGCAGCAATTCAGCAACACCAATACCGGAGCCAACCATGTATGCGTAACCACGGATAACTGGCAAATTGCTTTTATCTCCCACAACAATGAGCAGATTGGCGCGGTACTGCTCATTGAAACAAAGCCAGACGCCATACATAAGTACAATCTTGATGAAACGGCAAACCGTGTGGCTACTCTCATCAGCATGAATTCTCCTGTAATGCAACAGATCGAGAATGCTGAGCGAGCGTCTGCCATCATGATTGACACTGATATCATGGAAACTCTGGCAAACGAAACAAACCATGTATTCAGTGGTTCCCCGCTGGAGGGAATGGCCTACCTGCTGCAGGATGGCTACTTCTACATCGATAACATTCGGCCGGACGGCTGGCTGCTTTGGAAAACCGTCAAAAAAAGTCAGGTGGAACTACTCATGCCCATGGCTCCGGCCAAACTGACAGCTATGGAGGTGACTGGTCGCCAGAACATGGACAGTTACGCCTCTGAAGTGCTGGCGCGCAAGCTGGGACTGGGCAGCAACACAGCCTCAGAAAGCGCCCGCAATGCAGTACGCAAGCAAATTGAATGCTCTGAGGTGCCCTACATGAACACCAGGCACAACTACATCGGCGCCTACCACAACAAACGCTATGCCATTGGCAAGCGTAACTCTGTTGCCCACCTCTTCGGTAACCGCTATGGCGGTATCATCCTGTTCCCCTCGCTGCATAGCAAATGGCCAGGCGATAATAAATCACCGGAGACCCCACCGCCTCCCCCAGAGCCTGCATCCCCTATCACCCCCAGCGAGGCGCGCGATGCCTATATTAATCACCTGCGCTCTCTGGCCACCTGAACCTCACCTTTTCATACCTCGTCAAAAAAACCGCAGCCTGATTGACTGCGGTTTTTGCTGACTGTTTGTGTAGCTACTCAATCACAGTTCACCACGCTCCACGGCAGGGAGGATATTTTCCTCGTAGTGGCGCACGGCGCTCTTGAGACGCGGTACAAGGCGAGAGTCCGGGGCAGACTCCAAAGCATTCTTGTAAGCCTGGTACACCTCCTTATAGCGGCGCTGCAAGGCGTAGGTATCGCCCAGGGAACGCCAGGCCATCTGTGCCAGTTCCGGCTCCAGGTCAGGAGTCTGCAAGTAATCCTTGAGCATCGTTTCCGCCGCTGCCAGATTTTCGGGGGTCAGGTTACTGCAACCGCTTATCTTCTGAATAATGTCCTCAAATGTGGCTTTCTGGTTCTGGTAATTGGCATGGCGAGTCAGCACACGCGCATAGCCCAGGGTATTCTGCGGGTCAAGGCTGTTGATTTCATTGACAACCTCCGGGTACTTATCGCGGCAGTTTTCCGGCACGGCATTCAGCCCCTCGGCCAGAGCCCTGGCGCGTTCAATCCCTTGCAGCTTCCCAGCTTTCGCAAAAGCGGCATCGCGCTTCACCTTCACCTGGGCGGCTTCACCCAGCGCTTTCAGATAATCTTCCGTAGTGCGGCGGGCACCTGCCACCTGTGCATAGGGATACCCCTGCGCATCCAGCAGCAGCACCGTGGGCAAGCCCGTTTCAATGCGGTGGTACGCCAGCAATTTCTCATTTGCATTGCGCTGCTCTTCCGGAATAGCCGCTACAGCAGTAGGCAGACGCGGAAAAACCACCTCCACCAGCATATACTTATCACCCACAGCCTTCTCAAACTCAGCAGTCTCCAGAATCTTAGTGCGCAGATGAATGCAGGGCGGACACCATTCCTTGCCAGTGAATTCCAGCATGATATCGCGCCCTTCTTTTTGCGCCTGCGGCAGCGCAGCCTCCACACTGGTTGCCTGCGGCAACGCCCAAGCGTTACCCACCAGCAACCCCATCAGTACGTACGGTGCTAACTTATTCATCGTTTTATTCCTCCTACACTGGTAGTATAAACCGTTTTTTTCCACATTACCAGAACAATTTTCTAAACAGCGAAAAAAAAGCAGCTGCACCCATCCCACGGTGTGCAGCTGCTGAAAATCAAACTTCTGAGAGGTATCAGCCCTTCATGCCGGTAATGTTACCAGCGGCATCCACCTTGATATCGCAGGCGGAAGGAACCTTGGGCAGCCCCGGCATGCGCATAATATCGCCGCAGAGAGCCACCAGGAAGCCGGCGCCATTCGCAATCTCGAAGTCGCGCACCGTCACGGTGAAACCAGTGGGGCGGCCGGGCAGACCCGCATTGTCAGAGAGCGAATTCTGCGTCTTGGCCATGCATATGGGCAGGTCGGTAAGACCATTCTTCGCCATGAGGGCCAGCTTCTTCTGCGCGGCTTTGGTGAGCACCACACCATTGGCACCATAAATCTTGCGGGCGATGGTGGACATGCGCTCCTCTACGCTCATATCCAGGCTGTAGAGGCATTCAAAGGGCTCGTATTCCGGCTGCATGCTGGCAAGCACAGTTTCGGCCAGCTCGGTAGCACCGGCGCCACCCTTGCCGAAGACATCGGCCACGGCGCAGCCCACGCCCATAGCGGCGCACATTTCCTTGACAGCGGCAATTTCTTCCTCCGTATCGGTGGCAGCAAAGAGGTTGATGGCCACCGTCACCGGGCGCTTGTAAAGGCGGGCGCTTTCAATGTGAGCGGCCAGGTTGTCCAGACCGCGGCGCACGGCATCGGCATTCGGGGTTTCCAGATCGGTCTTGGCCACGCCACCGTGCATCTTCAGCGCGCGGATGGTAGCCACAATCACGATAGCATCCGGGGAAAGTCCGCTCTGGCGGCACTTGATATCCAGGAACTTCTCGGCACCCAGGTCAAAGGCGAAGCCGGCCTCGGTCACGGCGTAATCAGCGCAGGAAAGCGCCATCTTCGTAGCGATGACAGAGTTGCAACCGTGGGCAATGTTCGCGAAGGGACCACCATGCACAAAGGCGGGTACGCCCTCCAGGCTCTGCACCAGGTTCGGGTTCACCGCTTCCTTCAGAATGGCCAGCAGGGCATCGGTCACACCCAGTTCGCGGGCATAAACGGCCTCGTCATCGGCGGTGAAACCTACCACAATGTTATCGATGCGGCGGCGAAGGTCATCGCGGTCCTCGGCCAGGCAGAAGCAGGCCATGATTTCAGAGGCGGGGGTAATATTGAAGCCATCCTCACGCGGCACGCCATTCTTGTTGAGGCCGATGACAATCTGACGCAGGGCGCGATCGTTCATATCCATCACTCGCTTCCAGGTCACCTTGTTCTGATCCAGGCGGGTAGTCTTGTAGAAAAGGGCATTATCAATGACTGCGGCCAACAGGTTATTGGCGGCGGTAATGGCAGGGAAGTCACCCGTGAAGCCAAGGTTGATGCTCTCCCCCGGGATAATGCTGGAAGCACCGCCACCGGTAGCGCCACCCTTGCGACCGAACACCGGACCCATGGAGGGCTCACGCAATGCCAGACACACCTTCTGACCCACAGCCTGCAGCCCCTGAGCCAGACCTATGGAAACCGTGGTCTTACCCTCACCGGCAGGCGTAGGAGTCAACGCACTCACCAGAATCAGGCGTCCCTGCCTGCGATTCTGCTTCAGAACTTCCAGGCTGACCTTGGCCTTATCATAGCCATAGGGAATCACATACTTCTCATCCAGCCCGAGTTTGGCTGCCATCTGCGCAGTAAAGGTCGTATCTGCCATGCGACGGTTATAACACATTCACGCCCACATGGCAAGCGCAGACTATCCATATAAGCGGTGTAATCATCAGGAAAGCACCCGCCGCACCACAGGAAGCAGCAGCAACGCTGTGGGAATATGGGTTACAGCCAGAATACACGAGCCAACAAACATCATCACCGGCTCATAATCACCCCCTGCTGGCCAGAGCGTGGCAACAGCCACCACCACAAATGCCACCAGCGGCTCCAGCAGCACCCAGAGCCAGAGCAGATGACGCCGCCATTTCGCCGACAGACTCACCAGCAGTGCCAGAACCAGCGCCGGCGCCAGCAGGTAGAACAAGCAGATAACCGTCCACCAGTTCAGCAGGCCTCCCGGCTCTGCACCGGCAAGGGGAAGCAGGGTTATCTGCGCCACAATCGCGATAAGCGCAACCCAGCAGAATGTCTTTTTTCTACTCATAAGCGAGCTTTCTGAAGAGCTTCGTTGAAATCGCGGGGCACGAAATAGATACCACGGCTGATGCGTTCGTGGCGGTAGGGTCCGTCATCCCAATCTTCGAAGAGATAGGTGGAAAGGCCATCACTGTAATCAATGCGTCGGGCTTTGGCCACCACCTCCAGCGGCCACTGGCGCACCCGCCTGGTGAAGATACGCGCCTTGATAACACGGCGGTTGGTGATGATATAGCGGGTGTGGCGCAGCATGTAGGCGCGGAGCGGAGGCAAAGTAAGCAGCATCACTGCTATGAGCCACACCACTTCCTTGGGAAAAGCAGTGGTCAGAAACATGGCCCACTCCGGCAGCGGAATGCCGGGCGCCCCATGGTGAAACCACGTGGCCAGCCCGAAAAGCACTATCCCCGGCAGCACGCGTGTGAAAAATAGCCCCCGCATGAACACAAGGCGCGGACTTCCAGCCCACACTATTTCTTCACCAGCCTGTTTGTTCTGTTCAACCCAACGGCGTACTCCGGCTTTATCCATGCCAGCAATTTACCATAACTCTCCGGCAAAAAAAAGCAATTTATAGCTGCTACGGACCAATAACATCAGATTCACGGCCACATTTTCCTGCCAGCGCATGGGGAAAAGGTTGCCAAGCGGCTCATTCTCTGCTAAACTCGCCGCAACAGGGGCTTTACTTGCCCTGAAAATCAATTATCTCTCATGGGGCTTCCATTTTTTAGCAAACTGCGTAACAAGAAGGCATACATGCAAATCGTGCAGAACGAATTGCAGAAGGTGCGCGATACCATTGATGCGCAGACCGAGCATTTTTCGCCACACATGCGCGACTACATGCGCCAGGTGTGCAAGGGCAAGGGCAAGATGATTCGCCCGGGGCTGGTGCTGCTCACCGCAGCCGCCACCGGTGGCATCAAGGAGGAACACACTATCTTTGCTGCCATGCTGGAAATGCTGCACATGGCCTCACTGGTGCATGATGATGTGCTGGATAAGGCCGAAACCCGCCGCGACCAACCCACGCCAAACGCCCTGTGGGGCAATGAACTGGCTGTGCTGCTGGGCGATTCTATGCTGGCACAGACCATGGTAATGGGGGCTGAGATTGGCGATGCGCGTTTCATCCGCCGCATGGCACTGGGCGTGAGAGACCTCTGCGAGGGCGAGGTTGAACAATCCACCCGCCTGTGGGATATGGAAATGAGCCGTGCAGATTACTACGAGCTTATCCGCAAAAAGACCGCTACCCTTTTTGCCATGGCCATGGCCGGTTCGGCTTTCCTGCAAGGGCTGGATGATGAAATGATTGAACAGCTTAACCGCATGGGTACCCTGCTGGGCATTTCCTACCAGATTTACGATGACTGCCTCGACCTGACCGGCAGCGATGACTCCGCCGGCAAAACACTGGGTACAGATAACGAAAAGGGCAAACTCACCCTGCCGGTGTTCTTCCTGATGGAATCCACCAGCGAGGATGTAGCCATCTACGCCCGCAACTGCGTGGAAAAACACGAAGAAATTGACTACAACCGCCTGCGTCACACTGAGGCATTTGCCGAAGCTATACGGCTTTCGGTAGAGGAAGGGCTTATGCGCAACGAAGAAGCCCGCGAGGTACTCTGGATGCTGCCGGAATCCCCCGCCCGCGAAGCGCTGGCAGAAATGACCTACCGGCTGGATGAGATGCTGCGCGATTGCTGCGTGGACTGATTTCCACAACCCATTTTTATGATACGCCCGGAAAAGATGGTACCGCAGGAACCGGAGCTTGCCACAAGCATCTGGCAGGACATCTACTGCGCCGCCGAACAAGCCGCCGGGCAGGAGCCCAAACTCACAGGGCTGCTGGATGATGTGGTGCTGAGCCGCAACAAACTGGCCACGGCTGTTTCCGTGCGTCTGGCGCGCAAGCTCTCGCGCCGGGATATCGGGCGCGACGACCTGGAACCCCTCATCCGCTCTCTGCTCAAAAGCGAACCCACCGTGGTTGACATGATGGCAGCTGATTTAAAGGCAGTGGTAGAGCGAGATGCCGCCTGCCATAACGCACTGGAGCCGCTCATGTTCTTCAAGGGCTTCCATGCGCTGGCCACCTATCGTCTGGCTCACATTCTGTGGCAGCAGGAACGCCACATGCTTGCCCTGCTTTTCCAAAGCGTGGGCAGCGAGGTATTCGGCATTGATATTCACCCGGCAGCCCGCATTGGCTGCGGCGTGCTGCTGGACCACGGCACCGGCTTCGTAGTGGGTGAAACCGCCATCATTGAAAATGATGTATCGCTCTTCCACGAAGTGACCCTGGGCGGTACCGGCAAGGAAAAAGGTGGTGCCCGCCACCCCGTTGTGCGCAGTGGGGTGCTCATAGGCGCTGGTGCCAAGGTGCTGGGGCGCGTCGAGGTGGGCGAATGCGCCAAGGTAGCAGCTTCATCAGTGGTGCTTTCCGATGTGCGCCCACACACCACAGTGGCGGGTATTCCCGCGGTGGAAGTGGGCGATTCTGTGGGCGAGCCTGCCCTCTTCATGCAACACTGCCTGGACTAATTTCAAGAAATTTATGATAACGGAACTGGACATCCACCTGCCGCTGGCACGCGCCCTGCGCGAGGATGCCCGCCGCAAGGCGGCCGCCCAGAAATTGCAGATTTCACCGCACCGCATCAAGGGTATGCGCCTCGTTAAAGAGAGCATCGATGCCCGCCGCCGCCCCATCTGCAAGCAGTTGCGCCTGCTTGTAGGGGTGGATGAGGAACTGCCCCCCGCTTCCCTGCCCGAGCGCTACTACACCCCCGTGGCCGGGGATGCCCGCCGCATCATCATTGTGGGCAGCGGCCCCGGTGGTCTTTTTGCCGCCCTGCGCTGCCTGGAGCTGGGGCTGCGCCCAGTGGTGCTGGAACGCGGCAAGGATGTCTCCGCCCGCCGTTTTGACCTGCAGCCCATCAACTGCCAGGGCTATGTGGTAGAGGATTCCAACTATTGCTTCGGCGAGGGTGGCGCCGGCACATTCTCCGACGGCAAACTCTTCACCCGCGCCACCAAGCGTGGCCCGGTCATGGAAATCTACGAAACCTTTGTGGCCCACGGTGCCGCACCGGAAATCCTGACCGATGCCCACCCCCATATCGGCTCCAATCGCCTGCCCAATATCATCAAAGCCATGCGGGGCAGCATTCTGGCTGCCGGTGGCGAGGTGCATTTCCAGACCCGCGTGTGCGGCCTGCTCAAAAGCGCAGATGGCAAACGCCTGCTGGGGGTACGCACGGCAGATGGCCGTGAATTCACCGGCGATGCCGTTATTCTGGCCACTGGTCACAGCGCGCGCGATGTGTACCGCATGCTGCATGCCGAAGGCGTGCGCCTGGAGCGCAAACCCTTTGCCGTGGGCGTTCGTATCGAGCACCCGCAAAGCCTCATCGACACCGCCCAGTACCACCTGCGCCCCGGCCAGGAACGCCCGGAAGGCCTGCCTGCCGCCCGCTATACCCTGGCCACCAAGATTCAGGACCGAGGCGTGCATTCATTCTGCATGTGTCCGGGTGGTTTCATAGTGCCCAGCGCCACAGAAAACGATGAGGTGGTGGTGAATGGCATGTCGCTCTCCCGCCGCAATTCTCCCTTTGCCAACAGTGGCTTTGTGGTCACCGTGGAGCCTGAGGATACAGATGCTTTCCTGCCGGAGCACGGGGTGCTCTCCGGCATTGCCTACCAGAAAGCCCTTGAAATTGCCACCAGCCAGGCCGGTGGCGGCATGCAGAAAGCCCCCGCCCAGCGCGTGGTGGATTTCCTGGCAGGCCGCACCTCTGCCACCCTGCCCAAAACCACCTACCACCCCGGCATCACCAGTTGGGATTTGAACGCCTTGCTCCCGCAGAGCGTATGCTGGCGCATGCGCGAGGGCTTGCAGTTCTTCAACCGCAAGTTGCGTGGTTTTGCAGGCGAGGATGCCCTGCTCATCGGCTGCGAAACACGCACCAGCTCACCGGTTCGCATTCCGCGTGCAGATGAAACGCTGCAACACCCGGATTTAGAGGCACTTTTCCCCTGTGGCGAAGGTGCAGGCTACGCCGGCGGTATTGTTTCTGCTGCGTTGGATGGCCGCCGCTGCGCGGAGGCTGCCGCTGCCTACGTCCGCGCCTGATGAGAGGGGGGCAGATATTATTGCCCACCACTCCGCAGTATATTGAATAATCACTAACGCGCTGGTATAATTAAGAAAGCAGAGCAAAATCGCCCAATCCCCTTATTTTCGGGGCTAATGTACCTAATTATTCCAACGCGTAATCACTATAAAAACACCCCCGGTACGCCCATTCCGCACCGGGGGTAAAAATTCAGTTCAACAAGGGAAGCCCAAATCAGGCCTGCTCACCCTGCTGCACCAGCACGAGGCGCAGGGGAGTAGAGGACACGAGCTCACCATCGAGGGTGATGTTGATGGCATAGGTGCCAACCTTCTCGAAACGAAGACCCTGGAAGTTCATAATCAGGTTGCGAGTCAGGAAAGAAGCACCCTCGGGCAGAGCCACCTTCAGATCGCCAACAATGGGCATGCGCTCCTTATCGAGCGGGGTACCATCTTCATCGATGATGGAGATACCCAGCTTGTGGTCACCGGTATCCTCCGGGGTAAGGCAAAGGCGCAAAGCCAGTGAACAGGCGGGGTGAATCACGGGAAACTGACGAGCGAAAAGAGTATCAAAGGCGCCCTGCACGCAGAGCTTACCCTGATAATCGGCGGCGTAGTCGCAAAGGACAGCAACTTGAATATCCATGGTATTATTTGTGTTTTTAAGTTAAGAATTTATAGGCCACTCCGGCAAGCCGAAGATAAAGGACTCCTCTACTTCTACCACAAAAAATTAGTCATTCAAGCACAAAATCCACCACTATGCCGGCGCTGACACATTTATCAGGCATCAAGGGCGTAGCGGGCAGCTGCAACAGCCAAAAACACGGCCGTTTCCACACGCAGAATAATGGGTCCCAGGCTGGCTGGGGCATACCCGGCAGCTTCACCCGCTGCATATTCAGAGGGTGAAAAATCACCCTCTGGACCAATGAGAAGCACGCATTCCTGCTGACCGGCAGCACGTGCGGCTTCCAGCAGCCCGCGCAGGGGACGCGCATGCGGCACAATAGCACATTGTATTTTCAGCTCCGGGAGCTCAGTTCGTTTCAGAAAATCTGCATAGCGCTGCGGCGGCTCCACCACAGGCAGAGTGTTCACTCCGCATTGCTTGCACGCCTCCAGCACCGTGCGGCTCCATTTGGCCGTCTTGGCGGCTGCATCGCGGGCATCAAGCCGCACTATTGTGCGCTCGGAAATGAGCGGTACTATGCGTTGCACGCCCATTTCCACCGCTTTCTGGACAATGAGGTCCATATTGGTACCCTTGGGAATGGCAAGCGCCAGGGTAATACCCGCCACCGGGGGCATGGGCGGTAGCGGTCGCAAATCGGCCAGGCTCATGGAGGAGCTGCCACTGGTGGCAGCAATGCACCCCACAGCAGCCTGACCACAGCCGTTGAATACTTCGCATTCCTCCCCCACGCGCAGGCGCATCACCTTGAGGGCATGTTTTGCCTCCTCGCCCTCGATTTCGAGGGCGGCGCCTGCTGCGAGCTCAGCTCCGGGGGCAAAACACCTGTGCATGGGGGTAGGGAAATATGAAGATTATTTCATGTAGCGGGCGGCACGCTTGCGGAAATCGGCCACCTCGGGCTGGTTATTGTCCTTCAGTTCCTTGCAGAAAGCCTTGAGAGCCTTTTCCTGGGAAGAGGAAAGACGGGTGGGGGTTTCCACCTGCACCTCGACCATGAGGTCGCCGCGGCCGCTACCTTTCAGGCTGGGCATACCCTTGCCGCGCACGCGAAAAATCGTGCTGCTCTGGGTGCCGGCGGGCAGCTTGAGCTTGGCAGGTCCATCCAGCGTGGGAATGGTCATTTCACCACCCAGCACCGCATCGGCAAAGGGAACGGGCATGCTGCAGTGCAGATCCATACCATCGCGGTTAAAGATATCGTGCGGCTTCACCTCGATAAAGACGTAAAGGTCACCAGTCTCACCGCCATTGGTGCCGGCATCGCCATTACCAGTAGAGCGCAGTTTGGTACCGGTGTTCACACCGGCAGGCACGCGCAGTGAAATCTTCACATCCTTATGCACCCGGCCCTCACCGCGGCACTTGGAACAGGGGTTGCTGATAGTCTGGCCTGCGCCGCGGCAGGTGGGACATGTGCTCTGCTGCACAAAGAAACCGCTCTGGCGGGTGACCACACCGGTACCATGGCAGGTGGGGCAGGTCTGGAACCCAGCACGGCCATCTTTTGACCCGGTAGCGCCGCATTCATCACAGGGCACCAAGCGCTCGACTTCCAGAGTCTTGGTGCAGCCCTCAGCGGCTTCCTCCAGCGTGATTTCCAAATCGGTGCGTAAATCGGACCCAGGTCGGCGGGAGTCTGCCTTGCGGCGGGCTCCACCGCCCATGCCACCAAAGCCGCCAAATGCCCCGCCGAATATCTGCGAGAACAAATCGGCCGGGTCGGTAAAGCCGCCAAAGCCACCGGGTCCCCCTGCGCCACCCATGCCTCCGTTCTTGAAGGCATCGTGGCCCATGCGGTCGTAGGCAGCGCGTTTATCGGCATCGCTCAGCACTTCATAGGCCTCACCCAGTTCCTTGAACTTCTCTTCCGCCTCCTTATTATCCGGGTTGCGGTCGGGGTGGTACTTCATGGCCAGCTTACGGTAGGCCTTCTTGATGGTGGCTTCATCCGCATTGCGGTCAATGCCCAGCACCTCGTAATAATCCTGTGACATAGCGATATGTTGCTGCTGAAATTATGCCTCGGGGGCGGCGGCGGCTTCTTCTCTGGGGGCTGCTGTCACCACGTTCACCGGGCGCAACAGACGACCACGCAGGTTGTAACCGCGGCGCAGTATGCGGATGATGGTTCCTTCCGGCTGATCGCTCGGTTCGCTCATGATAGCTTCATGCACATTGTGGTCGAACTCCTGCCCAGGGGTGGCATCTATGGCCTCCACGCCCTGCCCTGCCAGGAAATCGGCCAGCTGTTTCTGCACCATGCTCATGCCGATGTAAATCATCGAATCAGTGCCCTGCTGGGCAGCCATCTGCATACCCATCTCAAAATTATCTATCACCGGCAGCAGCTCTTCCAACAGACTGCGGTTGGCATATTTTGTAAAGTCCTCGCGATCCTTTACGCAACGCTTGCGGTAATTATCATACTCTGCAGCTGTGCGTAGCGCCATTTCGCGCCATTTGGTCAGCTCATCCACCGGCTGCTGCTCTTCGGTGGTTTCCGTTTCCGGGGTCTCGGGAAGTTCTTCTTCGGGTGTTGGCTTGTTTTCTTCTTCGCTCATGCCGTATATCATACGCCATGTGTCAAGCCTGGTCAACCCCCTGCGTGTGACAGTACGCCCCCCCTCATGCTGAAACGCCGCCCGGATTGCTCCGGACGGCGCTCAGCGTCTCTATGCTATACCGTTACTCAACGGTAAAGGTGTTCATTACTTCTGGCACTTGCAGCCGCAGGGACGCGGACCGCAGGGGCGGGGGCCTCTCATCCCACCGCAACGGGGACCCTTCGGACCACGCTTCTTGAATTCGGCCTTGCGGGCTTCGAAGTCAGCCTTCACGGCTTCCTTCTCGGCATCGGAGAGCTGGCCATCCTTGTCGGCGTCGAACTTCTCCATGAACTTAGCTTTCATCTCGGCGCGGCGGGCTTCGAACTTAGCCTTCATCTCGGCTTTCTGCTCTTCGCTCAGCTGAGGACGAGGACCGTGGGGACGGCGACCCATCTTGCAGCAGGGACGCGGACCCTGAGGACCGTGGAAATGGGGGCGGGGGCCTCTCATCCCACCGCAACGGGGACCCTTCGGACCACGCTTCTTGAATTCAGCCTTCACGGCTTCCTTCTCGGCATCGGAGAGCTGGCCGTCCTTGTCGGCGTCGAACTTCTCCATGAACTTGGCTTTCATCTCAGCCTTGCGGGCCTCGCGGGCGGCCTTGCGCTCATCGGCAGAAAGCTGGCCATCCTTATCGGCATCAAACTTTTCGAGCATCTCGGCGCGGCGAGCTTCGAACTTAGCTTTCATCTCAGCCTTGCGAGCCTCGTAGGCAGCCTTGCGCTCCTCGTCGGAGAGCTGACCGCACTTATCGGCGTTGAACTTGGCCTTCATCTCAGCCTTGCGAGCCTCGTGGGCAGCCTTGCGCTCCTCGGCAGAAAGCTGGCCATCTTTATCGGCATCAAACTTTTCGAGCATCTCGGCGCGGCGAGCCTCGAACTTAGCCTTCATCGCGGCCTTCTGCTCCTCGCTCAGCTGAGGACGGGGGCCGTGGGGGCGATGCATTTTGCCGAAGCAGCAGGGGTGCTTAGGACCGCAGGCGGGCTTATCCGGGCAATCCTGAGCCAGAACCGGCAGGGCGGCAAACAGGGCTACTAAGAAGTATTTCTTCATGGTGATTATTTTCTATTTTGGGTTTAAGAGGAGGGAGGGGATGCAGGAAGCACCGCCCCACACTATGTAGAACGGTGCTTCCGGAAATAATCTACAGCAAAATGCTAATTTTTTGCAAAAAAGTTTTTCAGGGAGTTAAAATCTCTCTCGCTGGGGGTATCAGCTCGGGCAATGGCAGCCTTCTGCGCGGCGGTAATGGTGGCAGCGCCTTTAGCCGCCAGCGCCAGCATCTGCGCCATTTCCTCGGCAGTGAACACGGCTTCCTCACCGCTTCCCTGCACTTCCACATATTCGCCACGCTCGGTCATGACCACGTTCATGTCCACCTCGGCATCGCGGTCTTCCACGTAGCAGAGGTCCAGCAGCGGGGTTCCCTGCAGCTTACCCACAGAGATGGCGGATACGAGCTGCTTCATCGGGTTTTTCTCCAGCGCGCCGGTGGCCACCAGCTTGTTGAGCGCAATCTGAAGCGCTACGGCGGCACCGGTAATGCTGGCGGTGCGGGTACCGCCATCGGCCTGGAGCACATCGCAATCCACGCATATGGTGCGTGCACCAAGTGCTTCCAAATCTACCACGGCTCGCAGACTGCGGCCAATGAGGCGCTGAATTTCCACCGAGCGGCCATCTACCTTGCCGGCGGCACTGTCGCGCTTCTTGCGATCCAGCGTTGAATACGGCAGCATGGCATATTCCGCCGTGAGCCAGCCACCCGGCACATGCTGCAGCTTCATCCACCGCGGCACGTCTTCCTCAATCGTCACGGCGCATATCACGCGCGTGTTACCGAAGCATGAGAGCACAGAAGCCGTGGCATGCGGCGCCACGCCCAACACAAATTCCAGCGGGCGCATTTCATCTACCCCGCGATTATCCTGGCGTTCCATATGCTCAGTTGTACCATATCGCACCCGCTTTCACAATCCCAAAATCCGGTGTGGTAGAGATTCCGGGCTCCAGCCACGACTATTGGGTCATTTTGAGCTTCTCCACGTATTTGGCAATCATGTCTACCTCAATATCGACGATGCTGCCGGGAGAGTAGCAGTGCATGATGGTGCGCTCCCAGGTATGCGGGGTAATCCAGAATTCGAGTTCATCCGGGCCGGTGATGGCTGCCACAGTGAGGGAGACACCATCAATGGCGATGCTGCCTTTATCAATGACATAGCGCATGTATTCCTGCGGAATGCGGATGCGCACCATGTGGTCCTGCCCCACAGGGGTGATGCTGGTGACGCTGCCGGTGGTATCGACATGCCCCATGACGAAATGCCCGCCGAAGCGGCCATTGCCGCCCATGGCGCGCTCCAGGTTGCAAAGCGAGCCCACCTGCAGCTGCCCCAGGCTGGTGACACGCAGGGTCTGGGTGAGCAAATCAAACTCTACCCGGTTTCCTTCTATTTTATCCACGGTGAGGCAACAGCCATTCACCGCCACGGAATCCCCCAGCGCAAGTTCTGCCGCAAAGGGAATTTCCACCGCATAGCGCGCGCCTGAAGCTACAGGGGTGCGCTCCAGCACCTTGCCGGTGCATTCCACAAGTCCGGTAAACATAAGTCTTTAATTGCCAAAGTAAATAAAGTTATACAGGCAGAAGATGATGAAGGTGGGCAAAGCCGCCCAGAGGAAGAGTTGCAAAGCGCTGATGCCGTCCTTGAAATACTTGCCGAGAATGGCCTGACCAGCCGGGTTCGGGGCATTGGCAATGACTGTGAGACCACCACCGGTGACTGCACCTGCCACAATGGCGTAGCGAATCTGCTCAGGCAGGTTGGGTACGGTGCTGGAAAGGAAGGTTACGGAGGCGTTGTCGTTGAACGCGGTCAGAATGCTGGCAAGCCCCATGGTAGCGGTCGCGCCCAGCTCAGAAAGAGCCTGCAGCACCGGCTGCATCCACCAGCCCTGCACGCCTCCCAGAATAAGCAGACCTGCAAGGAAGAAGGCTACCAGCAGCGGAACCTTGATGGAAAAAGCATTCTGGTACTGCGGGGTGGCCATGGTGAAGCCCAGGAAGAAGAGGAACCCGCCGATGAAGATGGCAGGGTGGTGGGCAAAATATACCGTCCATACCAGGAAAATAATGGAAACAGCATACACCCAGACGGGGATGACGTCCTGGCGGTCTTCCCAGGAGGTAGGCACGGCGCTGTCGAACGCGCTGTTGGCACGCTGTACTTCGGCCAGTCGTTTGAATTCCTTGGTGAAGACGAAGAAGTAAATCACATTCGCAAGGATGATGCCCACAATGGCTTTCCACCCGAAGTGAATGAACATGTGCCCCATGTCCCAGTTCCACTTACCGGCTACCATGACGATGGGCGGTGCCGCAAAGTGCGTAAGGGTGCCACCCACGGATACGTTTACAAAAAGCAGCGCCAACGTGGCATAGCACAGCGAAGGTGCCGGCTTGAGGTGGTAGAACTTCTTGGCCAGCAGAATGGCGGCCAGGGTCATGGCGGCAGGTTCGGTAATGAATGAACCCAGCAGCGGTGCTATGCAAAGCACGGAAAGCCACCAGGCAGCCGGGGTGCTGCCGCCCATGCTGGCGGCAAATTTAAGGGTGTTTTCTGCCAGGCGGTAAATGGGGCGCGAGGAGGCAATCACCATGATAACCGCCACAAAGAGAGGTTCTGTAAAGCTGGTGTCGTGGTCAATGTAGCGCAAGAAGTCATCCATGCTGTAATAGTGCTGGCAGACAAAGGCGAAAGGAATAATCCACAGACCGAACACTACTTCTACCTCACCCAGGAAATGGCAAAGGGTGCTGCCAAATGAAACGGGCATGCGTTGCTCCGGGTGCAGAATGCGGAACTTGGCTTCGCGCAGTTTCTGCTTGTGGGCTTTTTCCATGTGGTGCGCCCATTTCTGGAACATGGGCGCCATGAAGGTGTGCAGAATAGCCAGCAGGAAAATAACGGTGGCGGCCAGGTTGAAATTATCCACTTTGACGCGGTGAACCAGCTTATCCCACAGCCCCATACCCTGCTCTGCCTTGGAATAAATCTGCAACGGAATGGGGAAACGGCTGTACTGCAGCTTGCCGTTGGTGTAGTGGTGAGTCCAGGCGGCCAGCTGGCCGTTCGGGTCTGCATGGTACACTATCTTGCCGCACTCCGGGCAGGGCTTGTGCGCCATAGGCAGGCCGAATTTGACTTTCTGGGCGGCGTGTTCCAGCACGGTGTGCCCATCATATGCGTGGTGTTCCTGGGAAAGGTAATGTTGCAGGGCATGCAGACTCATGGATTCCGCGGCAATCATGAGCGCATTGGCTGTGTGATCACATACATTCAGACTCTTGATCAACTTCTCTTTAGCCTCTGCTTCTGCGCGAATTTCCTCCACTGTGAGCACCGCATGGTTGCCATGCGATTCACATGCCGGAGAAGCATGCATATGTTCAATTGGCGCCTGGTCCTCCTGTGCCTGTATTCCTCCTGCCAGAGCCATGAAAAGCCCTATGATGGTTGCAGTAATCCACGTACGCATAATATCCAGAAAACGTTCAGAGTCATACTAGCACACTCATGCCTGCTTTGGCGAGCAAAAAGTGCGACTCACCGCCGCTGCCGCGCCAAATTCAGCAAATTATCGTAGGCGCGGGTTTCGCCACGGGCGGCGGCTTTGCGGTACCAGTAGGCGGCCAGTTCAGAACTGGCGGGGGCACCAATGCCTTTTTCAAAACATTCGCCCAGTTTCAAGGCGGCAGCGGCATGTCCCTGTATGGCGGCCCGCTCCAGACAAGTACACCCACCACCAGGGTCGCGTGAACACCCCAGGCCCTTGAGGTAGCATTTACCCAACCAGTAGAGCGCATCTGCGCTGCCGGCGCGGGCGGCACGGTCAAACCATTCCACTGCTTCTTCAAAATTGCGCCCTTCCCCACGCCCGCGAACCAGTTTCTTGGCCAGGTGCAGGCAGGCATCCATATCGCCGGCGGCAGCTCGTGTTCGCAAGGATTCCAGCATGGCTTCAGAATTCCTTTCTGCTGAATATCCAGGTCGCGGTGAGCAGGTGCAGCAGCATGTAGCCCAGGGCAATCAGTGCCAGCCACCCCAGCAGTCCCCAGCTCAACGTGGCTCCGGCGCTGGCGGTATCGCCAACGGCAAAGAGTCCGAAATCCGGCAGCAGCACTGCACACACCTGCTCTGCCAGCCGCATGGCAGGGGTGGTTCCCTGCCCGGCGCTTAGTCCGGCAAAGAGGGTTCCTTGGAACAGCCCGACGAAATAGGCACCAAGCCCGAATATGATACTCACAATGGTGCCGCTGGTGAAACAGGATATAAACAGGGTAAAAGTGGTGAGCACGCTATAGCCCAGCAGTGTGGCCATAATGCCGCGCTGGGTGTTCCAGGTGTTTCCAGCGGCACGCACCTGCTCCAGATAAGGTGCCATGTCTGCCGCGGTGTATCCATTGGCCTCCAGGGCGGCTCTCAGTTCGGCACAAATGCTGGCGGTACGCTGCTCCAGCAGCAGGCTCATCATACCATCCAGCAGTCCGACCATGAGCAGCAGCACCACCACCACCCCGACTGCCTTACCAGCCAGATAATCAAAACGCGGTACAGGCTTGCAGAGTATGGTGTAGAGTATGCGGTCCTCGGTATCCCGCGGCAGAAGCAACGCCGTGGCTGCCACGCAGAATATCAACCCGAAGAGCTGCATACACCCCAGGCTAACATCCTTGATGAATTGCAGCTGTTCTACTCCTTGGTACTCAACACTGATGCGCTCCTGGTAGGGAATGAATTGCAACGCCAGAAACAACACTGCCAGCACCCCGGGCACCAGAAACAACCGCATGCGCACCAGCTGGGTGAGGGTAACTCCCGCCACTGCTGCCACACGCCCGGGCATGCTTACCAGGTATTGTACGGGCCCTGCCATGCTGCCCTGTTTTTCTGCGCTGCCTTATTTCTTGCGGGCAGATTTCTCGCCTTCCTCAATAAGTTTCCAGAAAGAACGGGACTTACCCAGCTTGTGATCTTCATTATCAGAACCCAGACCGCTGCGGAAGAAGAAATCCTTGAGTGAATCGGCATTCAGCACGCGCTGAACCACAACTACGTTCTCGCCTTCCTCATTCTGTTCCACCGTGAAATAGATACGGTAGTCATCATCATCGGAACGGAAACGGAAAATACGGCGACCATCGCGCTCCAATACGCCAAACCGCGGGTCGCTCGGCTTGCCGTTCAGGCAATCCTCATCCACCTTGAATGCGAAAAACAGCTTCAGCTGCTTCATGGCGGGAATGGCAGATACTTCTGCCGCACTGATTTCATTAAAAGCGATCTGTTGCACGCCACCAGTTTAGGGGAACTATTATGCAAAGGCAAGAAAAATATGCATCATTTTCCTATTTGCCCACCTAATGGATATTATTTCAGATTTCTTAATAATCAATAGCTTTTCCATTTCGGCGCTGAAGTCCTTGTTTCATTTGCTCCTGCATATAGAGCCACTGCGGGGTACCTTCTGCTTCTGGAATAAAGCTGTAAACGTAGTCGTTATACCGGGTGCTGCGGCGAATTACAGCCCAATGCTCCAACGGCATTTTGTGACCAGCCGGGTAAATTTTATTGAGTTTACCAGCGGTGGGTTCATCATTAGTCCACTCATTGGGGTCACATTTGTACTCTACATCCAACCGCCCATTGGCCCACCAGGCATCCAGCATGATAACGCGGGGCCACTGCACCTGCAGCCCGGTAATATAGACCACATGATGCTCGCTTCTGGTGCCGATATCACGGACGCAGCATCCCAGGCGGAAATATTTCAACGGCCGCCGCCGTAGTTCTCGGTACAAATCGTGCTGGTAATGCCAGCACAGACCACGATGGCGAAAATGACTGCGTGTATTCACCGCACGATTGTTCAGCCAGTTAACAAACAAGGGGCGATTATAGCGTGCTATAGCCGCAGCTCCCTTGTAAGCGGTGTCGGCCAGCCAAGCGGCCTCGGGGGCGGCGGATTTACGCTTTTTTTCTGGCAGAAGCTCCAGCAGTTTCTGCTGAAGTTCCGTGCGCTTCTGCACCACTTTCGGCCATTCCGTATACTGCGGATGCGGAGCCCGCTGGCAACTTACTCCCACAAGAAGTACTCCCAGCAACAAGATAACACTGCGTATGATACCTGGCATTTCAATAGTTGGTCAACAATCCAGGATGTTTCAGCTTACCCTTCTCCACGTTCCGATACATTCTCTTATACTGAGAAGAATAACGCATCTCCGGCAACCAGTAGCCGTCATAATCCCCCTCTGGATTGCGCAACACACTCCAATGCTCAATGGGCCACATGTGACCCTCCCGGTAATATACGGATTGCACCCGGGCAATACTCGGCAAATCTTCCCAGCGTTTCTGGTTCAGATTGCGGGCATCATCCACCTTCAAGCGCCCATTCCACATCCAGGCATCCAGCACCCATGCGTGTGGCCAGGCTCCTCCCTTGGAGGCCACATAAATGCAATTATGCTCCGAAGCCCGGCCACCATCACGCACACAACACCCCAGCCGGAAATATTTTAACGGACGCCGCCGCAATTCCCGGTACATATCATGCTGGTAGTGCCAGCAAAGTCCTCTATCCTGCAATCGGGCATTAACAAGCGCATTGCCTGCCCAGCCAGGGAACATGGAACCATTCACCCGGGCAATACCCGCTGCTGCCTTGTAGGCTGTATCGGCCAGCCAGGCAGCTTCCTGGCGAGCTTCAACCTCGTACTGCTGCTCCACAGGTAGCAGAGCCATCAGGTGATCTCTCAATTGCATGCGGCGGTTTGTTACCATCTCGGTATACGGATACTGTACCGGCGGTGGATAACAGGAACTAAGTCCAACCGCAGTCACCATGCACAAGAGTATTTGTCGTATCGTTAAGCTCATGTCCTGAGTAAAACCGGCGCGCATTCTACAGTATCTATCGCTTATCCGCAAGCCTTATTGCTAGCATAATTGTTCCATATGGAACAATTTTAATGCTTTATGGAGGTATTTTGTTATCCGAGGCGCCCACGCAGAATGATATCTCGCTCACATTGGATTATTTCCTCCTGCTGGAAAATAAACTCCTGCGGTAAAAATTCTCCTGGCACCACATAATCGGGTCCGCCTCCCACCATGGGAGATATACTCTGCATCCATTCATTTACAAGCCCTTCCTCCAGAAAACGCCGCAGTAATCGACCGCCACATTCCAGCATCAGATTCACCACACCGTAGCGCGTGTAAAGTTCATTCAGCAGCCACCGCAAATCTTGCACATTCTCCCACACGAGGGTACGCTTATGGTGCTCATCTGAAAAGAGCTTAGCCATCGGCGGCAGAGAGAGCATGTTGGTAGTAAGCACAATACGCCAGGGTTGTTTCTTGCGCGGAGAGGGAACATTCAGCGGGTTACGAATAGTTAGTTCCGGGTCATCAGTTCGCAGGGTGTTGCCACCTATGAGGATGGCATCGCTCTCCAACCTCAACTGGTGCGCATATCTCAGTGTGTCTACCCCGCTTAACCAGAATTTCTGCCGCCGGGTCATACGTCCATCCAATGTTGTTGCCACTTTGGCTGTCACCCATGGACGCCCGGTCATTACCGCATGTACCCAGGAACGCAGGAAACGGTCACAGGCGTCCTTGCAGACCCCGGAGGTAACAGAGATCCCTGCGGCTTCCAGAATCGCATCTGCGCGCCCCTGGTGGCGCATATCCGAGTCTGTTGAACCATAGACCACGCGCGCCATTCCAGTAGCGATGATGGCATCGGTGCAGGCGCCGGTACGACCAACGCTGGAACAAGGCTCCAGTGTAACATAAATGGTGGACCCTTTCAACAGGTGACCATGACCACGGCTTTCGGCATCGGCCATGGCGCGGCGTTCTGCATGCGCTTCCCCTGCTATTTCATGGTACCCCTCACCAAGCACTATGCCATCGCGCACGATAACTGCACCAACAGGTGGATTAGGGCTGGTAAGTCCCAGACCCCTGTGTGCCAGTTCAAGTGCACGTTGCATCCATTTGATATCTTCCTGCTGCTGCATGCCGGGTATTGTAACAGGCTATGCGTGTCTGTCAAGATGAGCACTGGAGTACTGACTTGTTTTCTGTTTTATGAATCCTGTTTCAGTATATATAGAAATTCATCATCATCTACCCTGTGAATAAGTTTATAACCTTTCGTTGTAGTTGATAATGAATCTTTAGCACTATGCTTACCCGGTAAATAAACTGGTTGAAAACTGAACCTTCACCTGTGAAGAATAGTTATTACCACAGCTAATAACAACTTATCCACGGATTTATTCACAAGTAATGTGAATAAGTATCGTATTGAATTGATGCATAATAGATTATAAGTCCTCTGACTCAGCTTTCTGTACAGGAGTGGAGGGTGGACCCACAAAGATACTGCCCGGTGCATCGATGAAGACTGCACTTAACCCGGCCAGGGGATACATATAAACAGAGCTGAAGTCAGCAGTCATTTCGCCAACGCGAGCGAGCAGATAACTGCTACTCTGAGTTTGCATCATGCGGTGAGAAGAAAGATTGCGGAAATAGGCAGGTGCCACGGCTCGGGTTTTCCAGCGAGTGACATCGCCTTGTGGTAAATCGAGTGCCCATTTGGTATTGATGAAACTGATGGCATCGGAGTATGTATATTCATTCTTCATCATGCGGTCGGCCACCTCCTTGGTTATGGAGGCAAAAACAGGGGTGTATTCCATTTCACTTTCATCGTCGACCAGGTAATAGCGCTCCGGGTGGCTTTTCTTTTCCTGCTCTTTTACTTTGTAAAGGCATGGACGCCCCCTGCGTTCTACCAGCGTTTTCATTCCTTGGAAATACCACTCATCTCCAATCTGGCAAAGTACGGGGTTTTCCAGCGGCACTAATATGGCATAGCCACTGCGGGCTTTGTCTGCTATCACCTCATGTGTGCGTACGCTGCATGATATGCTGGCAAATGCGCAAAACAGACTCAGAATTAGAACCGGGATTTTTTTCATATCTGGTAAAGGAATTTTCTATATGCTGGAGTATATCACGAGAGCATTTTCTTGTAAAGAAAACGCTGAAAAAATAAAGCATGTTCGGATCTGTTACAGATTTCCTGGTAGAAGATATACTCATCAGAACCGGTCATTGTGATGAAGACTATGGATTTGAAATCTGGTCAGAACAGGCCACTTGCCGCGCGTTTGGAATGGGGAGACAACCAGGCTGTATCTCCGGAGGTCTCACAGTATACAACATGCCGTGTTATGGCATCAGCCAATTTGAGGATGTTCCACGTGGAACATCCCCTGAAGATTCACTTTTTTAGAGAATGAGGTAGAATTGGTGGCAGGAGTCTGGCTTCCGGAGTGTTGAGAATTTCATCGATGTAGGGTTGCCAGATATCAGAACTTCCCTTGTAGAGAGCTACCTTGGCTCTGTAGAGTGCACCAGAGCAGGCACGCAATGCGCGCTGGTAGCACACTCGGGAGATACCGCCTGCCTGTGTATAAGACTCCCCTGCCCTCTGGAGGTCCACGAGGTGTTTTTCAGCCTTGGTGAAGGTTTCGGTAGCAGTGGTAATTCGACCCGTTTCGGCAAGCGAGCGGGCGCGTATGGCCTCCACCAGGCAGTTCTGTACGGTGCGCAGCGGATGCCCCTCGGGAGCGTTGCAGGATTTGGCAGCCATATTGATGGCTGGTCCACCAGGAGGTGTATTCTGGAGCACCAGCATGCGCAGGAGCATGGTTTTGCCTTCCCAGTAGAGAAGAATATCCCCCTCGCTCTTCGGATCAGATTTCGGGGCCTTCTGGCTCAGTTCTCGGGCGGTCTTGAGAGCGTTTGTCCAGCTCTTCTTATCACCCTGTGCGATATCGATGGCGGGCTGGTAGAGCATGGCTGCAACGGCGGCCTCGGAGTTGGGAGAAGCGGCTTTCTGCAGAGCGGAAATTCGCGTCCGGGCGGTTTTAAGCTCCCCTGCCCTGAAGGCAAGATGCCCCGCTAGCTGGCAGATTAGCGGATTAGGGGCCTTGCTGGTCAGCTGTACCGCTTTGGAAGCAGAATCGAGGGCTGTCTGGGAGGGTTTTTCCTCGTATTGCTCCAGAATAGCCCGGCAGAAGTGAGCCAGCGGTGCCTCCGGCAGGCGCTCTACCAGCTTGTCTGCACGCGGTATTAACGTCTCTACCTTTTCTCCGGCATAGAGGTTCAGGATGATATCCCAGCAGGCAGCCATGGCATCGCGGCGGTACTGGGCTGCACGCTCGCGGAACGCTTGCGCGGCACCGGGCAAATCACCGTTCAGGTATTGGATAAAGGTAGCCACATACCATTCCTCGACCGGGGTAAGCGGAGCTGCATCCAGGCATTCATTGAGCTTCTGGAGGTGGTGGCGGTAGATTTCGCTGCGTATGGGGTGTACCATCAGCATACCGATATGGGCCAGCACGCAGTGTTCGTCTGCCCTGAGCGCGTCGTCGAAATGCACCTGTGCAGCAGCATTGTTACCATACAGGCATTCCTTCAGGCCCAGATTCACAAATTGCGCCACTTCATTCTGCTCGCTGCTGACTGCAATCTGGATTCCCGGGTTTTCGTGGGTGAAGAATCCGGTGGTGGAGGAAGAGTTATCCTCTGCCCAGCAGTGTGTTGCAACTGCCAGACAGAGGATGGTCTGAATAGGTTTCATACGAGGTGTCATTACATACGCTCAGGCATGGTGATGCCAAAAAGTCCCATACCCTTCTTGAGTACGCTGGCGGTCAGTTCGCACAGTGCCAGTCGTGTTTCGCGGGTATTTCCTTCGCTCTTGAGCACTGGGCAAGCTTCGTAGAAGCTGTGGAATGCCTTGGCCAGTTCGTATAGATAGGCGGCCAGGAGGTTCGGGCGGCAATCATCGAGCGTGGCGGGTACCACCTCACCAAAGCGCACCAGAAGGCGTGCAAGGTTGATTTCAGCCGGCTCAGTGAGATTAAGCACGGCAGGAGCTTTGAACTCACCCTCAATCTTGCGGAAGATGGAGCGCACGCGCACATAGGAGTTCTGCAGGTAGGGTGCTGTATCGCCGGTGAGTGCCAGCATCTTTTCCCAGTCGAAGATGTAATCGCTCATACGGTTCTGGGAAAGCTCGGCAAACTTGATGGCGCCGATACCCACGGCCTTGGCCACGGCTGCTTTCTCTTCTGCCGGCATATCCGGGCTTTTGGCCTCTACCACGGCAGTAGCGCGAGTTACGGCTTCATCGATGACGTCCTGCAGGCTCACGGTATCGCCGGAGCGGGTCTTGAACGGACGGCGATCCTTGCCCAGGATTGAACCAAAGGCCACGTGGCGGAAATCGCCCGTGACGCCGCGCATGCGTTCAATATCGAAAATCTGCTTGAAATGCTTGTCCTGGGGAGCGCCTACCACGTACCAGATGGCGTCTGCCTTGAAGTTTTCAATGCGGTAATCCAGCGTGGCCAAATCGGTGGTTGCATAGAGGAAACCACCGTCTGCCTTGCGGATAATTGCCGGCACAGCACACCAGTCGCCATCCTTCTGCACCAGGAAAGGATCATTCTGCGGCTTGTGGAAGCCATCGGAGAATACGCAGATAGCCCCGTCGCTCTCGCGGGCAATCCCCTTCCCTACCAGGTCCTCCACCAGCGGTGCCAAGGCATCGTTATAGGCGCTTTCACCCAGCCAGTAATCGAAGGTGATATCCAACTGGGAGTATATCTTCTCCAGACCAATCTTGGTAACGGCAATGCACTTCTGCCAGATTTCCAGGTTTTCGGCATCGCCACCCTGCAGTTTCACCAGTTCTTCCTTGCACAGCGGAAGCAGTGTTTCATCTTCCTTGCAGCGCGTGTTCACTTCCTTGTACACATTAAGAAGTGATTCAATGGGGTCTTTTTCCAGCTCTGCCTGGTCTAAAATGTTCTTCCATCCCCACAGAATCATGCCAAACTGCGTGCCCCAGTCGCCAATGTGGTTATCGGTGATTACCTTGTGCCCCAAGAAACGTGCCAGACGCCCCAGTGTATCGCCGATGATAGTGGAGCGGATGTGACCCACGTGCATGGGCTTGGCTACGTTCGGTGCGGAAAAGTCGATGACGATGCTCTTGGGCTCGTCCACAAGCGATACTCCCAGGCGTTCATCCCCCAGCATCGCGTGCGCGCGCGCAGCAAAATATTCAGGCTTCACGCGGAAATTGATGAATCCAGGACCTGCTATCTCAAGCGTGGCTACCTCGGATTCACCAAACTTTTCAATCACCTCGGTCGCCAGCGCACGCGGATTCATCCGCGCCTGCTTCGCCAGCATCATAGCCGCGTTGCTCTGGTAATCTCCAAATCGTAAATCCTGCGACGGCGTCACTGTCGAGCTGAATCCCTCTGGCAGTGCATCGCCTAATACAGCGCTCAGCGCCTTTGTCAGTTGTTCTGAAAGTATCTTGGGTATCGTCATATTGCTGCGCAGGATTCTACACGTTTTGCCCCTTTTTGTCAATGAAATGTCTCCTCCCGAATGTTCCATGTGGAACAATTTTGTTGGTTAAATTCCTTGCAAATCTGACCACCTTGTGGTATATACATAATTAGCTGCTGTGCTCGTGACGCGTGGTTTCACAGGCCCGGACCGTTATAGATACACTAGGGGCATCAAGCTTATTTGGGTATTATGTTCCGTCCATTGGATACCTCAGACGACCCAGGCTCCGCACCCACCTGATTACAGGGAACGTGGCTCTTTTACCACTGACGGCATGGCGGTAATTCTATTATCGAAGTCCTGATTTTCTCCTCTGAAAATCAGGACTTTCTGTTTGTGCCTACCTTCACAGGAATACAGAAAAATCAGGTGTCATTACATAAAAATGATAAAAATTACAAAAGAATAAAGCTGAATAAATTACAATTATTTAACATATCTTAAATAATTGTAAAAAAGTAGCATTTTGGGCTTGATTTTGTGCATTGAACAATGTAGAATTCCCGTAGCCATGAAGTACTATTATTTAAATAACGAGAAGAAGCCGGTAGGTCCGCATACCCTCAATGAAATACAGAATTTGATGCAAGCTGGAGTCATCAATGAAGAAACTCTTGCAGCTGTAGCAGGGGATAGCAAGTGGAAACCGCTCTCGGAATTGGTAGAAAATTGTTCCACATGGAACAATGGCACGCCTGTTGAATCTACTGTGCCGGTTGCAGTGCAGGAAGTGAAAGAAGGATTGAGTCTGTGGGGATGTTTCACGCGAGGCTTCAAATTGTATGCTACCTTTAAGGGGCGTGCGAGTCGTAAGGAATTCTGGGGATTTTATTTATTTTATGTTATTATCGGCTATGCAGTTTCTATATTAACGGATTTGGTCACAAAGATATTCATGCCGGCGACACTTGAAGAGGCGATGGATGGTGCGATGGGAGTGGAAGGAGATTTGGGACTTGGCATGAAAGTATGCATGGATTATTTCACGAATCCTTTATTCTTAACTCTGACGATTATTTCATGTTTAATCTCCTTATTCATGTTCATTCCGTTTGTTTCTGTGAGTGTGAGAAGATTGCACGATACCGGTAGCAATGCAACAGGTGTTGTACTGGGATGTGCAGCTTTAGCCTGGATGTATGGAAGCCTTGGATATCTTGTAATGGTCTTAGTTGATTCTCCGGATCTGACGGAAGACTTTTCTGTGTTCGTACCCTTTATCCTCTCTCTTCTGTTCTTCCTTATGGTGAGTTTGTATCTGTTCATCATGATGCTGATTCCTGGAAATGTCGGTGAGAATAAATATGGACCTCAGCCTAAGAACTGATATGGATCCTATTTCAGAAAATAAAGCAGGGCAGGGGGTATTACCCCCTGTTCCTGTATTTGAGATTCCTTGCGAAAAATGCACTGGCGCCGTCCCGCTGGAGGAAGGAAAAATTCCGGTTCGGTGTCCTCACTGTGGATATTATCTTCGTCCGGAAAATGATTCGATGTGGAGTCATTTCTGTTTTGTACTTCGTCACCGTTACGCAAGCTGGAAGGGTAGATGTACACGAAAGGAAATCTGGAGTTTTATTCTTTTTTCTCACCTGATACTTTTGCTGCCGGCGTTTTTAAGTTTCCTTATTCTTGATTCGAGAGTGCCCAGTTGTTCGTGTGCTGCGGGGCATGCTGGTCCTTTTTACATTGCAATTCTGATCGCAACAATTATTTACATTCCTTTTATTGGAATCCCTCAGCTTTTCCTTTTCGCCCGTCGTTTGCATGATATTGGAATGTCGGGCATCCCGGTTCTTGTGCATATTGTCTTGCTTGGTTTACTTATTTGTAGTTCCTTTTATCTAGCATATTATTCGAGTTTTGCATATGAGGATTTTCAGAGTGTTAATGTTCACCAGTTTGATACTGGTTGGATAATTTCTCTGGTACTTACCTATGTTATCAGCATGGGATTAGAAGGCTTGAAGTTATTCTTCTTCATTATCAGTTTCCTTGACAGTAAACGGGGGACGAATAAGTACGGTCCTAGTCGCAAATATCCTCTTTGTGTATGATGAACAATAATCAGCTTCCGCCTGTTCCACGTGGAACATTGTTGTCAGAAGCGTGGCGTCATTTCGTGTCTTGTCTTGCAAAGGAAAATTATGCTCGTTTGCAGGGCAGGGCAGGGCGCATGGAATATTGGTCTGCTACAATCATCGGTTATCTGCTCACTCCTTTACCACTACTTCTTTGTGTAATTCCTTCACTTATAACATTTTGTATAGGAATTCTTCTCTTCCTGGGGATCGTATTTTACCTGGCCATGCCTATGCTTGCGGTCTACGTGCGGCGTGTGCATGATGTCGGCTGGAGTGGCAAGTGGATTGCCTTTTCTTACGCAATCTATTGTATACCATTTGCTTATGTAATTTTTTTCTTATCTTCGATAATTGCAAATGATATCACGATTCTTGAAGAACCACTTGAGTTATATTATCTTCTGCGCGAGGAATGCAATCATCTCTGGTTCTTTTGTGTTCTACATTTAGCTGAAATTATTAATCTGATTCTGTTTGTTGTTACCTTAAACATTGGTACTAAGGGACTTAATAAATATGACCTGTAATAATCATTCAAATGTTCCATGTGGAACAAAACCAATCTTCATTCTAGGCCCTACAGGAAGCGGCAAAAGTGCTGTAGCAGTGGAGCTTGCGGAAATAATGGGGAATGCTGAGATTATCAGTACAGATGCATATCAGGTCTACAAACGCATGCCGGTTATTACAGCGGCGCCAACTTTGGAGGAGCAAAAGCGGGTAAAACACCATTTAGTAGGCTTCATGGAGCCCACAGAGAACAATGATGCGGCAGAACATGCGCGGCGTGCAGAGCGAATTTCAGCAGATTTGAAAAGGGGTGGCATGCTACCCATACACACAGGAGGTTCAGGGCTTTACGTGAAGTTCATTACCCACGGAATTTCCCCTGCACCCCCCAGCGATGCAATGCTTCGGGCGGAGTTGGAAGCGCTTCCGCTGGATGAATTAGTCACCCGTTTTCGTGAATTAGACGCGGAGGGGGCAGCGAGTACGGATTTACAGAACAAGCGCTATGTGGTGCGTAACCTGGAGATCGTGATACTGGGGGGAAAGCCGCTTTCCAGTTGGCGGAACAACTGGGTGGAGCCGGCAGGACCCGGATTCTGTATTGTGCGCGATATAGATGAGCTAGATGCCCGCATAGCGGGCCGAGCCGAGCAGATGCTGCGCGAGGGTGCTATTGAGGAGGTGGCCGCGCTGGAAGGGGTGTCGCTTTCTGCAACGGCTTCAAAAACGCTTGGGCTTACTCAGGTACAGGACTACCTGCAAGGCCGCCTGACGCGCTCTGAGCTGGCTTCTGCGATAGCACTGGCGACCCGCCAGTATGCGAAGCGCCAGCGCACCTGGTTGCGGCGTGAGAAATGGCTCACTCCCATTCCGGCCGGGGCAGGGGATACGCCGCGAAGCCTGGCAGAGAAAATAGCGGGTCTGCTGTGATATGCCGAACAGGGCATTCTGGATATGACACTTGGTATCTCACTATGTTTGTGTGTACCAGGTGTATGCAGATTCCGGGTCATGGAGTATTTCTGAATCAGGTTGTACTGTCAATCTGCAGGGTGCATAAAGCTTGACAAATACGCCTACGCGCGTATAGTTTCACGCGAACTTATGAAAAATCAGATTGCAAGTGTACAAGCCGAAGCCCTGGCGCGCATAGCCGGTATAGCCGATATGAAGGCGCTGGAGGATGCCCGTGTGGGTATTCTGGGCAAGAAGGGTACCCTGACCCAGGTGCAGCAGGGCATGCGCGATGTGCCCAAGGAGGACAAGCCTGCCGTTGGTGCGCTCCTGAATGAAGCCCGTGCTACCATTACTGCTGCGCTGGAGGACCGCAAGGCTGCCCTGCAGCAGGAGATTGATGCAGCCGCTGTGGCTGGGGTAGACTTTACCATGCCGGGGGCGGCTCTGCCTGCCGGTGGTCTGCACCCGATTTCGATTGTGCGCGATGAGGCGGTGCGCGTGCTGCGCCGCATGGGTTTCACCTTGGCTGATGGTCCGGAGATTGAGGACGAGTGGCATTGTTTCGATGCGCTCAACACCCCGGATGATCACCCCGCCCGCAACGAAAAGGACACCTTCTACTTCGACAGCGGCAAGCTGCTGCGCACGCAGACCAGCACCGTGCAGGCCCGCGTCATGGAAAAGGACTGCCCGCCCATCCGCATCATTTGCCCCGGCTCTGCTTTCCGTCGCGATGCCATCGATGCCACCCACCTTTCCGCCTTTAACCAGATTGAGGGTCTGTACGTGGCCAAGGAGGTAAGCGTGGGCGACCTGAAGGGTACGCTGGAATACTTCCTGAAAGCGCTTTTCGGCGAGGAAACCGCCGTGCGTTTCCGTCCGCACTTCTTCCCGTTCACCGAGCCCAGCTTTGAGATTGACGTGCTGCTGCAGGCGGCGGGTCAGGCACCGCGCTGGATTGAGATTGCCGGTTGCGGTATGGTGAACCCCGCCGTGTTCGAGAATATCGACAAGGCCACCGGCAAGAACCAGTATGCCGGCTGCACGGGCTTTGCCTTCGGTATCGGCCTGGAGCGTCTGGCCATGATTCGCTGGGGTATTCGCGATATCCGCCTCCTCATCGAAAACGATGCCCGTTTCCTGGCTCAGTTCCAATAAAATCTAACCCCTTTTTGATAAAAATATCATGAATGTTTCACTGAATTGGCTTTCCAGCTACATTGACCTTGCGGGCTTGGGCACGCAGGAGATGGCCGATATGCTCACCTTTGCCGGTATCGAGGTAGAGGGAATCCAGGAGCGCGGCGTGACCACCGACCTCGTGGTGGTGGCTCAGGTCATGGAAAAGACCCCCGTAGAGGGCAGCGACCACCTCAATGTGTGCATGGTCGATGCCGGTGAGGGTTCCCTGCGCCAGATTGTGTGCGGCGCCCAGAACTATAAGGTGGGCGATAAGGTGCCCTGCGCGCTTCCCGGTGCTGTGCTGCCCGGCGGCTGGGAGATTAAGGACGGCAAGCTGCGCGGTGTTGAAAGCCGCGGCATGCTTTGCTCCGCATCCGAACTCGGCCTGCCCGACAAGGAACACGGCCTCTGGATTCTGCCGCAGGATTACGTTATCGGTACCCCGGTTCGCACCTTTGTGGAGACAGATACCATCTTCGAGCTGGAGATTACCCCGAACCGCCCGGACCTGCTGAGCCACTGGGGCATGGCCCGCGAGCTGGCCGGCATCACCGGCCGCAGCCTCAAGACTGACCCCGCCGAGGCACCCACGGCCGCCGCACAGACCAAGGCAGCCGGCGATTTCATCACCCTTTCTGCCCCGGAGCTTTGCCCGCTCTACACCGCCACCCGCATTTCCGGCGTGAAGATTGGACCCTCGCCCGAGTGGCTGGCCAACCGTCTGGTATCCATCGGCCTGCGCCCCATCAACAACGTGGTGGATATCACCAACTACTGCCTCTTTGAGCTGGGCCACCCGCTGCATGCTTTCGATGCCGCCAAAATCACCGGCGGGCTCAACATTCGCCGCGCTGCCGAGGGTGAGCAGTTCACCAGCCTCATGAATGAGCAGTATACGCTCAAGAGCGATGATGTGGTTATCTCCGATGCCAGCGGTGCAGCCTTGGCTCTGGGTGGTGTCATGGGCGGGCTTGATTCCGGCGTGACCGAGGCTACCACCGATATCATCCTCGAATCTGCCTGGTTCCTGCGCAGCAGCATCCGCTTCACCAGCCGCCGCTTGGCGCTGGGTTCGGATTCCTCCTACCGCTTCGAGCGCGGCACCTCTCCGTGGAATGTGCTGCGCGCCGCTGCCCGCGCCACGCAGCTGATTCTGGAATGCTGCGGCGGCACGGCTGAGCCGGTGCTTGTGGGTGGTCAGGCTCCCTGCCTGGTTTCCGAGGAACTGGCCACCAGCGCCACCGTGCTGGAGCAGGGGACCGAGGCTAAGATTTACTATGCTCTGGACCAGGTGAAACTCGATTGGAAGGAGCTGGATGTGATGACCAACGGCACGCTGCCCCACATGGAGGGTGCCCGCATTCTCCGCAATCTGGGCCTCAAGGATGTCGACGTGAAGGGTACCTGGGACTGCCCGCCCTGGCGCCTGGACCTGAAGCGCAGCTGCGACCTGCTGGAGGAAATTGTGCGCGTGTACGGCATCGACAATATTCCCGCTACCAGCACTTCTATCTACGTGCCGGAAAGCGCCCAGGACCGCGCACACGATTACCGCATGGCTCTTTCCCGCAAGTTGGCCGGTGCTGGTTTCTGGGAGGTGCAGACCTTCAAGCTCATCGCTGCCGAGAGCATCGACCCCACCATTGCCAGTGTGGAGCACGCGCTACCCATCAAGCCGCTTATGGAGGGCGACATCATCCGCGTTTCTCTGCCCATTTCGGAAGACCACTCCACCCTGCGCCCCTCGCTGGCCCCCGGCCTCATCGCCGTGGCTGCCCGCAACATCAACCAGGGCATGGATGTGCTGCGCTTCTTTGAATGCGGCCGCGTGTTCCGCAACACCGGCGGCGGCAAGGGCAAGGATATCGAAAACGAGGTGCTGGGTATCTTCATGGCCGGCAAGCTGACTCCTGCCAGCTGGGCCTGCACCAAGCCCGGCGAGGTGCATTTCGAGCACCTCCGCGCTGTGCTCGATACGCTCGTGCCCAAGGCTGCCATTGCTATCACCCCCGCCAAGCAGCAGCGCGAGAACGCCGCTGTGGGCGCCGATATCGCCATCAACAACCAGGCTTGTGGTTATGTGGCCCGCCTTTCTCTGGCCAAGTGCCGCGCCCTGGGGCTGCCCATGGAGTGCTACTACGCCGAGCTCGACCTCCGCAAGCTGCAGCAGGTGGCCACCGCTCCCTTCAAGGCGGCAGACCTGCCCCAGTTCCCCGGCTCCAGCCGCGATGCCTCGCTGGATGTTCCCGCCGCCACCCGCCATGCGGATATCATGAAGGTGGTCGAGGGTGCCAGGCAGAAACTGCTGGTTTCCTGCGCGCTCAAGGATGTGTTCTGCGACCCCACCGGCGAAAAACTCGCCGCTGACCGCAAGGCCATGACCTACACCTTCCTCTATCGCGACGCGAAGAAAACCCTCACCGCAGCCGAGGTGGACGCCGCGCACAAGACCGTGCTCGATGCCCTCGCCGCCAAGGTGAAGGAACTCAAGTTCCGCTAAAATCCGGTTTTCAGCTTACCACCCCCCCGGAGAATAACAAATTCTCCGGGGGCTTTTTTTGCTTCTACACCTCCCCTGGAAGCCAGATTACTATTGATAACAAATCATCAATCTGATAGGATGCTGGCAGAGAGAAACGAGGGCCGGGATAGTTGATGATGAACAGAAGAAAGGTCATATTGCTGCTGGTCTGCGCTGTGCTGGCTGGTTGGTTTTGCTGGTTATTCTGGCCGGTAGAGCCGGAGATGGGGCCGCTTCGCCATGATATTGAGCCGCTGCAGAAGCGCCTGGGAGCTGAGATGGCGATTCGCGGTGCAGAGTGGCGGGTGCGCCGCCTGCATGCCGAGGATGGCTTCGTGCCGTACCAGGACAATGGCCTGCTGCTCATGGGGGTGCTGGATTCTGAGGCGGCTGCGGCTCTGGTAGAGGCCGCTTCGGATAAGCAGGCCGTGCAGGTATCCTTTGAAGATACACTCGTGCAGGAACCGGCATGGGAAAGCCCGGAGCTGCTGAAACAGCTTACCGCCCAGCTCCGCCAGCGTACCAATAAGCCCATGGGCAGTGACTGCGTGCAACGCTTTGCCTGGTGCCCGCAGAAAAAACAAGTCTATATTGAGCTGTTGTTGTATTGAAATGAAGCTTTTTTGTTTTTAATTTTGCATTTTGAGGTGTTGTGTGGTAAGCTCCACGCGCATGCCCGGTATAGTATATAAGAAATGGCTGGCAGTAATGTTGGCGTTTGCAGCTCTTTTTCTGACCGCCTGTGGCGAGAAAGAGGCCGAACGCAGCAAGCTGATAATGGTGACTAATGCCACCTTCCCCCCATATGAATTTTATCAGGGGGAACGCATCGTGGGTATTGATGCCGACATGGTGCGTGAAATTGCGAAACGCAATGACCTGGAGCTGGTGATTGAGGATATGGCGTTTGATTCCGTGATTGCGGCGGTGCAGACCGGCAAAGCCGATGTAGCGGCATCCGGCATCACGGTGACAGATGATCGCAAAAAGCAAATTGATTTCACAACCAGCTATGTGAAGGCTGATCAGGTTATCATCGTGCGCGAGGGTAGCCCGATTAGTGGCCCGGCAGATTTGAAGGGCAAGCGCGTGGGCGTGCAGCACGGTACCACGGGTGATATGTACATGACCGAAAACATCCAGGAGCCGGAACGTTTCCAGGATGGTGCGCTGGCCGTAGCCTCGCTCGTGACAGGCAAGATTGATGCCGTGGTGCTGGATAGCGCACCCTCTGCAGAACATGTGGCACGCAACAAGGGACTCGTGATTCTGCCCCAATCCCTGGTTTCCGAGGAATATGCCATGGCTATCAGCAAAAGCCGCCCGGAGCTGCTGGCCATGTTCAACAAGACAATGGCCGAAATGAAGGCCGACGGCACCATGGCTGCAATCTGGGCCCGCTATCTGGACAAGAATGGCAAACCGTTGGCTGTACCCTCTGTGCCGGCTGAGGAAAAAGGACTCTGGGAGCGCATGCAGGAGTCTTTTACGACTAACTTTGTGAAGGATAATCGCTGGAGGTACCTGGTCAATGGTTTCCTTATCACGATTGAGATTTCTGCCTGCGCGGTGCTCATGGGGTTGTGCATAGGTTTCCTGGTGGCAGTAATTCGCAGCGCGCACGACCAGACCGGCCGCTACAAGGTGCTGAATTTCCTGTGCCATATATACCTGACGGTAGTGCGCGGCACACCGGTGGTGGTGCAGTTGCTCATTATATACTTTGTGATTTTCGGCTCGGTGGATGTGAGCAAGGTGCTGGTTGCCATTGTGGCGTTTGGTGTGAACTCCGGTGCCTATGTGGCAGAGATTATCCGCTCTGGCATCATGGCGGTGGATGGCGGCCAGATGGAGGCCGGCCGCAGCCTGGGGTTGAGCTATGGCACCACCATGCGCTCGGTGATTCTGCCGCAAGCTTTCAAGAATGTGTTACCGGCGCTGGGTAATGAGTTTATTGTGCTGCTCAAGGAAACATCTGTCTGTGGCTACATTGCCTTGCAGGACTTAACCAAGGGTGGCGATATTATCCGCAGCCAGACCTACGATGCTTTCCTGCCGCTCATAGCGGTGGCACTCACCTACCTTGTGGTGGTGGTGTGCCTGAGCCAGTTGCTGAAAAAACTTGAAAACTCTCTGAAGAAGAATGAACGCTGATAACATTTTAGAAGTGCGTGAGCTGGTCAAGGAATTTGGTGATCACCGTGTGATAGATGGCGTGTCCGTGGGGGTGACCAAAGGTGAGGTCGTGTTCCTGCTCGGACCCTCCGGCGCGGGTAAGAGCACGGTGATGCGCTGCATGAATTTCCTGGAATCCCCCACCGGGGGCGAGGTGCTCTTTCACGGAAAGCCAGTGGATCGCAGCGAGAGCGGCCTGAACCACTATCGCGCCAAGGTGGGCATGGTATTCCAGCATTTTAACCTTTTTGCCAACCTTACCATTCTGGACAACATTACCCTGGCACCGGTGAAAAGCGGCCTGATGACCCGCACCGAGGCCGAAACCCAGGCACTGCACCTGCTGCACCGCATTGGTTTGCGCGATAAGGCCAAAGCGTACCCTTCCCAGCTTTCCGGCGGGCAGAAGCAGCGTGTAGCCATTGTGCGTGCGCTGGCTATGAACCCCGAGGTGCTCCTTTTCGATGAACCAACCTCTGCGCTGGACCCCGAAATGGTGGGCGAGGTGGAAAACCTCATGCGCGAGCTTGCCCAGGACGGTATGACCATGCTGGTGGTTTCGCACGATACCGATTTCGCCATGGAGCTGGCAGACCGCATCGTATTCCTGGCCGATGGCAAAGTGGTTGTTGATGCGCCCCCCAGTGTTATTGCCGCCAGCGATAACCCCCGCATTCGCGATTTCTTCTCGCTGCGCTGAAAAAAACTAAAAAAAAAGCGATACTCGAATGAGTATCGCTTTTTTGCTGGTATGGGTACGCCCCGAGTACATTAATCTTCCTGGGGAGCAATGCGCTTGTTCGGGCCGTCTCCCACAGAAACGGTTTCAACGGATACCTGGTGAACACCGCGGCGGTGAAAACCCAGTGCACGCGCTGTGGCGGGGCTGAGGTCAATAATGCGCCTGCGGTGAAAGGGACCTCGGTCATTAACACGCACCACGCAGCTCTTGCCGGTGGAAATGCTGGTAACGCGTACCACGCTGGGCAGGGGTAACGTGCGGTGAGCCACATACATGCCACCATAGGGTAATTTTTCACCCATAGCGCCAATACTGTTGGCTCCTTCATAAATGGAGGCTTCTCCTGTTTCGCGGTATTGGAGAGCTTCTGGAATGCTCATGGGTTTATAGCGCACCCCATTGACGGTGTATGGTGATTTCTTTACCTTGGGTTCCGGGCGGTTATCTACCACTGGAACCGGGGCTGAAGCTGGCCATTTACGCCAGGTGCAACCCACTCCGGGCAGCAGTATGCCTGCTGCCAACATGACAAGCAGATATCTCATGGTCATCCTCACGTCATCCATTTTATCACCTTTGTTGCCGGATGGCAATAGCACATGGTTAAATTATACGCATTCCGGCTTGCGTTGTATAGTTGCTTAAATGGCAATCTGCTGGCGAGCGGCCAGATAAGCATTTAGTTCATCGAGCATGCGGCGCTGGGTGGGACAAGCGCGCTGGCGGTCACCCAGGAGCTTGCTGCAGGTTTCTACCCCGGCAAATTCATAGGTGGTAAGCCCCAGGCGGCGGAGTTGTGCCAGGTGTTGCTCCAGCTCATTATAAAAGAAGAGGGGAAGGGGGGCTTTTTCTGCAATTTCATGCAAATCAATGACTACTGGCGGGGTTTGCAGGCGCAGGTGGTCGGCCACCAGTGGCAACCCGGCCTGGCGCAGCATGCGCGCTATGCGCTGAAAAAGATAATCCAGCGGTACAGCATGCAATGGGCATTTCTCCTCCAGATACAGGAGGATAGCTTTCGCGATTTCGCCGCGGAAGGGCAGACTTACCCCTGCAGAATCGGCTGCCTGCTGCAGCACATCCTCCAGCCAGGCGGCATCGTAGTCCGATATTACGCAGTGGCCGGTTTGCAGCAGGGGGCGCTTGTTTTTGAAAGCTATCATATACTGTGGAAGAATGAAGGGGGGGGTTACTCGAGGTCGAGCTTGCGCTGCAGCGGATCCTGTACGGTCTTGATTTCCATGCGCCGCACCAGCTCGATGAACTCTTCTACGGTGCGGAATTGGCGGTATACGGAAACATAGCGGATGTAGGCCACAGGATCTATGGTCTGTAGTTTTTCAATCACCTTCATCCCGATGACCGAGGAAGGTACCTCTCGCTGGTGGTCGCGGTGCAGATCTGCCACGATTTCATCTACGGCAATATCCAGTTGGTCCATGCTTACCGGGCGTTTCTCGCAGGCTTTTACCATGCCGCGCAGTATCTTTTCGCGGTTCAGCGCCTCGTGCAGGTTGTCTCGCTTCACGACGCGAAGCTCGGTGCGCTCAATCTGCTCGTAGGTGGTGTAGCGGTAACCGCAGCGCAGACATTCGCGCCGCCGGCGTATACACGTGCCGTCTTTCGACATGCGCGAGTCTATCACCTTGTCATCCATGTATCCGCATTGTATGCATCGCATGTGCCCCAGATTAGCACAATTTCTTGTACCGTCAAGATGAAAATACCGCTCTATCTGGTATATCAATGCCTTACAACCAGCTGCGTTTGTTCACTTTTCCAAAGCTTTTGCCCGACCAGAAAAATAATAGATTTTTTAGAAAAGTTCTAAAAAAGTATTGACATAGCATAATGGTAGTGATATATTGAGTGCGTTCCCGGGAGACGGGTAACCGATACACGAAACACACCAAGACACGACAAGAAAGACACACGACTATGAAGAAGTACCAGTGTACCATCTGTGGCGAAGTAATCGAGAGCGAGACCATGCCGGAAGTATGCCCCGTATGCGGGGTAGATACCTTCATTGAGCTGGACACCGCCGCCGAGAAGGTCTATGCCGATGAGCACCGCGTGGGCGTGGCTCAGGGGCTGGATGAAGAGGTAGTAAAGGGGCTGCGCGACCACTTCCAGGGCGAATGCTGCGAAGTGGGCATGTACCTGGCAATGAGCCGGCAAGCCGAGCGCGAAGGCTACCCGGAGGTGGCAGAAGCCTTCCGCCGCTACGCGTGGGAAGAAGCAGAGCACGCGGCCAAGTTTGCCGAGCTGCTGGGCGAGGTGCTGACCGATAGCACGGAGAAGAATGTTTCTATGCGCGCCGATGCAGAATTTGGCGCCTGCAACAGCAAGCTGGCCATTGCCAAGCGTGCCAAACAGCTGGGCTACGATGCCATCCATGACACGGTGCATGAGATGTGCAAGGATGAAGCCCGCCACGGCAAGGGCTTCGATGGGCTGCTGAAGAGATATTTTGGTAAGTAATAGCAAGTAAGTAGAACAAGCAGAAAGAGCCTGGGCAGGTCCCGGGCTCTTTTTGCTTATGGAGCTTTGACAATCGGGTGGGGCTGTGCTAAGCTGTGGCACATGCAGAGAGAACAGCTGATAGCCGCAGCGCGTGAACTGAGCGCAGAGGTGGGGGCCCTGGAATTTGCTGCCCCTGTAGCGTACACCTATAACCCGCTTGACTATGCATGGGAAGGGCACGAGGCCTACATCCGCAAGTATGGAGCAGGGCAGAAAGATGTGCTGTATCTGGGAATGAACCCGGGGCCGTTTGGTATGGCTCAGACCGGTGTTCCCTTTGGCGAGATTGCGGCCGTGACGCTGTGGATGGGGATTATGGCCTCTGTGGGGCAGCCGGAAAAAACGCATCCGAAGCGTCCGGTACAGGGTTTTTCCTGCCCGCGGTCAGAGGTAAGCGGGCGGAGACTCTGGGGGCTGTTCGAGGAAATGTATGGCACGGCAGAAGAATTTTTCAAGCACGCCTACGTGGCGAACTATTGCCCGCTTATCTGGATGGGGGAGAGCGGAGCCAATATCACCCCCACGCAGTTGCCTAAGAGCCAGGTGGAGGCGCTGGATGCCGCCTGCCAGCGGCACCTGGTACGGCTGATAGAGATTTTGCAGCCGCGTGTGCTTATAGGTGTGGGCGGCTATGCGCTCAAACAGTTGGAAATAGCCGCTGCTGCCCTGCCGGAGCAGAAATTTGTGCTGGGAACCATGCTGCACCCCAGCCCGGCAAGCCCAGTGGCTAACAAGTACTGGCCCGCGCGCCCGAAAGAGCAGATACAGACCATTCTGGCGCAGGCCGGACTTTGATTTACAGTAAATTGTGAATCCCTATCGAGATAAGCAGCACGCCCGCGGCGGTTTCCAGCCAGCGGGTGGGCAGGTGGTGCAGCAGACGTGCACTGTGGAAAGAGGTTATGGAGCAGGCAAAGGTAATACCGCCGATAATGCCCGCAGCTTGTCCCAGTTGCAGCTGGGGACCGCCTAAATTGCCCAGTGCCATGCAGGCCCCTACGGCTAAGGCGTCGATACTGGTGGCAATGCCCACCAGCATGAGTCCGCAGAAGCCCAGGGCGGCAGTTGAAACTTCTTCCTCCTCGGCCTTCCCCCACCAGGTTTTGTAAATAATGCTGCCCCCGAGAGCTGAAAAAATGAACAACACAATCCACGGTGCCCAGCAGCTTACCAAAGTGCGCAACGCATCACCGCCCCAGTAGCCCAGCAGCGGCATGCCTGCCTGAAATCCCCCCACCGAAAGCGCCAGCCAGGCAGCGGCCTTACCCCGCCCTTGCCTAAGTACCAGCCCATACGAAAAGGCATATACCGTAGCATCCATTGCCAGAGCAAGCGCAATGAGAATGATTTCCAGGTAATTCATAGCGGTGCGGGCATCATATCACCAAGCCAGGTAAGAGTCAATGACAACGTTTAGATCCCTCCTTCGCCAAAACAAGCGAACGAAAATTTGATATAAAGCAGTTATATGTGAGTATGGAAAGTGTGGAAATAGCTTGACTTTACATAACATAAAGAGCATGCTCTATAGCATGAGCACGCGTGTATGTTCATTAATGCTTGGAATGCTGCTACTGGGGACACCCTCGGTGATGCCGGCATTTGCTGCTCCCTCTATCGAAAGTAAACTGGCTCTTGCTCCATTGAATGCGGTCAAGTTGCCCGAAACGGTAAAGGCAGCGTTGGAAAAAGGTGATTATGCCGATGTTCAGGCCGCCCTGGTGGAGGCTCTGAAAGAGACGGAGATTTCATATAAGGAAGAATACGCTCTGTATTTGTCGATGATGCACGAGGTGATTCGTGTAACCGGGGCAGATATATTGACTCAGGTGGCAGCAGAGGATAAGAATAAGGCCAAATTCCTTCGCCAGTTCATGAAGGATAGCGAGTGGCTGGAACTTTATCTCAGCTGTGGTCTGGTTCCGTACCAGAAAACTACCGGAGTAGATATACTTTACCGCATTTGGGCTGAGGAGAAGGGCAAGGTGCAGAACAAAGCACTGGCTGTGGCTCTGGCCTCCTGCTGGGGTGGTGGCGAAATCTGGAAAACGCCACCGCTGGAAAAAGCCATGCCCAACAAGCATAACCCGGTGCGTCGCTACAAATTTTTCCAGCAACAGGAAAAGAAAGGGCTGCTCCATCCCAATTATAAAAATCTGAAACCATGGGAACTTCGCTTTGTTGTGGCTATCCCCGGGCAGGATTGGGATGATGGTTCTTATGAATACGCGGCGAAGCATATCAACATGCCATGGGATAAATACGGTATTGCTTGCTGGTCGGCAGTGTATACAGACCCCTCCAAGTTTGGTGATTCAGTACAAGGCGGTGCATATAATCTTCCCTATGCTCAGGAAAGCTGGGCAGAGGCTACACTGCGCAATGGTGGCGTGTGTGGTGCTATGTCACACCTGGGAGCTGTTGCTGCCATGGCTCATGGTATACCGGCCTATACTTGCGGTCAGCCGGGGCATTGCGCCTATGCAGTGCGCCCGGAACGTGGCAAGTGGATTGGTGGTTTTGGTGGCCCGGATGGCGGCATGCATAACATGATTTTCGGGCATCAGGCTCCCACTTCATACAATCTGATGGAAGCTGTATTTGGCGATGATAAGAAAGTAGCGCGAGCCTACCGTAAGAGTTTCTGTGCTCGGGCATTGGAGGCTGTTGGCAAAGATGATGAGGCTGAAAAAATGTGGAAGTCTGCCGTGAAGGATTCTCCCTTGCATCCTTTTTTCCGGGCAGCGTTGCATGCTCAGATGCTAAAGCGGAATGTATCCCCGGATGAATGCTACGACTACTTGTCCAAGGACATGCTGCCACATTATGAAGGCCACGGCGTAGCGGCCATGGAGGCCACTGCAGATTTGGCCGAGGTGATGGCCCAGATGCCTGAGAAAAAGTTGCTGGCACTCTACAAGAAGGAACAGCAGGCACTGGCGGTTACACCCTCCAGCTGGGCAATCAAGCTTGACCAGCTGGCTCAGAAACGGATAGAAACACTCACAGACGATAAAGCCCGTCAAAAATATCTGGAGGATATGTTCACGGTGCATATGTCAAAGGGAGATGGCACAATCTTTGGGCAGTTACTGGAATGGGCTGTGAAAACTTACGTAGCCACAGAAGAAGGTAGTAAGATGTTCAACAAAGCCTTTGCCAAGGCCGCAGAATCTGTCGGCAATTCCGGTGAGTCTGCTTCTGGAGAATCGCAGGAGGAACGAAACAAGAAGATGGCTGCCGCATATAACAAGGCTATTGTGGCAGCTGAACAAGCGCGTTCCGGGCCCGCTTTCAAGGCCCTTACACAAGGCGCTCTGGCTCTGGGTAAGCCGGATTACAAGGCTGCCCCATTGGAAAAGGTGGGTGAGTTGGCGGGTAAGCCCGCCGAAGCTGCCCTGGTGCGTATCTCCACCACCAGTAATTTTGATACGCCCATGCTGCATGATGGGATGACAACGCTGGAGGGTGGTAAGAGTCACACGAACAAAGAAAAGATGCCATCATACACTGTAGAACTGCAGAAGCATGCTCACACAACGGGCTGCATTATCCGCAAGACTTCAGGAAATGAACGGCGTATGAAGAAGGCTGTTGTGTCGACCAGTGAGGATGGTGCCACCTGGTTTAAACGTGCCGAAATTGACGATATGCCCAGGGAATGGGTAGTGAAGTTCCCGGATGGTACCCGCGCTAAGTGGGTAAAGGTAGAGTTCGATAACCAGAACCCGGAGTTTGCTCACATTTCTCATTTTGTGGTGTTTACCCGCTAACCAATTTTGATGATTATGAAGAAATTTCTCATACTTCTTATATTACTGGGTGTGATAGGCGGCGGTGTCTATTACTATGATCCCGGTCTGCTTGGGTTGGACGCACCTGCCAAGGTCAGCAAAAAGACAAAGAAAAAGAAGAAATCAGCCAGAAAAAACGAGGGGGTTCAGAAAGAAGCTCCCGCTGCAGCAGTAGCAGTTAAAGAATCTGAGGATAAGGTAGATACTCCTGACGAGGAAGATGAGCCGGCTGCTGCGGTAATGCCTGCTGCGCATCCCCTGGCTTTTCTGGACAATATGGAGGCTAGAGCCAAGGCTAAGGCTGAGGGAAACCCTGTTCTTATTCTGTGGCATGGGTCAGACTGGTTACCTACTGCCGGGACCGTGGTCAAGGAATGGAACAAGCTGGCAAAGAAGAATTTGCCGGTGGTGCTGGGGCAGATAGATGAACGCGTTGGGGCTGTGCCGAGTCTGGATGAGCGCAAGAAGCTTCTGCCATGCGGTGAGTTCCATAACCTGCCAGTGGCGGTGCTTCTTGCGCCCGATGAAACGCTTCTGGACGTCTATACTGGTAAGAAGGTACAGAACGCTGCCGCCATGGAAAAGGCCGTGAAGCGCACGCTGGAACGTATGCCTAAGTTCATGGAGCTGGTAAAGAAGGCTGAAAGTTCGGAAGGCCTTGAGGGTGCCAGGGCAGCCGCAGAAGCTCTGGCCATTCTGCCATATGAAGTGGCTATCCGCAGCGGTAAACTCAAAGGCATTTTAAACAAAAAGGACCCGAATCACGAAACGCTTCTTCGTTACTTGTACTGCATGGATCACATAGGCATGTACGGCGAAATCAACGCTGTTCTCAATGGTGGTAAGGGAGCCGGTGCTAAGTTTAAGGGTGCTGAACGCAAGTTTGACGAGGGTATTGCTTTCGTGCAGAAGGTACTCAGGGCAGGTAAGCTTAATGTAGAGCTCAACCAGCAGTGGAACTCCGGCCTCGCCTATGTGTATCGTGAGAAATACCGCGCTACTAAGGAACCTGCCTTGCGTAAGAAGGTGGTGGATATCTATCGCAAAGTGGTTAAGATGGATGCCGACAGCGAGTATGGCAAGGGAGCTGCCCGCTGGGCTGATTATTGGGATGAATCCGTGCCTTATGTGTTCGAGGAACCCTATTATGATAGCGGTGAAATGACCACCGACTTTGAAAAAGAGTGGCGTGTCAACGTGAGCAAGCAGGTGGATAGCCCCGGTACTTACTGCTTTTCTTTCGAAATCTACAAGAATGGTCGTATGACTACTAAAGGTTTCCAGCTTTATGCTAATGGCAAGCATGTCTGCGATGCTGTGGAACCCGCCGAGCAGGATACCAAGAAGGTTACCTTCAATGTTCCACGAGCTCTCAAGGGCAGGGTCGAGGTGCGTTTTAAGGCCCAGTGCTTCGATGGCTGGTTCGGCTGTGCCGGCGTGATGCACATGCAGAAAAAGTGATTTTCTGCCAGAAACTCAGATCACCCCTTTGCGCGGTTGCGTTTAAGGGGTGGTTTTTTTAGGGGGAGAGAGTGTGAAAAAGCAGTGAGAATATCTCAGCACTTTTACTCCACCGGGGTGGGCTCTTCAAAAAGAGAGCTATGTTCTGCAAACACAACCTTTTCTGCCAGAGCGGCTATATTGCTGGCAGAAAGCGGACCGCTGTACCCCGGAGCAGTAACACAGGGTATGCAATCGCGGTTTTCCTGGCTGGGAATCAGGGAGGGGAGGTTGGCGGTGGAATTATCGGCATCCCACATGCCGGTAAGGCACCCCACCACCAGGATTTCCGCAAAATTGTTGCAGCGGTTGATGAGGTAGGTAATGCATTCCGGAGAGTAGAACTCGGTCAGGTTACCATCGTCCTGCTCCACGGCCTGCATGAGCTCCATTTTCACCACATCGAGGTCGTAATCGCGGGTCGGGGTGCTGGTCTCCACCTTCACATTCCAGTAAGCGGCGTTGCTGCTGTGCAGCAGGCATTCCCAGAAACGAGCCTTGCGCGGGCTGCTCACACTGGTAATCCGGGCATGCAGACCATCCATATAGCAATTGGCGCTTACCCAGGAATCCCGCTTCTGCAGCACATCCAGACCAGGCACCCCCAGCTGCCACGGAGCCGTAATCAGCTCTGGGCAGGCATCTTTGGTGTTTCTGATCAGAATGAGAGGGAAAAGCATGAGGTGCGGTATTCTGCATTATATCGTCCTTATAGTCAACGAAAATATACAGAGATTCTGACAGCAGGAGAGTGAATTACGATTTACAAAGTATAAATTATAAAGTATAAATCGAATTTCCCGGTGTCAGCCGCCCACATACAAGTTGTACTTCTCCCTTTCACATTCCCCTTACCGCGCGGTAAATGGAAAAAGCAATGAGGATTTTAAGAATGAGGGCAAAACTCATTCCCCAGGTGACAGCGATAGTCGTCTTGGCTTTTGCAGAAAGCTTTTTTGTGGCAGCCAGCCAGAAAAACAAGATACCTTGCAGCAGAGCAGAAATGCAGATGGCGGCCGTCTTGTTGAAACCTATCATATCCAGCGGCATTGCCACAGGCAGTAGAAAAGCGTAGGTGCAGCTCGTCAGCTCGGCAATCTCCGACAACCACATCACCACCGCAGAAGGCACCACCACACACAGCATCAGCGTCAGCCGTGCTACCTTGCTGTATCTTTCCTCCTGCGTGGGTATATACATAACGCCATTCATCTTGCCCGATTAGCCCCGCCAAGTCAAGGACTAATCAATTATATACTTGTCTGCCCCTGTATATCTGGTAAAATGCACCCATGTATTTCAAAAGTCTGGTAAATGGAATTCTGGCCGCATGCTTCTGCACAGGGATGGTCACCCTGGCGCAGGACGCACTCAAGCCCCACGGACCCGTACCCACTGAGCAGCAGATTAAATGGCTGCGTATGGAATGGTACGCCTTTGTTCATTTCGGGCTCAATACCTGGACTGACCGCGAATGGGGCTATGGAGATGAAAAGCCGGAGCTGTTCAATCCCTCCAATTTTGATGCCGATGCCATCGTCAAGACCTTCAAGGATGCCGGCATGAAAGGCATGATTTACACCGCCAAGCACCACGACGGCTTCTGCACCTGGCCCACCAAATCCACCACCCACAACATCACCCAGTCACCCTGGAAAAACGGCAAGGGCGACGTGGTGCGCGAATTTGCCAACGCCTGCAAAAAGCACAAATTTGCCTTTGGTACCTACCTTTCCCCCTGGGACCGCAACTGCGCCGAGTACGGTAAGCCCGGCTATCTGAAAGTCTACTACAAGCAGATTGAGGAGCTTCTTACCAACTACGGCGACATCTTTGAAATCTGGTTCGACGGCGCCATGGGTGGCGATGGCTACTACGGCGGTGCCCGCCAGAAGCGCGACATCGGCAACGCCGACAAATACTACAACTACGCCCGCGTTGTGAAGATGATTCGCCGCTTGCAGCCCAACTGCATCATCTGGGGCGCCAGCGGTCGTGGCGATGCCACCTGGGCAGGTTCTGAGCAGGGTCTTGCCTGTTCCTACCCGCTCTGGAATATCCGCAACAACAAGTGGCTCTCCTGGGAAGCCGACACCCCCATCAACCGCCGTGGCTGGTTCTGGCATCCGGGGCAGGGGGGCAATGTCAAGAGCCCGGAAGACCTCATGAAAATCTACATGATGAGCGTGGGACGCGGTGCCAACCTCATCCTGAACCTGGCGCCCAACCGCGATGGGCAGCTCGACCCGGCAGACGTCGCCTCGCTGCAAGCTTTTGGCAAGATGCGGCGTCAGCTCCTGGCAAAGGACTACGCCAAAAAAGCCAAGACCAAGGCATCCTCCACGCGCGGAAAGAATTTCAGTGCTGCCAGGCTCACCGACGGTAAGATAGAGAGCTACTGGTGCCCGAAGAATGAGGATAAGAAACCCTCGGTGGAAATCAGCCTCGATTCCCCCGCCACTTTCGATGTGATTCGCCTGCGCGAGCAGATTCGTCTGGGACAGCGGGTCGAAGCCTTCCAGGTGGAAGCCTGGGTGGATGGCGCCTGGAAAACCATCGTTGCCCCCGGTGAGGCAGGTCAGAACGAAAATGCCAAGCCCCATGGCAATGAATGGCTGAATCTCGTGCAGGGTGGCAAGGGCTACACTATCGGTCATCAGATCATGCGTTGGTTGAGTGAACCCGTCACCACCAGCAAGCTGCGCCTCACCATTACCCGCAGCAAGGCCGTTCCCTGCATCTCCGAATTCTCGCTCCTGCGCATGCCTGGTGCAGGGGAAGCCGATGTGGATCTCCCCGCCGAAGAAGACACCGGGGAAGCTTCCGGCAAGCTGAAGAAGAATAAGTGGAAATTCATCGGCAAAACCTCCAAGCTCGCCTTCGATGGCAAGGATGACACCATGTGGCAGTCCGAAAAATGCCCGGCACGCTTCACTGTCGATTTGAAAGAGGAACACGAAATCAACGGCTTTGCCTATCTGCCCCGCCAGGACGGCGAAACCCAAGACATGACCAGCCGCTACCGCGTCGAACTCAGCACCGATGGCGAGAAATGGAAAGAAGTCTCCGAAGGTGAATTCGGCAACCTGCGTGCTAATCCGGTGGAACAGGTTATCATGTTCGAGCCGCAGAATGCCCGCTTCTTCCGCTTCACCTCCACCGGCTCGCTCGATGGCACCGGCAGCTCTGCCGCCGAAATCAGCATCTATGGCAAGTAGGAACTTGCTGAATGCAGATTTCAGAATGCCGAATGCAGAATTAGCAGTTAGCGCGCAGCCTTCCGGCTGCACGTGGTCAGGAAAATCACCTGAGATTTCTCAGGTGATTTTGTATAGCGGTGCGCCAAAAGCCGCACACTAACTCATTATTATGCATTCTGACTTCTGCATTCTGACTTCAGACTTCTGAAATTTGCCTTCCTCCCCATTATTTTTCTTGTCAAAGTATGGTAATTTGGTAGAGTAACAACATGATTCGCCAAATTCTCCGCAAGACCATTTGTACCCTGATTGCCGTGGGAAGCGCCGCTGCCTGGTGTTCCGCCTCCCCCAAGCCCTACGGACCCGTGCCCACCGAGCAGCAGGTGGATTGGCTGCGCATGGAATGGTACGCCTTTGTGCATTTCGGGCTCAATACCTGGACTAACCGCGAATGGGGCTATGGCGATGAAAAACCGGAGCTGTTCAATCCCTCCAATTTTGATGCTGATGCCATTGTCAAGACCTTCAAGGATGCCGGCATGAAGGGCATGATTTACACCGCCAAGCACCACGACGGCTTCTGCACCTGGCCCACCAAATCCACCACCCACAACATCACCCAGTCGCCCTGGAAGAACGGCAAGGGCGATGTGGTGCGCGAGTTTGCTAACGCCTGCAAGAAGCACAAATTTGCCTTTGGCACCTACCTTTCCCCCTGGGACCGCAACTGCGCCGAATACGGACGCCCCGGTTATCTGGAGGTCTATTACAAGCAGATTGAGGAGCTTCTTACCAACTACGGCGACATCTTTGAAATCTGGTTCGACGGCGCCATGGGTGGCGATGGCTACTACGGCGGTGCCCGCCAGAACCGCGACATCGGCAACGCCGACAAATACTACAACTACGCCCGCGTTGTGAAAATGATTCGCCGCTTGCAGCCTGACTGCATCATCTGGGGCGCCAGCGGTCGAGGCGATGCCACCTGGGCAGGCTCCGAGCAGGGCTATGCCCGTTCCTATCCTCTCTGGAACCTGAATAACAACAAGTGGCTCTCCTGGGAAGCCGACACCCCCATCAACCACCGTGGTTGGTTCTGGCATCCGGGGCAGGGCTCCCACGTCAAGAGCCCGGAAGACCTCATGAAGGTCTACATGAGCAGCGTGGGACGCGGTGCCAACCTCATTCTGAACCTGGCGCCCAACCGCGAGGGTCAGCTTGACCCGGCAGACGTCACCTCCCTGCAAGCCTTTGGCAAGCTGCGTCGCCAGCTGCTGGAAAAGGATTATGCCCAGGGCGCCACCTGCCATGCCAGCTCGGAATACGGCAGCGACCAGGCAGCCGCCAAGCTGACCGATGCCGACATCGAAAGCTACTGGGCCCCTGCCGAAAGCGATAAGACCCCCTCCGTTGAAATCACTCTTAAATCCCCCGCCACTTTCGATGTGATTCGCCTGCGCGAGCAGATTCGTCTGGGACAGCGGGTTGAAGCCTTCCAAGTGGATGCCTGGGTCAATGGCGCCTGGAAAACCATCGTAGCTCCTGGTCAGCCGGGACAGAACGAAAACGCCCCCGCCCGTGGCAAGGACTGGCTCAAATACGTGCAGAACGGCAAGGGGTACACCATCGGCAACCAGGTCATGCGCTGGTTGTCCGAACCCGTCACCACCGACAAACTGCGCCTCACCATCACCCGCAGTAAAGCCGTTCCCTGCATCTCCGAATTCTCGCTCCTGCGCATGCCCAAGGCGCAGAAGTCGGAATCTGCCGCCGCTGCCGAGCAAGGCGTGCTCAATTCCGCCGGTTGGAGCTTCGGTGGCTTTGCTGCCGGAAAAGCCGCCTACGCCTTCGATAGCAAGCCTGAAACCATGTGGGAAATAGGGCGCTGTCCGTCCCACTTCCGCGTGGACATGAAGAAGGAATACACCGTGAATGGCTTTGCCTATCTGCCCCGCCAGGATGGCAAAACCCATGGCATGACCAGCCGTTACCGTTTTGAAACCAGCCTCGATGGCGATAACTGGACCATCGCTGCCGAGGGTGAATTCGGCAACCTGCGCGCCAACCCGGTGGAGCAGGTCATTTCCTTCCCCGAGCGCCGGGCTCGCTATCTCCGCTTCTTCTCCACCGCTGCGCTCGATGGCGCAGCCAGCTCCGTGGCAGAGCTCAAGGTTTACGGTAAATAAGCCCCGGCGGTATGCCTCATACATCTTACTGAATACCACAGACACGGTATTCAGTAAGATAACAATTTAACGCGTTGGAATAATCAGGTCCATTAGCTCCGCAAATTGGGGGATGGGGCGATTTTGCTCAGATTTCTTGATTATGCCAACGCGTAACAATTTATTGCGTTATGATGTAAATGGGTCTTTTCTTGACTTGGGGAGTAAAGTGGGGTAGGGTGTCACGCAGAGAGCGCATGTCATTATTTCAGCTGGTAACAGATTACAAGCCCTCGGGCGACCAGGAGCAGGCCATAGCCAAGCTCCTCAAATCGCTGCAGGCCGGCAACCGCCACCAGTGCCTGCTGGGCGTCACCGGCTCGGGCAAGACATTCACCATGGCCAACCTCATTGCCGCGCAGGACAGGCCGGTGCTCGTGCTCAGCCACAACAAGACGCTCGCCGCGCAGCTGTATTCGGAGCTGAAAGCCTTTTTCCCGCACAATGCGGTGGAATACTTTGTCTCCTATTTCGACTACTACCAGCCGGAGGCCTACATCGCCAGCACCGATACCTACATCGAAAAAGACAGCGCCATTAACGAGGAAATCGACCGCCTGTGCCTCAATGCCATGCGCTCACTGCTGCTGCGGCGCGATGTGATTGTGGTTGCCTCGGTTTCCTGCATCTACGGTCTGGGCGCGCCGGAGGACTACCGCAACCTGACCCTCTCTCTGCATGTGGGGCAGGAGATGGACCGGGACGCCATGCTGGCCTGCCTGGCAGAGCTGCTGTTTGAGCGCAATGATTATGATTTTCAGCGTGGGCGTTTCCGCGTGCGCGGCGATGTGGTGGAGGTTTACCCCGCGCAGAGCGATGGCGAGGCTATCCGCGTGGAATTCTTTGGCGATGAGATAGACTCTATCTCGCTCATCGATGCCGGCACGGGCCGCGTGCGTGAGCGCTTGCAGAGCTACCTTTTTTTCCCGGTGAAGCAGTATGTCTCGGCGCCGGAAAAACGCCTGCCCGCCATCCAGAGCATCCGCAAGGAGCTGGCCGAGCGTGTGGAGTGGTTCGAGAAGAACAACAAACTCATTGAGGCACAGCGCCTCAAGATGCGCACCGATTACGACCTCGAGCTCATCAACGAAATCGGCTTCTGCAAAGGTATCGAAAACTACTCGCGCCACCTGGCGGGTCGAGCCCCGGGCAGCACCCCTTCCACCCTGCAGGACTATTTCCCGGCAGACCACCTCACTATCATCGATGAATCGCACGCCACGGTGCCGCAGATTGGCGGCATGTACGAAGGCGACCGCTCCCGCAAACAAGTGCTCATAGACCACGGGTTCCGCCTCCCCTCAGCCCTGGATAACCGCCCCCTCCGCTTCGATGAATTCATGAACCGGCAGGCCCAGCTGGTCTATGTTTCCGCTACGCCGGGGCCTTTTGAATACGTGAATTGCGTGGCCGGTAACAAAAGCTACATACCCGTGCTCAAGGCTAAGCGCGGCAACACCCACGCCCGCAGCCGCGAGGCCAGCCAGGCGATTACCCATGCGCCGGAAGGGTTCCGCGGGGTCTTCTTTCACCACCTTAGCGAGCTGCGTGTACCGCCTCACTCCAGCTCTGCCCCGGTAGAAAGCTTTAACCCCACCGGCCTGGCCCAGCCCCTTATTGTGGAGCAGCTTATCCGCCCCACCGGCCTGCTGGAACCGAAAATCACCCTGCACCCGCTGGAGGGGCAGATTGATAAAACCATCGAACTTTGCCGCCAGCGTGTCTCCGTGCGCGAGCGCGTGCTCGTCACCACCCTCACCAAGCGCACCGCCGAAGACCTCACCGACTACCTCCGCAAGGTCGGCCTGGAGGTGGAGTATATCCACGCCGATGTAGATGCCATTGAACGCGTGGAGATTCTGCGCAAGCTGCGCGCCGGCAAGGTCGATATCCTGGTGGGCATCAACCTTCTGCGAGAGGGGCTCGATCTGCCGGAAGTCTCCCTCGTCTGCATTCTCGATGCCGATAAGGAAGGCTTCCTGCGCAACGAAACCAGCCTGGTGCAGACTGCTGGCCGCGCCGCCCGCCATGTGCATGGCGAGTGCGTGCTCTTCTGCGATGTGATTACCGATTCCATTCGCCGCCTCGTGGAGGAAAGCGACCGCCGCCGCGCCATTCAGCAGGCCTACAACGTATCCCACGGCATCACTCCGCAGAGCGTCTGCCGCGCAGACCAGAGCACCCTGCGCCTCTACACCCCGGACGATGAACTCGAGGATACCGACGATGACTTCGGCACTCTCATGGCCGCTGAGGAGGACGATGCCGCTCCCGATGTGGCCGCCACCATTGCCCGCCTGGAAAAAGAAATGCGCGAAGCTGCCGCCCGCCTCGATTTCGAGGTCGCTGCCGTCCTGCGCGACAAGATTAACCTCTTGAAAAATGGAAAACGAACAAGATAGGAGGGAAGGACACTGTAAAAGGTACGAAGTACGAAGTGGGAAGTACGAAGTAGTGCTTTAGCTGCGCCCAGCGGGCGCAGGGAATTTTGAACCCGCGGTCAGGGTGGGCGCAGGCGTAGCCGAAGCCCCCAGCGGGTGCCAGCCAGTAGCCCGGCGTGCAGCGCGGCAGTGCGGAACGCCGGGTAGTAACAGACCAAGCACACGAGCCCCCGTGAGTGGGGCGGCAGGAGACGCGGAATCACCATGTACGCCTGCCTCAGCAGTAAGTTCGGATAATGTACTACTTCGGCGAAGCCGCTAACTCTCACTTCGTACTTCCCACCTCGTACCTCGTACTTCCCACCTCGTACCTCGTACTTCCTCTCCGTCGCTTTCCTATCTATTTCGCTCTAACCATGCAAAAAAGACCATATTTTGCCGGGTATATAGCCATATATCGCCTTATAAGTGGGTATAACTTTTTATAAGTCCGGTGCGAATCTGCTAAGGCATGGTGCGTTTGAGGAAGTCACCAAACAAGGGAACACTGAAGTCAATATACCCGTATGCTGGGCTGTATATCATACCCTTGCTGATTAATGAGGAACGCACCGTTGTTGTAGCAGTCGGCTTTACCTGGAGTATATTTGCAACTGCGCCGCTGCGACATCCCTCATTACCCAGCTCCGCCATCGCTCGTAAAAAGCGTTTTTCTGCTTCCGTGAGGCGGTCGTAGCGTACGCGGAAGAAGCTCTCATCCAGGGTTTGCAGCACATCATCACTGATTTGCTCAACATCATGAAGCGTGATGATATCATTGCTGGCAGCCTCCCACGCATGAGCACCCCATTCCTGGAGGAAGTACGGATAGCCCTGTGTTTTCCTGAAAACGTATTCCAGGGCATCTTCATCAAAGATTACACCTTCTTGAGCTGCCGGTTTGCGCAAAGCAGCGTGAGCATCCTCTTGTTTTAACCTGCCAACACGGGGGTAGGAGAATAAACGTTCAGCATACGATTTTGCTTCCCCTGCCAGCCCTGGAATAGTGGGCAATCCGGCACCTACCAGCACAAGCGAAGCCTGCTTCTGTTGAATCTTGTGCATGGCCATAATCAATGCACTTAATTCATCAGGCTTTAGTAATTGAATCTCGTCAATCAATAGGGCTATACCCTGTCCCTTTTCCTCCGCGGCTGCGGCGCACAGCAAAAATAACTCTGTCAGGTCAATTTCCATGTTGCCACTATCGGCCACCCCTGGCATAGGCTCCAGTTCCAGACCAAAATCTGAGCACGTTAACTTAACCGTTCCTATAAAATTACGCAAGGCAATAAGCCCTCTGCGAACCTTCTCGCCCACTCCTTCCATGCGATTCAGAGCCAGCAACACTCTTCTCAATTCTGGAACCAAGGCGGAAATCAGGCTTTTTTCCTCAGTAACCTCAAAGGAGACCGTGCGGAAATGGAGCTCCTGTGCCATAGCCTCAATCTTATTCAGCAGCACGGTCTTCCCCACTCCTCGCAACCCCACCATCACCATGCTCTTCGAAGTTCTCCCGCGGAGTGCTCTCTCCAGCAATACACGCGCATCCTCCAGAATATTATCTCGTCCAACCAATGCGTCCGGCATACTGCCTGCTCCGGGTGTATAGGGGTTTGTTATCTTATCCATGCTTGCTTCTCCTTGCTCAATTTAGCAAAAATACCATATTTTGTCAACTATATAGCCATATATCACCCTATAAGTGGGTATAACTTTTTATAAACTTGGTCAATTGACACGTTTTTGCAAGCCTTGAGGTGGCAATCGTAGTCCATCAAATCTTGGTTGAGCTGATAGATGGAGAACCTACATCCCAACTCCTTCACCTGGGGAGGGTGTTTAATGTATCACTCCACCATCTGAAATTAGAAAAGACCATATTTTGCCGGGTATATAGTCATATATCTCCCTATAAGTGGGTATAACTTTTTATAAGTCCGACCAGGAATTCCCCCCCGGCGAAGCCGCTAACTCTCACTTCGTACCTCTCACTTCGTACCTCCCACCTCGTACTTCCCACCTCGTACCTCGTACTTCATACCTCTCACATTCAAAATCCTCACTCTGCCACCCATTTGCTGCGCTCGGGGCTCTGGCTCTGAAGCTGCCCCCGGAAATTTTGTTCGTTTTTGAGAATTATTCCATATTTTTTGCTTGTCATGAGGGGGCGATTTGGGTATAATGATAAGGTATAGCATAGGTCGAACTATAGCTTTCGGCCAACGATAAATTTACCACCTACATCACATATGAAATTACATCTCCCGAAGTTGCTCCGCAATGCCGTGCTCGCCTGCATCACCGCCGTGGCAGGTATTTCTACTACCGTGGGAACCGCTGCTTTTACTGGCGGCGTGGCTTCCTTTATGCTGGTAGCTCCTCAGGCAATGGCAGATGTGCATTGGATTGGCACGTCTGACACATATGAGGCTTCTGCCTGGCATACACAAGCGAATTGGGATACTCCGTTTGCTGTAGGAAATAAGGGACCTGGTGTTCCCGATTCGAATCTGTGGCAGCCCATTTTCCTGGATGATGTAACGATTGGTTCGGCATCGGATCGAGTTGCTATGGAGGGGTGGAATATCCGTCTGAATCTTGATAATGGTGCAGCACTTTATGCAACGTCCAAGAAATTCCAGAGCGGAGATGGAGGTAAGTGTCATATGCAGGTTAATGGAGGCTCGACGCTGGACATCAATATCTTAGATGGAAGTTTCCATGCGGCGACTTTTGACGTAGGTGCAGGTAGCTCTATCACTTTTGGCCTGACGCAGGCAACGAAGAATACTTCTGGACTGACAATCAATTTGAATGGGGCTGGTGCGCAGATGAATTTTGTTTCTGCGGTTGATGGTGGAAGTGTTCTGACGGGGACGGTGAATGTGAATGCCGATCTTAACCTGCTTAGTTCCGGTGAAATGGGCACGCAGGAAATCGGTCTTACCGTCGAGAATATAGAGTTGAGAGGGCTGTCATTTAATTTTGGTTCTCAATATACGCTTTCAGATACGGAAATTACTGCGGCAAATGCTCAGGAGAAGAAGGGCCAGTACTGGTACTATCTTGATGAACAGGGGAAGTACCATGTGACTTATGTGCAGTATGACCACATCAATATCAAGGGTGGGAATCTGACCTGGAATGCCAATACGCTTTTTGATGGTGTTGCCTGGACAGAAAACGAAAATGTTGATTTTACAACGGCTGACTCTGTGGTCACCATGGCAACAGATGTGACAGCGCGTCTGATCGAGGTAAAGGATAATCTTCATGTGAGCATTGGTGGTGATGAAACCTTGACAGCAGAGCGTGTAATCATTGGGGCGGGTGCTCAGCTCAGCATTCTCAGCACATCAGCCCTTTCCACGACAGCTATCAGCATGGATGCTGAGGCTCGCCTGAACATTGCAACTGGCGGCGTGACAACAGTGCAGGAGGCACTGGGTTCTGCCACCTGGACCGGTGGCTCAATCGGTGTAACCAATGGTACCACACTGAATCTTTCGGACTCCATTCTGAACAGTAGCAACATTGTAGTGGATGGCGTTGGTTCTAAGATTGTACTGAGCAATTGCGGTGATGGGGCAGGAGAAGTGTACCTGGGTGGGAATATCAAGTTGCAGAATGGTGCTATCATGGAGCTGTCTGGGGATGACATTGCCGATGGTACAAATTATAATAATGCTAACAAATATGAAATTCTGAGCAATTCCGAGCTTCGTATGGGCACTGGTCGCTTCTCCATCAATGCTTCAGACCAAATTATTCTGAACAATGGTAAGATTACTGGTGCTGGTGAAGGAAGCAATGGCGCTATCGACTTTTTTGGTAATAATGCTGCAGCAGTTGTGTCTGATGGTACGAGCAGCATAGAATCTATTCGCATGCGTAATGGTTCAACTGTCACCTATAAGGTGCAGACCGGGACATTGACCATTGATTCGTTTAGCGATAGTGCTAACAAGGGTGGTAATCTGGTTAAGACCGGAGCCGGTACGCTGATACTTAAGGGTGGTATTGGCTACGGCGGTACCACCACGGTATCTACCGGTGAACTGGTGCTGCAAGGCACCAATACTGCTGACCAGTTGATTACCGTTGGTGAAAACGGCACACTGACGATAGATGCCGATGCTAATTGCACGCTCGTCAAGGGAATTCAGGGCAACGGTATTCTGAATCTGAAAGGCACTTTGACCATGGCTGCATCTGCTTGCCAGCAGCTGCCCGGCAGCTCGGAGTTGAGTGATGGAGAAAACGGCTTTGCCGCTGCATCTATACTGGTGGTGGGTGAATGCGGTACCATTAACGTGGGAGATGCCGCTTCTCTGATTATTGACGGAACAAGCTATTCCGGGGATGATATTTACGTGTCAGACGGTAAGGTAGGTGTTGTGTTGTCGGGGGCAGGGGTTAAACCCTATTACGTCAATACCGAAGTTACTTATGATGCCGAAACCATGGCCAGTGCCACGGAATTCCTTATCCGGTCAACAGGCGTACTCACCACAGGAGATGCCGGGGTGCTGTCAAAAGTAAAGGCTACAGAATCCGGCGCAACCGTTCGCCTGGATGGTTCCGGCGCAACCATGACCATAGCTGCGCAATCCACCTACACTGGTGAGGTTGTCATCGCCTCCGGCACAACGGTAGCACTCACAAATGCAACCGGTCTGGGTGTAAACTACATAAACAACAAGAATCGCAGCATTATTGTAGAAGATGGCGCGACTCTGGAATACACCGCCGATATGTATTATAAGCTGGTTCTGCAGGAGGGAGCTACCTTATCTAATGTATCAGTGAATTCAGGCACCGGTATGATGCAGAATCCCTACATAGAACTGCAGGGAGATGCTACTGTGAATTCGAATTATTTATTTGGCATGCGATTTGGCGGTGGTGATGCTACCGCGTCCGAAACGCTGGCATTAAATGGCCACACCCTGACCAAGACCGGTAGCGGAACATTCTTCCTGTATAAGACAACGCTGACAGCCGGTACCATTGATGTGCAGGAAGGTACACTGGCTTTTGAGGAGGAGGGAACAGGATGCTCCGGTACGGAAAATGTGGACATTAAGCTGCAGAGTGGCGCCAAGTTTCTCGTTAAGCAAAATGGCAAGGGTATGAGGTCGTTGACCTTGTATGGCACTGGTAATTCTGCACAAGTAGAGATAACCGGCTCGAATGTATTCACCATTAATGGTATGACCACAGCAGAAGTGCTGCTGGAAAAGATCGGTAGTGGCACGCTGAAGTTAAACGCTGCAACTCTGGCGGCCGGTGCCAAGGTGACGAATGGTACACTGACTCTGCAGGGGGCTACCTCTCTGGGTAGTGTGCTCACCATCGAGAACGGAAAGTACCTTACAGTGAATGATGGCGTGGTAGTGACCCTGAGTGGTCTGAGTGGCTTTAAAGAAATCAACAGCAATGGTACTATTCCCACCACTAATGGTCTGGTGGAGGGCTCTACCTACAAGATTGTTGATGACAAGAATGCAACTAATTATGACAATCGGCTGACTAAGGTTACATACCAGGGCTCGGAATATACCTTGGATGACCAGGGTTGCATTGCTGTTGGCGCCAAGATTTTCTATGTCGTGGAAGCCGGAGCAGATAAAGTAGTAACCGTGGGTGGAAATTCCGCTACGGCGCAGACTGCCGATGCCACAGAATTCTACGTTGGTGAAAATGGTACCCTCAACATGGTTGGCCAGGCCAATAATACCATGACCGTTGATAAGATGCTGACCTCAACGGCTGGTTCCGGCACTATTATTTATGCAGCTGGAACCAATACGCTGACAAATGGTTCCAGAACTGTATTTGCCGGTGATTTGGAGATTGCGGCTGGTTCTAAACTGGCACTGGGCTCATCTGCAATGGATGGTGCTACCTCCGCAGCTGATGTCAATATATCTTCGCTGAATTCCATCATCCTTAATGGAGGTACGCTGTTTACCCGTGGTGTGACGGGGAATTTGGGTAATGTGATATCAAAGGCTGGCTCTACAGGCTCTGTCTTGACTATCTTTGACCTGACTGGCAATAATGGGGTGGCGAGTGGCTCTGTTGAGATAGAGAAACTTGAACTCAATGCTGACCTCAAACTTGCCTGTAACTGGAAGAGCAATATCAATATCAGCAAGCTGACGGGTGCTGGCAAGCTGACGGTGGAACGCGGCAATGGCGATACAGTCAATATCAGGATTGATTCGTTTGGTGGGTTCACTGGCAGCATGGAAATTGGTGCTAATGAAAAAACAACCAATGTAGCTGCAACCTTGAAACAGGGCGAGAGCCTGGAAGCCTCCAAAATTACGCTGCACAACACATCCATGACCCTTGCCGGTTCCGGCACTTTCAAACTGGGCAGTGCCACGGCGTTGCAGCAGGGGCTGACTCTTGCTTCCAGCTGGGCTGGTACGGTTGAGATTACCGATGCGAGCATCACCGATACGCAGGACCTCACAGCTCTGAATAGCAATGCAGGATCTCAGCTTTCCATCAAGGGGTTAACCGTAGCAGATGGTGCAGCGCTTTCTCTGGATGGTGCTGTGACTCTGGGGGGTACCGTCACCGCTGCTGAGAGCATTGCCAATGCCGGGGCGTTGACCTTTGCTTCTGACCTCCAGCTGGACCTCACTGGCATGAGTGCCACTGCAGGGGCAAACGGTGTCAATGTGATTACTCTGCTGACAGGTGCGGGTACATCGAACCTGAGCAGCCTGACGGCAGATGCTCTTACTTCCACCACGAAGCAACTCGGTACAGACTGGCAGTTCAATGCAGATGGTACCATCAGCTATAAGGCTATTGCTGAAGAACTTTACTGGGAAGGCGGTAATGCCAACTGGAGTAGCGACGGGTGGTCCAAGGTAGACGGTGAAAATACCAATCTTATCGCATTTGCGAGCGGTTCGAATGTGTACTTCACGAATCAGGATTCCACTGTTTCTGTAAATGAGAATGTAACGGTGCGGTCCATGACGGTTTCCGGCGCTGCTTATACTTTCAGTGGCAACGGTATCATCACCGCCAGTGAGTTGGAAATTGGCACGGGTGCTACTGCTACCTTTACCTATGGTAAGCTGAATCTGGGTGCTCTTTCTGAGCTGACGGTGGACGGCACAATGAAGCTGCTAGGCACGACTACGACTGTGGTTTCGACAGCTGACCTGACGAGTCTGGTGAAGCTGGCAACTGGTGCCGGGCGTCTTGAGGTGAAAGGACATAATGGAGACCCTAAAGCATACATGATTGCCATGGACGACACCGCTCTGACACAGGGAATCGGTACTCTTTATGTCGATGGCTATTATGGTATTTCCGGCGGCAATGTTGCCGGTACAACCACCAGCTACACTATTGGCGCTGGTAAGACCATGGAGGTAGCCGATGGTAAGTGCGTGCGCATCCAGCAGGGCGCCAAGCTTGTGCTCGATGGCGGTACTCTTACAGGTAAGAATGCGAGTTCCTACATCCAGATGGGTGGTGATGTCAATACGATTGATAATGCCTATGGACACATCGAAATCAAGAATGGTGGTACTCTCTCCATTGGTTATATAGAAAACAAGGGTGGCGGTCTGAAGAACACGCTTTTCATGAGCGGCGGTGTGCTTGAACTTACAGGTGCCGATAAATCTATCTCCGGCATCAGCACCACCATTACCGGCGGCACGGTGCAGACCGGCAATAACTCCTGGAGCATTACGGGTTCTGTGACCGATGGTGTCCACAGTGTCAGCATTGGCAGTGCTACTTTTGCTCATTCCGTGGCTGGCGGCACTGGTGTGATTACCCTGAACACAGTCAAGCTGACCAGCGCGCTCACCGTGACTGGTAATGTAGAATTTGCCGGCAGCATTACCCTGGCACAGGATTACACACCAGCGGCGGCAGCTGTTGTCAGCTATAGAAAGGCCAATGGCAACAGCTCCACCAGCGGTTACAGGGTGGTGGATATGAAGTATTCCCTCTCTACCGATGCAGCAGGCACCATAACAGAAGCAACGGGCACCACCTGGAGCGCTCTTACATCCTCTGGTACCCTTACCGATGGCGTGTTCTCCAGTACTGACAAGACCGTGACCTTCACAAGCGAGACCACCGAATACTGGGTGCGCGACGATAAGGATGCCTCCACGACGGTGGACGTAACCTATGCCAAAACAGATACTGAATTCGATACTGCCACCAAGCTGGTGGTCGATGGCGGTGTGCTGAAGCTCACCACAGGTCTGGGCGATAAGCTTGTGGGCACAGGTGGCGACGGTATTGTGCTGAACGGCAGCGGTACAATCGACCTTGCGGGTACCGGTGTGACGCTGCAGGCAAACCAGGTATCCAAGGCACAGGGTGCCAGCGGCACAACCTACCTTACCGGCACTGGAGTATACGACCTTGGCACAGTAACCAACCTGGGCACTGGCGAGGGCAATTCTGCTGCTGATCTTCTGAAGGTAACATTGGTTGAGAATACCTGGGCAGGCACTGTGAAGCTGAGTGGTACGGTTGCAGGTGTTGACCTGGATGACCTGGCAACGACCAATTCTGTGGTTGAGCTGGCAGGTGTATCCGGCTCGGTGACTACTGGTGAAACCGGCACGCACCTGATACTGAGCAAGGATGGAGAAGCCAACGGCTTTGAGGTGACCTCCTCATCTGGTGAGACCTACACCTTCAACAAGGGGGTAAGTGGTGAGGGTGACTTCTATGTGACAAGCACCAACAGTGGCGATACATATAAGTTCGCCGGTGATTTGTCTGGATGGACGGGTTCGTTCAAGGTAGGCGATGGTGCCGGTTCCCAGAATGTGGTCATTAACAGCACAGAGGAAACGGTGGCTGTTAATCTGAATCGTAATGGGAACACGCTTAATGCTACGCTTGAGGGTACCACTGGTATTTCCATGACGGGTACGCTGGATGTAAGCAAGCTTACGGTGAATGTGGACACCAGCTTCACGGGTACCGTGACCACAGCAGAGCTGGTAAATACCAGTACCACCAGCGTGGTAAATGACCTGAGTCTTACTTCACTGAGCAATACTGGAGCGCTGACTGCAACAGGAAAGAGCATTACGGTGACCGGTTCTGCGGAAGGAACCGGCAGCATTACCGCCGGGGCACTCACCCTGCAGGGTAGTGAGAACACCTTGGGTGCGCTGACACTGACTGGTAACCTGACGCTTGGTACGGCAGATGCCACCAGCTCGTTGAGCGCAACGAGCCTGACCATGGGGGCAGATTCCTCTGTGGTGTTCAATAAGCTGGGAAGCCAGCTGCTGACCGTTGGTACGTTGAATTCCGCTCTGAATCTGAGCATTGAGGATGCGCTGCTGGAAGAGATGATTCAGGGGGCTATCACCAGTCTTGACCTGATGACGCTCGAAAATATCGGTGACTATGTGCTTTCTCTTAATGGCGAAAGTGCAGGGTATGGCGTGGCAGATAACCAGTACATGCTGACTCTGGAGCGCGATACCACCACTGGTGTGGTAACGCTGGTGGTGGCCAGCCAGGGCGCTGTGTGGAATGGCACGGATAGCACCTGGAGCGAAGATGGCAACTGGGTGGGCAGTGCTGTTCCTGGAACGGACGAATCAGTTGTATTTAATGGTCGCGGTAGCAGTACCGTAGTTGTTGAAGGCGAAATTAGCGTTGATAACTTGACCTTCAGTACAGATCCGGACCTGGCTGATCCGGTAACGGAATACACCTTGGAAGCCGGTACGGGCGAGTCCCTGCTCGAGGTGGGAAGCAACCTGGCAGTGAATAACGGGTCTGCTGTGAATATCAAGACAGAAGTAGACGTTACCAACAATACCCGCATTGCCAATGGTGCTGAGCTGACTGTCGGTGAAGGTGGCGTGCTCACGTCGCAGAACGGTATTGAGAACAAAGGCACCTTTAATAACAATGCCGAGGGTAAGTTGACCGTTGGTAAGGACATTATCAATAATGGTACGTTCACCAGCGCCGGCGAGATTGAAGTGCATGGCGCAGTGGTGAACACCGACTCCCTGACTGTGACAGGTGGTACCGTCAACATCGGGACGGTGGGAACGGCGGATACCGTGACCAGCCTGGATAACGATGGCACCCTGTCTGTAAGTGGTGGCGAAGTTACCATTAACGGCAGTGTGGATAACGATGGTAGCCTGTCTGTAAGTGGTGGCGAAGTTACTATTAACGGCAGTGTGGATAACACCAATGGTACCATTATCGTTGGCCCGACCGATGGAACCGCTTCTCTGACGGTCAGCGGTAATCTGACCGGAACCGGCAGCGCTGATAACCTGAAGGTAGAGGAGGGCTCCAGCCTTGCTGTTGGTGGTGACCTGGATGCCACAGACGTGGAATTGGAGTTCAGTGGTCAGGTGACAGTGGGTGGCAATGCCACGGTGGACAAACTGACCATTGGTGAAGAGGCTTCCTTTATGGCGGCCAATGCGACCATTGGTGAGGTTACCAATAATGGTAGTCTTTCCGTGGGCTCGATTGATGCCACCACCAGTGAATTGATGGGGGGTGAGCTCCATATTGGTTCGCTGAGTGGTACCGGTAATGTAACCATAGGCAAAGATGGTGTGCTTGAGATTGGTTCCATGACCGAATTCAGTGGTCAGCTGAGTGGTGAGGGTGAATTCAGCACTGGTGATAACGGCCTCGTGCTTGAAACCAAGCAGGATGATGCAAGCAGCATTACTGCCAAGAGCCTGGAAATCTCCGAAGCAGCCAACGGTTCCAATATTGCCGGTACGCTCACTACGGATGAAATTATCATTGAAAAACTCAGTGGTGACACCACCTCTCCCTTGCTGACTGCAGAAACCCTGCAGAGCAAGTCAGCCAATGGCAAGACAACCATCGTGCTTTCTGAGGTGGAAAATAAAACCGCAAACACCACCAGCACAACACACCTCCTGAGCATAGAGAATGCTATGCCGGGCACCGTAGCCGATAACTTTGACCTGAGCCGCTATGGGTACGACGAAACCGGAGCATATGATGCTGAATCTGTTGCAGTGCAGAGCGAATACATGCAGACGCTGCTGGGCAAGGGGCTGATTGTGCGCTTCGCGGACTCTGTCTCGGAATTGTCACTGCTGGCAGCAGGCGGCACAAGTGACCTGTATGCCCAGGTGGATGAGCAGACGGTAGAGGAAGCCACCTGGGATGTTTCTGGCGAAACAACCCAGGCAGGTTACATTGTTGGCACAAAGACAGGTGACAGCGTGGTTCTTAACGATGCTACCAGCCTGGATAATGTGCAGGCAATCAATGTGAGCGAGGATGTAACCCTTGATCTCACCGGCATGTCCGATGTGCAGCTTAACGATGTTTACAGCGAAAACGGTAACACGCTGACACTGAAGGGCGGCGGCTCGGGTACGGCTACCATGAATGCGCAGAGTGACCTGGCAGAGGGCGCTTCGCTGGTGGTGGATGGTACCCAGTTGGAAATTACCGGAACTAAGACGCAGGGGCTTGATGCTGTGACTGTGCAGAACGCTTCCGCTGTGACTGTGACCGGTAATGTGGTGACCGAAAGCATTAAGCTTGCGGATGCCGGTTCTGTGCTTGAAAACAGCGGTGGCACGGTAGATACTGTTGCGCTGAATGGTATGGGTAAACTCAAGGGCTCGCTGAATATTGTGAGCGGAGCGGCAAGCCAGCCTGGTAACTTTACTGGTAGCTACGAGGACGCCACAGTCGTGATGAAGGGTGGTAAGCAGACGCTTACTCCCGACACGGGGCTGACGGTAAGTGGCTCCAGAGGCACGGCTTCTCTGAAGTATGACAACTATGCCATGATGGACGCTATCGACACTACGGGAGCCACTATTGTGCTTGACCGCAGTGAGGGAGCCATCCTCCAGCTGACAAAGGCCTCCAACATGAACAGTGGCGAGATGCACTTTGAAATCAGCGGCGAGGAAATCGCCTCTGGCCCGGTTCAGGTAATAATCGGCGCGCTGGATATGAGCCAGACCCGGGTGGTTATCAGCACGGAGGCATCCGGTGTGCTGGATGTCAGCTCCATGGGCGATACGCTTGTCCAGGTGGGTGAAGGCATTTCGGACGAAGTGGTTGTGGAGCTGCAGGGCGGCGTGTTTGATAAGTACTTCAGCAACGCCACCATGGTAGATGGAGCGGTGAAGGTGCAGCGCAATACCAGCTACTATTCCGACACGCTTTCTGCCGATACTAAGAACGGCCAGGCCGGCCTTTCCCTGGCAAATGCTGCCTTGCTCAACCTGAACCCGCAGGTAACTAATCCCGAAGGTGCTCTGGCTGCGGTGCTCAGTGAGTTCGACAGTATAATAGATGGAACCAGCTCCCGGACCACGGATGACCTGGGAGCCGCCCTGGCTGGTGCATCTACCGCAGCACTCGGCATGGCTGCTCATGGTGATGTGGACCGCCAGTTGCAGGCTATCCGCAACCGCACCACTACCATGGGTGTGGACCAGAGTGTAGTGCATGACGACATGCCCTATTTCAACGCCTGGATTAACGCTGAGGGTAGCCTCAGTGATTTGAGCAACCTCGGCACCGAGGCCGGCTACAAGCTCAACAGCTGGGGCGGTACCGTGGGCTTCGATGTGGACTTCTCCCCCACTTTCACCGCTGGTATGGCTCTTACCGCCATGTATGGCAACCTGTCTGTGACGGGTGCAGACCGTGCCGATGGCGAGCTGAACAGCTACTATGTGAGCGCCTTTGCCCGCTATTGCGCCAGCGCCTGGACCCACACCTTTGTGGCTACGGTCGGTATCACAGACCTTGAGCTGGGCCGCAATGTTCTGGGATATGGCGTGAAGGGTACGACCAGTGGCATGAGCTTCGGCCTTATGTACGAGGTGGGCCATGTGTTTGCTCTGAATGAAGATGCTACTGCCTGCCTGCAGCCGGTGTTTAACATCACCTGGCGTCATACCGGCGTGAGCGGCTATAATGAAAAGGGCAGCGATGTGGCGCTGAATGTAGACAGCCAGACGCTCGACACCGTAACCCTGGGGCTTGGTGCCCGCATGCAGGCTGTGGTGGGAGAAAGTGTCTACAACCGCACCAGCATCTTCGAGGCACGCGTGCTGGCCAAGTTCGATATCGGTGACCGCCGCAGCTCCACTAATGTATCTCTTGCAGGCATGGAAGCCGGCATAGAGAGTGCCGAGCTTGGCGCCATTGGTCTGGAAGCCGGTGCTGGCCTCACCATACCGCTGGGTGATGATGGAGGCAACCTGTTCATGGATGCCGCCGTTGAGATGCGCGCCGATTACATGAATGTGAACGGCACCATCGGTTACCGCATCAACTTCTAAGTTATACCAGGAAGTTTCTGAATGACCTGCCCGCTCCTGAACCCAGGGGCGGGCAGTGAAATTTGCCTTTGGCAATCGAAAATCCACCTGCGGCGGTTGAAATTGAACCCGGTGTTGCCGGGTTCAGTAAGATACATGACCATTTACTGCATTATGATGCAAATGGGTGCCAGTAAATCTGAAACAACCCCATCAGACCTGAGTATTAGCGGTTTTAGATTGACGCAGGAGCAGGGCATGTTATACTCTCAGACAAGGAAAACAGATTTATATAGGTATGATAAAGAAGCGAACACTCCTCATAGGTTTAGGCGGCGTAGGTGGTCAGGTGCTCATGGCGTTGCGGCGGGCTCGCGCGGTGGGTGGTGTGCCAGCGCTTGGGGAAGAGATAAAGTGCCTGTATCTGGATGCTTCTGACGATGTGGTTACCAGTGCCGAATGGCAGGACTGGGCAGCAGATGTACCCTTTATCAATATCAAGAAGGAAGCCCGCTCGTTTAACGAGATAGAGCAGAATCCGGATATCAGGGACTGTGTGGCTGGTATGCGCTGGCAGCTGGCAGAGCGGCTGCAGGTGCCGGTGTATGAGGTGGAGCAGGCGCTGGCGAAGGTGAATGGCGCAGGGGGAATGCGGCGATATGGTCGGGCGCTGCTGCTGCAGAGCTGGCCGGCGGTGCAGCGGCAGCTGCAGCTTATGGCGGAGGATGCGGAGCAGTTGGAGGTTCATGTGTTTTTCTCAGCTGCTGGTGGCACGGGGAGCGGCTGTGCTATGGATGTTCTGGGGTGGCTGGAGAAGGTCTGCCTGCGCCGATTCGGTAGTATTCTGCTGCCGTATGCCTTCTTTTCCGGCACTGCTCCGCAGGAGCAGCGTCTGGCTTCCGAGCTGACCGACTGGCTCGACTTCGCGAATGAGGATTTGGTGCCGCACTGCTACCTGAGTACTCCGGTGCTGGAGCTGCCTGCTCAGGTGGAGGTGCTGGCCCGCGCATTGGCCTGCGGGCAGCAGTTCTTCTACATGGGTGGGGAGTATTATGACCATTTGTACGATTCTGTACTTCCGCGCGGGGCCGCCCCGGGAGACCGATTTGCTGCCCTTGGTTTTGAAACTGGCCCCCTGGGCGATTTGTCATGGGTTTCCCGGCTGCGCAGCCTTGCAGAGGTACACGGTACCGGAAAGGGTCCGAGGCATGTCTTGCTGGTGGCTTTACCGCGCAGCGCAAGTGACCCCCACCGCCTCGAAATGACCTGGGAGGCGGCGCTGGAGGACGATTTGCTGCCATACCCGGTGAATGAGACCGGATTTTGCTGCATGGCACCGCAGGAGGATGCCTGGGTACTGCTGTTGCAGACCGGTATAGCGGCTTCGCGCGTGGCGGTATTTGCCCAGCTGCCGGTGGTGGATGATTATTTTGCAGCGCGGGATGACAGGTGAAATCTGCTAAAAATTCAGGCGGTAGCCGAGTGTGCCGTACACCTGGGTGTAATCGGTGCGCAGTTCAACGGCGGCATCCATGAACAAGTTGCCTGCGTCTTCGCCCAGCGGGATGATGAGGGCAGCACCGGCCTCCAGACCATAGGCCCCGGCTTCTGCGCTGATGATTTCGGCATCGAGACCGGCGAGCCCTACATGAAGAGAATTGCGGCGATCCCCGGCATCGAATCTGCCCATGATACGAGCCTCAAGCAGGCAGGGGCGGTTGTATAGGTTCTCACCCACCACGGCTTGCAGGCGCGCACCTAGTCCCAGGGTGATGGTATCCAGCGTCTGGTGTTGCACGTGCAGCGCCAGGTCGGAGCCTTTTTCGTGGTAGCCGTTTATGTGTGAATGCCGCCAGGAGATATTGAAGAGTGGTTGCAGGCTGACGGTGGCGCCTTCATTCAGCGTGAACAGGCGGCCTGTTTCATACATAAGGCCAAAGTTGGTGCCATTGGTATCGCCTTCTGTTCTGGTGTTGGGTAGGGTGCGTTTCAATGTAATGTCGGAAAGCCCCAGAGTGGCAATGAAGGTGTGAACCCAGGCCCCGGGGGTGTAGCGTGCAAAGAGGCCTGAATAGCTGGTATTGAGCTCGCCTTTGGCCTTGTAGTTCCCTGGTATGCTCAGGTTGCCATACATGGCGGTGAGTGATGCCCCGACGACGATGTCCGGAGTGAGGGCTGAATCGCAGCCCAGGGTGCCGCCCCAGCTGCTGAGCCTGTAGCCGCTTTCGGTCTGGTGCGGGTTTTGTTCTGCGAAATTTCCTTCTGCGTTAAACCAGACATTGAAATGGAACTGGTCATCTGCCACCAGGTTTTGGTCTTCCCCCATGGTGGTGGTGCGGTTGCGGATTGATTGCAACTGGCGGTTCAGGTCGGCTTGCGCTGCCATGCCCAGGGCGGCAGTGGCTGCACCAGCTACAGCGGCAGCTCCTGCGTCCGTCAGCTTTCCGGCATCTACGGTGTTCAGAACCCAGGCAAGAGCACTGCCCGGCGCGGTAACCTGCGGGTTTTGAGTTTCCAGTGCATGCTGTAGCAGCGCAACACCAGCCCGCCCATTGGGAGTGGTTGGGTTTACACGGGTTTTTACGTATGAAGCATAGGGAATGTAGGCCAGTGTAATGGAGGAGACAATGCCGCTGCCCCCACCACCAGGAGGATTTGAATTCCAGATAACAAGAAGTTCTGATTTTCCGGTCACATTGCCCAGGTGGTTGAGGGTGACGCTGCTGCCCGCTGTTATGGTATTGTATGCTACCAGTTCAGTTGCGGTCTGGGTCGTGGTATCGTAGCTCCACAGAGAATACCCGATGGTGCCGGTAGCGGTGGTCTGCCCGGCGGGTATGGTGCCTGCGTAGCTGAATTTCAGGGTAATGAGTCTGGCGCTTTCGGTGAGTTTTGCCCCCAGGGCTACATATTCACCAGAGAGTCTGGGGCGGCTCAGGAAGCTGAATGAATGGGGGGAGATGATGGAGATATCGGCACCATAATCGGAAGAGGAGTGCCCCTGACCGGTGCCGCCGAACCAGCCGGTTAAATCCGTGTTGCCCACAGGCGGGCTTGTAATGGCTGCCACCAGTTTCTGGACGATGGTGGCAGATGTTGCAGAATTGCCGATTCCCGGGGCGTTGCTGCCGGGAATCCAGGTAAAATCTGAGCTGTCGGGGAGTGCCACAGGTATTGCTGCTGCACGCATAGCACAGGTATAAAGCACAAGGTGCCATACCTTCGGGAGCTGTGTTTTCATGCTTGTCTCTGGGGGGTGTTGGGTGCAATCGGGATGCAGACCGGGTAAACCCCGGTGCCATACTCTGCAAACGTAGCAAAAAAATTGAGCTGGTGCAAGAGAGAATAAAACGGCTTACTGAAACAGTTATGTGCAATAGCAAGATGGGATAACGTGGGAATTAGTGCGTCAGCGTTCATTTGGCAGCTTGCAAATGAACGCGCGTGCGTATACCATGTGAACACCATGTTTGATGCGGAAGAACTGAGCAATGAAACGCTGGTATGGGTGCGCAGGGAAGAATTACCCGCTTGTGCTGACCATTCGGAAATGGTGCGGCTTCTGGCAGGTGAATTGGCTGGGCTTACCGGCTGGCGCAAGCGCACGCTGGTGAATACGGCGCTGGATCGCGAGGCGCAGGATAGCACCTACCTGGGGTATGGTCTGGCTATTCCGCACGCCCGTATTTTTGATATTCCGAAGCCGGCGGTGTACCTGGCGCGCAGTACGCCCGGGGTAGACTGGCAGGGAAGCCTGGCACGCCTGGTGTTTCTGGTGGTAGTGCCGGAGGAGTGCCCGGAGTGGCACTTGCAGATACTCAGCCGCATTGTGCGCTGGCGCCAGAAGAGCGGCTTGAGCGAGGAGGAGATGCTGAGCATGCCGGCAGACCAGCTGACTGCTCAGCTGCGTGAGCTGCTGGTGCTGTAATGATTTGAGAAACTGCTCCTGGTGAGCAGGTAAAAAAATCCCCTGTTCGTGAGGAACAGGGGATTTTCTGCATCTTAGCGGAAGATGGCTTCGTACACCTTGGTGCCGTATTGCCTGTTGGCTCGCAGCTGCAGCTGCTTCACGCCGGGGTTAAGCCGGTAGGTGTGAATCATGCCATTGCTGCCCACGTGGGTGGCGCCGCCCACCACCTCGCAGCGGGCAGAACCCACCACAGTGAGGGTGCGGGCGTTTTCCGGCACGGTAAGCTTGGTATTAAGCGCATATTCACCGGTGTTGTAAGCGGTGGATAAGTCGCAGTCTGTGAGGCTGGAAGCCAGCGCTGTGGTATCTACCGTGGGGATGGTGAGCTGGAAGGCATTGAGGCGCAGTTCCTGCTCCTGTTGGCTGGCGTTGGTGAAGGTGATGGTGCGGATGGGTTTCTTGGGCATGTATTTCTTCTGCACCACGAATTCGGAGCCATAGTACTGCTGGAGGTAGGCTTTTTCCGAGCTGCCATCGGCAAAGGTGAAGGTGACCTCACCCCAGGAGAGCAGGTCCTCCTTGTCCAGGTCCACCGAAAGACCGATGCCGGTGGTCGGTGTGGGCAGGGAGATGCTGAAACCCTGGCCGGGAGCGGCCTTGGCGGTTTCCATGACGCGCACCAGGGCGATGTGGTTCTCGTCGTTATAGGCCGAAAGGCGCTTGAGACCTTGCACTGTGTTGCTCAGGCGGGCAGGCAGGGGTTTGTTGACCACAAACTCGCTCACGCCCAGGCGGCGTTTTTCCTGCGGCTGGGTAATGCGGAAGCGCAGCATGCTGGCGGTGATGGGGGCCAGGCTGTAGTCCTCCAGCACCACTCCGCTGGTGCGTTCCTCGCCCAGCGGTGCCCAGTTCTGGCCATCGGTGGTGTATTCCAGCTGGCCGAAAGCAGGTTTGCGGGTGGCGTTGCCGCGGTCAGAGAGCACCAGCTTGAGGGTTTTCACCTGCATGGGGGCGCCGAAGTTCAGGCAGACCCAGTCGCCGGCCTGCTGGGCGTTCTTGGAATACCAATGAGTGCCGAAGTCGTTATCGGCAATATTGGCTGCGTTGAGGGTTTCGTTGCCCATGTTGGTGGAGAAAGTGGGCATGAGCGCGCGGAAATCATCGCCGGAAAGCTCTGTGTAGATGCTGGCGTTGAGGTAGTTGTATGTAGCCAGAACCGAGGGGGTGATGGCGTAGGCCCCCACCTGCACATCTTCTACCTGCTCAACCTTGCCGTCTACCCAGGCATCCCGGCGGAGCTGTTTGAGGGAGTTGAGCTTATCTACCATGCTGAAGAAGATATCCATGCGTTCCAGCAGGCTGTGGCTCTGCAGGGCACGTACACCGTCGATACCGGCCATACCCATGGTGTAGAATGCGTCGATCCAGGGCGAAATTTCGCGTTGCAGCGAGCCCAGGCCTCTTGTGTGGCGCAGTTTTTCACCGGCGCTGGCCACCTGGCTGAACACCACGAGCATGCGGTTGCTCAGCTCGGTATTGGGGTTACCATGCACAATGCTTTCGCGGTACTGGTTGGGCAGGTCACCCAGGGTGACGGATTCTTCGCGCATGTAGCCGTGACCATTGGGCAGCAGGTAGGAATTGTGGTCGCAGAAGGTCTGCATGGCGCTGGCACAGTAGGGGTACATGCGGGAAATGCCGTCCTTCCAGGTTTTCTCGGATTCAAAGCCCTCAATGTTCCAGGTGTAGTTAGCCACGCCGAAAAGCCCCACCTTGCTGGCTTCTGCGCGTTCCATGGGGTTGGCCAAAAAACCGCTCATCTGGGTTTTCATTTCGGGGCTCTTGTCCAGACCATAGGTGCGGCCCATGGAAAGGCGAGAGGGCTTGAAATCATTGCACGGCCAGTTCCACCAGATGAAGGTGGGGCGCTTCACCAGCGGGTTGACCCACTGCTGGCCTTCCAGGGTGATGTCGTGTACCACGGTGTTGCCGGTCCACATCACATGGATATTCTTGTGCAGCCCTTCGCCTATGGTGGTGAGGAACTCTTCATTTGTCCAGCTCTTGTTGTAGCCGGTGGGGCACATGATAAGCTCCTGGTTCACATCCGGGTGCTTGCGGATGAAGTTTTCCAGAATGTAGTTGCAGAGCTGCACCTGGCGTTCCGGCTTGCCGATTTCGCCAAAGGAATCATCCACCAGTACGCCGAAATCGCGGATGCCGATGTTGTACATGAGCTCCAGCTTGGCGCAGAGGGCGTCCAGCTGGGTTTTACCTTCGTTTTCCTCCCACACCACGGTGTTGGCGGGGTGAATGGCCCACACGAAGCGCACGCGGTTCTCGCGGGCACATCGCACCAGGGCGGCCAGCTCGTATGCCTTGCCTTCGGGGTAGGGCTCGTAGCAACCCTGGCCGTGGTGCAGGGGGTCATCCTTGGGGGCGTAGATGTACATGTTCATCTTATTGCGCCCGCAGAAGCGGAACATGCTCTGGCGAGCCTCATAGCTCCACGGAATACCGTAGTAGCCCTCCACGGTGCCGCGGTAGCGCATATCCGGCCAGTCAATCACCGTACCCACGGTGATATCGCCCAGCTGCAGCATGCTGCGGATGTTGCGGCTCGGGAAGGGGTCCTTGTGGGCATCCTTGGCACCGGCAACGTTCACCAGCATCTGGCTGAGGGTCTGCTTGGCATAGAACCAGCCGGCATCATCGTTGTGAATCACGGTCACGTGGCCATCCGGCGTTACCTCGATGGCGTAGCCGCCGGAAACATTCGGTAGCTGGTTCCACAGATAACCCTTGCTTTGCGGGGTGCGGTGTTCAACGGTGAGCTTGCGCACCGGGGTGTGCTGCTCCAGCAGAGCAGCTCTCTGCGGGGTGGGGTAAATGGTACACATCGAGTCTGCGTATGTGGTGCTGATAAGCGCGGTAAGTGCCACTAGGGCACTCAGGAGTCGTGTTTTCATAAGCTTTGAATCAGGGGGAGTAGTTCGCTGAAATGGTGCAGGCGGTATTCCGGATTCCGCTCCAGGCAGGCGGCTTCATCTGCCGGGGCGGTGCTGGCCCACGCGGCGTTGATGATGCGTACTCCCACGCTGTGGCACAGGTCAATATCACTGGGGGCATCGCCCACATAGATGATTTCCTCCGGCTGCAGCCCCCAGAGCTGCATGACTTCCTGCAGGCGCTCGGCCTTGCAGTTGTGAGTGGGTTTGCCCAGGCCGTACCACTCAAAAAGACCATCCATGCCGTAATAACTCACGGTAGGCAGGGCGGTGTAGTGCTCCTTGCCGGAAATAAGCCCCACGCGCAGCCCGGCGGCCTTTACTGCGCACAGCATCTCCACCGCACCGGGGAAGGGGGCCGGCGCCAGCTCACCATGCAAGCGCTCGTAAGCGGCCACAAAGCGGTCAATCGGTAGCGTGGGGTCATCGCAGTGCATACCCAGCAACCTGGCGAGCACCCCGCGGTCACTCAGCCCGAAGTAGGAAACCACCTCCTCCTTTGTGGGGGTGCGGCCTGTCTGTTCGGCGGTGCATTGGCGGTATGCCTCCACACACAGCGGGAGGGTATCCCCCAGCGTGCCGTCCATATCGAATAATACTGCCTTGAGCATGATGGTTCTGGAAAATGTTGAGCACTCAGTATACCATACTGCACCCACCCGGGCAAGCATGCATCGATACTGCGTACCAATTAGTACGCAGATTTCGCGCTGTTTCTATCAAAGAAAAATCTCTGCCTGTTCAGCGTGGCTGGGGCAGCAGAATGATATCCTGCCCGAAGATGTCGGAGAAGAGGGCGCCCTTGGTGCGCAGCGCCAGGTTTTCCAGGGTCAGGTCAGCTACATCGGGCACCAGCAGCTCCAGCCTGCGCCCATTCTGCCGCACGCTGAAGCTGCGGATGCGGCGTGAGTGTGCGCGCTCCATGGCCTCGGCCACGCGCAGCAGGGCAGCCAGTTTTTGCACGCGCAGGCGGTCGCTCTGGCTGAGGAGGGCATAGGTGGGTTCTGCCGGTGTGGGAGCGCCGTGGCGGTGGTAGCGGGCCAGCAGGCCCACCACCTCCACATCTGCCCGGGAGAGACCGAAGATTTCGGAATTGAGGATGATATACTGGCTGTGGTGGTGGTGCTTTTTGGGGTTGATATAGCTGCCGACCTCGTGCAGAATGGCTGCCACCTTGAGCAGCAGGCGGTCGTGGCGGGTGAGGCCGTGCAGCTCCTGCAGCTGGTCAAAGAGTTGCATGGTGAGGCGGCGGATCTGCTGCCCATGGGCTTTATCCACGCGGTAGTGATTGGCCAGCAGCACGGAGAAGTGTACCACTTCGTCCTCCAGCGCCAGGTCATCGTGCCGCCCGGGCATGAGGTTGCGCAGGAAGGCGTGCGAGAATTCCTCTGCCGGGCACATGATGCTGCCGGGTTTCAGATCGCGGGCAATGGCCAGGTAGATGATTACGGCTGGCAGCAGAGCGCACACGCTGGCGTAGTCTTCCTTGTACCGGGCAGGGCGGAGCGCAGGCGGCGTAGCGGCGATTTCGTGCGCCAGCTGGGCCAGGCTTTCCTCGGTTACGGTGTCTCCCTGCGCCAGCGGCGAGGAGATAACGTGGAAATCCGGGCCGAAAATGACCAGGGCATCCGGCGGTTCAGGCAGGTCATCCTCGATATCGTACACCACCTGTTCCATGATGCCGCGTATATGCTCTCGAATAAGGGCTCCCTCACTTTCGGTTCCGGCCATTTCGGTGGCATCGCCTATGGCGATACCAGTGCGGTGCGCCCCCATGCGGTAGCTGGCGTAGTAGGTGATACGCCCCTTGTCGAAAAGCAACAGACGCGTGTTGCCGGGGCCTGCATGCAGCACCAGCACCCGCTTGCCCGAGAGTTCATCGTGGCGGTTGAGCACCGCGCGGGTGTTCAGGTAGAGCAGGCGGGTCATTTCGCCATCGTCCATCACTTCCAGCTGCAGCCCGCAGGTTATCTGCAGGCGGTTCACCAGGGTATCCATGTTGCGCACATCCAGCAGGATATTGGTGGCCAGCAGGCGCACCTCCACCTTGCCGGCCAGGCGGTATTCCGCCAGCAGTTCGTTGTAGCCCTGGGCAATCTGCACGCAGCGGTCCATGGTGTCGCGGGTGATGCAGCTGCCGTTGAACACATCGTGCGCCAGCTCCACCGGCTGCGAGAGCACATCCAGCACCCGGGTCTCGCTGCCGCTCTGTTCTGCCACCATCATGGAAACAGCATCTGCTCCCAGGAAAATGACGGCTTTCACCACTGGAGTGGTGCGGGCGGAGCTGCTGCGGCGTGTTCTGGATGGCATACTCTGTATTCTATACCAGACAGCCCGCCAATTCAAGCCCGCAGTGGGCATGATGCAATTGAAAATTGCATTTGCAGGGGGCTTTTGCTACAATGCCTGCGCATGGCATATCTGGAGCTTGAGCATGTGAGCGTACATTTTCCTGTGCGCAATACCTGGGGTACCACTGGCGAGGTGGTGCGCGCGGTGGATGATATCTCGCTTTCTATCCCTCGTGGCAGTATTCTGGGCCTGGTGGGCGAGAGTGGCTGTGGTAAATCGACCCTCTCCCGCGCTATTATGCAGCTGCAGCCTGTGACCGCCGGACGCATTGTGCTGGATGGCACCGACCTGACCGCCCTGCCGCCGCGAGAGGTGCGCCGCCGCCGGTTGGATTTCCAGATGGTGTTCCAGGACCCCTACGCCTCGCTTAACCCGCGTTTCAGCATCTTTTCCACCCTGGCAGAGGCGCTGAGCCAGCGCGAGCCGCTGCCCCGCCGCGGGCGCGAGGAAGCCGTGGCGGCGCTCATGGAGCGCGTGGGCCTCAGCCCCGAGCACATGTACAAGTATCCGCACGAGTTTTCCGGTGGTCAGCGCCAGCGTATTGCCATAGCCCGCGCCATAGCGCCGCAGCCCGCTCTGCTGCTGGCAGATGAGCCGGTTTCTGCGCTGGACGTCTCCATTCAAAGCCAGATTCTCAACCTGCTCACCGACCTGGTGCAGGAAATGGGCATCACCATGATATTCATTTCGCACGACCTGGGCGTGGTTCACTACCTGGCAGATGATATTGCGGTGATGCGTCGCGGCCGCCTGGTGGAATACGGCACGGCCGATGCTGTTTTCCACCACCCACAGGCGGAATACACCCGCGCTCTGCTGGATGCTGTACCCAAGTTGTAAACGGTGGTGTTTTCAGCGCAGGCGGATAACGTAGCGCCCGCTGGTAATGCTGATAGCCTTGTCGGCATCCATGGTCTTGCGGGCGTGAGCAGCTCCCCAGGAATCGCTGAAGATGATGGTTTTCTTTTTGAGGTTGTAGCCGATGATGAGGCGAAGGTGGCCACCACGGCTCTGGGGAAGGGATACTTCCTCCGGGTAGATGCCAACGGTGACACCCCAGACAATGGGGGACCCCATATCAATGTGTTTCTTCACTTCTCGCAACCAGCTGGTGACCTGGGAGGCCTTGCCGGCGCGGCATTCCAGGAGCAAGTCTGCATCTGCTGTGCCAAGGGGATCTGTGGTGGAGAGCGGTTGCATCTTCTTGCGTTTGGCCAGCTTGTTGTAGGCCGGGGCAAAAGAGTTGATGGCAGCGGAATAATCCTCCAGAATAATGAACTTGGTGCGGTAGTTTTTGCAGATAAGTTTCATGGCTGCCTCGATTTCTTTGGTCGAGGTACCACCGTTGCCCTGGCTGGCGCATAAATCGGCCAGGGAATGCTGGTCTACCTGGTCCATACCATAGAAGGCAAAGACACGGGCAATGGTGGCCGGGGCGCAGTAGCCTTTCTGCCCTTGGTCAACCATGGGTACATTTTTAAGCCATACGGTGCCGTCTTCCTCGGTGACAATGTTTTCACGGAGTTCTGATTTGGTGATGCTGTCAGAGGCGCTGCCGCTGCTGAGGGTCTTGGCATCGCGGGCAATGTTCAACCGGATGAACTCAGGGGTAAATTTCTTGCGTTTGCCATCGGCGTTGACCTCCAGGCGGGCAATGCCGTTTTCCCACTTCCATTCCCATGCTTTCAGCTTGACGGCTGCATCCCGTTTGCCAGTGGCTCGAATTTTGCTTTTTACGCCGGTCATTTTATCCATGGCGGCGCGGGCCTGGGTCACTTTATTGTTAAAGCTTTCTTCATCAATAGCGCCGTCGTCGCCCTTGTTATAAATCATGGCCTGCATGCTGGCTGGCTGGTCGTCCTTCAGGGTGACAATGGTTTCACCAGTGGTGAGATCGCCGATGGTGATGGATTGCAGGCGCACATGTTCTGCGTCGGGGCGCGTGTGTCGCATGCCGATGATGGCTTCCTGGGAGGTTTGATTCCAGAATTCACCGCTTTGGAGTCGATCGGAGACATCGCCCCCCAGAACGGTGGCGCCGAAAAGAAGGGCAAAACAGGTGGTGAGGCGTATCATGCTTTTATGCTAAACTAATTCGCCTGCCACTGCAAGTAAATAATAGCATTTAGTTATCGCGCCCCAGCAAATCACGTATACCTTGCTTGTGCTGGCGGTAGTATTCCTGGTGGTCTATAATCTGGGGTTGCTCGCTTTTGTTGCGCCGCATTTCAAAGTAGGTGCTTTGTTCTTCGCGGGAGAATGGGGCGGTAGTGTTGTTGTAATAGGTGGAGGTCTGCATGGTTTTGCCCTCCATGTGGAAGCGGTTCATGCCCTCGCGGTAGCGGTTGTTGTGGCTGATTCCGTGCGTCTCGTTCATGAAATCGGGGCGCATATCTCTGGCAAACATAGAGTTTGTGTTTCTCTCTATTGCCTTGCCTCCCGGGTCGAATGTCTTGTTTGCCCCACCAAAGCTTTTGTCTCTCAGGTCAGATTTTTTTCCGGTATCAAAGACCTTGGTGGAAAATTTTTCCTTGCTGCTGCGGGCTTTGTTCAAATCGCGCTGGAATGAGCTCACCTTGTTAGAGGTGGTCTGTGGAACGCCGTCTTTTGTTTTTTTGACCACAAAATCATTGTTGAACTTCTTTTCGTAGACGCTCATCAGATCTTTTTCACCGCCGGGTTCATCGTCCTTGACCAGGTTGCCCTGTTCGTCATAGACGGTGCGCACCGGGGTGCATCCCGAGCAGCAGAGCAGGGCGGCCAGTGTGTAGGTGAGCAGGCGGGGCAGCATGCGTACAGGAGGGTGGGGGAGGTCTTAGTTTTCCTGGTTGTGAACCTGCTCCGGGGTCACTTTGTAGGTGGCTCCACAGCGCGGGCAGTTGATTTCCAGAAACCCCTGCTCCGAAAGCAGGTCGGCAAAGTCGTGTTTCATGGCGCGCACTACCGGCAGAATCTTTTCCACCGTACAGCCGCAGCTGAACTTGAATTTGCGAGTCTCCAGCAACTTGGTCTGCTCAGTTTCAGAAATGGCGCGCACATCATCGGCGGTCAGCTCTTGCAGCCAGTCGTGGTCGGCATCCGGCTGGGCGGTAATGAGGGCGAATTTGTCTTCGCCCAAATCAAAGGCGCGGGACTGGCGCTGTTCGCTCTGGCGGTAGAAATCCTGCACCCATTCCTCCACCGACCCCTGCGGCAGGGTGATAACGGAGGTCTGCGGTTCCTTGTTGGGCAGCAGGTTCTGGGCAAAGAGCATGTTCTTATCTGTCTCGCGTACTCCCTCGCGGAAAGCGCGCCCCACCACATCCTCGGTCAGCGAGGAACCGGAGATAAAGTAGTTGGCCAGGCGCGGGGTACACACGTTGAAGGTCCAGGCGTGGTATTCCTGCCAGGGGCGCGAAACCAGGTGCAGCGTGAAATACGCCAGCAGTTTCTTGAGCACGGTGTCCTCCGTTTCCTCATTGCGCAGCCCATGCTGCATGAGGTGCAGGTAATAATCCACAAACATGGGCGAAAAATCTGCCCGCAGCAGCAGGCAGTTGCGCCCGCGCACGAAAACGGATTCTACTTTGGTAAACTCTTCGACCTGTTTTTGTTCTGCTTCAGTCATGGTGGTGTTTCGTTCATTTTATGCTATACGCTCTGACAGCGCAAGCGTAAAGATAGGTTCAAGATTTTTAATTTTGAATGTAGATTTTTTATGTGAGAGTACCCCGCTCCTTTGGCGCGGCCGATACACAGCTGCGCCAAAGACGCAGGAAACTCAATACATTCTACATTCAGAAGTCGATTCCGCATCGGCGGAGCAGGGCAGAGGTGTCCGGGTCGCGGTGCATGAAGTCGCGGTAGAGCTCGGCGGCGGGGCGGCTGTTGCCCTGCGAGAGGATGCAGCGGCGGAAATCGCGTCCGGTGGCGGGGTTGAAGATGCCTTCCTGGGCAAAGCGGGAGAAGGCGTCGGCATCCAGCACTTCGGCCCATTTGTAGGAATAATAGCCACTTTCGTAGCCACCGTCGAAGATGTGAGAGAAGGCGCGCAGCACGCTGTTGCCCGGTTCGGTGGTGGGTACGCGGTAGTCTGCCAGAATCTCGCGGTCCACTTCTTCTACATCGCGGCCCAGGTAGGCGGCGGTGTGGGTGTGCAGTTCCAGGTCAATCTTACCGAAGCAGAGCTGGCGCATGAAGAAGGTGGCGGCGCCATAATTGCGGGCGGCGAGCATTTTCTCCATGAGCTCGCGCGGCATCAGCTCGCCGCTCTGCCAGTGGCGGGCATAGCGGGCAATCGCCTTGGGTTCCCAGGTCCAGTTCTCGTTAATCTGGCTGGGCAGTTCCACAAAGTCCCAGGCAACATTGCAGCCGCCCAGCGAGCGTACCTCCACATTGCTGAGCACCTGGTGCATCAGGTGGCCGAATTCGTGGAAAACGGTCTCTACCTCGTAGTGGCTGAGCAGGGCTGGTTTGTCGCCCACCGGGCGGCTCATGTTGCCGCACATAAAGGCCAGGTGCGGCACACGCGGCTGGCCGTCCATGGGCGGCAGACCGGTGGAAAGCGGGTCCATCCACGCCCCGGCGCGCTTCACATCGCGCGGGTACCAGTCGGCGTAGAATGAGCCCAGGTGCTCGCCGCTTTCCTCATCGTGTACTTCGTAGAAAAGTACCTCGGGGTGCCACACTTCCACCGCCCCGGCAGGCACTTCCTCGCCTGGCTGCACGCAGGCGGTCTCCCGGCGGGTGAATCGTATGCCGTAAAGCCCGGCGTAGATGGAGAACATACCATCCAGCACATTCTGCATAGCATAGTAGGGGCGCAGCTCCTCGGTGTCGAAATCGTAGAGGGCTTTGCGGCGTTTTTCGCTCCAGTAGCCGATGCTCCAGGGTTCCATGGTGGGAACGGCGGTGCCGGTCTGCTTTTCGGCAAAGCGGCGGATGGCTTCCTGCTCCTCCAGGAAGGCGGGGCGCACCTGCTCGTGCAGGCGGTTGATGAAATCCAGCGCGTTCTGGCCACTGCCGGCCATGCGGCGGCTGGTCACGTAGTCGGAGAAGCGCTCGTAGCCCAGCAGCGCGGCTTTTTCGGCGCGCAAAGCCAGTATTTTGTCGATAAGCGGGGCGTTGTCGTAGGCGCCGGTGCCTTTGCTCTGCATGCCGCGCCACACGCGCTCGCGCAGGGCGGCATTATCGGCAAAAGTGAGTACCGGCTGGATGCTGGTGAATTGCAGGCTGAAGCGCCAGGCGGGGGCTTCCTCGCTGCCGTGGCCCTTTGCCAGGGCGTCCTGCCGGGCGGCTTCGCGGGCAGATTCCGGCAGGCCGGCCAGCTCGGCTTCGTCGCTGGTCACGTATTCCCAGGCATTGGTGGAATCGAGCACATGCTCGCCGAACTGCTGGGAAAGCTGGGCCAGTTCGGTGGAAAGCTCGGCATAGCGCGCTTTCTTGTCCTCCGGCAGGTCGGCACCGCTTTCTCGGAAATCGGCCAGGGTTTCGGAAATGAAGCGCTGTTTCACCAGGGAGAGTTCCTGCACCCAGGGCTGGGCGGCGGCGTTCTTGAGCACGGCGTACAGCTGCGGGTTGAGCGTCACGCTGCTGGAGTAGATGACCACCTCGGGCATGAGTTCGTTGATGACCTCGCGCAGCTCGGGCGAATCCATGACCGAGCGCAGGTGGTTCAGGCGCTGCCAGCCGCGCATGAGGGCGGCGCTGCTGTTTTCCAGTGCGTCGAAAGTGTTGGCATAGGTAGGTTCCTGCACCTGGCAGATAGCGGCTACCGCAGCCTTGGCCTGCTCAATGGCCAGGCGGATATCTACGCGGGCTTTTTCCGGGCTCAGCTGCGACCAGGCAGGCAACTGCGTATCATCAAGAAAGGGGTGTTCCAGTGTCATCTTGCGCTCATGATACCACGCATATGACAGCGTAGCAATATGCCATTGCGTTCTACACAAATCCTCCGCGCTGGTCTCGCGGAGGATTTTCATTCTGCGTAGTTCTATTGAAAGTCATTTAGGGTTTCCCCTTCAGCATAAACCTTATTGTGATTTGGAATAGTCGCCGCACACTCTTATATGGTTGGGGTATTTTGATGCGTTCAAGAAAGAGCTTGAACAGAAGAAGGCGTGTACATCTTTTATCGTTCAGAGCATAATGATACCGAATATGAGAATAGTAGTCCCTTACCTTTGCAAGAAGTTGTTCAGTTCCCTGAATTCTGCTTAGTGTATTCTCCGCAATGCCTTGAACCATGTACATATACTGTATGGTATCTGTAAGCGTTTGTTGACTGTGTGAATGACTGTTGTCTCGTACCAGGTAGTACCCCAGAACATCCGGCAATTGCCAACAGGGGTACTTGTGTGCGATGGGGACCATTAATTGCCAGTTTTGACCCGCGGACCTGGAAACGTATATGTCGCGGTCTTTAATAACTTCATCAATGATGCTCATGCGCGCCATGCATGCTAATGCTCCGCACCATGTCTGGCTGAATACCAGTTTCTCAACCATGTTTTCGATTAAGTAGGGGCTTTCGATGTTTTCTTCGAACTTGCCCAGCGAATTGCCGGTTTTATCTTCGATTTGTTCTATGTTGCATCGTACCAGACCAACCTCGGGGTGAGCTTGTAGAAAAAGAACTCTTTTTTCGATTGAATCGGGCGTAATCCAATCATCTGGATCCGGCCATGCCAAGAAGGTGCCTGTAACTTTCTTCAGCGCGTTATTGATAGTGGCTGCCACGCCCTGGTTTTTCTGTTCAATTAAAAGAACAGAATACCCTTCTTGCTCCAGCCTGGGGATGTAGGATTTGATGACGTCTCCGGTTTCATCGGTGGAGCCGTCATTAACCAGAATGATTTCCAGTTTTTTGTATGTTTGCGCCAGAAGGGAATCCAGGAATCGTGGAATATATGGCGCTACATTATAACAAGGAGAAATAACGCTGACTAAGTCGTTTTGCATAGCTTTTTCCATTTGTGGTCCTTATTTGTATTTGTTAGCCGTTTATAGGATTATATATACCCTATATCATCGGATGTCAACCCAATTCTGGCGCGATTTTGTAATGGGGGAGCAAGAGCTCCCGGGTTGTTTTCGTTACTTCAGGTAAAGAGGGACGTTATATCTCAAATGGATTGATGCAGAACATTACACACAGCCACAGCAGGCTGCCGGTCAGCAGGAGATAGAGCAGCATTTCTGCGATGTTGCCGAGGCGGTGGAGTGTGTTTTTCCAGGCTCCGTGCATGAATAAGCAGACGCAGAGTCCCGGCATCAGGACAATCAGGTAATAGACAAAGGCAAACAGGGAGATGCCATAGGCGCTTTTGCCCATGGTGGTGGTGAACTGGAACTGCGTGTCGAATTGCTCCAGCAGCCCCGCCAGAAGGTGACCGGCTATGATGCTTATGGCCAGGGGGACACGGCAGCTGATGCCGCGTGCCTTGAGGGCGAAGAAGAGCAGGGTACCCAGCAGCGGAATGCCGATGTAGTACAGGTATGCCATGAACCAGCAGATGGGCAGGGAGAATTGCCATGCAGGCGGCTGGGAGCATTGCTGCACTTGCAGAATGAAGAACCCCGCCACCAGCAGCCCGATGATGATGCGCCTGGCGTAGTATCTTATCTGCTGGATGGGGGGTGCCGGTGCTTCATCGGACGGGTGGATGTCCACGCGTTGGGATTCGGTGCAGACTTCCTCCACATGCTGGCGGAAATCGGCATCCTCCGCCACCTGGGCAGAGGTGTAGAAATCCAGAGCCCAGAAGGGTGTGCCTTCTGTGGGGTCGGAATGGGGGTAGTCATACATGATGGTGATGACGCCCCCATTCTCAAAGCGGAGCATGTAGGGGTCGCCATCGCCATAGATGCCCAGCAGGCGGCTTCCTATGAAAGCGGTGGGCAGGTGGCCTGTATTCTGCGGGGTGTCGGTCTGGGGAATTTCCGGTGCGTCCGGGGGGACTTGTCCGGCTATGCAGAAACCCCCGCTTGTGGGCAGGTGAATGATGCCCCCTTCGCAGACGAACCAGAATTCAGACTGCTCAGCGATTCTTCTGTAATGGATGGCTTTCAGCATGGCGGTAAAGAAAAAATACCCGCCGCAGGGTGTGCGGCGGGGAAGAGGGTCAGCCCATGAGGATGCTCAGGCAGCGGGGGTCGAGCTGTTCCCAGGGTAGGTCGGCCTTGGTGAAGTGGCCGTAGTTGGTGGTCTTGCGGAAGATGGGTTCGCGGAGCCCCAGCACGCGCTCCATATCGGCGGGCTTGAAAGAGAAGGCTTCGTTGATGCGGTCGATGATGACCTGCTTGTCCACTTTGGCGGTGCCGAAGGTTTCCACGTCAATCATGATGGAGACAGGGCTGGCTTTGCCGATGGCGTAGCCCACCTGCAGCTCGCAGCGGTCTGCCAGGCCGGCGGCCACCACGTGCTTGGCCACCCAGCGGCACATGTAGGCGCCGGAGCGGTCTACCTTGCTGCAATCCTTGCCGGAGAATGCACCACCACCGTGGCGACCCATGCCGCCGTAGGTGTCCACGATGATTTTGCGGCCGGTGAGGCCGGAATCGCCGTGGGGACCGCCGATGACGAAGCGACCGGTGGGGTTGATGAAGAATTCGGTCTCCGGGGTGATGAGTTCAGCGGGTAAACAGCGGCGGATGAGATTGGTGCAGAACTCGCGGATGGTGGCGATGTCGACCTCCTCGGTGTGCTGGGTGCTGAGCACCACATTCAGGATGCGGGCGGGGCGGCCATTGTCGCCGTATTCCACGGCTACCTGGCTCTTGCTGTCCGGGCGCAGCCAGGTGACAGCGCCGCTGTGGCGCACCTTGGCTAGTTCCATCATGATGCGGTGGGAGAACATGATGGGGGCGGGCATGAGCTCCGGCGTCTCGTTGGAGGCGTAGCCGAACATGATGCCCTGGTCGCCGGCGCCTTGCTCTGCACCGTCCTTGCCCTCGGCCTCGCAGGCATCCACACCCTGGGCAATATCCGGGCTCTGGGTGGAGAGGTAGTTGGTGATATCTACATTTTCGGCGTTGAACAGAGCATCATCTGCAGCGGTGCGATAGCCGATTTCGGCAATGGTATCGCGCACAATCTTTTCGTAGTCAATGACAGCCTTGGTGGTAATCTCGCCCGCGAGTACCACGTGGTTGTCTTTCACCAGCGTTTCGCAGGCCACACGGCTGGCGGGGTCCTGAGCCAGACAGGCATCAAGAATGGAATCGGAGATGAGGTCGGCCACCTTGTCGGGATGCCCCTCGCCTACGGATTCAGAGGTGAATATGTTGGTGTATTTCATGTGCTTATCTTGTATTTATTCTTGATTAGTAAAACTGAACTGGCGCAGCCCGCTTGACAGTGTTTCCTGCACCCTGCCGGATTCTGATATGTCTGAGGCGGCGATAAGGGTGGCTTTGTCGCTGATTGCGCGGCGCGCCATTCTATCAGTTAACGCCAAGTGGTGCAAGCGCAATTTCCTTAGATGTGAAATTTCGCGCGTGCGTGTGTGGCGCGACGCTGTTTCTGCTTGACTTGCTCTGCCTGCCGGGGCAGAATAGTGCCGTGAAGATGCGCCTCACTTTGATTACGCTGATGTCGGCACTGCCTGTTATGGCGGAGGGTACCACAGCCGAGTCTGCCGCTGTGGCTGACCCTGCAAGTGCCTCTGTAGATGCACCTGCTGCCGTTGCAGAGCCTCAGCCGGAAGCCCCTGTGGCTGAGCCCGCCCCGGCTCCTGCCCCGCAGCCGGAAGCCCCTGTGGCTGAACCCGCCCCGGCTCCTGCCCCGCAGCCGGAGGCCCCTGTGGCTGAACCCGCCCCGGCTCCTGCCCCGCAGCCGGAAGCTCCTGTGGCTGAACCCGCCCCGGCTCCTGCCCCGCAGCCGGAGGCCCCTGTGGCTGAACCCGCCCCGGCACCTGTCTCGAATCCGGTTTCCACAGTGGTGGAACCCAGCCCGGCTCCGCCAGTGCCCAAGGCAGATACGCCACCCGCAGCTGCATACCGCGGTATTGTGAAGGTGGATGTGGTGAGCCGCGCAGCCGATTACGAAACTCCCTGGCAGGGAGGCAATTTTGGTCGCGGAACCGGCACTGGTTTCCTGGTGGCACCGGGGCTGTTCATGACCAATGCGCATGTGGTGGCCAATGCAGAGAAGGTGGATATTTCGATGTTCGATGATGCCCGCCATATTCCGGCGCGAGTGAAATATGTGGCGCACGATGCCGACTTGGCCTTGCTGGAGATTGAGGATACCTCGTCTTTCGAGGGTGTGCCCTGCCTGCAATTCAGCGAGGAGATGCCCCTGCTGGAAGATACGGTTCGCGCTATTGGTTACCCCATTGGTGGTAATCGCCTTTCGGTGACTCGCGGCATTGTGTCGCGCATCGACACGATTCCCTATGCCCACCCGCGCAATGTCGCGCACCTGGCTCTGCAGGTGGATGCCGCCATTAACCCTGGCAACAGCGGTGGCCCCGTGCTCAAGGATGATAAGGTGGTGGGCGTTGCTTTTCAGGGTATGCTTCAGGCCAATTCCACCGGTTATGTGATTCCGATGCCGGTGATTCGCCATTTCCTGAAGGATGTGGAGGATGGCCACTACGATGGCTATGTGGAGCTGGGCGCCCGCTTTACGTCCATGGAGAATAAGGCGATGCGCCGCCACTATGGCATGCCCGATAATGGCCTGGGTTGCCTTGTGGCAGATGTGGCCAAGGGTTCGTCGTGCGATGGTGCCCTGCAGGTGGGCGATGTGGTGGTGGCGGTGAATGGTCTGCCTGTGGATGCTACGGCCATGATTGAGCTGGATGGGGTGCGCGTGCGCCTGGAGGAGCTGGCAGAGCGTTCCTTTGCCGGTGATAAGGTTCATTTCACTATATTCCGCGGCGGTGAGGTGATGCAGACAGAGGCAACCATGGCGCCGCTTTCGTCGGCAAAGGTGCTTTCCCGCCGCTTTGATGAACAGCCCCGCTATGTGGTGTTTGGTGGTCTTGTATTCCAGCCATTGAACTACAATGTAGTGCAGGAACACCAGATTTCTTCTGCCAATGTCATGGTGGAGCTCGACCGCTTTACCCGCGGTGGCGAATCGGCGGTGAAGGAGGACCTCGTGCTGCTGACCCGCACGCTGCCCGATGAGGTGAACGCCCGTTTCAAGGATACCGGCCGCGGTATTGTCACCAAGGTGAACGGTGTTGAGGTGAAAGGCCTGGCACATCTGCAAAGCCTGCTCTACCCGGCAGATGGTCAGCCCCGCCCGGAGTATACGGTTATTGAGCTGGCAGACGCCGGTCGCCCCCTGGTCATTGATAATGCCACGGTGGATGCCGCCAATGCCCGCATCTCCCAGCGCTATAATATTCCGGCCTCGTACAGCCTGAAACAAGACTAATTTATTCCCCTTTTCCGTATATGATCCGGTCAATTACCATTCTTTCCCTTGCAGCGGTGGTGCTTTGCGGTTGCAAACCCACAGAACGCACAGCGCTTCGCAAGAAACTGAACAAGATAACTGGAACAGAGGCGCCCGCTACGGTGCCTGTAGAGCCGCAGGCTGCCCCCGCCCCCGAATCACCAGCCCCGGTTGCGGAACCGAACCCGCTGGAGCCCTCGCGCAGTCTCATGCTGGTGCATGCCACGTTGCAGGAATACAACCCCATGCAGCCCTGGCAGAAGCAGAACCCGCGCCAAGCGCGTGCTCTTGGCGTGTACATGGGCGAGGGGCGTGTGCTGACCATCGGCCGCGTGGTGCGAGAGGCTACCTATGTGGAGCTTCTTCTGCCCGACGTGAGCCGCACGGTACCGGCTCGAGTCCTGCGTTATGATGAGGATATGAACCTGGCGTTGCTGACCGTGGCGCATGAGGAAGATGCCTCTATTTTTGACACCCGCACCCCGCTGCCGCTGGGTGAACCGCTGAACCGTGGTGATAAGGCGACCTATGCTGGTCTGATTAACGGTGTGGAGCCGGTGCATGTGGACATGGTGGCAGAAAATGTTTCTGGCGACAATGTGCCGCTGATGGTGATGCGGGCTGCCCGCCCGCTTCCCGAGGGGCAGACCTCGGGCATGCCGATTGTGCGGGATGACAAGCTGAGCGCGCTGGGAATTGCTTACAAGAAGCAGGAGCAGCTCATGCAGGTGGTTAATGCTGAGCTTATTCAGCGTTTCCTGACTCAGGAGAATCCCGGGGTGCCGGTGGTGGGCTTGAAGCTTACGCCGTTGGATGACCCGGTGTTTCGCAAGTACCTGAAGCTTGATGCCGCCGCCAACGGCATGTATATCAGCAAGGTGCTGCCCGGCAGCGCGGCAGAGACCGCAGGTGTGAAGGCGGGCGATGTTCTGACCTCGGTGGAGGGGTTGCCGGTGGACAATCTGGGCCGTTGCAATCACCCGCGCTATGGCTTGCACCATGTGGTGGTACTCATGCGGGGTATGAAGGATGCCGGTCAGGAAATTATGCTGGGTATCAGCCGCGCGGGTGAGTCCATGCAGCTTGCTGTGAAAATGGACCGAGCCGCAGAAGAGAAGGCCTTGTTCCGCCAGCAGAAGGTCGGGAAACAGCCGCGCTATATTATGTGGGGTGGCTTGCTTTTCCAGCCGCTTACCAGTACCTACATCAACGAGGTGCGCAATCGCAGCAATGGGCTGCTTCCGCTCGAACTGCAGGTGTTGCAGGATAAGGAGGCTGAACTGCGCGAAAAGGGTTGCACGGAATTGGTAGGCCTTACTTTTGTGCTGCCCACGGCTGCTACTCAGGGCTATGAGGAATTGCGTTTTTCGCGCCTGGTAGCGGTAAATGGCAAGCCGGTGAATTGCCTTGCTGCTCTGCCCGCTCTGCTGGATGAGCAGACAGAAAACGGCATTGTGCGCCTGGAGTTTAACAAGCCACCCTATACCATTTATGTGGATCGCGTGGCCGCAGATGCTGTGAATGCGCAGCTGCAGCAGACTTCTATCCCGAATCTGCGCGTGGTGGAATAAAGCACGATGCCGCGGCGATTTGTCTTCTGGAAAAATGTCACCAAGGCAGGGGGCTTGCTGGTGGTGCTGGTGCTTTCTGTGCTCGCCGGGTACCTGGTGAAGGACCCGGCATCTGCACCGAGCCGGTTGCAGTTGAGTTCCCCGGAATATTGGATTGCACATGGCGGCGGCGTGGGTCGCTTTGTATACACCAACTGCCGCGAGGCTGTGCAGGATTCGCTCGATAACGGCTTTGTATATATTGAGCTGGATTTGCTTACTACGAGTGATGGGCAGCTGGTGGGCGGGCATTCCTGGCGCGAGCTCAAGCTGATGATTGGGGCGTCGGAATGCAGCGAGGCGCCCATGAGCCGGGAAGAAATCGAAGCTTTGCGCTCCCGCTGGTTGCACACGCCCTTGTTTGCGGAGGGTATCTGCCGTTTCCTGCGCGAAAACCAGCATATGGTGCTGGTTACGGATAAGGTTCAGGATTTCGAGTTGCTGCGCCGTGAAATTCCTTTTGCAGAGCGCATGCTGGTAGAGGCTTCTGATATCTCAAACTATTTCAAGGCCAGGGAGGCGGGGTTTTCGCAGGTGGCCATGACAGCCTATACCATGCAGGATTTGGAGACAGCTGCCCGCTACAGCGTACCCATTGTGGTGCTGGGAGCCTGGCTGCCGGAGCTGGATCCCTTCTCGCTTCCGCTCATTCGCAAAATTCGCGAATCCGGTTGCTTTATCATGGTGCATGGCTCCGCTATCAGCGATAAACCGGAGTTTATCTACGCCCACCTCGGCACGTTGGTAGACCGCCTCTATACCGATACGTGGTCACCCAGGCATCTGCCCCCGCGGCCTGTCCGCTGAGGGATTAATTTACCTTTTTCGGGCGGTGAGGTTCCAGCATGCGCTTGTTGTCGCTTTCCTGGTTACGGGCGCGGCGGCGGGCATCGCGCTGCAGGTGTGCCTGCATGGCAAAGGGTTTCTTACGGCCCGTTGCCGGGTGGTAGCTGCCATCTGGTGCCATGTCGCTGGCCTGGGTGTTATCCCTGAAGCAGGCGTCCAGAATATCCATGATGCGCAGCGCCAGCTGAGGGTTTTCTATGGGAACCAGCAGCTCCACCCTGCGGTCAAGGTTCCGGCTCATCCAGTCTGCGCTGGCCATGTATACCAGTGGGTTGCCGCCGTTGTGGAAGTGGAAGAGGCGGGCGTGTTCCAGGTAGCGGTCTACTATGCTGGTGATGCGTGTGCAGGATTGCGCTTTTTCGCTGGTGGGTGTCCAGCAGCAGATGCCGCGTATATTCAGCTGAATCTTGACTCCGGCTTCGGCAGCGCGTTCCAGCGCAGTCATCATGTCTACGTCGTTAAGCGAATTCATCTTGGCGCGGATGACGGCGCGCTCACCCTGCTGGGCGCGGTGAATTTCTGCCTCAATGAGCTCCAGCAGGCGCGCTTTCATGGTGGTGGGGGCCGGGTACATGCGGCGGAAACGCATGAGACGCGTGAGACCAGTCACGGAGTTGAAGAATTGAGAGGCATCTGCCCCCAGGTGCTCGTTGCAGGTGAGCAGGGAGAGGTCGCTGTAGATGCGGGCTGTTTTTTCGTTGTAGTTGCCGGTTCCTATGTGGCAGTAGCGGCGCAGACCTCCGTTTTCCTGCCGCACGATGAGCAGAATCTTGGCGTGTGTCTTGAAGCCCTTGACTCCGTATACCACCTGCACGCCGGAGCGTTGCAGCTTTTCAGCCTGAGCCAGGTTGTGCAACTCGTCGAAGCGGGCCTTGAGTTCTACCAGCACGGTGACCTGCTTGCCGGTTTCGGCGGCGCGGCAGAGGGCTGCAATAAAGCGGGAGTTTTCAGCCGTGCGGTAGAGCACTTGTTTGATGGCGATGACATCCGGGTCCTGGGCGGCTTCTTCGATGAGTTTTACCACGGGTTCGTAGCTCTCGTAGGGATTGTGGATGAGGATATCTCCCTGGGCGATGTTTTCAAACATGGTGAGCGAGGCATCCACCCCCGCAGGCCAGCAGGGGGTCCACGCCTGCACCTTGTGCTGGTCGTTGCCGGGTTCAAATGCCATTTGCCCGAAATCTACCAGCCGTAGCAGCCCCGGTACCAGGTAGGTGGCATCGGCATCTGCCCCCACGATGCGGGAGATACGCTGCACTACTGCCTCGTGGGTGCCTGTGGGCAGCTCCAGCCGCACACAGTCTGAGAACTTGCGAGCCACCAGCACGCTTTCCATTTCTTGGGCAAAGTCACCACCCTCTTCCTCTGCAACGGCAATGTCACCGTTGCGCGTGACGCGGAAAGGTGTGGTGCTCAGCACTTGCTCCCCGGGGAAGAGCAGCGGGCAGAAGGAGCTTACCAGATCTTCCAGCATTACATAACCGCGGCGCCCCAGCACAGCGGCCTGCACGCGGCGAGGCAGTACATCTGCCAGGGTGATGGCCACAAATCGTGGCTCCTGCGACCCTTCAGAGAGAAGTTCTACCCCTAGTATCAGGCTCAGATTCGGCAGCAGGGGCGGCTGCTCTACCTCCATGGCCAGCGGGGTGAGCACGGGGGCAATGTTGTTGATGAAGTATTCTTCAAGCCCTGCATGCTGGGCTTCGGTGAGTTCCTGCATGTTCAATGGGCTGAGCCCTGCCTCATTCATGAGCGGCATGAGTACCCCTTGCAGCAATTGGTACTGGGCGTCAACCATGGCGCCGGCTCGCTCGCGTATGCGTTCCAGCTGCTCACTGGGGGAAAGCCCCGTGATATCCGGCTTGAATTTGCCTGTCTGCCGCAGCAGCATGAGCCCCCCTACGCGTACCTGGAAAAATTCGTCCAAATTGCTGGCGCTGATGGAGAGGAACTTGAGCCGCTCCAGTAGTGGCAGCTCGCTTCGTTGTGCCTGGTTTAGCACTCGCTGGTTGAATTCCAGCCAGGATATTTCGCGGTTGATGAACATGGCAGGTGGGGCTCCTTGTCAGCTCCACATCCTAGCATACCGCTCCCTATGGGGTCAAGCTGAATCCACAGTGTTTCAGGGGATTTTTGCGCCGGTTTTATCTGGACTCTTTGGCGGTCTTTTTGCGTACCAGGTCAGAGTGTACAATAGCCACTATGTAAGAGTCGATGTAGTTCTTGCTGTAGATGACATGGTCCGGGCGGTTGGTATCTTTGTTTAACCCGGCCAGGGCCATATCTATGCGCCCTTCATCCAGCGCGTGGAACATTTCGGGGAAATCCATGTCTTGCAGGATGATGTGCGCGTTGAGTCTCAGCGCCAGCCGTTGCAGCAGTTCCATGTCAAAACCACTCAGTTCATCATTTCTGGTGCGGAAGCAGAGCGGGGCTACCTGGCTGCAGGTACCCACGCGGATGGTCCGGGTCGGGTTTTGCGGTTTTTCAATGTAGGGAATGGAGGCCAGTTTTCCGGATTTGAACCAGCGTTGGTACATCTCATCGTACGTTCCATTACTCTTGAAGCTCGCAATGAACTGGTTGACCTGGTGGCAGAGCAATGTTTGCTCCGGAGGGAAAGCAATGGCAATATCAACACGATCCAGGCAACCGGGGAGTACCGTCAGATCCTTGTATCGAGCGTCAATGAAATCCAGCGAGTGACTGGAAAACAGGAATGCGTCGGCCTTGCGCTCCAGAATGGCATTGTAGGCTGTACGCGGATTATTGAAATAACACACACGCGCATGGGAAAATTGCTGTTCGCCTGCGGTCATGGATTTGCCACCCAGGGGCACACCTACCCTGTATTCCGTCTTGTTTAAGTCATCCAGCCGCGTGAGCTTGCCGGATTCCTGCTCTGGTTCGCTGGTAGAGACACCTGCGAAATAGAGAATGGCAACAATAATGGCTCCTATGAAAATGTACTTCTTCATGCCTGGTAGTATGAGAGGAGACTTTTTTAGTCTACACGATTTGTAGTGGATTTCCAGAAAAAAAAGCTGATTGTCAGAAAACTTATCGGTACCTATGGTGGGGCAGTGTTTATTTGGCAGGGCGGTAGATATAATCGTCCACTCGCTCAAAAATTTCATCTTTTTTGTTATGCCAGCGGATGTGAAGTTTATGCGGGGTGAACTTTATTACCTTGGCCCAGCTGTTGTGCGGCAGGGGGTACACGAGAATCCGGTTATCCATGCAGACTCTGGGTTCGGCATCTATGCCTCCGCTGAGCATGCGCACCTGTGTGTATGAAAGTGGTTTCTCTTCGTTGCATACATCGCGCCACCATGCCATAAATTCGCCTTCTTCTGAATCTTCCTGCACGGCAGTGTTGTTGTCATCTCTCAGCTGGCGGGCAATTTCCCAGTCATCCACAATGCGGTACCCACCGGTTTTGGTGCGTTTATAGGTTTCTACGGTACCGTCTTCCCAGCGGATATGCAGTTTGACTCCGGTGTAATCCAGTACAACACCGGCTGCTTCGCTGTTCTTGGTGCGCGAAACCACCATTTCCTGTTCGCAGAAACGCACGGTGAAGCGGCCGCTCTTATTGTTGAGAGCCAGAACCTTGTATACCATTGGCGGGGTGTTGCCTGTGATGTAGTCAAGCAGTCTGTCCACCCACCCATAGTTGCTGCTTGATACAGCCTTTTTGCTGCGCAGGCGGTTGGCCACGCGCTTCGCACGGCGAATGGCGGGGTCGTTGGCATTTTTTGCCAGAATCTGGTCGCTTACATAATCTCCATTGGGTTGGCGGATAAAGTGTTCTTCCTCCCATTCATCCCAGTCGATGGTTAATTCACGGTCATTGAACACGATTACATTACCTGAATCGCGTCTGCCGGTTATGCGAACCAGAACCTTGTGTTCGGTGTTGATGCGGGCGTGCCCGCTCCAGTCCGGGTGTTGAAGCCCCACTGTCTCATGTTTTATGGTATGAGGTTCATGCAGCATTTGCCTGATGCAGATATCCCGTGGGGATTCTTCCTCTGTTTTGGAAGACGATGGGGCGGGTGTGGTATCCTGCTCTGCGTCTGTGGATTCTGGTTGCGGTTCGGGTTCGAGCACAGACGGCTCTTCCGGGATTACTGTAGTTTCAGATACCGGAGCCGGGGAGGGTTCCTCTGTTTTCGGTGCTGGCTCAGGCTCTGTCTGGTGAATCGTGTTCTCAACAATGGCTTCTTCGCTTTCTTTGGCAGGCTGCGCACTGACCACAACTGCCTCTGCTTTCTTGTTGGCTGTTTTTGTTTTTGCCTTCTTTCTGGATTTCTTCTTATTTTTTCCTGATTTTCTGGCGGGAGCGTCATCGTAGAATTCATCTTCTGCAAAAGATGAACCGCCGAGGAACACGCCTGTCAGCACAAGCATGGCAAGAAAGCGTCTGAAAAAATAAAGAAGCATACTAGTGCAAGACTACCATCTCCCCAACAGACAATCAAGCAAAAAGAAGAGATGAGTTGTACGCCGCACTTCTCGAAATCTGTGATAACCTTCGGAAAGATGTAGAAATATCTGGTGTGGGTGTGGGATTTGTGATAGATTGGCAGCATGAAAAGTTTTCTTGCCTGTTTTGCCGCAGTGGCTGTGTTGGTGCTGGTGGGTTGCCAGCAGGTGATGCACCCCTCGTTCCCGGAATATAAGGGCTACAAGAATGCACCCTACACGGTAAAAGGCACGCGTTTTGTTCCCATGAGTGTGGATGCAGCGCTGCACTACAAGGCCACGGGCATTGCCTCGCACTACGAGGCCGATGGTGAAATTGGCGCCATTGGGCAGAATCTTTACCCGCACCAGCTATATGCGGCGCACCGCACGCTGCCGCTGCCTTGCACGGTGCGGGTCACCTGCCACCGCACGGGGAAGAGTTGCATTGTGCGCGTGGCTGACCGCGGACCGTATATCCGCGGGCGTCTCATCGATGTAGGCACCAAGGTAGCCAAGGAACTGGGGTTCTACGAGCGAGGGCTTGATACGGTGACCGTGGAGGTTATTTCTGTGGGCGATGGTAAGTGGCGCCGCTATCCCTAAGTCCGCGCAGGCGGATATCGCTATCCATTTGCAGCAGGACTCTGAATTTTCCCAACGCCTGGGAAATGACTTACCTTTGGTTTATCAGGAAACGATATCCGGCTGCGCCGGACGATATCTCCCCTGGAGGGGAGACGATATCCTCCCGCTGGTCGGACGAAGAAAAATCCCCGCCTCATGCGAGGCGGGGATTTTTTATAACTTGGAAGCCCAGGGGATTAGGCGCCGAGCTGGAAGCGCTCGAAAGCCTTCACGGTGATGGTGTCGCCCAGGGTCTTGCCGGTGGCGGCTACGAGAGCCTCAACGGACATAGAGGGGTCCTTCACGAATTCCTGGCTCATGAGGCAGCTCTGCTTGTAGAGAGCCTTGAGTTTGCCGGGGAGAATCTTCTCCAGCAGGTGCTCGGGCTTGCCTTCAGCGATGAGCTGAGCCTTGGCAATCTCCTGTTCCTCGGCCACGAAAGCGGGGTCAAGGGAGGAGGAGTCCACGCTCTTGGGAGCGCAGGCGGCAATGTGCAGGGTGATGTCCTTGCAGAGGGTCTGGTAAGCCTCGGCAGAGGCGGTTTCGGCCTTGCCGGTTTCCACCTGCAGGAGCACGCCCACCTTGCCACCCATGTGGATGTAGGAGGTAACGGAGCCCTCGCCGGTCAGCGTGTAGCGGCCGAACTTGCGGAGCTTCATGTTCTCACCGATGGCAGCGCACTGCTCGGCGATGTACTTCTCTACGGTGGTGCCTTCCATGGCCACTTCCAGAGCCTCAGCCAGCGTAGCGGCGGTGGAGGCCTTCAGCGTGGCGGCAACCTTGGCCACCAGAGACTGGAACTTCTCGCCCTTGGAGCAGAAGTCGGTCTCGCAGTTGATTTCGAGAATGATGCCATCCTTGCCTTCAACCACGGTGGTCACGATACCCTCCTTGGCTTCGCGGTCGGCCTTCTTGGCGGCCTTGGCGATGCCTTTCTCGCGGAGGTACTTCACGGCTTCGTCCATGTTGCCGTCGCACTCCATGAGGGCCTTCTTGCAGTCCATCATGCCGGCGTCGGTCTTGACGCGCAGCTCTTTCACCATTGCGGGTGTGATATCAGCCATTGTCTTGGAATAAAAGGGTTAAGATTTAGGCGGGCTTGTTCTTGTTGATAGCCTCTACGAGCACGGAGAGCACCAGACGGATGGAGCGCACGGCGTCGTCGTTGCCGGGGATGGGGAAATCCACGGTCTCGGGGTCGGCGTTCGTGTCGGTCAGCACAATCACGGGAATGCCCAGGATGTGGGCCTCGCGGATAGCGATGTCTTCGTGGTCAGCGCCGATGGCGATCATCACATCGGGGGCGCCACCCATGTTGCGGATACCCTGCAGGTTGCGCTGCAGCTTCTCGCGCTCACGAGCCAGAGCGGCGAGCTCCTTTTTGGACATGCTCTTGTACTCGGGCTGCTTGTCGAGGTTCTCGAGGTAATCGAGACGGGCAATGCTCTTCTTGATGGTGGCCATGTTGGTGAGCATACCGCCAAGCCAGCGGAAGTTCACATAGTACTGGCCGGTAGCCTCAGCGGCTTCCTTCACGGCTTCCTGAGCCTGGCGCTTGCAGCCCACGAACAGAATCTTCTTGTTCTTGGCAGCAAGCTCACCAAGGAAGGAGCTGGCCTTGTCGAGGCACTTCTCAGTCTCTTCCAGGTTAATGATGTGGATGCCATTCTTCTGGGTGAGAATGTACTTCTTCATGTTCGGGTGCCACTTGCGGGTCTGGTGACCAAAGTGAACACCGGCTTCCACCATCTTTGTAACGAGTTCGTTAATCATTGTATTTGTATATGTTGTGTGCAACCTTGCGGCAGGATGCACGGGGTTTTGGAAGGTGCTGCGCTTAGCCCCCAGCCCTCCGTTGTTGGTATTGCAGCATCAGCGGGGACGCAGAGAATACTCCCAAATCCCCTTGTTGTCAATGCAAATATAAAATTTTAGCGCTGAATTCTCAATGCGTAAAGACAGCTTCGCCGCGCTCACCCGGGGTGGCGCGGCGAAGGGGAAAAGCCGTGGTGTCACGCGGCGCTCACATCCACCAGAACGTAGGGCTGCCTGGTGAGGTTTCGGCGCGCGCGCCATTGTTTCCAGAGCGACCAGCTGAACCACAGAAAGCCAAGACCCATGAGCCCCGGAGTTGTGAGGATGGAATCGTCTTTGATTGAGGCGTTTTCAGGGGCTGCGGCATCGTAGAGCAGGGGAATCTGCGTGCCGGGTTCGTGGGCCGGTGCCTTATCGTAGCCATGGCGGCTTACGGCCAGGGCGTTTTCGCCTTTGCTCGTGGTGAAATGCACCACCGGGTAGAACACCGTCACCTTGCGGCGGCCCCGGCGCCCGCGTTTTTCAGTGCCTTCCTCATAGCCCACAATGGTGGCTGTGGTTTCCTGCCCTGCCAGGTACAGGTAAATATCATCGAAACACAGGAACAGGCCCGCTGCAAACAGCAGAAGCGCAAACACCTTGCCCCACATTTCGCCCTTGCGCAGCGCCTCCGGGCGCTCGTAGGTGGTGGGTTTGCGTTTTTCGCCCTTGGCGGGCAGGGTGATACCCAGCTGCTCCATGAAGCGGGCGGGGTCCTGCTCCGGCGCCAGGTTGATGAACCCGCGGCGGTGGGTGGCCTTGTGCTGCTTTTCCTCGCCCAGGTAGTAATCTATGTGCCCATTGCCCCGGCGCAGATACTTGTATATCATCTGCGGATGCACCGCAAAGGAGAACGCCACGGTCTGTGCTCCGGCCTTGGCTGGGCGCTCAATGATGTAGGCTCGGCGGTTGCTCAGCGCATAGGTCACGCGGCGGTCGCTGGCCCGCTCCTGCAGGGCGGTCAGCACCAGGATGATGCCCAGAATGAGCAGAAGCCCGGCCATATACATCAGCCCGTCAGTCCTGCCGCTGATATCCATGAACGCGCAGACCCCAGCCAGCGCCAGCATCAGCCCCACAGCCCCCCACGCCAGCCCTTGCCTGGTGCTTACATGCGGTTTCTTATCAACACTCCAGAGGAGTTCTTCGCCCGCCTTCAGCTCAAAAGGCAGAGGATTATCGGGTACATTCATGGCAGGATGCGGTCGATTTACTTTTTGCCGGCCATGCGGGCGGCCAGCACCAGGTAGGTCACCAGCTTGGGCGTGGCGGCCAGCAGTTCCTGAATTTCGGACGGGAAGGGCAGGGTGGTTACTGCCTCGGCCTGGATTTTGCCGCCACCTTTCATGGCATCGGTCACAAATTTCTGGATGACGGCCACCGCCTCCTTGTTGCCCAGCAAGGTTTCAAGCTCGGTTTTGATGCCTTCCGGGCAGTTGGCGCGCAGGTTGGCCATAACCTTGTTGCGGATAGCGACAGCGGCAAGATTCTGAAGAAGTCCCATGGTATGTATGTGCTTTCTATGTGTTGGTCTGCCTCACTATACCGCCGGGTGGGCGCAATGTCAAGAATGGAGCGACAAAATGCTTGACGCCGGGGCAGTTAGCTGGCATACTCACACCTGCCGCCGGGAGCACCCTCGGAGGTATAGCTGGAAAACCCCGCCAGGACCGAGAGGTAGCAACGGTATTCAGACTATGCTTGTCGGGGTGTTGTTCCCGGCGGTTTTTTGCTTTTGCGGTTCTCGCGGCGGGCATGAATATCGCTGCCCGATATGTTTTTGCAGAAAAATAAAATCCAGCCCCGCAATGGTGGGGCTGGATGAAATCTGCCTTGCAGGCGATATCTGCGCTGTGCGCGGATTTAGAACGGGATATCGTCATCCTCCTCAGCGGGCATGGGGGCAGGGGCCTGCTGCTGGGGGCGCTGCTGCTGGTAGCCACCGTTGGAATAGCCGCCATGGCCACCGCCCTGCTGGTAACCACCGCCATAGTTGCCGCCGCCGTTGGAGTAGCCACCCTGCTGGTAGCCACCGCCATTGTTGTTGTAGTTGTTGGAGCGCTGCTGGTAGCCACCGCCCTGTGTCTGGCCGCCATCGCGGCTGCCGAGCAGCTGCATATTTTCGGCCACGATGCGGATTTTGCTGCGCTTCTGGCCAGTCTGCTTGTCCTCCCATGTATCCTGCTGCAGGCGACCTTCAATGAAGACCGGGCGCCCCTTGGCCAGGTACTGGCCGGCGATTTCTGCTGTGCGACCCCAGCAGGTCACGTCCAGATAAGTGGTTTCCTCGCGGCGCTCGCCATCGTTGGGGCCGCTGCTCACGCGGTTGACTGCCAGGCGAAGCTCAGCCACGGTGTTACCGCGGGGGGTGGTACGCACTTCGGGGTCGGCGGTCAGGTTGCCGATAATCATTACCTTGTTTAAATTAGCCATTTTTACTCGTGTGTGGTGTTTTGTTGGGTAAAATGCCGTGGCTGGTGCCCGGCGCTATCTACATGGTGTTATCCTACCCGCTGGGCTGGAGCTTGACAAGCAAAAATGTGGTAATGGAAGGCTTTTATTGCATTGCTGACGTGAATATAGGCTTGCAATAGCGGGCGCAACGTTGTACAATGCCGCACCCGCACCCCCGCGGGGTATCACCATTTTACATCCCCATGAAAGTTGAACTTATCGAAAAGGCTGCTCAGATTGTAGGCGATAACCAGCTGCTGGTCAACATCGTTTCCAAGCGTGTGCAGCAGCTCAACCACGGCTCTGACCCCTTTATCGTGACCACCCCGGAGATGCAGTGCGGCGATATTGCCCTCACGGAAATCATCGAGGGTAAAATCACCTGGCATGAGATGACCCCCGAGGAGCTTGCCGCCAGCAAGGGCGAATCTGTGGAGGCTGATCCCTTTGCCTCCCTGGCTGAGTCTGCCGCCCCTGCCGAGGCTGATACGCTCACCATCACTCCGGATCTGTAAAGATTCACCACGCGAAAATCTTTTTTGCGCGACCCGGCAAGCTCACCAATCGGCAGCGCCGGGTCGCCTTGTCTCAACCCCACCCCACCCGCACCTATGGCCAGGAAACCCGCACCGCAAAGCAACCTCATCGCCAGCAACAAGAAAGCAGGCCGTGATTACGAAATCATGGGCAAGTACGAATGCGGTATCGAGCTGCGCGGTACCGAGGTGAAATCCATCCGCGCCGGCAAGGTGAACGTGGCAGATGCCTTTGCCCGGGTGGAAAAGGGGCAGGTGTTTCTCTACGGCTGCGATGTGCAGCCCTGGGAAACCGCCGGCAAGTGGTTCCAGCATGAAGCCAAGCGCCCCCGCCGCCTTCTCATGCACAAGCGCGAGATTCTGAAGCTTGAAATCCAGCAGGCTCAGAAGGGCTTTGCGCTCCCCCTGCTGCGCCTTTACTGGAAAGACGGTAAGGTGAAGGCCGAAATCGGCATCGGTCGCGGTAAGACCCACCGCGACCAGCGCTATGACCTCAAAGCCCGCGCCGAAATGCGCGAGGTGCAGCGCGAGGTAGCGCGTTTCAATAAAGCGCGCTGGTAATTCCCCGACTGTTCCGCCGCTACCGGCGGAACTATTTCACTGCCCGCAGGGTAATTTCATGCGTCGACATCCGTATTTCATTGCCGCTACGCGGCGGCAATGAATCACTTTTCTTTCTTTCGAATGATTTTTTCCACATCCGGAAGCATGGCGGGAACATCCTTGCAGTACTTACCCCAGAGACGGTCCATGAGCGAGGGGGTGCCGCCGGCCGTTTCCTCGGTATCGGCACCCAGTTCCACCAGTCTGCGCAGAGCCTGCAGCAGAGGCTCGCGGTGGGGCGGGCTGCTGGCGCAGCGTGAGGTCATGCAGGCCACGTAGAAAAGCACACTGTTGCCTCGGGCATCGCGGGCGCTGATATCCAGCCCGGCAGGAACCAGAACCTCTGCTGCGCGCATCACGGCCTCAATCCCCTTCTGGTCAAGCCAGGGTGCGCTATCCACCATGGATAGCAGCAGAGTCCTGCCACCTTCCAGACGTATGTTCGCATCAGCTCCAAGCTCAATCAGCAGCTTGAGCATTTCCGGCTTCCTCAGCGCATGCTGAATGGGGTAAACCGGGTGGCCCGAACGACTGCGGCAGGCCTTGTTGATTTTTGCACCATGCTGAACAAACAAGCGCACAAGCTCCTCATTCCCGGAACCAATGCAGAAATAGAGCAGCGGAGTACCATCGGATGCACAGGTATTGACGCTGGCGCCATGCTCCAGCAGCACTTTGACCATCTCATTCCGCCGGCTGAGCAAAGCGGTGTGCAGCAGGTTGCCGGGGCTGTAATGAGAGCGCGATTTCACCAGTTCAGGGCGGTTTTTGAGTATCTGAGCCAGTTCCTCGACCTTGCCGCGGCGAATCACCTGCTCCGCTTTCTTGTAATCCGGGTCCTGCAGGAGATTGGGCGTGAACATAAAGGGCTGCACCGCCGGTAATTCATGCCGGTTGGGCGAAATGGTGACCCGGAAGCCCGACACCAGCGCGCGGTCCTCGGGAGCAGCATCGGGGGCATCCATGGCCTCCGGGCAGGCAGCGCGCAGCAGGTTCATGACTTCGCGACCGGGTTCTTCCCAGTTGCCATCGGCATCCTGGTAGCAGACCAGCAGAGCGCTGTTCTGATTCCAGCTTCCGCTCTTATTCTCGATCATTTTCCGGAAGTTCTGCTCCTCCACACCCCCGCGGCGCCCCAGCATGAAAATCTCGATGGGCACCTTGCGGAACTCGGCCGCAGCCTGAGCCGCAGCCAATGTAGTGTGCAGCACCATGGTGCGCTCTTCCACCTGCGGGCAGTTCTCAGCCTGTTCCCGGTTCTCGCCATCCAGGAGGTTGACATAGCACTTGGCGTAGCTGCCATCGGTGCGGGTGAACTCGGCTATACGACCGTCGGACACATCGCGGCCATTGATTTTATGAGTCCCGGAGAATTTTTCGACTGCTATCTTATCCAGTCTTCCATCAAAGATTTCCACAGGGATTCCCCGGTGGACCGTCCAGGTGCAGATGCCGTTGGTTTCCTTCCATTCGATGATGTTGGCGATATCATCTGCCGCCATTTCTTCCAGCTTCACGCGCAGTTTTCGCCCCTTTTCAGTCAGCAGCTCCACCCAGGGGCTCTGCCCGGCCTTTTCATAGCCGGCGGACAAAATGCGGGCACTGATGGTGGCACTGCTGCTTGTGCGTTCATCTGTTTCCTCCACATCATCCGGCACCTGGTCTGTTTTCTGCAGGTGCCAGGTATAAAGCGGTGAGGAGAACGGCTTGTGCACCGAAGAATCAGCCGCCAGAGATTCCAGAATCTTCTGCTCAGCACTTTCATCCACCGTGGGCAGGTCCTTGAGCTCCACCGCCTGAATCAGGGCATGCGCCGTGGGATTCCCGGCTGCACCGGCCAGCAGACGCTCACGATAGCTCCGGCGGGTTTCCTGCGGGATATCTGCGCATTGGAGCAAAGCATGCGCCAGGCTGGCAGCAGCTATGGGCATGCGCTCCAGCTGCTTCATGGCCGGGGTAAGCAGAGCCTCTGCCTGGGCATTCTTCCCCTGCTGCAGGAGCGAAAGCGCATGGTACACATCTGCCTGCAGGCGCCACTTCACCAAATCGTGCTGCGAGCCTTTGCCTGCCATGTGAGCCGCAGCGCTGGCATAATAGGCCAGGTTGTATTCCGCCCAGAAAGCAGCACCCCGGAAACGCCGCTGCTCCGCCATGATGCGCTGAAGCTCCGGGCGGATATAGGAGAGGTTGCGCTTGGGCTGCAGCAGCATCAACCGCTCGGACTCCCGGGAGAGCCCATGCTCCAGCAGCAGCTGGTGAGCATCGTTCCAGTAATATGAGTAGTATGAATTGAGCAGCATGGCCGCCTGGGTGATACCCAGCCGCTCCTGTTCCCGGGCGGTGGCTTCATCACCCTTGGCCCGGGCTACCAGAGCTATGGCCATACGCGTCGAGGGGTACTTGTAGTTGCGGGGCGTGCTGGTCATGCGTTCCAGAATCTTTTCGGCGGTGGGCAGGTCGCCCTTGCGCAGGGCATGCATGACCATGTAGTAACCGCGGCGGCTGTTGGCACCGGTGATAAACTTGGCCTGCAGGTCCGGCTGGTAGAGCGCATCGCTCATGCGCCCCACACGCAGCAGAGCCTCCGCACAGCCCTTGCCCGGCAGTTTCGCCTCCAGGTCCATATAGGTGCGCTGCATAGCCTTCCACTCCTCATCAGAGGCGAGCATGCATCTGTTATTAATCTGGTGGGCGAGCAGAATACTGGCCACCAACTCAGGCTCCGGGTCAGGGTCGCCATCCTCATCCTTGCGAGTTGTGACTCGTTTGGCCCAGAAGAGGTTGGGGGCATTCGAGCCCCCGCTGAACAGGGAGTCCATGCTCTCGATAATACTGAGGTCGGCACGGCAGTGGTGCATGAGACGAGCCTGGCAGCGGGGCGTAATCTGGTGGCTGATGTGCAGGTTGAGAAGCAGCGGCCAGAGATGCTCGCGGTTCAGCAGGTCAGCCAGCGCAGCGGCGCCCTTGTCCAGCGCCTCGGTCTTGCCATCGCGCTCCAGCATGGCCAGCTGCAGGGCGCAGCGCAGCAGGGCGGCATTCAGCTGCAGGTAGCGGGCGCGCAGGGCATCATCATGGCGGGCAAAGCGGGTGCCGTGCTCATCAATCAGCACATCTACACCATTTTCTGACGCCATCACATCGAAATTGGAGAAGAAGCGGAAATGCCCCTGGCGGGGAATCGACACATTGAAATTACTGTCGCGCCGCACACGCGAGCCCTCAGCCAGGGAATACAGCACCAGGGATGAGAGCATATCCTGCGCTTTTTCCTTCTGCACCACCTTATCAAACAAGTCCACGTCCTCCTCCACCGTGTTACCACCGGCACCCAGCAGTTCATTGCTCCACTGCGCCGTGTATACAGCCGAGCAGTCCGGCATCTCTCCCAGCCCGGCAGTGGGGTCATCCAGTTTCTTCCAGGGCATGCAGGTGGGGTCTGCCGCCAGCATGCTGCGCACGGTAAAGCTCTTCATCTCGTGGCTCAGCCCGGCAGCGGCATCGCGAATCTTCTGCAAATCGGCTTCGGCGGGCAGCTTGCCGGTGGCGCGGCCCTGCATGAGCTGCATGCCCAGCACCAGGGGCTCGGGCAGGTCCTTGCCCCAGGTGTAGTTCCAGCAGGTCAGACCGGAAAGCTGGGCTTTATCATATAACACACTGGTATCGTGCAGCATGCAGCGAAGGGTCAAGCGGGCAAAATCCGAACCGCGCTGCATGATATAGGGCGCATGCAGCACCGGGTCGGTCCACAGGCGGTTCACCTCCGAAGCGCATTGCTCCTTACCATCGCTGAGCGTAAAACGGCGCTGGGTCAACATGGGCGGAATACCACGCTGCCCTTCCGTGATACCCAGCAGGTAATCCCACTCGCGGTCGTCGCGGAAGGCGAGCATACCCAGCCACTTCTGCTGGTGATCCAGCTCGCGGGGCTCCTTCTCCTCGTACGGCTTGAGCATGTGTTCCTCCAGCGCCAGGGAGTCGAACTTGCACGAGTGATCCATCCACACCGAATCTGCCCGCACCAGCATGTAGGTATTCATGTCGGTGGTCGTGTGTTTGCGGGTAATATCGTTGAGCAGGTAGTGCTGGCGGCCGTTGCGCTTGTAGTATGACTTCATGTTCCAGCTGCTGCGCAGCATCTTATAGGTCGATTCCAGCACCGGCCCGGGTGGGGTACCCAGCGCCTGAACAGCCTGCTGGAAGCTCCATTTCTCAAACTCCTTCTCCGAAATCGTCGTAAAGGAGTTCTCATAGGTGTGCCCCATCTCCTCTGCGGCATTCACGATGAGGCTGCTGAGGATGAAGAAAGGAAGAAAACGAAGATAACGCATGATCGTAAGTGATTTTGTTTATTGGGCTCCGTGTTGGATGAGGAGTTTCTCCACCTCTGGGTTCAGGGGTGGAGCCCAGCCATACTGGCCGCGGAGACGACTGAGCAGCGAGGGGGTGCCGGTACTGGTTTCCTGCACATCTGCCCCCAGCTCGATGAGGAGCTTCATGGCATCCAGGGTTGTCTTGAACTCCTGCGGATTGCCCTTCACATCGTTCCGTCCGGCATGCAGAGCCAGCTTCCAGAGCAGGCTCTCGCCCATGTTGGTGCGGGTGTTCACATCCAGCCCGAGTGGCACCAGCCGGCGCGCATGCTGAGCCAGCAGCGCAATATCCGCCTTCGGGCTCTGCTTGAGCAGTTCAAACAAGGCATTTTCGCCATTCGGCAGCAGCACATTCGGATTTGCCCCGGCCTCCAGCAGAGGCTCCAGGAACTTCGGCTGGCGCATAGCGCTGATGACCGGGTAAAGGGCATCTTTCTTATTGATGGAAAGCGAGGGGAGATTCGGGTCTGCCCCCAGTTTCAGAAGCTGGTGGAAATGCTTCTCATCCTTGCGGTTGAGACAGTCCTGCAACAGGGTGTTGCCGCACCAGTCGCGGGTATTCAGGCGGGCACCGCGCTTCACCAGCAGCTCCACCATGCGGTCGCTGCAGTTGAACTTGATGGCCGTCTGCAGCGGGCAGCAGGCAAACTCATTCGTGCGCACGTGGAGGAGCTCCGGCGTAGCATCCAGCAGGCGGTTCACCTCGGCCTCGTTATTGGCACGGATGGCAGCGGTGAGCGCCTTGTATTCCGGGCTGTTCTGCAGCGGACTGCGGAAGGAGTGGAACACAAAGGTGGGCACATGGCTCAGCGTGACCTGGAATCCGCCATCGAATATACGCTCGCCATCCGGAGTACCGGCAGGCTCGAGGATAGAAACTGCGTCACCAAGGAGATTCAGCACCTGGCGACCGGGTGTTTCCCAGTTGCCTTCGTCATCCTTGTAGCAGACCAGCAGCACATAGTTGGTGGGCAGGTCCTTGCTGCTGCCGGCCAGTTGCTCGTGCAGCATGTTTTCCTCCGGGCCGCTGCGCTGCCCCAGCATGAAGGCGATGATGGGTTGCCGGCGCTGAGCTGCTTCGATTTCTGCCGCGGCCAGGGTGGTATGCAGCAGAACGGTTGGTTTTTCCGCTGTAGCATGCTGTTGGATGTATTGGCGAGCCTCGTCGTCCAACTGGTTGAGGTACCACGTTACAGGCTTACCGTGAGTGGTGGTGAATTCGGCAGTGAGCCCATTGCTCACATCTACACCGTCACGTATGTGCAGCCCCTGGGAGGGCGGGTTCTGCACCAGCCTTTCGAATCGCGCCTCAAATGGTTGAGTCACCAGAGTCTTTTTCTCAGTGAATGACCAGGTGCGGATGTTATTCTTCTCCTTCCAGTCGATAAGGTTCTGCACGTCATCCGGTGCGAGTTCATCGAGTTTTATGTAGCGCTTGCGTCCGGAATCGGTCTGGAGCAGTACCCAGGGAGCCTGGTGCGGGTTGTCATAGCAGGCGTTTACAATGCGGGCCTGAATCGTGCTGCGGGTGGCTGTGCGTTCATCGTTCCCGGTGTCAGCTGTTTCATCGGCATCTGACTTCTGCAGGTGCCAGGTGTAGAGCTCGGAGCGGAAGGGTGCCGGGGCTGTAATGGGGGCAGCCTGATTCAGGGCGGCTATATCTGCACTTTCATCCTCTGTGGCCAGATTCTTCAGCTGCACGGATTGCAGTTTTGTCAGGGCAATGGCATTTCCGGTGCTTCCGGCCAGCAGACGGCGCTGATAATCCTGGCGTGTGGCAGCGGGTATATCTGCACAGGTCAGGATAAAGGGTGCCAGCTCGGCTGCCAGAGCGGGCATGCGTTCCAACTGCTTCATGGTATGCTCCAGCAGTGTTCCTGCGGGTTCGGAGGCCTGGTTCTGTTGCAGGAGAGCCAGAGCATGGTAGGCATCGGCCTTAATTCGCCAGCTGGCCAGTTCTGCCTGTGTGCCCAGACCGTGGGCCGGGGTGGCCTTGCTGCAGAAATCGGCCACGGCAAGTTCCTGCCAGAAGGCGGCACTGCGGAATCGCCGTTGCTCTGCCAGGCGTTGAATCAATGCGCGGCGCAGGAAAGGCATGCCGTGGTTTGGCAGGATGGTAAGCAGTTTTTCCACCTCGCGGGTCATGCCGTGCTCCAGCAGCAGGCGCACGGCGTCCTCCCAATAATAGAAGTAGGAGGAATTGAGGGATATGGCAGCCAGTGTCACAGCCAACCGTTCCTGTTCACGGGCATTTGCCTCATCTCCTTTAGCACGGGCTACCAGCGCCATGGCCAGGCGGGTACCGGGGTAACTGTACATCTGCGGGCTGTGGCACATGGAAGCCAGAAGCCTTTCAGCCGTGGGGGTGTCGCCCTGTTGCAGGGCATGGCGTACAAGATGGTAACCCCGTATACTGTGCTTGCCGGAGATGCGCTCCGGAGCCAGGTCGGTGCGGTACATGCCGGCATTCATGCGCCCGACCTTCAGAAGCCGCACGGCGGTTATCTTGTCCGGGGCCATGTCGTCCAGCTGCAGCCAGCGGCGTTGTACATCTGCCAGTTGTTCCGGTGAGTGGGGCAGCACGTCTGTGTTGATAAAATGGTCCCTGAGAATCGGGGCAAGTAGTTCCTGTTCCGGGTCGGGTTTGCCGTCCTCATCGGTGCGTTTGGTGAGAATCCCCGCAACATCATGAATGATGGAGATAGACGACTTGGTGAACAGTCGCCCCAGGTGGTAGAGGATATTGCTGTCTGCCCGGCAGGCATCCAGAAGCTGCACGCAGGTTTCCGGTCCCAGGTGACGCATGCTGTATTCACTCATCAGCAGCGGCCAGAGCCGATGCTGGTTCAGCACTGCGGCCAGTGCCGTGGCTGCTTTTTTGTGCTCATCAAGCTTGCCGTCGCGCTCCAGTAGTGCCAGCTGCAGGGCGCAGCGGTGCAGGGCCACATTCAGGTTGCGGCAGCGGGCACGCAGAGCGGCATCATCTTTTTCGAAGACCGGGCCGTTGTTATTGATGAGGATATCGACGCCGTTTTCCGAAACTTCGATATCATAATCAGCATAATAGTTGAAATGTCCCTGGAGGGGGATGCCATCGCGGAAGATGCTGTCTTCGCGGGCGCGGGCATCCTGAGCCAGGGTGAAAAGCACCAGCGAGGAAAGGACCTTGGCGTTTTGTTCCTGCTTCACCAGTTTTTCCAGCGCAGCAATATCCTGCTCAGCCGTGGTGGCAGGTCCTAGGAGGGCGTCGTTCCACTGCGGCAGGTTCACGGCGGTGCAGTCCGGCATTTCGGAGAGGTCTGCCGTGGGGTCGTTGAGCGATTTCCAGGGTGCGTAATCCGGCGCGGCAGCCAGCAGGTTACGCACGATGAATCCTTTCATTTCAGGGGGCAGCGAGGTGGAGGAGACCTGAATCTGCTGTAGTGCTGCCATGGGTGGCAGCTGCCCCAGGCTGCGGCCCTTCATCAGCTGCAGCCCCAGTGCCAGCGGCATGGGCAGGTCTTTGCCCCAGGGATAGTGCCAGTTGGTAAGTCCACGGCGGGCGGCATAGTCGTAGTGCACTGAATGGTCGTGCAGCAGGTATCGCAGGCGACTCTTGTTGAAAGAATTGGCATGAGCTCGCAGGTAGGGTGCGTTTTCGTGCGGCGATGTCCACAGACGGTTGCTTTCGGCCGCGCGTTTCTGGTACATGTTGTGAAGCTGGTATTTCTGCTCGGTGAGCATGGCGGGTTCACCACGCAGGGAACCCAGTATGCCCAGCATGTGTTCCGCGTAAAAATCACCTACAAAGCAGAGCGACCCCAGCCAGTTGAGCTGGTGTTGCTGCTCCTGGGGCTTTTCCTGCTCGTAGGTCTTGAGCATGTGGTTTACATACAGGTCGCGGTCCTGTTGGCTCAGGTAGCGCAGCAGCAGACGGTTCGACAGAATGAGCATGTAGGTGTTCATGTCCGTCGTCTTACCGTCCTTGATAAGCCGCTTCATCTGCTCCTGCTGGAAATTAATGCGCCTGTAGCCGGCGGGTTGTTTCCAGGTTGCTTTCAGCATGTCGAACGTAGCCTGCGAGGGGCTGCCGGGCATGTTGCCCAGCGCCTTGAATGCCTGCTCAGGGGTCCAGCTGCGCAGCTCGCGGGAACTGATGTTGCGGATATAGGGCATGAGACTCTGCTCCATCTCTTCCGCGGCAGGAGCCAGCAGACCACCCAGCAGGAAACAGCTCAGGAATTGTCTGATTTTCATAGGATTAGTCAGTGCGGGAGTTAAATCATATCATTCACCACATCGGGCAGGGTTTTCACCGGGGCCGCCGGGTCATCGCGCCACACCTTGATTTTCTTCATCGGGCGTTCTTCCTGCTCTTCTTCTTCCTCAACCGCCTTTACCACAGGCTTTTTGGTGAGACCGGAAGGTTTGCGGTTACCCATGAGTTTCTGCATGAGCTCGGCGCGGCGGGCTTCTTCGCTCTGCACGCGCTGCTGCTTGAATTCCGCCACTTTCTCCTCAGCTTCGGTGGGCACCCAGAATGTCCAGCTGCGCGCCGGTGGCAGCTTGACCTCCTGCAGACGAATGGCCTCCGGCAGGTCGTTCCATTCCATGCGGCGGGTGGTGCGGGTGTAGAAAGCCACGCCGGTCTCCGTAGTGCCGCGGTTCAGGTTGCGGATGGTATCAGTACCGGGTTCCACCTCCATCTGCACGCCGAAATCCAGCTGCACCACACTGCTGCGCTCAGCATTGGCCCGCAGAATTTCCTTTTCCTTGGCGTGTTCGCGGGCGCGAAGCACCGGCCGGTAGCCCTTCTGCACCGCCTCCGCCAGCTCTTCGTATGCCTCATATGCTTTCTTTTCCTCCTCCTCGTTCCGGGGTGCAGGCGTGGCCAGGTGGTTTTCCATGCGCTGCAGAATGCCGGCGGCATCATAATCCTGCGGGTCGAACTGCTTGAGGATACCATTGGCCATGGCCGTGGCTACCGGGCAATCCGTTGCGTCTTCATCCTCAACCGGGGTTCCGCCCAGCAGGGTCTTACGGAACTGCTCCTGGTATACCTCGGATTTGAATGCCTTACCCAGGGAATCGGCGATGCCGCGCTGTCTGTTCGCCGCGCGGATGGAAATAAGCTCGCTGATGCTGTTGCGAAGCTCAGCGCTCACCTCCTGAGCACACAGAGGCAGCTGGCTGACCAGTAAAAGGGAAATAAAAATTCTGTTCATTGTTTTTCAGTGATTTGAATGGAAAAATAGGCAGCAAAATCCGGCAGAGTCTCCATCTGGCGGCGGATGCGCTTGCGCAGATGCTCCGGCAGCGGAACTGCCCCGCGACCGCTCAGGCGGTATAGTTCCTCCGGCCGGTCTTTTTCGTTGAAATGCTCCGCTGCCACCAGGGAATCCTCGTTGCCATAGATATACAGCAGACTCTTCTTCCCCCAGAAAAACAGGTGGCAGCACTGCCGCCGCAAATCCGGGCTGCTGATGCGGCGGATTTCCGCAAATGCAGCGCTTATCTTGCTCCAATCCGGTGCTTCATCTGCCAGCTGAGCTGCAATGAGGTACTGCTGGTGCTCCAATGCAGCCCATTTTTCTTTGTCCATATGCCGGTCCGACGGCTCAAAGACGGCCTGCGGCTCCAACCTGTTGCTGATGGTGATGCGGCGCTCCAGGGTCAGATGGCGACGCTGCAGCGTGAAAGTAATCTGCTGGCCGGGGGTGGCAGCTGCCAGGAAGGCATAGAGCTCCGCCTTGCTGGTCACGGGCTTGCCATCCATGGTGAGCAGCGTATCACCCGCGTTCACCCCGCCGCGGTCGGCCGGTCCGAAATGCGCAACAGCCGATACCAGCACCCCGCCGCCTTCACGATCGGCGGCTGCCAGCCCGGAATACGGCACGCCCTCGGCCCTCAGCAAGCCGACAAAACTCAACAGGGTAAGAAGATATTTCATGGTATAGCGGGTTCGTCCAGTCTACCCCGCCAGTCTATCATTTCCAGAGGATAAATATCAAGTAAATTCGTCTTTTAGTTGGGACAGTCATAAATCTTGACTTAGCGGCTCATTGTGTTACCATGCGGCGAATGGATCTCCGCAGCTTAGTCCTGGATTACCTTCACACCCTGCAGGCGCGGGGCGTGCAGAAACTGGCGGTGGATGATGAAGCGCGTGGTATTCTGCGTAGTTGGATGCTGGCGGCAAAGCGGGGGTATCAGCCTGCGCCTATGCCTGCCATGCCCCAGCAGCAGCCCGTGGCAGAGCAGGCCGCAGGCGAGCCGCAGAACGAACCCGCCCCGAAGCTGGATGTGGATTTGAGCGAGCCGGTGCCCGCTGTGCCACAGGTGCAAGAGGAGGATATTCCCTTTTTCCGCCCCGGCGGCAGCAATGCCGAGGAAGCCTGGGCCAATATGCGCCGCCTGCTGCCCACCTGGGCACCGCTGCGCCAGCTGGGTACGCTGCGTGAAAAGGCGGTTCTGCCGCAGGGCAATCCCGCGGCCGATATTGTTTTTGTGGGCGATGCTCCCGGGTATCACGATGAAAAGGCGGGGCTTCCCTTCCAGGGCGATGCCGGCGGCAAGCTGGATGGCATGCTCAAGGCCATGGGCCTCACGCGCGAGCAGGTGTACATTACCCACCTGGTCAAGTTCCGCCCGGCGCAGCCGCGCCAGACCCTCAACACCCGCCCGCCCAGTGATAAGGAGCTTATTTTCAGCCGTCCCGTGGTAGATTTTGAAATGCGGCTGGTGCAGCCCCGCGTGATTGTGGCGCTGGGGGTTATCGCCGCCCGCGGCCTGCTGCAGCAGGGGAACCTGCCCCTGGCCGCTTACCAGGAGCGCATCTGGGATTATAATGGCATTCCCGTGGTGGTGACCCACCACCCCAGCTATCTGCTGCGCACCAGCGACCTCGGCGAGCGCCGCCGCCTCTGGGAGGAGATGCTGCGCGTCATGGAAATCGCCGGCCTGCCCATCAACGACAAGCAGCGCGGCTTTTTCCTGCCCAAGGCCTGAGGGGCATCAGCCAACCCGTATGGTAGTTTTATCGGCTAATGACGGCTAATTATCGGCTAAATTAGCCGATAAATGATTGACAAGTGATTCGGTCATGCTACAATCATTTCATGAAACGTCGCAGCATAGTTCCTGTTCTTCAGGAATTGATAGAACAAGAAACGGGGAGTCTCGTGGAAATTATGCAGAAGGCACTGCCCGAGGCGCTGCGAATGGACCGCTATCTGAGCTGGCAGGAATTGCGATACAGAAAAGCTCCTGAAGGTCTTAGCAAGGAGCAATGGTGGTTAGGGGTCAAACTGCATCGTACTCAGGCCCGGCAGAGTATCCCCTTGCGAAATGCCAGAGGAAAGTTCTTTAATTTTGCTTCGACCCAGTACATTCAGCAATGTCTGCATAAAATTGACCGGGCATCGGGAGCGATGCTGCTGACCGATGCGAACACTGTGTTCTCTGTAACAGAGCGCGACAAATACCTGCTGACTTCGCTGGCCGAGGAGGCTATTATGTCCAGCATGCTGGAAGGTGCTGTTGTTACCCGCTCCGAAGCGAGGGAGCTTATTCGCAGTAATCGTCCGCCGAAAGATGAGCATGAACAGATGGTGATGAATAATTACCGTACCATGCGGATGATATTGCTGCACAAGGATGAGCCTCTTACTCCGGCGTTTATTTTGTCTTTGCATCGCAGTATGGTGGAGGGAACGCTCCGGAATCCGGAAAAATCCGGTTCGTTGCGCCAGGAGGAGGATAAGGTCTGCATAGAAGATACCCGCAGCGGGGATATTATCCACATGCCTCCGGCAGCGGAAAGTCTTACCGAGCGGCTGGAAGAACTATGTCGCTTCGCTAATGGTGAGGACGGGGGTGAATATTACATCCACCCCATCATCCGTGCCATTATTCTGCATTTCCAATTGGCATATGATCATCCCTTTGTGGATGGTAACGGCAGAACTGCCCGTTCCCTATTCTACTGGGGGATGCTGCATGCTGGTTACTGGTTGTTTGAATATATCTCCATATCGCGGGAAATATATGCTCACTCGCGCAGTTATTACGAGGCCTTCATGAATACGGAGGAAGATGATAATGACCTTAATTACTTTATCATCGACCAGTTGAATACCCTCTATGCCTCCATAGAAAGCCTGGTAGAGCACCTGCGCACCAAGCAGAGATTGAATGAAAAGCTCCGTCTCTCTCTTTCACATGTTGCGCTTCTGAATCACAGACAGAAGAACCTGCTCCTGCATTTTCTACAGCATCCGAATGCCTGCACTTCTGTCACGATTCATTGCAATGAATATAAAGTGGTGCGCCAGACCGCCAGAACTGACCTGACCTGCCTGGAACAACTGGGTTTCCTATACTCAGAGTGCGTTTCCCGCGAGTTTATCTTCAAGCCTGTTCCAGATCTGGAACAGCGTATCAATGAATTTATCGGCTAATGACGGCTAATTATCGGCTAAATTAGCCGATAAATGGGTGATGATTGCGGTAATTGATTGGGCAAATGGCAGCACCAGAGCGGACTGCTGCTTTGCTGGCCGCGGTTGCGGCTCGGCTAAGGAACCGCTTTTTCAACCCTCGGTTGAGGGTGTATCATCCGCCTGCGGCTTACGGGGCTTGTAGCTGGTCAGCCTGGTTTTCTTCTTCTTTTTCGGGGCGAAATATTCCGGGTGGGCGGCGGCCCAGACTTCGTACAGATCGGGGCGGTTAGCCTTGGTGCGCTCGATGGATTTTTCCAGCTTCCATTCCTCGATGGCCTTGTGGTTGCCGGAGAGGAAGACCGGGGGCACTTCCATGCCGCGGAACACGTTGGGCTTGGTGTAGGCCGGGGCTTCCAGCAGGCCGTTGGAGAAGGATTCCTCCACGCTGCTGCGGTCATCGCCCAGGGCGCCGGGCAGCAGACGCGCAATGGCATCGATGACCACCACGGCGGCAATCGCGCCGTTGGTGAGGATATAGTCGCCGATGGAGATTTCCATGTCCACCAGCGTGTCAATCACGCGCTGGTCCACGCCCTCGTAATGCCCGCAGAGGAAGATGTAGTGGGCATCGCCACCCTCCATGCAGGGGGCGGCCAGTTCCTCGGCCACGGGTTGGCGGAATACGCGCCCCTGCGGGGTCATGAGGATGACTTTCGTGTTCTCCTGCCGCAGTTCCTCGATGGCTTCGAAGATGGGTTCGCACTTCATCAGCATGCCCTGGCCACCGCCGCAGAGGTAGTCATCCGTGCGGCGGTATTTATCGTGCGTCCAGTCGCGCAGCTGGTGGGCGCGTACCTCGATGAGCCCGGCCTCTGCCGCACGCCCCATGATGCTCTGGGATAGCGGCACGGAGATAAGCTCAGGAAAGAGCGTGAGAACGTCTATTTTTAACATGGTTAAAAATACGAATTACGAAGTATGAAGTGCCGCTCGCTGTTGCTCGCATGGGTTTACTTCGTACTTCGTACCTTGTACTTATGCATTGGCATTATGGCGCAGCATGGCTTCCACATAGCCGTCGATGTTGCCGTCCATCACATCCTGGATGTTGCCGCATTCGAAACCGGTGCGCAGATCCTTCACCATCTGGTAAGGCTGGAACACGTAGGAACGGATCTGGTTGCCCCAGGCAATGTCGCCCTTTTCAGAGTACTGGCGGTCGGCTTCAGCGCGTTTGCGGTCTTCCTCTAGCTGGATGAGGCGTGCCTTGAGCATGCGCATGGCTTCTTCGCGGTTGCGGAGCTGGGAGCGCTGGGTCTGGCAGGCCACGATGATGCCGGTGGGCAGGTGGGTGAGGCGCACGGCGGTTTCCACCTTGTTCACGTTCTGACCACCCTTACCGCCGGAGCGGTAGGTGTCCATCTTCACATCGGCTTCCTTCACCTCGATTTCGATATCGTCGGAGATATCCGGGGTGGCGTCCAGTGAGCAGAAAGAGGTGTGGCGCTTGCCGGCGGAGTCGAAGGGGCTCATGCGCACCAAGCGGTGAATGCCGCGCTCGTTCTTCAGGTAACCGTAGGCGTATTCGCCGTCAATCTTGATGGTCACGGAGCGGATGCCGGCTTCATCGCCATCGGTGCTTTCCATGATTTCGGTATTGAAGCCATGGCGTTCGCAGTAGCGCAGGTACATGCGCAGCAGCATGCTGGCCCAGTCGCAGGCCTCGGTGCCACCGGCACCGGCGTGGATAGTCACATAGCAGCCGGCGTTGTCGTGCGGACCGTTCAGGAGGGTCAGCAGCTCAAATTCCTCCAGACGCTTGAACCAGGCATCGTACTCATGCTTGGCTTCCGGTGCCATGTCTGCATCCTCTGCGGCCATCTCAACAGCCACTTCCACATCCTCCAGCCCGCTTTCCAGCGAGCGGAATTGCTCCAGGCGGCGCTTGAGCGGGTTCACCTCATTCATGAGGGCTCGTGCGGCTTCAGGGTTATCCCAGAAATCCGGGGCGCTCATGCGCTCATCCAGTTCTGCTACTTTAGATTCGAGGCTTCCGAGGTCAAAGATAGCTCCCGAGCTCGGAAAGACGGGAGCGCATGGCTTCCGTGTCGAGCGCCGAGAGATCGATATTGGCGGTCTGGTTCTCCATAACGCGCGGGAGTATACAGGCTTTCGCTTTGCGTGTCAATCTAAATAAAACGGCCCGTCAGGGCTGTTTTATTTCATTGCAGGTGCGCAGCACCTGCCTTCACACCCTGGCGCAGCCAGGGTAATTCATCCTGCCGTTGGCAGGATTTTATACACCACGGCGACCCTCCAGCGCCCGCATTACGGTGATGGCATCGGCATGGCCCAGGCCGGCACCGGCAGGCATGCCCTGCGCCAGGCGGGTGCAGCGGCAGGGGAGTTTGCCCAGCTGCTCTGCCAGGTAAAGAGCGGTAGCCTCGCCCTCTACATCGCTGCCCACGGCCAAGATGACCTCGCAACCGGGCTTGGCTTTCACACGCTCCACCAGCTTTTCAATAGCCAGGTCCTCGGGCATGATGCCGTCCAGCGGTGAAATCTTGCCACCCAGGCAGTGGTAGAGCCCGCGGAATGTACCGCAGCGCTCAATGGGGAGCACATCGGTGGGTTGCTCCACCACGCAGAGCAGGGAGGCATCGCGGGTAGGGGAGTCGCAGGCGGTGCAGCGGCACCCTTTTTCGGCAAAGAAGCCGCACTCCGGGCAGTTCCCTACTGTATTTGCTGCGGTGGTGAGAGCAGCGGCGAGCTGGTGGGCCTCGTTGCGGCCCTGCTGCAGAAACCAGAGCGCCAGGCGCTCTGCTCCGCGCGTACCCACGCCGGGCATGCGTTTGAGCGCGGCTATCATTTCCAGCACGGGGCGGGGGTAATCCTGGGGTTTCATGAACGGCGGCGGAAGAGGTGAAGGATTTCGGCCCCCAGCCAGCAAGCCATGGAGCAGATAACCGGGGCGTTCATGTTCAGTACGCCGCCCCAGAGTACACACAGAATGCCCGGCAGTGCCAGCGCTGTGGTGGCCAGCAGCCCTACTTGAATACGCCCGGTGAAGCGCTTTTCTCGCAGCAGAACCAGCGCCAGATACAGCGTGACTCCCAGACACAGCGCAAAGGTGCCCGCGGGCCCCAGCAGGGAAATCTGCGCTTCTTCGGCATCGATGTAGAAAGGACTGCCCCCCAGGAAGCGTATCTGCTCCAGCTCCAGATAATCCATGAGTCCGGCTGCCGTGAGCGATACGATGAGTACCAGAATAATAAAACTCAGCCCTGCCCAGCGGAGCAGCATTCGGTCGGTGCGGGTTATGCCGGTTTTAGCGGTTTGAGGGTCCTTCATGGGATTGCCGGGGTACAGACACGGCGGCAGTGGGGGTGCCACAGCCGCCGTGTTGAATATGTTATGATTTCAGCATTAGTCCACATAGCGCTTCACGATGAGTGAAGCATTGTGACCACCGAAACCGAAGGAGTTGCTCAGAGCCACATCAACCTGCATGCTGCGGCCTACATTCGGGCATACATCCAGGTCGCATTCGGGATCCTGGTTGAATACGTTGATGGTGGGCGGCACAAAGTTGTCCTGAATGGCCATCACGCAGGCCAGTAGTTCAATGGCACCGGCGGCACCCAGCAGGTGTCCCGTGGTGGATTTGGTGGAGCTTACGACCAGACCATTGGTGGCGTAGTCGCCAAAAGATGCCTTGATGGCCTTGGTCTCGCAGATGTCACCCAGCGGGGTAGAGGTGCCGTGTGTATTGATGTACTGCACATCGGTGGGCTTGAGACCGGCGTGCTTCAGAGCCATATTCATGCAGCGTGCTGCGCCTTCACCCTCCGGCATGGGGGAGGTGAGGTGGTAGGCATCAGCGCTCAGACCATAGCCCACAAGCTCGGCCAGAATCTTGGCACCGCGGGCCTTGGCGTGCTCCAGCGTTTCCAGAATGATGATACCGGCGCCTTCGGCCATAACGAAACCATCGCGGTCTACATCGTAGGGTCGGGAGGCAGTGGTGGGGTCATCGTTGCGGGTGGAAAGTGCCTTCATGTTGGCGAAACCGGCAATGCCTACAGGCAGGATAGAGGCTTCAGCACCACCGCAAATCATCACGTCGGCATCGCCGAACTTCATGATGCGCCAAGCCTCGCCAATGCTGTGGTTGGCGGTAGCGCAGGCGGTGGAAATGCTCATGTTCGGACCACCGAAACCGTACTCGATACTTACCATGCCCGAGGCCATGTTGGTAATCATGTACGGAATGCAGAACGGGCTCACGCGGCGGGGGCCAGACTTGATGAGAGCCTCGCAGCCTTCACCGTGAATGCCCAGACCACCAATGCCGGAACCAATCATCACACCCACGCGGGTCTTGTCCACGCTTTCCGGGTCGAGTCCGGCGTTTTCCAGTGCTTCAGCCACGGCACCCATGGTGAGCTGCTCGAAGCGGTCGCAACGGCGCACAGCCTTTGGGTCCTTCTTGAAGAAGGGAGCCGGGTCATACCCGCGTACTTCACCAGCAATGTGGATGCTCAGGTTACTGTCATCGGTGAGTGTAATCTTGCCGATACCGGAGCGACCGGTCTTCATGCCTTCCCAGGTTTCCTCAACACTGTTGCCAAGAGGAGAGAGGGCACCCATGCCTGTAATAACTATGCGACGGTCTGTCATAACGTTTGAGTACACGTTACCGTATAGGTGGAGTTAAGTCAAGCATAAAAGACGAGTTGATTTCTGGAATTTCGTTAAAACCTGCTATTTCATTGACTTTTGGAGTGGATTGGGCATATAATGCACGATGCAGGTATGGGAGAGATGCTGACAGTTGAGTTGAACTACCAGGAATGGGTGACATTGCTGACGGCGTTGGGTATTTTCGCATTGTTGCTGTTTACTCGCGTGCAGGCGGAGGTGGCTTTTCTGGGGGGCATGGCGGTGTTGCTGCTCAGCGGTGTGCTGGATGCGAGGGAGGCGCTGGCAGGTTTCAGTTCCAGTTCGGTGATTGTGGTAGCGCTGCTCTTTGTGGTGGTGGGGGGCATGGTGCACACCGGTGTGCTTCACTGGGTGGAAAAGCATTTGCTGGGGCGCCCGAAGGGATACCGGCAGGCGCTGGTGCGGCTCATGCTGCCGGTGTCAGCCCTGGCGTCCGTTCTGGGGAATACCACGGTGACTACACTGTTTATCCATGTGGTAAAACTCTGGTCGCGTAGCTTGCGTGTGGCACCCAGCCGCCTGTTGATACCGCTTAGCTACGCTGCCGGGCTGGGTGGGGTATGCACATTGATTGGCAGCGCTCCGAATTTGATTATTTCCGGGCTTTATACGCAGGAAACAGGTATCACGCTGGGCATCTTCACCCCGGCGCCTGCGGGTTTGTTCTGTCTGCTGGTAGGGCTGGTGAGCATGCAGTTGCTGCAACGCTTCCTGCCGGAGCGGCAGCCTGCACCCGGTTTGTATGCTTTCGGAGCTGGTATGCGATACCGCCACAAGGCGTATGTGAGCTTCGGCAGCCGCTTGATTGGCAGGCAGCTGGATACCACGGGGGTGGAAAAGCAGCTCCAGATTCGGCTGCGGGGGGTGGTACGCAGGGGTGAACGCCTGCTGGTGGAGCCCGGGCAGGTGCGGCTGCGCGTGGGCGATACGCTGCTGCTGGAAAGCGATTCGAGCACGCCGCCCGACCTGGGACCGGATGTTCACTATGTTACCCGCCGTCGCAAGCCGCCCATGGGCTGGCGAACCGTGGCTTCCGGTATCATTATGCTGGGCATGATGGCGCTTACCACGTTGGGGGTACTCACCCTGTTGCAGGCGGCGTTCCTGGCGGCAGCGGCCACGCTCATCTGCCGTTGTTGCAGCGTGCGCCAGGCGCACGAAAGCATCAATTGGAATGTGCTCATGATTTTTGCAGGCTCGATATGCCTGGGGACTGCCATGGATAAGACCGGGCTGGCGGCAGATACGGCGAATCTCCTGCTGGGCTTCTGCGGCACACAGCCTCTGGTGGTCATGGCTGCGGTGTGCGCTGTGGCACTGTTTATTACCGAATTCATCGGCAATGCCGCGGCGGCAGCCATTTTCTTCCCCATTGCCTACCGCAGCGCGCTGGCGGTGGGGGCGGACCCGCTGAGCTTCTGCGTGGCGCTCATGATAGCAGTTTCCTGCTGCTTTGCCACGCCCATCGGCTCGCCGCGCCACATGCTCATCTACGGACCGGGTGGCTATCACTTTGCAGATTTCCTGAAAGTGGGACTGCCTATGGATATCATCATCCTCACGGCGGATATCTTCATTGTCTCCCTCCTGTTCCCCCTGACCGGGATGTAGACCAGGCTTTATTCCATGGTACTGTTCCGGATTTCCTGGGTTAGTTTCATGGCGCAGAAATCCGGTCCGCACATGGAGCAGAAGTGAGCCTTCTTGGCGTTGGCGTGGGGCAGGGTCAGGTCGTGGTAGGAGCGCGCCTTGTGCGGGTCGAGGGAAAGGTTGAACTGGTCTTCCCAGCGGAACTCGAAGCGGGCTTTTGCCAGCGCATTGTCGCGCAGCTGAGCGCCCGGATGCCCCTTGGCAAGGTCTGCCGCGTGGGCAGCAAGCTTGTAGGTGACAACGCCCTCGCGCACGTCTTCCTTATCCGGCAGCCCCAGGTGTTCCTTGCGGGTTACATAGCAGAGCATGGCGCAGCCTCTCTGGGCAATGATGGCACCACCCAGGGCACCTGTGATGTGGTCGTAACCAGGGGCAATGTCGGTGGCCAGCGGTCCCAGGGTATAGAAGGGGGCTTCGTAGCACCACTCCAGCTGTTTCCGCATGTTTTCCGGCACAAGGTGCAGCGGTACATGCCCCGGACCTTCGTTCATGACCTGTACTCCCTTGTTCCAGGCGCGGCGGGTCAGCTCTCCCTGCACCTCCAGCTCGGCAAGCTGGGCAAAGTCGTTGGCATCGGCAATGCTGCCGGGACGCAGACCATCGCCAATGGAGATGGCAACATCGTAACTGGCGAGAATATCGCAGATTTCATCCCAATGGGTGTAGAGGAAGTTTTCCTGCTTGTGTATCATCATCCACTTGGCGATGATGGAGCCGCCGCGTGAAACGATGCCTGTGGCACGGTTGGCGGTGTGGTACACAAAGCGCTCCAGCAGGGCGGCATGCACCGTTACATAGTCCACGCCCTGGCGTGCCTGCTCGATGAGCGTATCCCGGAAAATAGGCCAGCTGAGGTGCTCCACCCGCCCGCTGCATTTTTCGAGGCTCTGGTACATGGGTACCGTGCCGATGGGAACCGGGCTGTTGCGCAGAATCCACTCGCGCGTTTTGTGGATGTCCTTACCGGTGGATAAATCCATGACGGTGTCGGCACCCCAGTGGATAGCCCAGCGAAGTTTTTCCACTTCTTCCTCAATGCCGGAGGTGATGGCGGAATTGCCGATATTGGCATTGATTTTACAGAGGAAGTTGCGCCCGATAATCATGGGCTCGGCTTCCGGGTGGTTGATGTTGGCAGGAATGAGCGCGCGACCGGCGGCAATTTCATCGCGTACAAACTCGGGGGTAAAGAAAGCGGGCATGTTTCCCCCGCGCTGCTCTGCCGGATGCTGGTAGTGCAGCTGGGAACGGCGTTCCAGGCTCTTCCGGGAGAAGCCGGGGGCCGCTTCCAGTTCGCTGGGGCGGGGCATGCCTGTGCCTAATTCATCCAGCAGAATCTGAGCTGATTCCGGGCGGGATTTCGCGTTGGGGAATTGGTCGTAAATTGCCTTGAAGGCGGTCTCGCGTCCCAGGTTCTCACGAATGGCTACATATTCCATTTCCGGCGTGATGATACCTCTGCGGGCGTATTCGCGCTGGGTGGGCGCCTGTTGCAGCCGGGTAGCCACCAGTGTGCCATCGGCATCTCGGCTGACATCTCCGCGAGAAAGAATCCACTCTTCGCGCAGGCGGGGAAGCCCTTGTTCTGCCTTTCCGTGAAATTGCTCATCGCCCCAGGCGCCGGAACAGTCGTAAATCCTTACTGGTTCATTAGTCTCAGTGGAGCCATCGGGAAAGACGGAATCTGACAAGGTCACTTCCCGCATGGCTACTTTGATGTCCGGGAATAGGGAACCAGGTACGTAAATGCGACGGGAACCAGGGTATTTGAGTTCATCGGCGGTCATGGCGTCATTCTACCACCAGGTAGAGTATACTTCAAGATATGCTGTCAAAGAATGTTACAAATACGAACATGTCTGCACGAGTTAGGGAAACGGCAGAGATGTGAATATTTTGTCACATGGAGTGTGACTTTTGTTTCACAGAAGGACGATTGCGCGTGGCGGTGCGCTGTGGTTAACTATTTTCAGTAAACCGCACATTATGCACAAACGCGATACTATTTTCTGCACAATCTGTAAAGCCGGGGCTTTTGTGGCGCTGCTGCTGATGGTGGGCATTTTTGCCCAGTTGCTGATTCACTCGGCAGATGCCTGGAAGCACTTCGGGATTTCCTTTCTGTGGGGTATTGACTGGGATCCCGCCATGGATATCTATGGCGCTCTGCCGTCCATACTGGGCACCCTGTTCACCACGGGCTTGGCGCTGGCTCTGGCTATACCGCTTGCCTTTGCCGTGGCATTGCTGATTACAGAGTCGCCGGAGTGGCTGAAGCGTCCGCTGAGCCAGTGTGTGGACCTGCTGGCGGCCATCCCATCGGTGATTTACGGCATGTGGGGCCTGTTTGTGCTGGTGCCGCTGATGCAGGAACACGTGCAGCCATTTCTGGTCGATACCCTGGGAATTATCCACCTGCCCGGGGGTGCCTGGCTGCTGGGTGAGGAGGGGATCGGCAGCGGATTCGGCTTCCTGACCGCCGGGGTTATTCTGGCACTTATGATTCTGCCCTACATGAGCGCGGTAATGCGCGATGTATTCCGCATGACTCCGCCTGTGCTCCGCGAATCCGCCTACGGGCTGGGCTGCACCCGTCTGGAAACTACGCGCGATATCGTGCTGCGCTACGGCGTTCGCGGCATCATTGGTGGCATCTTTATCGGCATGGGACGTGCCCTGGGTGAAACCATGGCGGTACTGTTTGTGATAGGTAACATGATGGACTGCCCCGCGGGGCTGTTCTCCTGCGGTTCAACGATTGCCACCACCCTGGCCAACAATTTTGCAGAGGCCACAGGGCTGCAGCAGAGTGCGCTCTTTGCCCTGGGGCTTGTGCTGCTTCTCATGAGTTTCAGTATTCAGCTCATCACCCGGTACTACCTGGCTCTCACCAGTGCCAGAAGAGGCGAGAACGCTTAAACCACCATTCATCATATGACTCCAAGACCTGTATTCTTCCGGAAATTATCAAACCAGCTGCTTAATCTCCTTGCGCTGGGCTCCATCTGCGTGGCCCTGGGCGGCATGGGGTGGATTCTCTACACCGTGATTCAGAATGGTGCACCTGTGCTCAGCTGGGTGTTCCTGACCGCGCCCTCAAAACCCTATGGTGAACCAGGCGCCGGTGTGGGCAATGCTCTGCTCGGCACCCTGCTGATGACTCTGGGTGCCACGCTGCTGGCGGTGCCGCCGGCGCTGGCCGGTGGTATTTACCTGGCTGAGTTCGGCAAGAGCAGCCGGCTGGCTGATTTACTGCGCTTCTGTGCGAATGTGCTTATGGGGCTGCCATCCATTCTGGTAGGTCTGTTTGTGTATGCCATGCTGGTGGTGACCACGGGGCATTTTTCGGGCATGGCGGGCACAGTGGCTCTGGCTATCATCATGTTTCCCGTTATCATGCGAACCACAGAAGATATGCTGCTTATGGTGCCGGATACCCTCAGGGAATCGGCTCTGGCGCTGGGTATGTCGCGAATGCGCGCCACGCTGTGCATTGTGGCCCGCAGTGCCCGCAACGGGCTGGCCACGGGTATTCTGCTTTCGCTGGCCCGGGTCAGCGGTGAAACGGCTCCGCTGCTGTTCACCGCACTGTTTGCCGATACCTGGCCGCGCGGTTTCTTTACAGAACCCACCGCCAGTGCTCCTGTGCTCATTACGGAATACACCACCAATTCCCCCTTTGAAAGCATGCATGCCATGGGCTGGGGTACTGCCCTTATCATGGCGGCGTTCATCCTGATTATCAATATTGCAACCCGTTGTATCTTCCATGAAAACAAACATTAAAATATCCACCCGTAACCTGAACTTCTATTACGGTAAGAACCAGGCCTTGTTTGATAACAGCCTTGATATTCACGCCAATAAGATTACTGCCGTCATCGGCCCCAGCGGCTGTGGCAAATCCACGCACCTGCGAATCTATAACCGCATCTTTGAACTTTACCGCAACCAGAAAGCCACCGGTGAGGTGCTGCTGGATGGGAAGAATATTCTGGACCCGGGTGTGGATTTACTCAGGCTGCGCCACCGGGTGGGCATGATTTTCCAGAAACCTACGCCATTCCCCATGAGCATTGCCGATAATGTGGCCTATCCGTTGAAGCTGCACTACAAGCTCAGCCGCAGCGAGATGGATGACCGCGTGGAACAGGCGCTGCGTGGTGCGTCGCTGTGGGATGAGGTGAAGGATAAGCTGAAATCCAGCGGCATGGCCCTTTCCGGCGGTCAGCAGCAGCGGCTCTGCATTGCCCGCGCCCTGGCGGCAGAGCCGGAGGTGCTGCTCATGGATGAACCCACCAGCGCCATCGACCCCGTGGCTACCCTGCGCATCGAGGAGCTGGTGCTGGAGCTGAAACAGAAATACACCATCGTCATTGTGACGCATAACATGCAGCAGGCCGCCCGCATTTCCGACCGCACCGCCTTCTTCTACAAAGGCCGCATCGTCGAGGAGGGTGAAACCTCCCGCATCTTCACCAACCCCACTCACAAACAAACGGAAGACTACATCACCGGCCGCTTCGGTTAACCCCTTACCCTTTCCCCCCATCATGAAACAACACTTCATCAACGAACTCGATTCCCTGCGCACCCAGATCACTGCCCAGGGTGAACTGGCCGAACGCGCCATTCACAACGCCATCCAGGCCTTCAGCACCGGCGATACCGAGCTGGCCCGCCGCGTCATGGCGCACGATGAAATCATCGACCGCGAGGAAATCCGCCTCGAAGAGGAATGCCTCAAGGTGCTGGCGCTCTACCAACCCGTAGCGGGTGATCTGCGCACCGTCATCTCCTGCATCAAAATCAATACCGCGCTAGAACGCATAGCCGATTTCGGCAGCCACATTGCCGAACGCGCCATCATGGTGGCAGAACTGCCCATTCTACCAGAGCAGGAGGTATTCGACTTTTCCCCCATGGAGGTTCTCACCATGGGTATGCTGCACGATACCCTGCTGGCTATCCAGCACTCCGACCTGCTCCTGGCGCACAAGGTCATCGACCGCGATGACGCGGTGGATGCCATGCGCAGCGAGCACCGCTCCCACGCCCGCGCCGCCATCCTCCACTGCCCAGCCGCCGTGGAGTACTACGTCTCCTGCATCGGCCTTGCCCGCGACCTGGAGCGCATCGCCGACCTCGCCACCGATATCTGCCGCCAGCTCATCTACCTCCGCACCGGCTGCATCACCCGCCACAGCGGAACGGTGCCGCCAGCCCGCGCATAATCTCCCCCTGGTTCCTGGTCAGAAAAAACGCTTCCGGTTATCAGCCGGAAGCGTTTCCATCCTTTCAGATTAGCTCAATGCGCGTTGCTGCTTGCGGCGGATATGTTCCCATTTCTCGCGGGCAAGCTGCTGCATATCAGGCGCAGGATCATTCTCGCCGACTATTTCCACCCCGAGCATGGTTTCGATAACGTCCTCCATGGTGATGATACCCCGCAGGCCACCATATTCATCCACCACGGTAACGATATGCTCTTTCTTTTCGATAAGCTGCTCCCAAATCGTGTAAACAGAAGTGTTTTCGCCAAAGGAAAGGATAGGGCGGGTAATATCTGCCACCTTGCTTTCAAAATCATCCTCAGCCAGTTTCTCCAGCATGGTCGTGCGCAGCAAATAGCCGGTTATGTATTCCTTGCTTTCTGCATACACCGGTATCCGGGTGAACAGAAGCTCCAGAGAATCATATGCTTCCTTCAATGTAGCCGATTCAGGCAGAGCCTCCACAATCACACTGGGGGTCATGATATCGCGGGCCTTCACCTGCGAAAGCTTCATGCAACTCTGCAGCACAAGGCTCTCCTTTTCGCGGAACACTCCCTCTGCCTCCCCGATTTTGACCATGGCGTGAACTTCTTCACGACTGACCGTATTCTGCTTGTCGGAAGGCGTGAACACCCGGGTAATCCATTCGGAAAGCCAGACAAGAGGCCAGGTGATGACGATGAGAACGCGTATGATGGAAGTGCAAGGCATAGCCAGGGCACGCCAGTAGGATGCGCCGATTGTCTTGGGTATAATTTCAGAAAGAACCAGGATAAGCAGCGTCAATACGGCTGAAATGACACCAAAATACTCTTCACCGAATATCCGGGTTGACTCAGCGCCCACCCCGGCGGCACCAATAGTGTGAGCAATGGTGTTGAGTGAAAGGATGGCCGCAACAGGGCGGTCAATGTTGCTTTTGTATTCCTGCATCAGAAGCGCAGATTTGTTACCCTCGGCCTCCTTCATGCTGATAAAGGAGCTCGGTGTAGACAACAAAACAGCTTCCAGAACGGAGCACAGGAATGACAACGCAAGCGCACAGAATAAATAAATGAACAGAAGTGCCATAGATTAACCTATTCTACACAATTTTCCTGCCTTTTCTACTTGTCATTTTGTCAGTACGGTTAATGGGAAGCAACAGGCCAGTAACCTGCCGCTTCACCGACAATACCCCCCGCCACACACATGGCGCAGCGGGGGATGAATTCTTTATGTATGAACGCAGTGTAGTTTAAAGGGTGGGCTCAACCAGCTTCACCACATCCTGCGGCAGTGCCACGTAGTTGAGCTTTGTAGCGGTGGGGGCTCCCTTAGTGTAGCACCACATGAAGTAGTTGCGCAGGGCAGCTTTCTTATCGGCAGGGGCATCCTTGCGGATGAGAACATAGGTCACACCGGTGATGGGCCAGCTGGTGGCACCGGGCACGTTGGTGAGCTCCATGTAGAAACCGGGGGCATTCTTCCAGTCTGCCGAGGCAGCAGAGGCCGAGAAGCTGGCCTGGGTGGGGGCAATGAACTTGCCATCCGCATTTTCCAGCTGGGCGCAGGCCAGGCGGGCTTCCACAGCGTAGGTGTACTCCGTGTAACCGATAGCGCCGCGGATACGGGCCACATTGTTGCACACGCCCGGGTTCTTCTGCCCGCCGATGCCTACCGGCCACTTCACCGAGGAGCCCTGACCCACCTTCTTTTTCCAATCGGCGGAAATTTTCGAGAGGTAGTTGGTGAAGATGAACGAGGTGCCGCTGGAATCCGCACGTCGCACCACGGTGATTTTCAGCTTAGGCAGTTTGAGCTTCGGGTTCAGCGCCTTGATGGCGGGGTCATTCCAGCTGGTGATTTCGCCCAGGAAAATGCGGGCCAGTACATTCTGGCTGAGCTTGAGCTGGTTGTTCTTCGCGCCGGGGAGGTTCACGATGATCACCACACCACCGGTGAGCATGGGGTACTGTTCCAGCCCGGCTTCGTTCTGCTGCTCCAGCGTGAGCGGATTATCCGACCCGGCAAAATCCACCGTGCCGGCCTTGATCTGGTTGAGCCCGGCACCGGAGCCCATGCTCTGGTAGGTGACCTGGGTACCCGGGTTCTGCTGGGAGTAGGCGTAGGTCCATTTCTGGTATACCGGGGCGGGGAAAGAGGCACCGGCACCCGTGATAGTGGTTTCTGCCTGCGCAAGCGTGCACAGCCCCAGAGCGGCGATAAACAGATTTTTGAACATAATATGCGTGTTTTCTATGGTTAAGTGGTTAGTGTTATCAGAAATCGAAGCGGACGGCAGAGGAAAGTTGCCAGCCGGTGAAGCCCTTGTTACCCTTGGCATCGGTACCTGCGGAGTTGAGGTATTCGGCGCCAAGCATCAGCTTGAGCATGTGCGGGTTTTCCGGGCATACATAGTAGTTTGCACCCAGGTAGAGCCCCTGAAGCAGGTCGCTCGTGCCGGAGTATGTGGAGTTGGTGGTGTAGTAGCGGCTGTCGGACTTCACTGCATTGCTGCCGCTGGTCAGCTGGTAGCGCAGCACACCTTCCCAGTGCGGGGAGAAGCGGTAGCTGGGCATGATGGTCAGGCCATAAACATTCTCAGCTCCCTTTGTACCGCCGTACACATTGAAACCGGCCAGGGCTTCGGCCAGCAGGGAGAAGTTCCCCTGCTTACCTTCCCAGCTGAGCGCCACCACATCTGCCGCGCCGGGGCCGGCATACTCAATATCGCCCGTATCGCGCCCCTCGTTGCGGAAGCTGTGCATATAGTCCAGTGTAAGACGGCCATTGCTACCGGTAGAGCGGGAAACACTCATACCCAGAGTAACGTTGTCTCCTCCGTTGAAAGAGGGTTCCAGCCAATCGTTATCGCGCTGGCCATTCACCCACAGACCTGCATTCCAGCCCCAATCGGACTTCTTATCCGCGTTCGACACGGATACACCGTAGAGCTTCTCGGCTTTCAGCTGGTTTACCAGAGCAGAACGCTCCAGGGTAATCAGCTTGGCGCTGGAGGTGCGGTACTCCGCCATGTAGGCCGGCTTGTGCTTGCCAATCGTGAGGTTCACAGAATCCAGACGCGTGGAAAGGGTTAATTCATCAAGCGAAGTCTCCGAACGGGAACGATGCCAGGCACCATCGCTGTATTTATAGCGACCGTCAAGCCCGCCAATATTCCAGACACCCTTTAGTGTAAACTGATTGAACACCTTCGCCTGAGCACCCAGGCGGAATCTGCGCCATTCGTTGTTGTCATTGCGGTCACCCTTCAGGCGTGAATCACCACCGGCGGGATCCAGATAGCCCCACTGGTATTGTCCGCGCATCTTCAGGCAGAGTTCCTGCAAATACGGATTCTCTGCGTTGTCTCGCTTTGCATCAAATACCTTGAAGGCATCCTTCATGTGCGAGGCGAGGCTGAAATCAGATGCCTGGGAGAGCGGAGCGGCCCCGATGGCCAAGGCCAGTGCCATGATGGTATTCTTTTTCATATCGTATTTTTCTTTTGTTTGGTGCCAACCTGTGTTCCGGTCGACATCTTCAGTAAATCGCACAGCCGGAAAATTTTCAAGGTTTCCATGGTGAATCAAAAGTCACAGTATGTGTGACTTTTAAGTCACATTTGTTTTCTTGTATGCCTGCACAGGGAGGGTATAATAAGGCGAACAAGAATATGCCTGTACACATCACCATAGTTGAGGATGACGAGGATATCGCGGCACTGGTTGCCTATAATCTGGAACGCCAGGGCTGGAAATGCACGCTGGTGTACCATGGTACCGAGGGCTGGGAGCAGATTCGCAGCAGTATGCCCGATTGCGTGATTCTGGATATGATGCTGCCCGGTATGGATGGGATGGAGATTCTGAGGGAAATGAAGTTACATGACGCTACCCGGAATATCCCGACCCTGTTTCTCACGGCCCGTAGTGAGCTGGATGACCGTCTGGAGGGGTTACGGCTCGGGGCGGATGACTATGTGACCAAGCCGTTCAGCAGCAAGGAGCTTGTGCTGCGCGTGCGCAATCTCCTGCACAGGGCGAACAACAGTGCTTCCCGGGTGATGCTTCAGTACAAGGAGCTGTGTCTCGATAAGATTACCCACCAGGCTTCGCTGAGTGGTCGGAACCTGGAGCTGACGACTGCCGAGTTCAAGCTGCTGGCCTACCTGATGGAACACCCCGGCAAAGTGCAGGACCGCTACGACCTGCAGCACGTCATTCTGGGGCACTCAGATACCACCCAGACCCGCGCGCTGGATACTCACATCAAACGCCTGCGCAAAAAACTGGGCATGTATGCCGAATGCATTGCCACCGAACGCGGTGTGGGCTATGCGTTCCAGCCCTTGAATTCTGACCCGGGAGTATAATCCCCCCCCCGGCGCCTGCGATGCGTGTTTACTCGGCTTCCGCCCGGGTGGTATCTTTCTTCATGCGGATGAGCATATTGGTGATAATGGCGGCGCAGCTTCCCGTGGTGATACCAGATGAGAAGATTTCGCGAATGGTCCGGGGCATCTGGGACAGGATATCGGGTACCATTTCCACGCCGATGCCAAAGGCCAGGCTGATGGCAATCACGAGCGAGGCCTTGCGGTCTATCTCCTGGGATACGAGGATGCGGATGCCGGCTGCGGCCACGGTGCCGAACATGAGCAGGGTGGCTCCCCCCAGCACCGGCTCAGGCATGAGTGAGAAGATGAGCCCCACGTAGGGAAAGAGACCCAGCAGCACCAGCATGGCTGCAATATAGTACCCCACGCGGCGGCTGGCAATGCCGGTGAGCAGGATAAGCCCGTTGTTCTGGGCAAAGATTGAGTTCGGAAAGGAGTTCAGCATGCCTGACAACATGGAATTGAACCCATCTGCCAGGATTCCGCCCTGGGCTCGCTTCATGAAATCTGCGCCCTGGACTTTCAGCCCGGTAATCTGAGAGTTGGCTGTGATATCGCCGTACGCTTCGATGGAGGTGATGATGTAGATGAGCCCCAGGGCTATAAAGGCAGACCAGCTGAAATCGAGCCCGTAACGAAAGGGGGTGGGAAAGTGGAATGCAGCATAGCCGGAGATGCTGCTGAAATTGATGAGCCCCATGCACCAGGAAACGATATAGCCCACGATGAGACCGATGACAATGGAGCTCATGCGCAGATATTTGTTGCTGCTCTGGTTGCTGATGACGATGCAGATGAGCACGAGCCCGGAGAGCAGGAGACTCTGCAGGCTGCCGAAGTTCCCGTTGCTCATGGCTGTATATCCCCCGCCGCAGGCGATGATTCCCACCTTTACCAGGCTCAGGCCGATGAGGGTCACCACAATTCCGGATACCAGCGGGGTGATGATCTTCTGCAGGTAGCGCAGTACTGCGCTTACCAGCATTTCAAGCGAAGCTGCCGCCATGCAGGAGCCGAAGATGAGCGGCAGCCCGCCAAGCTGACCAGCGGCAATAATGGGCGCAATGAATGAATAGCTGGTGCCCTGCACGCAGAGAAGACCGGCTCCCAGCCTGCCGAAGCGGCGGCATTGGATGAAGGAGGACACACCCGATGCCACCAGCGACATGGATACCAGATAGCCGGTTGTGGCGGTGTCGAGCTTGAGCGCGGATGCTATGATGAGCGGTGGCGTGACCACCGCCACAAACATGGCAAGCAGATGCTGCAGCGCGGCAAAAAGAGCATCCCAGAATGGCGGGGTGTCTTCTAACCCGTAAATGAGATCAGGCTGGCCGCTGGCAGGTGCGTTGCTCATGGGGTCAGGCGCGCAGTTGAATGGTGCAGTCGTCCAGACTGTCGACAATGGCCAGCGATTCTACATGAATGCCCATGCGGCGCAGTTCATTGCCGCCGTTCTGGAATGATTTTTCAATGAGAAAGCCCATGCCTTCCAGCGTGGCCCCGGCCTGTTTCACCAGGTCGAGAATACCCAGGGCGGCATTACCATTGGCCAGGAAATCATCGATGAAGAGCACGCGGTCATCAGGCCCCAGATACTCACCGCTGACGCATACGGTGTAGTCCTTATCCTTCGTAAAGGAATGAATGGTGGTGCAGAGCATGTTCTCCATGGTGCTGGGCTTCTTTTTCTTGGCAAAGACAACGGGCAGCTCCAACAGGTTGCCTACCATGATGGCAGGGGCGATGCCGCTGGCCTCCACGGTGATAATCTTATTGATACGGGCCGAGGCAAAACGGCGCACGAATTCTACGGCCATGGAGCGCATCAGGCTGGCATCCATCTGGTGGTTGATAAAGCTATCCACTTTGAGAATGCCCCCCGGGAAACACTTGCCATCTTTGATAATTCGGTCTTTCAGCGCCTTCATGGATTAATACAATACGTTGCGGTACGCGGCAGGATAACAGTTTTTTTCATTCCTGACAAGCATAATAAGCCTTATAGTGAATCCGCAGCATGATGCTTCCAAACGAACCCTGGTGGAGGTGTACCCGGTGAGGGCAGATAAAGAATCCGGCTGCTTCGTTCAGGAAGCAGCCGGATTTTTCCCGGAGTGGGAACAAGAGCGCTTGTAAGATCAGAAGTTGCAGCGCACGGCGGTGGTGAATTCCCAGCCGTTGTAGTGATCATGACCGTCCTTGCGGGCGGTGGTGTATTCTGCACCAAACATGAGACGTGCAGCATCCTTGTATTTAGCGGAGGCGTACAGGTTCACGCCGAAGTAGAACGCATGCAGGCTGTCTACCCAGCTGCTGGCGGTGGTCTGGGTGCAGATGTAGCGGTCTGCGCCCAGCTTGCAGGCGCCTTCACCCGTCATGCCCGTGTAGCGGAACACGAGGTCTACATTCGGATGTACAGAATAGACCGGTTGCAGCTGAATGCCCACGTTATTGGTGCCGTTGCCATTCTGCTGCTCAAAGGCAGCCACGGCATTGGCTGTGAAGGTGAGCTTGTTGCGCTTGATTTCATACCCCAGGGAGAGGGCATCCTTGAAGCCGAAGCCATAGTTATTGGCCCCGATTTCGTGGCGCCCGTGGTAGGCGTTGTTGAAATCGTGCATGTATTCAGCAGAGATGGCCTGGTACCCGCTCTCGGAGACATTGAACTTGTGCGTGCCACCCAGCACGACAAAGAATTTGTCTTCCCAGCCGAATTCTCCCTTGAAACCATCGTGGCGTCCGTAGTCGTCGGAGTGGGCGTGGCTGCAGGAGTGGCAGGCGCGGTCATTTGCCATGGCCTGGAGGTAGAGAATGTTCTTCTTGTCCGGAGAGGTGTAGTTTACCTCTATGCCCCAGTTGGTGTCCAGACCGAACTGGTTGGCGATGAAAGAGCGCTCGATGCAGGGCATGCTGGCGTTGGACATGCGGAAGTCTGAGGTGAAGGACGGGGCAAATTTACCCGCGCGCACGCTCAGTCCCTTTACGGCAGAAATCTGCTGCTTCAGCCAGATATCATAGAACCCGGTGTAGGAGTAGTTCTTTTTGGTGCGGCCACCGGCGTAGGTATCGCGCACGGGCAGACCGCCGATACGCACATAGGTGTGGAACTGAGTGCCGGTCCGGGTGAATACGTTGACGCCAATCCAGTTGCGGCGGAACTCGTCGTTGTAGGTTGTGGCCTTGTCTTTGAGGGAAGCTGCGTTGCTGGCGTTGGGCTGTACGCTGGCCATCTGCCACTGCTGGCGGGTGATCAGGGCTACCTTGGTGATGAAGGTATCCTCGTTCTCATAGACAACGAGCGCCTGCTTTACGGCCTCTACCCAGTCTGTTGGCTCAGGTTTGGTGTTCAGGGTGACAGCCTCGCCTGCTACTGCGCAGCTGGCGAGCACCAGGGGAAGAGTGAGTGTTTTCATGACCTTAGCGAAGCTTGGAGAACAGGGTGGCGGTATCCAGCACCGGCATGTATTCGGTATGGTCCAGACCTGCGTCCAGCACATAGAGGGTGAGCAGACGCTTCACCACAGCCAGCAGTTTTTCCGGCTGCCAGGGCTTTTCGATGTAGTTGTCGATGTGTCCGTCATTGATGGCGTTGATGGTGTCGGCGTGGGTGGCCTGGCCGGTGAGCAGCACCTTGCGGGTCTTGCTGAAACGGCGGTCGGCGGCAATCTTGCCCAGCAGCTCGGTGCCGGTTTCTTCGGGCATCACCTGGTCAGAAATCACGATGGCAATGTGGTCGCCATCATCATCAATCTGGTCAATGAGCTGCAGGCAGTCAGCCACGCTGGAGGCTTCCTCCAGGCGTACATGGGTGGTGAGGGGGCGCAGGTCGCGCATTACGGAATCCAGCACTTCCTGCTGGTCGTCTACACAAATGATGTTAATCGTTTCCATAGATTTGAGTGGTTGGAATGTTGATAGTGAATGATGTTTCCTGGTCATTGCTGCGCACTTCGATAGTGCCGTTGTAGCTGTCTACCACGCGGCGGACAATGGCCAGCCCGAGCCCCAGACCGAAATCCAGGCCCAGCTTCTTGGTGGTGAAATTGGGGTTGAATATTTTATTGAGGTTTTCTTCGTCGATGGCGGGGCCGTTATTGGCAATGCATACAGAAATGTATTCTGTGGGGAGGAGTTGCACGCCCTGCACATGGCAGCAGGCGGCGCTGATGCGGATGGCGGGGTGCTCGGTGGCTCCCTGTTCCATGGCGTCGCATGCGTTTTTGATGACGTTGCTCCACACCTGAACTAATTCGGTGACGTCGGCTGTGATGCAGGGCAGAGGTGCAAAACTGGTCTGCACATTGACACGTTTGAGCTTGTTGTGCAGCAGGTTCAGAGCATCGGTGATGCTCTGTTCCACGTTCACGCCGGCTTCGCGGGTGCTGTTGCCGCCGCCCAGCAGTTTTACCGCGCGCACAATGCCGGAGGCCAGCTTGGACGCCATGCGCATGTCGCGCAGGTCGTGCCCCAGTTCCCAGAAACGGTAGTTGCGCTTCAGGTTGCGGGTGAATTTGCCAGGTTGCTTGCAGCCTTCCTCGGTGTTGGGGAAGATGTGCGCCATCACTTTGGCAGCTTCTTGGGGCAGGCTCAGCTCGCGTTCGTAATAGCGGGCTGCGCTGCGGAGTTCCTGCGCGGAGATGAATGAATTGTCCATCAGCCCATAGGTGAAGAGCTGGGCGTTGAGCTTATCGTCATCCTCCAGGTATTCCTGCAGGCTGTCTGCCACAAATTCGGTGCGGCGGGAAATCACACCCACGGCGTTGTTGAGCTCGTGGGCAATACCGGCAGAAAGCTGCGCCAGAGAACTGGCCATTTCTGCGCGCTGCACAATGCGCAGCGCTTCCTCTTTTTCGGAGGTTTTGGTGAAGATGCGGGAGTTGCGGGCAGCCAGTTCATGAACCAGAACCGGTATGAACTGGCGCTCGAAACATCCGTATGTCTCCGGCTCCACCACCTCGGTGGTGTCATCCACATAGGTCACCACGGAGTCTTCCAGCGCCACAATGTAGTTGGAGCTGTGGTAGGAGCGCGAGAAGAAGGCTTGAACACAAACGTATGAACCCTCTTCGGCGCGGAAAACTTCGTATCCGCGCGTGTTGCTTTCCACCGGCAGATTCACACCATCGTATGAATCTGCCCGGCGGAAGGCCGCAAAGCTGCCCCGCTGCACATAGTAGACACGGTGGCACTCCTCGCCTTGTCCCACCAGCTGCTCGCCTTCGGCAAGCTCGATGGTGCGGCCGGGGTCGCTGAAGTACACCGCATTGATGCGCTTGAGCGGTTCAACAATCTGTTCAGGGATTTGCAGCATTGCGGACGGTTGGAATGAATTAGCCAAAGAAGCCGATGGCTCCCAGCAGGGCCATGAGGCCGATGGAGAAGGCCAGGCCAATCAGGCACAGGATGGTGCCGGAGATAGCCATGCCCTTCTGCTCCACGTGACCGGTGGCGTAAGCCATGGCGTTCGGGGGGGTGGAAATCGGCAGAGCCATGCCCAGGGAGGAGGCAAAGGCGATGGTTACCAGCAGACCGATGGCGCCGGGGGCATCCATGGCACCGCCTGCCACCATACCGGCAGCCACAGAGGCCATGATGGGCATGAGCAGCGCGGCGGTGGCTGTGTGGCTCATGAAGGTGGCCATGAAGAGGCAGATGAGGCTGGAGCCTACGATGAGGGCCAGGCTGTTCCATTTAGCAAACGGAATGGAGTTGATGAGGTCGCTGGCGAGATTGGTTTCACCCAGTGCCACACCCAGGGCAAAGCCACCGGCTACGAGCCAGAGCACATCCCAGCTCATTGCCTTGAGGTCTTTCTTGGTGATGACACCGGTCACGGAGAACACCGCAATGGGGACGATGGCGACGCTGTTGGCATCCAGACCATGGTACTGCTTGGGAATCACCCACAGAAGGATGGTCACGATGAAGGTGATGTACACCACCCAGGCCTTGGGTGTGGTCATGAATTTGCCCTTCATTTCCTTGGCCAGGTCCAGGCTCTTCTGGTCGATGGGGAACATCTTGAGCAGGATGAACCAGCCGATGAGCAACATGATGATGACGAAGGGAACACCAAACATCATCCAGTCACCGAAGGTCACGTTCCAGTTGTTTTCCTGCATGAACTTCAGGGCAATGGCATTGGGCGGCGTGCCGATGGGGGTACCGATACCACCCACGTTGGCACCAATCGGGATGCAGAGGGCAAAGGCAGCGCGGCCGCGGTCCTCCGGCTTGAAGAGGGCGAGCACCGGGGTGAGCAGGGCCAGCATCATGGCGGCGGTGGCGGTGTTGCTCATGAACATGGAGAACAGTGCCGTTACGCTCATGAGACCCAGCAGCACATACTTCGGGTTCGTGCCGAAGGGCTTGAGCAGCACGCGTGCCAGGTTGATGTCCAGGCGGAACTTTGTGGCGGCGTCTGCCAGGAAGAAACCACCAAGGAACAGGATGATGATGGGGTCTGCAAAGGTAGCAAAAATGCTCTTTTGCTGGGTCAGGTTGGTCAGCTCCAGCTTGGAGATACGGGCGCTGATTTCGCCATCATACAGGCGGCCGGCGGCTTCCTTCAGCGCAGTAGCCTGGGCGGCATCAGCCTCGCCGCTTACCACGGGTGTGAGAATGGCAGTGTTGATGGTGCTGCGAACTACATCAGGCGTGAGGCTGGTTGCCTTCTTGAGCTTTTCGGACACGCTGGCCTGAGTGGCTTTGACCACTTCGGCATTGGCGCTGGGACCATAGGCATCTGCCACAATGGCAGCCACGTCCTTGCTGTTGAATTTGTCAACTTTCAGGAAATTGAGCGAGGTATTGGAAGTTCCCAGCAGAGCCAGTGTAATTACCAGTACCGAGGTGGTCCAGATCGGAATAACCTCCAGAATCCACATGAGGGCGGCAAACACAAAGAGGGCGATGACTCGCGTCTGTATCGGGTTTACCGGCAGGCCCCACTCCTCGAAGGGCATGAAGAGCATGCTGCCACTAATCAGCAGCACGACCAGCAACTTAATGATTGTTTTTGTTACCTGAGACATAGCTGTTCGGATTTTGTTCTCGGCACAAGTGCAGGCGCACATATGCACCAGCACGCACGCGAACGTGCGCGATGCAGCTTGTGCTACCCCAGACTTTACACCATCCGTCCGCTATTGGCAAGTTTTAGTTGGTATAAAATTTGTGCGGAAGATGCACGGGGTAACTCGAAAAATGGAAGATATGGCCCTGAATTTCCGAAAATCGGGAGTCTTGGACTCCCGATTTTCGGTAAAACGTGGTAAATGGAGCTATTACTTAGCCGGCCAGCCGATGCATTGGTGCACGATGACGGAGTGGTTCTCCGGCAGGCCGATTTCGCGTTTGAGGGCATCCTTGTCAATCATGGCGCGCACAACGGTGGAAAGTCCGCGCGAGGTGCAGTACAGGTACACATTCTGGTAGGCAGAGCCCACGTGGTTCTCGCCGCCGCGATCGTTCATGCAGGTGTAGAGCAGGTGCAGCGGGGCATTTTTCACGAAATCCTGGCGTTTGCAGAGGGGAATGAGATTCTTCTTGTTCACCTTGCGCAGGGTGTGCGCCATGCCGTCGTATTCCCAGGTGCCGGTGGGGGTGAGCACAAAGAGCTGCATGTTCTGCAGGTTGCGAGAGGTGGGAATAGTGCGCTTGCCGTGCGGGCTCTTGCCCCAGGCCACCCACAGGATATCCGCCAGTGTCTGGTCATCAATAGCGCGGGTGGTATCAAAATCACGGGCGCTGTGGCGCTTCGCAATAGCTTCCATGAGCGGCATGCCGCCGGTCATCACCGGGGCAGGCAGTTCCTTGGTCAAGGCGTTGCCCCAGCAGGGCAGCAGCGCCCCGGCCAATACACAGATTTTCAATGCGTTCTTGTACATGTTCTGCATTCTAGCATGCTTTGTTCCTGCTGCAAGGAAAAAGTGTTGATGATTTGGCTGGTGGGTTCGTTTTTACACGTGTCCCAAAGATTTGGGATACGTTTGCGCAGATGATTGCTGCCGGGGTTTCACCTTGACAAATGGGGGTGGAAGGCGCATAGTAGCAAAGCCTGCGGGCTTTGAGAAGAGCTATGAGTGAAGCAAAAGTAACGCCGGAGCTGATTCGCGCTGCACTGACCACGGTGAAATACCCCGGGTTCAGTCGCGATATCGTCTCCTTTGGCCTGGTGAAGAATATCACGGTGAGCGCCGAGGGCGCGGTGCGCATTGAACTGTGTATTGAGAGCAAGAATGAGGACGTGCCCCGCTTTGTGTACCAGAGCGTCATGACCGAGGTGAAGGAAATGCCCGGCGTGAAGAGCATTGATGTGGATATCGAATACCACAACCCGGATGTGGAGAAAAAGGCCGCCATGCAGGACGACCCCGCCAAGTGGAAAACCCCGCTGCCCGGCGTGAAGCACATCATCGGCATTTCCTCCGGCAAGGGCGGCGTGGGAAAGAGCACGGTATCTGCTAATCTCGCAGTGGCACTTGCCCGCCTGGGCTACCGCACCGGCCTGCTGGACCTGGATATCTACGGCCCTTCCATGGCGCTCATGTTCGGCACCAAGGAACTGCCTGATGCCGGTGAGGACGAACGCTTTATCCCGGTGCAGGCGCATGGCGTGAAGCTGCTTTCCATGGGGCTCATGATGGATGAGGCCTCCCCTGTGGCGGTGCGTGGGCCGCTGGCCACCCGCTACACCCAGCAGTTCCTGAAGGAGACGGACTGGGGCGAGCTCGATTTCCTGATTCTGGACATGCCCCCCGGCACGGGCGATATTCAGCTCACCATTGTGCAGACGGTGCAGATGGATGGCGTGGTGGTGGTGACTACCCCGCAGGAAATGGCGCTTATTGATGCCCGAAAGGCAATCGGCCTCTATCAGCGTACCAATACGCCCATTCTCGGTATTGTGGAGAATATGAGTTACTTTATCTGCCCCACGGATGAGACAATCCACTATATTTTCGGCCAGCACGGCGGTGACCGCGAGGCGGTGAAGCTCGGTGTGCCCATGCTGGGCAAGATTCCGCTGGATATCCGCACCCGCGAGGGTGGCGACCAGGGCCACCCTGTGGCGCTGGAGGATACCGGCTCCAACCGCGTGGCCGCTGCGTTCGAGGGCGTGGCGCAGACCCTCGCCTGCACGCTGGGCGAGTAAACCGCTTACCATTTTTATCATCCGGAAAGCCGCACCCTGAGCAGGGTGCGGCTTTCTGAATTTGCGGCTGTACGTGTATACAAAGAGGAGCGGCGGACTTTCGTCGGCCACTCCTCAGCTGTATCACCTTGAAAAAAACTTATTTAAACGCGGATGGGCATGAGCACATACAGGAACTCATCTGCCACGCGCATGACGCCGGGGCTGGAGGTGTCGATGAGGTCGATGCACACATCCTGGTCGCCTACGGACTTGAGCGGTGCAAGCACGTAGTCGGCGTTGAAGGAAATGGAGATTTCGCGGCCATTGTAGTCGATGGGTACTTCTTCATTAGCCTCGCCCATGTTGGCGCTGGACTGCACAGACATGACGCCGGGGGTGAAGCGGAAGCTCACGGTGTTGGTCTTCTCGGAAGAGAGCAGGGAAACGCGGCGCACAGCGCTCTGCAGCTCGGCTGCGGGGATGACCACGCGCTCGTTGTAGCGGCTGGGAATGACCTGGCGGTAGTTCGGGTAATTGCCGTCGATGAGCTTGGTGATGAGCAGGGTGTCATCGAAATCGAAGGATGCCTGGTTGCTCGTGATGCGAATCATCACATCGCCATTGTCGCCCAGCAGACGGTGTACCTCGGCCACGGCGCGGCTGGGAATGTCGATGCACACTTCCTGGGATTCCGGGAATTCCAGCTCGCTCTCAAAGAGAGCCAGGCGGCGGCCATCGGTAGCCACCAGGGTGAGCTTGCCATCCTGGAAGCAGGTGTAGATGCCGTTGAGCACATAGCGTGTACCATCGTTGGAAATGGCAAACTCTGTGAAGCCGAAGCCCTTGTTGAGCACGCCCTGCTGTACCTTGAATTCGCGGGCTTCCTTGAATATGGGCAGACCGGGGAACTCATTGGCGGGCAGACCGTTGAGCTTGAACTGGGCACGGTTGCAGCGAATTGTTGCCACGGTGCCGCTTACTTCGAGACTGACCTCACCGTCGCGCAATTCGCGGATGATGCTCTGCAGCTTCTTGGCAGGAAGGGTGATGGAACCAGCCTTCTCCACGATGCAGGGCACCTTGGTCACGATGGTCAGTTCCATGCTGGTGGTGGTAAGCTTCAGTTCGCCGTCGGCAGCTTCCAGCAGCACGTTGGAGAGAATGGGCATGCTGGGACGAGTGGAGACCACACCGGCCACCTTGTTGATGCCATCAAGCAGAACTTGTTTTGCGAGTGAAAATTTCATGAAAAACCTCCTTTGTTGAGCCTATTTTACCTGTTTCGTCCAGTTCATGCAAGCATAATTTCGTAAATTCGCAAGATTTTCTATAACTTTTTTCAAACTTATACCACATATTGTGTTTTGAGTAAAGCGAAGTCGATATGTGCCACTGGTGGAATTTTCTTCTGCCTTGACAAGTTGCATGCGGGGCGGGTATGATGGTGGCATGAAACCTGTACTCGTGCTGATGGCTCCCGGATTTGAGGAGATTGAATTGACTGCGCCTGTTGATATTCTGCGTCGTCTGGAAATTCCGGTGGTGACAGCCGGTGTCAAGGGGCGAGCGGTAGAGGGGGCGCATGGTATGGTGATGAATGCCGAGATGCTGATGGTGGATGTGAAGCCGGAGGATTACGATGGTATTATTCTGCCGGGTGGCCCGGCTTCCTGGCTGCTGCGTGATACACCGGCGGTACTGGCACTGGTGCGTGCCATGCGCGAGGCCGATAAGCTGGTGGCTGCTATTTGCGCTGCTCCCATTGCTCTGGAGGCTGCTGGCGTGCTGAAAGGCCACCGCTGCACCTGCTACCCCGGGGTGGAGGGCGATTTGAAATCTGCTGCCGAGGTGGTGGCTGCCCCCGCCGTGACCGATGGCAAGCTGGTGACCGGCCGCGGCCCTGGTGCGGCGCTGGAGTTCGGCTTTGCTCTGGGAACGGCTCTGGGCAAAGCGGAGCAGGTGGCCCAGTTGCGGGTTGCTATGTGCCTATAAGTCCGAGCGTCAGCGATGGATATCTGTGCCCCATGGGCGCAGATATCGTCCGCGAAGCGGATATCGTCCAGCCCCTGCGGGGTGGACTTAGATTACGCGGCCCTCGTCATCCGTAAATCCACCAAATACAATGATGAGGATATCAATCAACTGCCAGATGAGGAAGCCGCCGGCGGTGCAGAGCTGGATGATACCGGAGATGACCTTGCCGGCGTAGATGCGGTGAATGCCGCCAATGCCAAAGAAGACGAGCAGGCTGAGGAGGAAGAGCATAAAGCGGGAACGTCTGGAGCGGAAATCGCAGTTCGGGCAGTTGTTCATGATGATTGGGATTGGTTGATGAGTTGCTGAGCGCGGGGGGTGAGCCCTTCGCGCGTGTTGGGTATGGTTTCGTCCTGTACTTCGGCCAGCAGGGTTTTGAGAATGTTGCCCATGGCAGGGCCGGGTTTGAGCCCCATGGCTATTAAATCCCGCCCGGCGAGTGCCAGGTCGCCCACGGTGTAGGCGGGGGTGCCTTCCAGTACCTCCTCCAGCAGCAGGCGGGCTTCGCGCAGGGTGGCCTGCTTCCGCGGGCGTTCGTGGGTGGATTGGGCATCCATGTCGGCCTGCTTGACTGCCATGAGCTGGTGCAGGGTATCAAGGCCCAGGCGGCCGATGGTGCGGCGCATGCCGGGGGCAGTGGTGGGCAGGGTATTATCGTGTTCGCGCACCAGGGTAACCACCTTGTCCAGGGTGGCGGTGTCGCTCTTGAGGTGGTGCATGATGTGGCGCGCCAGGTCTGCCCCCTTGGTGCCGTGGCCGTAGAAGTGGCCTTTGCCGTCTTCGCCCCGGGTGAAGGTGGCGGGTTTGGCGATATCGTGCAGCAGCAGGGCCAGGCGAATCACCTCATCTGCCGGGGCCGCCTGCACTGCGTGGGCGGTGTGTGTCCACACGTCATAGAGGTGGTGTGGGTTGTGCTGCTCAAAGCCGATGGTGGGTGCCAGCTCCGGGATGATGACGGCGAATACATCCGGGAAGGCCTGCATCATGCCCAGTACTCCCTCGCCAATGAGGATGCCTTTCAGTTCGGTGAAGATACGCTCCACACTCACGTTTTCCAGCAGGTGGCGGTTGCGGTGGATGGAATAGGCCGTTTCGGTCTCGATGCCGAAGTTGTAGCGCGCGGCAAAGCGCAGCGCGCGCAGAATGCGCAGGCCGTCCTCGTTGAAGCGGGCATCGGGTTCCCCCACGCAGCGGATGACGCCGGCTTTCAGGTCTGTCTGGCCATCAAAGGCATCGACCAGCCCGCGGGTGGGGTTGTAGGCCATGGCGTTGATGGTGAAATCGCGGCGAGCCAGGTCTTCTTCCACACGGCTGACAAAGTTCACGCTGTCCGGGTGGCGGTTATCGGTATACGTGCCATCAATACGGAAGGTGGTTACCTCTACCGGTTCGTGGTTTACCATGACGGTGACGGTGCCGTGCTGCAGACCGGTCTTGATGACATGGAAGCGCTTGAAGACACGCAGCACTTCCTCTGGCAGGGCATTGGTGCATACATCCCAGTCTTTCGGGCAGCGTCCCAGCAGCGAATCACGCACGCAGCCGCCTACCACATAGGCCTCGTAGCCGTAGCGTTCTAATCGCTCTACCACAGTGAGCGCGTGTGCGGGTATCTGAATCATGGGGCGTGGGCGTTATTGTACTGGCGTGCTGGCTGTTTGTCAATGGTATTTGCCTAGAACACTAGCTGCACCAGCAGCATGTAGCTTACCGTGCCGCCGATGACACTCAGCAGGATGTTGCGCTTCCAGAGATGGAGTGCTCCCACCAGCAGGCTGGCCAGGATGGCTGGCAGGTAGCCTGCTGTGCAGGAGAAGGTCATATCCTTCATGCAGTAGACCACCAGCATGGCAATGACGGCGCTGGGGAGCTGGCGCCCCAGTTTTTCGACGATTGGCGGGGTGCCTGCTTTTCCTTTGAAGATGAGAAAAGGCAGGAAGCGCAGCAGGGCTGTAATCAGCGCCATGACTGCGATGGCGTAGAAGGTGTGTGCATTAACCATGGGGAACCTCCTTTTCCTTGTGCAGGCAGAGCAGGGTCAGAATGGCACACATGGCAGGAATCATGAAGTTTTCCTTGCCAAACAGCACCAGGCTGAGCCCTGTAACGGCTGCACCTACGATGGCGGGATAGTGGTTTTTCGTGCTCTGCCACTGCTCAACGAAGATGGTGATGAACAGCGCGGTCAGCACAAAATCAATTCCCTGGCTGTTGAAGGTCAGCAGAGAACCAGTCGCCGCCCCCAGCGTGCAGCCGGTAATCCAGTAACAGTGGTTGAAGAAGCAGATGCAGAAATAGTAGTGTTTCCGTTTTGCATCAGGAATGTGCGGGGTGTCCTGGCACAGCAGGGAATAGGTTTCATCGGTGAGCGCAAAAATCAGGTAGGGCGTCCGTTTTCCGGTGTTCTTGAACTTGTCGAGCAAGGAAATGCCGTAAAACAGGTGTCGCGCATTTACCAGAAAGGTGGTGAGCCCTACGGTGAGCAGCGAAGCCCCGCTGCTCAGCAGCCCTACGGCCACGTATTGCATCGCCCCGGCGTACATGGTGATGCTCATTACCGGTGCCAGCCACACTGGAAACCCGCTCGCCTGGAGCATTATCCCGAAGCCGAAGCCCAGGGCCAGATACCCCGTCAGTACGGGAATCGTTGCAATGAAGGCTTGTCGGGTGATGCGGTTCATGGGCCGCACAGTGTACGGAATTTGCCCGGGTTTGCAAGCCTAAAGTGCCATGGAGCGGATATCACGGGCCTGTTCCGGATTTGTTGATAGCATGAAAGCCCCAACAAGAACGGCGTGCGGTGGTGAACCGCACGCCGTTGAAGTTATTGGGAGCCGCGGGCTCAGGCCTCGGGAGCAGCCTCGGCCTCGGCGCTGTAGTCGATGGCGGCGAGAGCCTGGTAGAGGCGCCAGCGGCGGGCGATATCCTGCTCTTCCAGGGCGAGAAGTTTCTCGAAGTTGGCCTTGTTGGTCTTGGCCAGCATCTTGAAGCGGTTTTCGCCGCCCTTGCCGTCCACGCCGATGAGGGCGTCGCGCACGGACATCTTGGGAGCCTTGCTCTTGATGGTGAGCGGGTTCTTACCCTGCTTGATGTTGTCCGGGTTGAAGTTGTAGAGCAACCAGCGGCCGCAGTCTACGGCATCCTTCTGGCGGTCGAGACCCTGAGCCATGTTGATACCGTGGTTGATGCAGTGGCTGTAGGCAATCACGAGGGCGGGGCCGTCGTAAGCCTCGGCTTCGGCCAGGGTCTTGAGGGCGTGTTCATCGTTGGAGCCCATGGAGATGGAAGCCACGTAGATGTTGCCGTAGGTCATGGCCATGTAGCCGATGTCTTTCTTCACCTGGTCCTTACCGCGGGTGGCGAACTTGGCCACAGCGGAGCGCGGGGTAGCCTTGGAGCACTGGCCACCGGTGTTGGAGTACACCTCGGTGTCCATGACGAGCACCTTCACATTGCGGCCGGAAGCCAGGATGTGGTCGAGACCACCGTAGCCGATGTCGTATGCCCAGCCGTCGCCGCCGAGAATCCACACGGACTTGCTCACCAGGTAGTTGGCCTGGGCCTTGAGTGCAGACAGTTCGGGGGTGTCGCCGCAGGCAGCCTTGATGGCAGCCACGGTTTCGCGGGCAGCAGCTACTTCGGCCTCGGTCTTCTGCGGGTTGGCCTTGATGGCGTCCACCAGCTCGGTGCCAATCTTATCGGCAGCGGCGTCGAGGAGCTCCAGGGCGTATTCCTGCTTCTTGTCGAGGGAGACGCGGAAGCCAAGACCGAACTGGGCGTTGTCTTCGAAGAGGCTGTTGGCCCAGGCGGGGCCGCGGCCATCGGCATCGTGCGTCCAGGGGGTGGTGGGCAGGTTGCCGCCGTAGATGGAGGAGCAACCCGTGGCGTTGGCTACTACGAGGCGGTTGCCCAGCAGCTGGGTAAGAGCCTTGATGTAGGGGGTCTCACCGCAACCGGCGCAAGCACCGCTGAATTCGAAGAGCGGGCGCAGGAACTGCTGGTCGCGTACCTGGCCGGCGTTGATCTTGGTGCGGTCGGGGTCAGGCAGCTTCTCGAAGAAGTTCCAGTTCTCGGTCTCGGGCTTCAGAGCCTCGGCAGCCGGGGTCATGGTCAGCGAGTTCGTGGGGCATACGCGGGTGCAGAGCGTGCAGCCTGTGCAGTCTGCGGCAGATACCTGAATCACGAACTTCTTGCCCTGCCAGTTCTTGTGCATCTTGCTGGCATCGGCGCTCTTGAAGGTTTCCGGGGCGCCTTCCATATCGGCCGGGTCTACCATCTTGGCGCGCAGCGCGGCGTGCGGGCACACGGTGGTACATTTACCGCACTGGATACAGGCCTTGCTGGTTTCGGTCTTCTCGGGGGTCCACACCGGGATTTCGAGGGCGAGGTTGCGCTTCTCGTACTGGGTGGTGCCGCTGGGGAAGGTGCCGTCTACGGGCATTTCGGAGACCTTTACGCTGTCGCCTTCACCGATGACAATCTTGCCGAGCACGTCGCGTACAAAGGCAGGGGCGCCGGGGGCCAGGGCAGAGGGCAGCTCGTGGCCGGTGATGCTGGTACCCACGGGTACTTCGTACAGGTTGGCCAGGGAGGCATCCACCGCCTGAATGTTCTTGGCAACCACTTCGTCACCCTTCTTGCCGTAGGTCTTCTTGATGGCCTCTTTAATGTAGCCGATGGCTTCGTCGGAGGGAATCACGCCGGAGAGGTGGAAGAAGCAGGTCTGCATAATCATGTTGATGCGGCCACCCATGCCGGTAGCCTTGGCTACCTTGAAGGCGTCGATGCAGTAAACCTTGATGTTCTTGTCGATAATCTGCTGCTGCATGCGGGCAGGCAGGCTGTCCCACACCTTGTCAGGAGCCTCCGGGGTGTTGATGAGGAAGGTGGCGTCATCGGCTGCGTTCTTCAGGAAGTCGAAGGTGTTGAGCAGGCTGGGCTGGTGCAGTGCAATGAAGTTGGCGCTGGTGATGAGGTAGGTGCTGTGAATCGGCGTGGTGCCGAAACGCAGGTGAGATACCGTGGAGGAACCGGACTTCTTGGAGTCGTACACGAAGTAGCCCTGCACGAACAGGTCGGTGTGCTTGCCGATAATCTTGATGGCGTCCTTGTTGGCGCCCACAGTGCCGTCGGAACCCAGACCATAGAACATGCAGCGGGTGACGGTGTCGGCCTCGGTGGTGAAGCTCGGGTCGTAGGCAATGGAAAGGCCGGTCACGTCATCCTCAATACCCACGGCAAAGCCGGTCATGGGAGCATCTTTCTTGAGCTCGTCGAACACACCCTTCACCATGGCGGGGGTGAATTCCTTGGAGCCCAGACCATAGCGGCCACCCACGATGATGGGCATGGCAAAGGGCAGGGTGCCCTTCACGGAAGCATCGGAGAGAGCCTGCACTACGTCCTGCAGCAGGGGTTCGCCCAGGCTGCCGGGTTCCTTGGTGCGGTCGAGCACGGCAATCTTCTTCACGGTCTTGGGCAGGGCGGCAATCACGTCCTCTGCCGGGAACGGACGGTACAGGCGCACCTTGAGCACGCCGATGTCCTCGCTGAGAGCCTGCACGGTTTCAAGGCAGGCTTCGGCGCCGGAGCCCATGATGATGATAACGCGGGTGGCTTCCGGGTTGCCGATGTATTCCACCACATCGTAGCAGCGGCCGGTGAGCTCGCCGAACTTCTTCATGGCCTTCTTCACAATGCCGGGTACGGCGTTGTAGAACTTGTTGACGGTTTCGCGGCCCTGGAAGTAGACGTCCGGGTTCTGGGCTGTGCCGCGGATGACCGGAGCATCGGGGGTGAGGGCGCGGGCGTGGAAGGCATCCACCAGATCCTGATCAATCATGCCGCGCAGCTGCTCGTCGGTGATGTCGGCAATCTTGCCCACCTCGTGAGAGGTGCGGAAACCATCAAAGAAGTTGATGAAAGGCACGCGGCTTTCCAGCGTGGCGGCGTGGGCAATGGCGGCCATATCCGGGGCTTCCTGGGTGGAGGCGCCGCAAAGCATGGCAAAGCCGGTGGAGCGGGCGCTCATCACGTCGCTGTGGTCACCGAAAATGGAAAGACCCTGGGCGGCCAGTGCGCGGGCGGCAATGTGGAAGACGCAGGGAGTCAGTTCGCCGGCAATCTTGAACATGTTCGGAATCATGAGCAGTAGACCCTGAGAAGCCGTGAAGGTGGTGGCCATGGAGCCGGTCTGCAGTGCGCCATGCACGGCACCGGCAGCACCTGCCTCAGATTCCATCTCGACGATGCTGGGAACCGTGCCCCAGAGATTCTTGCGATCTACAGCGGTCCAGGCTTCTGCCGATTCACCCATCGGCGAGGACGGGGTGATGGGGTAGATAGCGGCCACTTCAGAGCAACGGTACGCTACGGAGGCTACGGCCTCATTCGCGTCAATAGTGCTGTATGTTGTGTTCATATTGGTTTACAATGTTTAGGAAAATGATGCGATGAGGAGACAGCGCCCCCCTGGTGTGAAATTCTGCTTTCACGAGCCATATACTACACCCGCAAGGGGGCAAAAGCAACCAAAAAGGGCGCAATTAGACAGAAAATCGACCCGCTGAAAGGGAAAGTTGCTTATTTTGTGCTTCAAATACGCAGGAAAATATCAGAAAAGGCGTTTTTCCTTGCTGGCTTCTGTGCCTTCCAGGTAGCGTACATAGCGGCTTACGCCAGCGCCGTAAGGGGAAGAAAGACGGATGTCGGATTCACTGTCCTCCAGCTTGGAGGTGGTGCGCAGCCAGTTGAAGAGCAGGTAAAGCAGGGTAAGGGCAGTCAGAGTGCCCAGCGGGTACAGCACAGAGGCTACGATGACCGGATTCTGGATGATTTCGGTGAGACGTTCCTTGGTGCTCTTTTTCTTTTTCTGGGCGCCTTCCTTGTATTGGATGTCAATGAGGTCGGCTTTGCCGCCGGTGTTGGCGGTGATAGGCTTGAAATCGCCGGCAATCGGGGTGATGAGGCCGCTGAGGCAGCGCAAGGCCTGCATTAACCCCTCGGCGCCGCCATCTGCTGCTGCGGTGCGTACTTTTTGAAGCCACTCGTGGCGCTGGGAGTCTGGCAGCTTGATTTCCTGGTATCCCAGTTCAATGGCTGCCGGGTTGCCTATGGGGTAGCGCATGAGCACCGCGTATTCGCAGGGTTGCGCCGTGCCTTTTATCAGGATATCGACCGCGAGTTCACTGGGGACTTCCTGGCCCCCTTTAATGACGCTCACATACATCCGGAACGCGGCATTGGCATTGAGCGAGCGTAGTACGTGGTTCACGTCTTCCTGCTCCACGGTGTTGAGCAGTCGCTGTGGGTCGTTCAGGGTGGAGTCTTTGGCCGGCCTGGTGTAGGTGTCGTAGTAACGGCCCAGGATGCGAGTGTCGCTCTCTTCTGGTTTTTCCAAGGGCTTGGGCCGGGTGAATTGGCGGGGATTCTGGCGGCGAAGTTCGCGTTGGAGACGTTGCAGTTCCTTGCGTTTGGCTTCTTCGGCCTTGATTTCCTCCGGTGTGGGTTTAGGCGGGAATAGCGATACGTAGCCGGTGAGAAGCTCGCCGGCCATCAGGTGGCGGTAATCCTCTGCCCGCCAGTGAGGCAGATCGCCGTCTGCCGGTGGTTCAGCCGGGGCTACCTGTGGGGCGGCGGTGGGGGGTGCCTGCTCGGGCTCGGCCTGTGTGCTGCTGCCCAGCAGCAGGCTGAGCGCAGCCGCCAGTGTGGCTACCTTCCGGGCGTGCCGCAGGCGGCGGTTGACCGAGCCCGCATGGGAGGAAATGCGGCGTGCTGCGGCGCGCATTACACGTTTGAGCCCTGCTACCATGGCGCGCTCGCGGAATTGCAGTTTGGCGCATTTGATGCAGGTGTTGATGCGGTCGGGGTCGATGAATGGGTCGAGCTTGTAGCCCCATGAAAAACAGGCCATTTCCAGTTGCACGTCCATTACCAGCACCAGCATCCATTCCTGTTTTACGGGCGGCGGCAGGGGGTGCAGGGCATCCATTACATATTCGCGCACGGCTTGCCAGGTGCGGCTCAGCCAACCCTGGCGGGGTTCTTCCTGCTGGCGGCGCTCGCCTGGGCGGCGCTCGCGCAGTTCGGCGTCTTCAATGGCCTTGTGCAGCTCACGCTTTCCGAATGATGGGTGGTGAATTCGAGCATGGTTCAGAATCCAGTGTGCGTGGGTGCGCAGCTCCTGCACCTGGCCTACATCGGTAATGTAAATGCAGAGCGCAACTGGGCGGATGCGGCGCTCCAGCCCCTCCAGTGTGTGCATCAGTTCAATGCGTTCCTGGTGGGTTAAGGCGCCAGCGGCGTCTACCACACGGGTAAACTCCACCTGCCCATAACCGAAAATTTCATCAGCCTGCCCGATATTGTACCCACAGGCCGGGCACTGGTCTTCAGCACCGGCGTGAATAGTGGCAGAACATTTCGGGCATATGGGCATGGCGTCATTTATAGCTGGTTTTTCTACCTAGGTGAAGATTTATTATTGTCATGGTTGGTGGTGCTTGCCTGGGCTGGAAATGGTAGTGCTGGCATGGGGAAGGAAAAAGCCCGTCTTCAATGCTGAAGACGGGCTGAGAGATGATGGGTATTGCCGCTGAGTGTTAATCGGTAATGATATTGAGCTCAGCCACGGCGGCAGAGTCGCTGCCATCGTGTGATGAGAGCGCGACAAAGCGGATGAATTTACCAGTGGCCCGGGTGAAGAACAGAGCCTCCTGTCTTTCTGCTGTGTTGGCCATGGTGCCACGAGCTACGGGGTCGCCCCAGTTCTTGCCATCGTTGCTGATGTAGACCTCGTAATCCTTAACGCGGGCTTCTTCCTGCTTGGCGCTCTGGAATACAAGCCCCTTGACTGTACGCTCGCCACCCATGTCGAGGCGGATTTCGTGCGGGTAGCTGGCAAGGGTCACACCCTTGAGCGTGTGCCAGTAGGTATCGGGGTTGCCGTCAAGCACATTGCGTGCGGGACCACCTTCCGGCAGGTCTGAGCTTACGTATGCCACAGAGAAGAAGGCATGCGGGGGGTATTCGCCCACTACGCGGGTGACAATGGGGGTCACCTCAGCCAGAGCGGCATAGGGGTCATTGCCTGCGAGGGGAGAGCGGAAAATGAGCTTGAAGAACTTGGTGGTTACCGGCTCCTTGAGCAGGATTTTCTGTTCACTGTCTTCGTCAATCATCTGGATGCTGGCATCCGGGGTGCTGTTCCAGATCTTGCCATCGTTGGAAAGGTAGATGTCAATCTTACCTGCGCGGGAGGACGAGCGCCCCTGGCGCGGAGTGAAGGCAAAGCCGCGAAGCTCGGAAAGCGCGCCCATGTCGATGACGATTTCGTGCGGATAAGGCGGCATGGGGTTGGTGCGCCATTCGGAATGCCAGAAGGTGTCGCGGCGACCATCGATGAGATTCCAGGGGGAATTGCTGCTGCCGGCATAGCTGGAGCAGGAGATGATGCGCATCACATTGTCCGGTTTCCACTCGGGGAGTTTCTGGAAGACGCCCACGCTGTTCATGCAGCCCTCGCTGGATGCCCAGGCGCGCACAATGCCATCTACGCGTTGCAGGAAGGGCTCCTTGTACTCGGTTTCAGTGCCATCCGGCATGGTCACGGTGATTCTGGCATCGCGGGAACCGCAGGTGGCGTGTACATAGCCCACGCTGTCGCGGGAGAGGGTTACAGCCCCCGTAAGCGGCAGCATCTTGCGCCCTACTTCTGCCGGGTCTTCTCCCTGCAGCAGCGGGCGCAGAGAGAATACAAACGTAGTGGGGCCGGAAAGCGGAATATCCCGATCCATGGGCAGCGGGCCGCAGGCGGCACCACCCAGCCCCAGGGTGAAGGCATCCACGCTCAGCACGGTGGCTCCCGCGCGCTTCACCTCTTCCGGGTGAGCGGCTTCAAAGATATCGCGAGCGGTGTAGGGCAGCGCGGAGAAGTTGAAATTCTCGTGCGGTTCGGCCGCTACCACCAGGCCGATGCCTTTTTCATCGGTGACAGCCACCCACTTGGTGTCCATGCGGTTACCCATTTCCATGGGGAAGGGGTAGCGTTCCACCATGCCTTCCACGGTGTTGTTCCATATGCCCATGTGAGAGCCGGCTTTGCGGTCGGTGTAGTTTTCACCGGGGCCGCGGCCATACCAGCGCACGTTGGAGTAACGCTCGGGCATGCTGAGGGTGTAGCCCAGCTTGGGCAGCACCACCTTGTTGACACTGGGGATGATGCCGGCCTGCACGCTGATGTATCCATTCGGCAGAATGGTATATACCAGCTGTGTGGTGAACTTGAAGTCCTTATCGGTTATGGGGCCCAGGTCCTTGACGGTGTAGGTGCCATTGTCATACTCGCCGCTGTTGAGGTTTTCCTTGCGAGTACCCTGGCTGATGACGTCGCAGGAGATGCGCACCACGCCGTGCGGCAGGCGTTCTACAAGCAGGGGGGTGGCGCTGTGGGTCAGGTTGCCCAAGCCGTTGTTGAGCCACTGGTTCATGGCCCATTTGTCATTGGCCACCGGGGCGCGGAAGGCGTTGAGTTGCACCGTGGCTTTCTCGCCCAGCAGCTGCTGACCGTTCACGATGTAGTTCTTGATTCCGCCGGTCACCTTGTCTACGCAGAGCGAGAAGTTCGGCCCGATGATGAGCATCTGCCCGCTCTGGTTGCGCACATCAACGCGGGCTTCGCTGAGCTTCATCAGGTTGTTGCGGGCGTCATAGCCCGTCATGTCCTCCGGCAGTTCCATTTGTTCGGTGGCAATTACGTAGCCGCTCTTGGCCCAGGCTGTATCCTGCTTGAGCTGAAGGTTGACCGTCAGGTAATAGCGGCGGTCCTTTCTGAGAGAGAGGAGCTGCTCGGCGCTCAGCGGCAGCACCAGCTGTCGCGTGGTCAGCGGAGCGGCGGAGATATCGAAGTTGCCCTGAACGACCACCTTGCTGCCTTCTTCTGCCAGTGTCCAGGTGCCGTTGTATTCGGCCAGGTCGGTGAAGAGGTGCTTGTTGCGTACGTTGATGATGAGTCCCTTGTTGTCTTTGGTAAGACCTTCCAGGGTGAAGGAGGCATTCTGCTGTACCTTGCGGATTTCATCGTACAGCGGGGTGACGGTGCGGTCGCTGTAAATCACACCCTTGATGCAGAAAATACCGTCGTTCGGGTATTCGCCGTGGTCACCTCCGTAAGCCTGGCGGGTAACTTTGCGGCCATCGGGCAGGGTGACCTCCTGGTCATAGCTCTGGTGAATCCATTCCCAGATACCGCCGCCGATGATGGAGTCGCTGCTGTCGATGGCTTCCCAGTAATCGGCCAGGTTGCCCATGGAGTTGCAGAGAATGTGGGCATACTCGGAAATGTACCAGGGTTTCTGAAGCTTGGAGCTGGCCACGTTGCGGGTCCAGTTCACGCTGGGGTACTGGTTGGAGCAGAGGTCTGCCAGGTCGTTGTTGCGCTCGTACTGGGTGAGGCGTGAGGTATCGCGGCTCTTAATCCAATCACGCACAGCGGCAAAGTTGTCGCCGGGGCCGGCTTCGTTGCCGTAGGACCAGATGACCACGCAGGGGTGGTTCTTGCTCTGTTCCACCATGTTCTTGTTGCGCCATACGTGCTGGGCTTTCCACTCTGCCGGGTGGGAGAGGGAGAGCTCGCCGTAATAATAGCCGTGGGATTCGATGTTGGCCTCATCGCACACGTAGATGCCCAGCTCGTCGCACATTTCGTAGAAGCGGTCTACCTGCGGGTAGTGGGAGTTGCGGATGTGGTTGATGTTGCCGCGCTTCATGATGAGGAGTTCCTGGTAGCATTCCTCCTCGGTTACGGTGTGACCGTTGGCATGCTGGCTTTCGTGGCGGTTCACGCCCTTGAGTTTTACCGGCATGCCGTTCACCAGGAAGCGGCCATCCACCAGCTGCACATCGCGGAAACCAATCTTGCGGGAAAGCGTTTCGGTGATTTCGCCCTTCTTATTGCGCAGGGTGAGGAGCAGACGGTAGAGATTCGGCTTTTCGGCGCTCCACAAGGCCGGGTTGGCAATAGTGGCTTTCAGGGTGGTTTTCACCTCTGCTCCGGGGGCAATGCTCAGCGGAGTGCTGCTCATGGTGGCCACGGTCTTGCCCGCTGCGTCGATGAGTTCGCCCTGCACGGTGGTGCTATCGGCGGCGGTGCTGCGGTTGTCTACATCCACCTCAATGCTCAGCTGGCTCTGGCTGTAGTCCTTCTTGCCGGGCTGGCCGTCAAAATCGGTGTGTACAAAGAAATCGCGAATCTGCACCTTGGGTGTGGTGTACATGTACACATCGCGGAAAATGCCGGAGAGGCGCCACATATCCTGGCATTCCAGGTATGAACCATCGCTGTAGCGGTATACCTCGGCGGCAATCACGTTCTTGCCGGGTTTTACATAGGGGGTGATATCAAAGACGGCAGCGGTGCGGCTGTCCTTGGAGAACCCGACCTTGTGGCCGTTTACCCACAGGTAGAAGAAGGAATCCACGCCATCGAAGCGTATGAATACTTCTCGTCCATTCCAATCTGCCGACAGCTCAATGTCGCGGCGGTAGCTGCCCACTGCGTTCGGCTCGGTTTTCGGGGTGGTGTATTTTTCCTCGGATTCGTTACGCGGTTTGGTCATCACACGCGGCCAGTCGCGTACAAAGGTGTAGCGCTGGTTGCTGTAAATCGGGGTGCCGTAGCCACGCATCTGCCAGTTGCTGGGTACATCAATCTCTGCCCAGTTGCTGATATCGGTTTCGGGTTTGTAGAAATCCAGCGGGCGGTCATCCGGGCAGGGTGACCAGTGGAATTTCCAATAACCGTTAAGAGAGAGAACGAGCGAAGAATCCTTGCGGTGGCCTTTCAACGCTTCATCACGATTGGCGAACGGTACATAAAATGCTCGGGCTTCCTCGCGACCCTGCGAAAGATTCTGCGGGTTTTCCCAATCGGGGTGCGGTGTGTACGCATCCTGCGCCATGGCAAGAGCCCCGGTCATTGCAATCATTGCCGTCATGCTTTTAAGCAAGTTCATATGGAGTATATACTAGCGAAAATGCCTTTATCTTTCAAGGAAAAAGATTTTTGAGCGTCTTGTTTCCCGAATTTGCTTGTTAGAGGCGCGCTCAGGTGGTACAATGCGCGGGAGCATATGACCCGTAGAAGTAAATTTTACCATTCTTGTCTCTACCCGTGTGCAGACTTTGTGTTGGCTGGCGTTTTTGCATATTTTTCGCCGCATGTGACCAATCTGATTGCTGGTTTTAGCGGTCAGCCGCAGCACGGATTTTTCAATCTGCTGACGGCTTCTCCCTTTTTGGCAGGTGCAGCGCTGGTGGCGGTTCCCATCATTCTGCGCCAGGTGGGGTTCTACCACAAGCAGAATATGCAGACTGTAAGGACGGCACTGCGGCAGCTACTGGCTTTCTCCGTTTATTATCTCTGCGGTATCGGCATTTATCTGGCCATTCAGGAAACGTCTTCTTTCTATAGCCAGACCCTTCTGGTGAATCTGGTGGGTATTGCCCTGGTTGTGTTTCTGCGCTATCTGGTGGTGCGCTGCTATTACCTGTTGCGGGGGAATGCGCACGTTTACCGGCGCCAGGTGATTCTGGCTGGTGCGCCGGAGGATATAGAGAAAGGGTGGAATGCCCTGCCGGATTATTGGAAAAATAATTTCAACGTGGTCGGGCGCATCGAGACTGGCGCCGACAGCGAGGAAAAGGTGCAGCAGATTATCCAGGAGTACAGCGTGAACGGCCTGTATGTCTTTGGCGGGTTGGCGGCGTATCATGCGTTTGCCGGGGTTATCATGCAGTGTGAAGTGCAGGGTATTGATGTGAATCTGGTGCTGGGTAACCGCATGGGTACAACCTTGCGCGCCGATATCAATGAAGTGGGCGAGGCCCGCATGCTTGTGCTCAGCTCCACCCCGGTGTATTCCTGGGCTCGCGTGTTCAAGGCGGTGATTGATCGCATCATGGCGCTGATTATCCTGGTATGCTCCTCGCCCTTGTGGGTGGTGGCTGCCGTGGGTATCAAGCTGAGCGATCCCAAGGGACCGGTGTTCTTTCGCCAGAAACGCTCGGGGGTTTACGGCCGCGTGTTCTACATGTGGAAATTCCGCTCCATGTATGTGGATGCTGAGGCTCGGTTGGAAGAAGTGAAAGCCAAGTATGGCAATGAGATGAACGGCCCCATTTTCAAACTTACCAACGACCCGCGCATCTTCAAGTTCGGCCACTTCATCCGCAAGACTTCCATTGATGAACTGCCGCAGCTGCTCAATATTCTGAGCGGGGATATGAGCATCGTGGGGCCGCGACCGCTGCCGGTATATGAGACGGAGGCGTTCCCGAAGATTGAACACCGCCGCCGCCTGAGCGTCAAGCCGGGGCTTACCTGCTTCTGGCAGGTGGAGGACCGCAGCAATAACGGCGATTTTGATAACATGGTGAACAAGGACCTGCGCTATATTGATGAGTGGAGTCTTTGGCTGGATGTCAAGCTCTTCTTCCGCACGATTCCTGCCGTTCTGTTCCGCAAGGGTGCTAAGTAAGGCTTCGCATGTTTCATATCGTCCTCTTTCACCCGGAAATTCCGCACAACACCGGTGCTGCCGGGCGCCTGGCTGTGGCTACTGATTCCCGGTTGCACCTCATTAAGCCGCTCGGCTTCAGCCTGGATGAAAAGCATGTGCGCCGCACTGGGCTGGATTACTGGAAATACGTGGATTTGCAGCTCTGGGATTCGCTGGAGGAACTGGAGGCAGCCGCCGCTCCTGGCGCGCGCTTCTGGTATCTTTCCACCAAGGCAACGCATAGCATCTGGGAACCTTCACTCCCCCTTCAGGATGGGGATTACCTGGTGTTCGGCCCCGAATCCAAGGGGCTGCCGGAGCGCTGGATTGATGCCCACCCGGAAACAGCCCTGCGTATCCCCATGCCGGGCGAGCGAGCCCGCTCGCTGAATCTTTCCACCTCCATTGCCATTATGCTCTATGAAGGGCTGCGTCGCACTCTGCCTGCTGGTCAGTTATGAAAAACATTGTTTATTTTGATCTGGAAACCCGCCGCTCTGCTGCCGAGGTTGGCGGCTGGCATGAAACTGCCAAAATGGGTGTTTCGGTTGCTGTTACTTTCTCTACGCGGGATAATGCTTACCACATTTACACCGAGGATCGTATGGAGGAACTCATCGAGGAATTGCGCATGGCCGACCTCGTGGTGGGCTACAACCATGTGAACTTCGACTATGGCGTGCTGCAGGCTTACACCTTCTGGACCGTGGCCGATGTCACCAATAACCTCGATATCTGCGCCGACCTCACCTCGCGTCTGGGGCATCGCCTCAAACTGGATTCCGTGGCCAAGGTTACCCTGGGTGGTAATTCAAAGACCGCTGAGGGGACCGATGCGCTCAAATGGTGGGCAGAGTATGAAAAAACTGGCGATACTCAGAAAATTCTGGATATTGCGCGCTATTGCTGTTTCGATGTGAAGGTTACCATGGAGGTGTACCGCTTCGGGGCTGAAAATGGCTACGTGTTTTACGAGAACAAGCAGGGCGAAGCCGAAAAGGTAGAGGTGGACTGGGAACTCTGATTTTCCCGCCCCTATGCCAGAGTTTCAAAGAAGCCGCCCCCCAGCAGTTTTTCGCCGCGCAGGGCATCGGGCGCGTAGAAAGCGCACACCTGCCCCAGAGCCAGGGCTCGCACCGGGGTGTCAAAATCGAGCTGCACCTTGCCATTTTCCAGGTGGGTACAGGTGGCGGGAACGGCGGCGGCGCGGTAGCGGGGCTGGGCCATCACCCGCTCGGGCAGGGGGGTCAGGGTATTAGTGATACTGCCGACAACGGCGCGGGTGGTATAAAGCCCCGGGGTGTCCTGCCCTTCGTAGCCTAGAATGAGACGGTTGCGCTGCAAATCTTTGCCTACAACCACATAGGCTACGCCTTCCCTGGGCGAGGCAATGTGGTGCCCCTTGCGCTGCCCCATGGTGAAGAGGTGCAGACCATCGTGTCGCCCCAGTTTGCGGCCTTGTAAATCCACAATGTCGCCGGGGTTATCCGGCAGGTAGTGGCGCAGGAAATCGCTCATTTTTACCTGGCCGATAAAGCAGATGCCCTGAGAGTCCTTCTTTTCTGCATTGGGCAGGTTGAAACGGCGGGCAATCTCTCGCACCTGGGGCTTGGTGATGCCACCCACGGGGAAGATAGCGTGGGCAACCTGTTCCGGGCGCATGAGCGCCAGAAAATACGACTGGTCCTTGTTTACATCTGCACCACGCAGAATGTAACTGCCCTCGCCCGGTACATCGAGCCGTTGGGCATAGTGACCGGTGGCTACGCCGGTGAACCCCTGTTCCAGCGCATAATCCAGCAACACGCCGAATTTCATTTCCCGGTTGCACAGTACATCCGGGTTCGGGGTTGAGCCGGTTCGGTAGCCTTCTATCAGATAATTGACAATGCGCTGGCGGTATTGCTCAATGAGGTCTACCACGCGGAATTCGATGCCAAGCTTGCGGCATACACCCAGGGCGTCCTCAATATCGCGCTCCCATGGGCATTCACCAGGTATGTTTTCGTCGTTTACCCAGTTTTTCATGTAAGCGGCCACTACCTCGTGCCCCTGTTCCACCAGGAGAGCCGCCGCAGCGGCGCTGTCCACACCGCCGCTCAGAGCTGTCAGAATGCGAGCCATTTATTTTTCCTCTGCTGCCAGAGGAGATGCGGGCAGCGGGGCTTTGTCGAGTTTGCAGACGCCCTTCTTGGAGAGCCCGGTAAGCAGGCTTTGCAGAGCCTGTACAATGTAGCCGCTGCGGTCAATCTGGTTGTGCTTGCTGAGGATATCCATCTCCTGGATGAGCTCCTCTGGACAACGAAAAGATATGGTTTGCGTTTTCATGGTCGGTGGCATTATGCTAGCAGATAAGGGGTGATTGTTCAAGCTCATTTCAGGTATTGAATGCCAGCTTTGTGGGCGGCTTTCTCTTCTTCACCTGTAAGCGGCCGGGTCGATACCAGTACCATGGGGGCCGGCGGGGTGCCCGGGCGCCCCAGCAGAATGCGCCCCAGCCAGTTCAGCAGACGAGCCAGCCGCAGGCGTCTCATATACTCCCCGGCGCGGTAAATGCATTTCAGTGGGCCGTCGGCATCATCCACCGCAATGACAACTCCATCGCACACGACTGCACAGCAGCCAATGCCAAGCCGGGTGATTTCCTGAGCCATGGCGGCGGCGTGAGCGGCATCGGTGGCAATGTGGCCGGGGTCGGCGCCTTCCTGCGCGGGGATGGGTACTTCCATGGCGTGCAGGGTAATGCCGTGTTCGTTGCAGAGCCGGGCTACTTCCTCGCGTTGGAAGAGAATGGTGCGTTTCGCCTCAAAGACAATGTGGTTCACATTGGCCTTGACGGCGTTGCGGATGGTTCCTGTGCCGATGCAGGGAACATCGAAGCGCATGTCATGCCCGGGTTTGGTCACTTTGCAGAGTGTGACTCCATGTGGGCGGTGACCGCCGGCGTGCAGGCATTCATTTGTGCCTTTGAATGCTTCTACGCACACGACCTGGTGGCCGTGGACGATGATGCTCTGGCCGATATCGAGGCGGGCAATCTCTCGCGCCATGCTCAGGCCGAAGCGGGCTTCATTCAGCTGTTCCTCAGTGGGTGCGGGGCCGGCAATATGGCCGGGGACTGGCAGCTGGTCTTCCATGAAAGTGATGGAAGGCAGTACCTCCATGCCTTTGGAGTGAATGAAATCACAGACTGTGGTAAAGATGGTGTGCGCGTTGCGGCGGTCGAGTGTTTTGAGGAATTTGCGCGCGGTGGCATCCGGCCACATGGTGTAGATGCACGAAGGTTTAATCTGCCCGGTGAGCATCACATGGGTTACGCCATTTTCCCGGAAAAACTCTGCCGGGGCTTCAATTGAGCCCACGCGGAAGCATTTATAGGCATCGCTCATGCCGGGGATTTCCGGTCCTACGGCCCCGCGCATACCGGCAGAAATGACTTTCACCCCGGCACGGTGCGCCCCCTCTATCACCTTGCGCGGAAATTCACCCGCACAGGCGATGAGGCCCAGCACCATGTTTTTGGGGTATTGGTCCACGGCAAGGTTTAAAGGAATTCCGGGTGTTCCAGATAGTGGGCAATGCGCAGCATCAGGCGGCCGATATCGCCGCCATCCATTACGCGGTGGTCAAATGAGGCGACAATCTGAGCCTGTTCCACCGGCAGGAAGCACTGCACCTCGTCGCTCCACACCGGTACCTTCTGCACGGCGCCTACGCCCAGTATGAGGCTTTCGCTGGGCAGGGGCATGGGGGTGGCGTTAGTGAGCCCGAAGCCGCCGAAGTTGGAGACGGTGGCAATGCCGCCACCCTGGTAGGTGGGCTCCAGACGTCGATCCCGCGCCTGGGCTACCACCTTGTTGTACTCGTCGATGAGTTCATTCAGTGTATATTCGTTTACATTGCGCAAGACGGGTACCATGACGCCATCTGCCACCTGCACGGCTACACCCAGGTCGATGCGGCGCGGGGTGAGGATGCGGCCACCCACCATGTAGCCGGCGCAGTCCGGGTGTTCGGCTAGTGCCAGTGCCAGTGCGCGCAGGAAATAGAGCGTTACACCGGGTTTGCGCGGGTGGTTTTTGCGGTGCAGGATGATGGGCGCCATGAAAATGGGGCGCGAGCAGCTGGCTATGGGGCGCCGCCAGGTGCGCTGCATACTGCTGGCCACGCTTTTGCGCATGGGGGACGCCGGGTGTGAAGGCCAGCCTTCCACATAGTTCATGAAGCTCTCAAAGTCATCAATGGTGATGCGACCGTTGGGCCCGCTGCCAATCACATAGGCCATGTCGGCCTCTGTGATGCCGATTTCGTCCATGCGGGCGCGTACCCGGGGTGAAAGGTAGCGCGCGCCGGAGCGGCCCATGGGGACAGGCAGTCCGCGGCCTCCGGAGCCCAGGGGCTTGCGTGGGGCGCCGCCGGGCATGCCTTCGCGGAATTCGCCTTCGGTGCGGAAGTGGGCTCCATCCTGGTTGTTGCTTTGTTCGGTGGTGGGGGCAACCGGGGTAGAAGGAACGGCGTTTTCGTCCAACGGGGTAGCGCCGGAACGTTCAATTTCCTCATCAGTAGCTTCGATGATGCCCATGATAGCTCCCACGGGTACGGTTTCGCCGGCGCTTACATCGAGCGAAACAATGGTGCCGCCGCAAACGGTGGTAACCCCCATGACGGCCTTGTTTGTTTCAACCTCAAATACTTCCTGGTCGGCCTGCACGGTATCGCCGGGTTGCACCAGCAGTTGCATGATGGTGGCTTCGGCTATGGATTCGCCCAGCTGGGGCATGAGAATGGGTACTTTTGGCATGGTGATTCAGGAAAATGGGTTAAAGGGAAATCAGGTATCGGACCGCATCGGCTATGGTGGCTGCGCTCGGGCGGTGCGCCTTCCATAAATCCGGGTGGGCTGGAATCGGGGTGTCGTGTGAGCTGAGCCGCAGTGGTGGGGCATCCAGCAGGTGGAAACCATGGGCGGTAACCTGTGCTACCACCTCCGAGGTAACCCCGCCGTACGGAAAATCTTCGCTCACGACCAGCAGACGTGCCGTGCGGGCTACAGAGTCGAGAATGGTGGCGGTATCCAGTGGCTTTACGCTGCGTAAATCAACTACCTCCAGCTCATAACCACTGGTGGCAGACAATTCCTCAGCGGCGCGCAGGGCTTCCGGCACCATGGCAGAGAATGCCACCACGGTGGCGTGTTTGCCGGGGCGGGCAATGCGAGCCTGGCCAATGGGCAGCGGGTTCGGGTCTGACCAGGTTTCGGCTTTCAGCCAGCGGTACAGGAACTTGTGCTCCAGGAAAACAACCGGGTCAGGAATCTGGACGGCCTGTTTGAGCATGTAGTACGCATCTGCCACGGTGGCAGGGGTGAATACATGCAGACCGGGGAAGTGTGCAAAGAGCGCCTCCAGGCTCTGGCTGTGGTAGGGGCCACCGCCGGGGGTGCCGCCGCAGGGCATGCGCAGGGTCAGGTTTATGGGAAGCCCGGTGCGGTAGTAGTGCGCGCCGGCATTATTGCCAGCCTGGTTGAGCGCCAGTACGCCGAAATCGGCAAACTGCATTTCCACAATCGGTTTCATGCCGCCCAGCGCTGCGCCGATGCCAACACCGGCAATGGCGTCTTCTGCGATGGGGGCGTTGAGCACGCGTCCGGGGTATCTGGCATCCAATCCCTTAGTTGCCTTGAATGCGCCGCCGAACTTGCCTGCTATATCTTCACCCATCAGGAATACATCCGGGTCTTCTGCCAGCAATTCATCAAGCGCCTGGTGAATGGCATCTATGTAGGTTACACTCATGGTGGGCTTCAGTATTCGGGGTTCCAGGAGGTGGCGCACCAGTTCTCCTCTGCAGGGTTCGGGGTTGTTTCTCGCTGGGCCTGGGCTACCAGTTTCTGCACTTCGTCCCGGCACTCATCTTCCCATGCCTGGTTTTCTTCCTCGGTTATCCAGCGTTTCTCCAGCATCTGGCGTTTTGCCACGGCCAGTGGATCCCGGTCGGCATAGCTGTCTTTCAGTTCCTGGGGAATATAGGCTGCGTCATCGTGTTCGCCGTGGCCGCACATGCGCAGTGTGTTGGCTACTACCCACTGTGGGCCTTCCCCGGCACGGGCAGCAGAGATGGCGCGTTCCATTGTGACCAGTGTTTCAAGGAAATCGGTGCCGTCGCACTCGTGACAGGCAAGGCCGTAGCCGCGGCCGCGGTCCATGAGGCTGGCGGCGAATTCCTGGCTGTTGGGGGTGGAGTAGGCGAATTGGTTGTTGGTCACCACGATGACTACGGGCAGCTTCTCAACCGCAATGAGGTTGATGCCTTCGTGGGTTGCGCCTACTGAGGTAGTGCCATCGCCGATGCAGACCACGCCGACCCGCCCGGTTTCTCCTTTAAAGCGCTTGGCCAGCATCATGCCTGCTACCACGGAAACCATGGCTCCCAGATGCGAGATGGGGGCCGGATTGCCATGGGCGGGGTCGCCCCAGTGTATATTGCTGTCGCGCCCGCGCATGTAGCCCTGCGTGCTGCCCAGGTAGGAGCGCGCACTTTCCAGCACGCTGTCGCCCCAGGCGCAGCGCCCGGCCTGCTCGCGGATAAAGGGGTTGTAAACATCCTCCCCCTTGGTGAGAAATACGCCTTCGCACGCTGCTACAGCCTCATGTCCCCGACCGAGGAATACTCCGCCGAAAATCTTGCCGGCCTTGTACAGCGCAGAAATCTTAGTATCAAAGGCGCGGGCCATTATCATGGCCTTGTATGCGCGGCGCGCCGGTTCCTGCAGGTTGCTTCCGTTCACGCTCTTATTTTACTCTGTGTTTCATTCTAATGCAAGCGGAAACGATTTTATCACCGTAAAAATATTTGACTTGTATTTGACTTGAGTGCGGCAGGCAGGTGGTGGCGAACGGAATGAAGTCTTGCTTTCTGCCGTGGCCTGGGGTATGATGCTGAACAGTTCAAGCTTATGTCCAGTTCATTCGGTTCCATTTTCAAAATCAGTACCTGGGGTGAATCTCACGGTGTGGGGGTGGGTGTGGTGATTGATGGTTGCCCGGCCCGGGTGCCGCTCACCCGCGAGATGATTCAGGCCGAGCTGGACCGGCGCCGCCCGGGGCAGAGTGATATTGTGACCCCGCGCAATGAGGCCGATAGTGTGGAAATCCTTTCCGGTGTGCTGGATGGGCTTACGCTGGGTACCCCCATTGCGCTTTCGGTGCGCAACAAGGACCAGCGCTCCACCGCCTACGATGAGATGCAGCACACCTACCGCCCCTCGCACGCAGACTACTGCTACGATGCTAAATATGGCATCCGCGCCTGGGCCGGTGGCGGGCGCGCCAGCGCGCGTGAGACAATAGGGCGCGTGGCGGCGGGCGCCGTGGCGCGGGCTGTGGTGCGCGCCCTCTGCCCGCTGGTGGAGGTGGTGGCATGGGTTCAGCAGGTGCATACGCTGGTGTGCCCCACTCTGGCTGCTGAAGTAAGCGCTGCTGTGGTGGAAAGTAACCCGGTGCGCACGGCAGATGCCGCCGTGGCAGAGCAGATGGCAGCGGCTATTCGCGAAGCTCGCAGCGCAGGTGATTCGCTGGGCGGTGTGGTGGCCTGCACGGTGCGCAACTGCCCGGTCGGACTGGGCGACCCTGTGTTCGATAAGCTGGAAGCCACGCTGGGACACGCCATGCTGAGTATACCGGCTTGCAAAGGATTTGAGATTGGCAGCGGTTTTGCAGCGGTGCTGCTGAAGGGTAGCGAACATAACGACCCATTCTATATGGAAGCCGGTCGCGTGCGCACTCGCACTAACAATTCCGGCGGTATTCAGGGCGGAATCTCCAATGGCGAATCTATCGACATGCGACTGGCTTTCAAACCCACCGCCACGCTCATGCTGGAGCAGGCTACGGTGAACGATGCCCAGCAGGAAACCACCTTGCGTGGTAAGGGCCGGCATGATGCCTGCGTGCTGCCCCGCGCGGTGCCGGTGGTGGAGGCCATGGCATGGATTGTGCTGTGCGACCACCTGCTGCGCCAGCGGGCTATTTCTCTTTGATGCGGCGCTGCGGGGCGCTCAGATAGAGGGTAAGCGTGAGAACTGCTGCTGCTGCCATGCTGATGGCTGGGAAATAGAGCAGTAGTTTCACTGCTGTGTCTGGTTCGTGTTTGTGTGTAGCACTGGCCAGGCAGAGGGTGAGGGGCAGGTGCCAGAAGGCGCCTGCCAGAAAAATGATGCTCAGGCTGCGGCGGTTGATGCCGCTGTGCCGGAATAATATCTTGCGCACCAGCCCGGCCATGAGCGCCGCGATGCCCATGCCTACCGGCAGCAGTCCGCCTATGCCGGCGCCTGCCGCCCGCAAGGACTCTGCCGTGATGGGTTCTCGGAAAAGTTCTTGCAGAGGCCCGGCGCAGAGCAGCAGGAACACGACCGCTCCATAGCTCATGGAAAGGTTGAATAAGCGGCGGTAAGCGAAGGGGTCCGTGTGTTCCATTATTCCTTGCGCTTCTTCTTTTTGCTGCGCTTCTTCTTTTTGGATGACTTGGCAGGCTTTTCATCACCCTTATCCTCATCATCCTTTGCGGCGTCACCCTTGGTGTAATAGCGCACGTAATCAATCTCGAACTGCACCGGGTATTGCGAGGCATCGGGGGCTTCTGCCCAGCCGTCGATGGCGGTGTTCATGATGAGGTAGCAGGGGGTGCGGAGCGGGTTGTTGCCGTCCGGGTAGTCTGCGGCGCTCATGGGGGTGCTGTTGACTTCCTTGTCATCAATGAGGATGCGCATGGTCTGCTCATCCCACTCCAGTACATAGGTGTGGAAATCAGCGCTGTAATTGGGGATATTGGTGGTGCGGATAACCTTGTGCTCCTCGTTGCCGCCGTTCCTGCCCCAGCGGAACAACGAATAACAGGTATTCGGCTCCTGTGAAATGTGCTCCAATATGTCGATTTCGCCATTGGCGGGCCAGCCGTACTGGTTCACATGCATGGTCCAGAGGGCGGGCCACACGCCCTTTGCCTTGGGAATCCTGGCGCGTATTTCCAGGCGCCCGGGACACTCAAAGTGCTTCACATCGCGCGTGGTCACCGAGCCGCTGGCATAGGGCATGGTCTTCAGCTGGTGGGTCCAGTGCTCATTTTTTGGGTTGTAGTTGCTGTTCCTTGTCTCCTTTGCCTTGGAAATGAGAATCAGTTTGCCCCCGCGCACTTTCACGCAATCCTTGGTGTAGGTCTGTATGGCATCGCGGTTGCGGATAACGCCCAGCTCGTGTTTCCATTTGCTGGTGTCCAGCTTGCTGCCGTTGAATTCGTCATTCCATGCAAGGCGCCAGCCGCCTTCCAGGGTCTGGGATACCTCGGCAGCCTGAAGCGGCGCCGCCAGCAGCATTAAGGTGATGAGTATTTTATTCATTGGCTTTATTTTCTGTGGGTTCGAGAAGCTGCATCAAATCGGTGCTCAGCGGGTCGCATCCGCTGGCAGCAGCGCATTCTTCCAGCTGTGCCACGGTGCGCGCACCTACCAGCACGCTGCTTACCCCATTGCGCTGCAGCAGCCAGCGCAGCGCCAGCTGCGTGAGCGGTATGCCTGCTTCTGCCGCGATGGCCTGGAAATGTGCTACACGAGCAGCCTCGGCAGCCACTTTGTCGCCGTCCAGGAAAGGCGAATCGCTGCGCTGGGCGCGGGAATCGGCCGGCAGCCCGGGGGAGTTCAGGTATTTGCCGGTCAGCATGCCTTGCGCCAAGGGGGAGAAGACGATGCTGCCAGCCCCCTGGTTCTTGGCTGCGGGCAGCATGCCGCTTTCACAGGCACGATCCAGCAGGTTGTAGCGGAACTGGTGCAGCAGGCAGGGTACATGCGCTTCTGCCAGCAGGGTGCAGGCTCGGTTAAATAACGCCGGCGGGTATTTCGAAAGCCCCACATACAGCGCTTTGCCGCTGCGTACGATATGCACCAGGGCTTCCACCGTTTCCTCAATCGGGGTTTCCGGGTCGGGGCGGTGGTGGTAGAACACATCCACGTAGTCCAGCTTCATGCGGCGCAGGCTCTGGTTCAGCCCGGCAATGAGGTGCTTCCGGCTTCCCCAGTCGCCATACGGACCCTGCCACATCAGGTGCCCCGCCTTGGTGGCAATGAACATTTCATCCCGGTGGCAGGCAAACTCATGCTGCAGCAGGTCGCCGAAGCGTTCCTCTGCGCTGCCGGGGGGCGGGCCGTAGTTGTCTGCCAGGTCAAAATGGCAGATGCCCAGCTCCAGCGCCCGGCCGATAATAGCCGCATTCTGCGCCCGGTCATCGCCCCCGCCGAAGTTGTGCCACAACCCCAGTGATATCTCCGGCAGCAGCACCCCGCTGCGCCCGCATCGTCTGTATTTCATGCAGTGATTATAGAGCATTGCCCCGCCCATGTAAAGCACGCAGAAGCGCATGCCGTAATCGGCGCCGGCGATGACCGCCCCGGCGTGGTTTGCTCTTGCTATTTCGTGGTGCTTTCAATATTATAGGCATATGAGAGCCAGGTTTATTCTGCTGCTGGGCATGGTGGGTGCTGCAGTGTGGTATTTCGGGTATTATCCCTGGGTGATTGGGCAACCGGCGGAGGGTGTTATCCGGCATTATGATATGGAAAAGGCGCAGTACGAGACGGTGGTGTTGTCGGAAGTTCAGCTGAAGCGGTGCGTGAGTCTTTTAAGACAGACTCGCCCCATATTCTTTCTTCATGACCATGAAGGTATCGGCAAAGAACCTGTCAAGATTACTTTTCATTATGAATCCGCAGAAGAAAAGGTGTTTTCGCTCTGGGGATGCGGTACTACGCTATATGAGGGCTGTGCAGAGGACCTGACCATGGCCTGCATGCTGGGGGATTGGTTCCATTTCGGTGGCTGGGTAGATGATGAATTCACTCTCTTTCTGCGCGAGCTGTCTTCGCTTCGATGATGACCGGGGTACCAAGGGGAACCAGCTCGAAGAGCGCGGCGGCATGCTGCGGAGAAAGTCGGATGCAGCCGTGTGAAACCGGGGTGCCGAGGCGGGCTGTATCAGCCGTGCCGTGGATGTAAATGTAGCGGGCGCGTGTGTTGGCGTTGTGTGGCTCCAGCCCGTGCAGGCAGAGAATACGGGCCAGAATGGCATCTTCTCCCAGCGCGGCATCAGGCCAGGTGCCCACGGGAATGCGAGCGCGGAACACAGTGTTGAGCGGGGCGTTTTCACCGTGGAGTGAACAGATGCAGAAATGCCCCAGCGGGGTGCGGCCACTGCCTTCTTCGCTGCCTGTGCCGGCGGCTCCGGTGCTGCACGGCGCCGCAAAGAGCACGGCGCCATCATCGCCGCGCAGCTCCAGACGCTGGGTTGTTACATCTATGTGAATACGATTCACTATTCGCTCAGAATGGCTTCTGCGATTTCCAGCGCGGCATCCGGGCGGGAGAGGGCGCGCATGGCGCTTTCCATGGCTTCGCGGGCGGCAGGGTTGAGCACGGTGTTGTGTACAAAATCATGCACCTTTTCCGTGGTGAGGTCGGCCTGCTGGATGAGTACCGCAGCGCCGCGGGTGGAGAAAGCCAGTGCGTTGTGGGTCTGGTGGTCGTCTGCCGCAAAGGGGAAGGGTACCAACAGCGTGGCCTTGCCGATGATGGAAAGCTCGGTAAGTGTGCTGGCTCCGCTTCGGGTAATCACGCCATCGGCGGCGGCATAGGCGGCGGGCATGTCGGAACAGAAACCCAGAACGGTGATGTTCGGGGCGTTGCCTGCAAGGGAATTCACGCGCTCGTAGTCCAGGCGGCCGGCGATGACGAGGTAGTGAACGCCGGGGTCGGCCTTGGCGGCGTCAATGAGCATGCTGTTGAGGTTTCTGGCGCCCTGGGAACCACCGGTCACGAGGATAACCGGTTTATCGGCAGGCAGACCGAGACGTTCGCGAGCCTCGGCACGGGTGGGCAGATTGCGGATTTCATCGCGCACCGGGGTGCCGACCACCGCGCAGGTGCTGCCGGGGAAGTGTTTTACGGCTTCCTGCATGCCGACCAGTACCTTGGTACACCAGCGGGCGGTGAGGCGGTTTGATTTGCCGGGCATGGCGTTGGAGTCATGCACATAGGAGCGCAGCCCGAGCGCGTGGGCCGCCTTGCAGGGGGGCAGGCTGGTAAAGCCGCCCATGCCGAGCACGGCATCTGCCTTTTCGCGGCGGATGAGCGCTTTGCAGCTCATGTAGGTGGTGAAGAGTTTCCAGAGGAAACCGGGCATGCGCAGCGAGAAAGTGGGGGGCTTGGCAATGGCCGGGATGCTGTGGAATTCGAGATCGCCATACTTGCTGGAGGCTTCGGCATCCACCTCTTTGCGGGAGATGAGCAGCACCGGGTGGTGTCCCATTTTGCGGAGTTGCTGTGCTACGGCAATGCCGGGGAAAAGATGACCACCTGTGCCGCCACAGGCAATAATGATGTTGAGTGCTTTTTCCGTATTCATGGGTTCTGGATCTCCTTGAGTCTTCGGGCAGGCCAGTAGTTCTGGCGAATAAGGGGTGTGTGGCGTTGGATGCTGGTAAGCAGACCAATAGAGGCAATGGTGAACACGAGGTTGGTACCGCCGCTGCTGATGAAGGGGAGCGGCAGACCGGTGTTGGGCAGCATGGCGGTGACCACCATCATATTCAGCATCGCGGGCCAGAAAATGGTGCAGGAAAGCCCCAGTGCAAATATGCGGCCAAATGTATCCTGGGTCTGCACGGCCAGTGCCAGCCCGGAAATCGCCATGATGGTGAAGAGAATCAGCACCCCTGCTGCCCCGAAAAAGCCCCATTCTTCGCCCACTTCGGCGTAAATGAAGTCGGTGTGGGCGTAGGGCAGACTACCGTATTTTTCAATACCATCGCCAAGCCCCACACCGGTGAGGCCACCGCGGGCAAAGGCGAGAATGGCAACCCACTGCTGGCACCCGGCGCCCTGGCTGTAGGCCTGGGGGTCAAGCCAGGCAATGATGCGAAGCATGCGGTTTGGGCTGCTGGTCATCATGAGGTACAGCAGCAGCGCCCCCAGTAGCATGGAGAGCAGAAGCAGCCACCAGCGCGTGCCGGATACAAACATGACGCAGAAGCCGGACATAGCCAGCGCCGCAGCCGTACCCATGTCCTTTTCTACCAGAATAAGCATGAGCGGCAGTCCGAAAAGAACGGCTCCGGGAATGACAAACCCCTTCCAGAAAGTACCGGCCATTTCGCGGTAGGTGGTGTACCAGTTGGCCAGGGTCAGCATGAGGGTGATTTTTGCTAATTCACTGGGCTGGAAAGTGATGCCAAGGCTTATCCAGCGTGATTCGCCGTTGATGGTACGGCCGATACCCGGCAGGAAACAGCAGATGAGCAGAATGACACAGATAATCCAGGCTGCTTTTACAAAGCGGCGCCAGAAACGGTAGTCCACCTTGCTGAGCACCAGGGCAATCACCAGCCCCAGAAACGCAAACATACATTGCTTGCCCAGGAAGGTGTCGTTCCAGGGGAGTTCCTCCTGTCCTGGAACGCAGGTGCCGGTGCTGGCTACCATGATAACTCCCAGCACAAGCAGGAGGATAAAGCACACCCAGATGCTGATGATGCAGACGCGGGAAGTCATGGGGCCGGTGGCTGAGTGAGTGGGTTGGGTTCCTTACTCGCTGATCTTGAGCTTGTGGCCTACCTTCAACCGGCGGGCGTCTGCGTTGGTCATGTTGTTGAGCTTCATGAGTTTATTGAGAGAAATCCTGTTCTTTCGAGCAATGCTTCCCAGATTTTCACCGCGCTTGACGATGTGGTACCTAGCAGTATCTGCCACCGCAGGACGCGCAGCCTGTGCCGCCTGTGCGGCCTGCGAATCAGCCGGAACGGGAACGCTCAGGTAAGCGCCACCGGGCAGGTTGGTACGAGCTGCAAGGGAGGGATTGGCACCCTTGAGCACATCTTCCGTAATGCCATATTGGGCAGCTACGCGTCCCCATGTGTCCCCGGAGTTGACGAGGTGTTTTACCTCAACTGTGGGGGTGCTGGGCTGGGCTTGTGCCGGAGTGGGCTGCACGGCAATGGGTTCTACGGTGGGCACCGGCTGTGCAACCGGTGTCACGGCTTCCATGTTGACCGGAGCCTGGGTGATATGGGTGTCGCCTGTGGCAGTGGGCTGCGTGGCGGCAACAGCGGGCTGTGCCGGTGCCGGAGCCGGTGTTTCTACAGCCGGGGCAGCCTGCACTGCCGGAGCCGGTATTGCGGGTGGCGGGGTAATGCTGGGAACTACTGCCATATCAGTAGGCCGTTTCGCAATGTTGCCACGCAGCATCACGCCGCCAATGACCAGCAGGTGAACCACGATGAGGCCAAGAATGATGCGCAGCACAGCGGCAGGACTGGTGCGGTCTACCACCAGTCCGGTATCGGAGTGCAGGCGTTTCTGCTTCAGGTTTTCGTTGACAAAAGTTTTGAGGAAATGTCGTTTGGGTTTGGCGCGGCCGAGGTCAGAATTGCGGAATGTGGTCTTGGAATATTTGCTCATAAACTTTATTGGAGAAATTATAGGTTCAGGATTTGTTTGACAGCGGCGCGGAAGCATTCGCCGCGCTGGACATAGCCTGTAAATTGATCGAACGAGGAGGTGCCGGGTGAGAATAGCACCACATCACCGCGCTCGGCAACCTTGTGGGCTGCTGCCACGGCTTCCTGCACGGTGGCGACTTTCACCACGCGGCAGACGGGAGAGAATGTTTCCTCCAGCTGGTCGGCAATCTGCCCGAACACCACGCAGGCGCGGGCTTTCTGCTTCAGCATGGGGTTGATGGCGGAGTAATCCAGCCCTTTGTCCTTGCCGCCCGCCAGCAGGATGATGGGGCGGGTCTGGGAGCGCACGGCTGCCTCGGTGGAGTGCAGGTTGGTGCTCTTGGAGTCGTTCAGCCACAGAATGCCATCTATTTCAGCCACGGTTTCGCAGCGGTGCCCGGGCGGGCAGAACATGCGGATGGCGGTGGAGATGGTGGCGTCGTCCAGTCCCACGGCGCGGCAGGCCAGGGTGGTGGCCATGGCATTTTCGGCATTGTGGGCCTGCTCCAGCGCGGTACCACGCAGCGGGGTAAGCACCTGGCCGGCCTCGCAGATGGCGCCATCTTCAAAATACAGTTGACCGGTTGTGACCACCGATGAGAAGCCCACGCGGCGGGGGGCAATGCCGGGAAGCTCGTCGCCCTCGCGCACGATGGCGAGCTGGTCGGCGCTCATGTTTTCGAAAATGCGGAGCTTGGCGTTGAAATAGTCCTCCACCTTGGTGTAGCGGTCCATGTGGTCGGGCGCAAAGTTGAGCCAGATAGCAATTTCCGGGCGGAAATCGATGATAGTCTCCATCTGGAACGAGGAGACCTCCAGCACGGCGAATTCCGGCTGCGGGTCCATGAGCGCCACTTCGCTGAGCGGGTAGCCGTAGTTGCCGCAGGCCTTGGCGGTCTTGCCGGCAGAGAGCAGCACATGCTCCAGCAGGGCGGTGGTAGTGGTTTTGCCATTCGTGCCGGTGATGGCGATGATACGACCGCCGTAGTAGTGCCAGGCGAGTTCGGTTTCGCCGATGAGGGGAGCACCGTGGGCGGTGAAGGCGAGTGTCCAGGGGATGTCGCCCTCGATACCCGGGGAGAGAATCACCATATCTGCCGCGTAGGCGCGGGCGTGTTCCTCTGTGGCGCCGGCCACGAGAGAGACACCGGGTTCGTTGCAGGTGGCGGCAGTATTGGAGTCGAAAATGCAGACCTCAGCTGCACCCTTGGCGAGTGCCAGTCTGGCGGCGGCAATACCGCTGCGTCCGCAGCCGAGTACTGCTAATTTTTTACCCGTGAGTTCCATGGTGAAAAAAGTGTTGAAGATTTAGTTGATGAAGCAGAGCGGCAGAAGCCCGATACCGAGCACAGCCAGGAAGAAGGCGATAATCCAGAAGCGAACGCAGACCTGGGTTTCGCTCCAGCCGCACTTCTCGAAGTGGTGGTGAATCGGTGCCATGCGGAAGAAGCGGCGCGGCTCGCCATACAGCTTGCGACTGACCTTGAACCAGCCTACCTGAATCATGACCGAGCACGCTTCGGCTACAAACACACCGCCAACGACAACCAGCAGCAGCTCAGAGTGCGTGCACACGGCTACTGTACCCAGCGCACCGCCCAGGGAAAGGGAGCCGGTGTCACCCATGAAGACCTTGGCAGGGTGGGCATTGAACCACAGGAAACCAAGGCAGGCAGAGGCGATGCAGAGCAGGTAGCAGACGAGGGGACTGTTGCCGGTGCCAGGGAACAGGACAAACGAACTGATGATGATGAATGCCAGGGCGGAAATAACCATGCAGCCGCTGGCAAGACCGTCCAGACCATCGGTGAGGTTCACGGCGTTGGAGGCGCCGATGATGACCAGCATGGCAAAAGGAATGAAGAAGATGCCCAGGTCCAGCATACCGTAGAAGGGAACGAGCACGCGGGCAATGGCGGGGTCGAGGTAGTAGAGATACCCGGCGCAGGCAATGGCTGCCACGGCTTGCAGGGCAATCTTGAACCAGCCGCTCACGCCGTCGGTGCTTTTCTTGGTGATTTTGGCCCAGTCATCCAGGAAGCCCAGAATGGCGGTCACGCCCATGACCAGCAGGCAGCACTGGAGCTTGGGGCTGCCCATGTCCAGGAAGAGGACGCTGGTGAGCATGATGAGACCGATAATCATGATGCCGCCCATGGTCGGAGTACCTACCTTGGCCTGGTGCTCGGGGGCAAGAACGCCACCGCATGCCTGGCGGATGGGCTGCCCGGCTTTCATGGCGCGCAGAATGGCAATGAGCTTCGGCCCGATGAGCATGGAGCCGATAAAGGGCACCAGCAGGGCCAGCAGAATCTGAAGCCAGGAGGGGAGGTCGTAGATGTAGTTAATCATGACGCTGAAGAATTGGGATTAAGAGTGGGAAAGAGTTCGTACATGCTGCGCTCCATACCAGCGGAGCGCGAGCCTTTGAAGAGCAGGGCATCGCCCGGCTGCATGAGCGCACGCAGGGCGGCGGCGGCTTCTGCGGGTGTGTTCACCAGCAGCGCCGGGATACTTTCGGAGGCTGCCTGGCAGAGTGCCAGCGTCTCCGGGCACTCCGGGCCTACCACCACTACGGCGGCATAGCCCAGGGAGGCTGCGCACCAGCCCATGTCGGCATGGGCGGCGATACCGCCCTCGCCCAGCTCGCCCATCTTGCCCAGCACGGCAATGTGGCGTTTCGGGCCGCGCAGGGCGGCTACGGTTTCGAGAGCAGCTTTCATGCTCTCGGGGTTGGCGTTGTAGGTGTCGTCCACCACGGTGTAGCCTTCCACTTCCTTGCAGGCGAGTCGGCCGTGCGTGAGGGAAGAGGCAGAGAGACCGGCGGCAATCTGGTCGAGGGTGCAGCCGAGTTTCCAGCCGGCGGCAGCGGCCAGCAGGCTGTTGCTCACCATGTGGGCCCCGGGCACGGGTAGGGAGACTTCCACCTCGCCCTCGCCTTCGATATGCAGGGTGTAGGTGGTGCCAGTGGCGGTGCTGCGCGGGTTAAGCGCGCGTACCGGGCTGTTGCAGCCTCCCACGGGAATCGGGGTGGCGGCGGTCTGGGTGGCTATGAAATCTGCAAAATCATCCTGCGCCGGGTAAAGCATGAATCCGCCTGCCGGCAGGGCGCGGGCTACGGTGCATTTTTCCTCGGCAATGGCCTGGCGGGTGCCCAGATACTCCAGGTGGGCGGAGCCGATGGTGGTGATGATGCCAATCTGCGGGCGGGTCATGGCACAGAGCGGGGCGATTTCGCCCGCGTGGTTCATGCCCATTTCCCAGATGGCGGCCTGGGTGTCCTGCGGGGTGCTCAGGATGCTCAGCGGCACGCCGATGTGGTTGTTGAGATTGCCTTTGGTGGCAAGCGCGTTGAATTTTTGTGAGAGCACGGAAAGGCACATGTCCTTGGTGCTGGTCTTGCCACTGCTGCCGGTAAGGCCGACCACGTGCAGGGGCTCCAGCTGTCCGCGCCACCATGCGGCCAGGCTCTGCAGCGCCACGAGCGTGTCTTCCACCAGCACTACGGTGCTGCCGGGGGCATATTCGCCCGCCAGGCGTGATACAACAACAGCTGCTGCGCCCTTCTGCGTGGCATCGGCGGCAAAGTTGTTGCCATCGAAGCGCTCGCCACAGAGCGCCAGGAATACACAGCCGGGGGTAATGGCGCGGCTGTCGGTGGTGAGACCGGCGGTAATGGCGCGGTCTCCCGCCACCACTGCCTTGCCGGCAGTGGCAGCGATGAGGTCACTGGTGCTCAGGTGGGTCATGGAGTAGGGCGAAAAGGGTTATTTGCTGCGGCGGCCTTCCGGTTTGCGGGAGGGTACGGAGATACCTTCCGGGTTCTTTTCGGCGTAGAACTTGCGCACAACGGCAGAGTCGGAGAAATCGATGGTTTCGTTCGCGAAAATCTGGTAATTCTCATGCCCCTTGCCGGCAATGAGAATGGCATCGCCCGGGCGGGCCTGCTCCAGCGCGGCGCGGATGGCTTCCTCGCGGTCGGTGATGCGGTGCTGCTTGCTGGTGGGAATGCCGGGCATGATTTCATCGATAATCTGCTCGGGGTCTTCGCTGCGGGGATTATCGCTGGTCACGAGGCAGAGGTCGCTGTAACGGGCAGCGGCTTCGCCCATGAGCGGGCGCTTGGTGCGGTCGCGGTCGCCGCCGCAGCCGAAGATGGTGATGAGACGCCCGTTGCGGCAGAGCGCTTTCATGGTCTTGCACACGTTTTCCACAGCATCCGGCGTGTGGGCGTAGTCCACAAAGCACTGCACGTTGTTCACGCTGGAGACCAGCTCCATGCGGCCGGGTACCTGCGGGCTCTGCGCCAGGGCGGTGATGGCTTCGCTGATATTGATGCCGGAGCATACAGCACCAGCCAGGGCTGCCATGCTGTTGGAGAGGTTGAATTCGCCGATGAGCGGGGTGCGTACCAGGTAGCTGCGCCCCTGGTAGATGAGCTCATACTGGCTACCCTTCAGGGTAATAAGCTTGGGCGTGGCGCGGAAATCGGCCTTTTCATTCTCACCGAAGGTGCGCACCTTCATGATGGGTGCCAGTTCCCCGGCCAGGCGGCGACCGTATTCATCGTCAATGTTGATGACGGCTACGCTCTTGCGGTCGGTAGCGGCCATGCGGGTGAAGAGGAGCTTCTTGGCCTGGTAGTATTCCTCCATGGTGCCGTGGTAGTCCAGGTGCTCCTGCGTAAGATTCGTGAAGATGGCCACGCGGAAATTGGTGCCGGCGGTGCGCTGCTGGATGAGCGCGTGCGAAGATACTTCCATGGCTACGGCACGGCAACCGTTCTTCACCATATCGGCCAGGTTGCTCTGCAGTAGGGCGCAGCCGGGGGTGGTGTTGCTGGAGGGAGTGCGGCGCTCACCGTTGTCATATATAATGGTGCCGATGAGCCCGGCGCGCTGCCAGGCGGCGCGGTAGATATGGTTCACCAGGTAGCTGATGGTGGTCTTGCCATTGGTGCCGGTCACGCCTAGAACCAGCATGTCATCGCTCGGGCAGCCGTGCCAGGCGCTCATGAGCAGGCCGTTTGCCTCGTGTGTGTCTTTTACCTGTACCCAGAGGGTGCCGGCGGCTTGTGCCTGGGCGCTTACCGGGGTTTCTGCCACAATGGCCGCAGCACCGGCTGTAATAGCGCCTTCAATGGCGGTATGCCCATCGAACTGCGTGCCCTTTACGGCTATGTAACAGCAGCCGGGAACAACCTTGCGGCTGTCATCGGTGAGCAGGGTAAGCTTTTTGAGATGCTTGCCGGTAATCGTGGCGCTGGGCAGTGTGCTGAAGAGTTTCTTGGTGTCCATGGTCGAGAAAAAGGGGAGCGTGAATTCTTATTTATTTAGATTAGCAGATTCTTCCTTGCTGGCAAGATATTTTTCGTAGGCTTCGGGGTCGCTCGGTGTTAAATTGAGTACGTTTATAAAGCGTTCTGCAGCAGCGCGGAAAATGGGGGCTGCCACGGTGCCGCCGCCAGGGTTGCAATCGGTGGGGTGCGGCTCGTCAATCACAGTCATGACCACCAGTTTCGGGTCATTGATGGGCAGTACTCCGGCAAAGGAAACGGTGTAGAGATTTTCGGTGTAGCCACCACCGGCTTTGGTCTTTTTGGCGGTGCCGGTTTTGCCGCCGATACGGAAGCCGGGAATGGCTGCCTTTGTAGCGGTGCCGCGGCCACCCTCGCCCTTGGTCTGGGTGACGCTTTCCAGAGCAAATCGCAGATCGCGCGCGGTGCTGGATTTCATAACCCGGCAGACTTCCTTCGGGGGGCACTCATCGTATATTGTGCCGTCCGGGGCGATGATTTTATCGATAAGGCGGGGTTTCATGCGGACTCCGTCGTTGGCAATGGTGGCGTAGACCATGGCCATATGCAGCGGCGATACGGCCACTGAATACCCGTAGGCAATGCGCGAGTAGTTCACGATGTTGGAGCCATCTGCCAGCAGGCATGCTCCACCGGAGGGCAAATCAATGCCGGCAGATTGGTGAAGACCGAATTTTTCCAGATATTCCTTGAAGTTGGGCCATTTGGCGATAAGGGCAACACGGGCTGCACCGGGGTTGCTGGATTTTTTGAGCACGCCCCACACAGGCAGGCTGCCGTAGTTGAATGGGCGGTCGCTGATGGGTTTGCTGCCAAAACCTACCGAGAAGGGGGAGCAGTTGACATAGCTGTTGATGCTCATGAGCCCTTTGTCTACGGCTGCGGTAACAGCCAGTACCTTGAAGGTGGAGCCGGGCTCATAACGTGTCTGGCAGGCAAAGTTGAAATCTCCGGTTATGGGTTTGCCATTGCTGTCTTTCAGGGTGCCTCGCTTGAATTTACCCTGTGGGGTAATGATTTCCTTGTCCTTGCTGAGAGCAAAGGCCGGGCGGCTCACCATGGCCAGAATATCGCCGGTTTTGGGGTCAACCACAATCATGCACCCCCGCTTGGCGCGGAAGTGGTTCATCCCTTTGTCCAGCTCCTGCTCTACAATGGTTTGCAGGCGCATGTCGATGGTGAGCTTCAGGGTTAGACCATGTTTGGGCGCCAGGTACCGGTCATCCTCATTGGGGAGTATCTGACCGCGCGCATTGTGGCGGTACTCCCGCAGCCCGTTCACCCCGGCCAGGTAGCTGTGGAAGTAGGACTCCACGCCGCTCATACCCTTGTTTTCGTGGTCTACATAGCCCAGCACATGGCAGAGCATCTCGGGCATCACATAGCTGCGGCGTATGCTGTGCTCTACCATGAGCCCGCGAATCCGGGCGTCCTTCAGGGCCCGGCGAATCTGGTCTGCCTTGTCAAAATCAATTCCCTTGGCCAGAATAATCTTCATGCGGTATGAGCGCTGAGGCTCTCCCTTGGCTTCTGCTTCCTTGTTGTGGCGGGTGACAGCAGTCTGGGCAATTTTTTCCACGATGTCCTCGCGGGTCATGAAGCGCTTGACCTTGCGACCATTCACCGTTTCCTCAATCTCCTCGTGCGAGAGGAAAGGATAGAGAACCTGTGCCACCAGCTGGTCGTGTTTTTCAAAGTACTGCTCGCACACTTCCGGGTCGTACGATTTGAGGCGGTTGGCGCGTGCATTTTTCAGGTTTGTTTGCGCGCTGAGTGCCAGGGCATCACCCTCCTTGACTTCAGCTTTGGCGTTGTTGAGGAGCTTGGCACGGTAGTTTAACACCAGTTTCCGCCTTTCCTTGGCGTCGGTCAGGGTATCCCAACGCGGGTCATGAATGGCCTGATTGTAGGCCAGCCCCTCTACCACGGCTGTGATTTCGCGCAGGTGGTTGCGGTCTGCTACCAGCTCGGCGTTCTGTATGTTGTGGGTGAGCAGCTCTTCGTTACGATCCATGATGATACCGCGTTGTGCCGGTATCCGTTCCTTGTCAATGAGGTCGTTTTCCGCAATTTGGACTACCTTGCCTTCATCAATAATCTGCAGGTCCACCAGGCGCACGGCAATGCTGCACGATATCGCCGCCATAACACAGGCGAGGAACAGGGAACGACCAGCAAATGGAACCTTGGTTTTCACGTGGGAGGAGTCTGCGATGGTGCGTTAGCGGTGAATTACGGCGAATCCGCTGTCCTGCAGGCGGCGGGCGAGTTCAATCTGGCTGCGGTCAATATCTCGCAGAGTTGAGTGGTCCTGGCTCAGGCGGTCACGCATGGCCCAACGGTTGGTAAGTGCGTTGGTCTTGGCCTGGTGCTGGTTGGTGTTCATGTTGCACACGGCAATTTCCCGGTGAAGGTTGTTGATTTCCGTGCGCACGGCCACCTGGTCATTCTTGAGCAGGGCATAGGTGATGCCGCCCGCAGAGACAAGTACGGCCAAAAGTACCATCCAGATCAGGAAGCTGAAGCTTACCTGGTCGGCGTAGCGGGTGCTGGCGGTGTTTGGTGGCATTGTGAGGTGATTTTTTCAGGTGGGTGATACAGCGGGTGATTTACAGCTTTTCGATGACGCGGAGTTTGGCGCTGCGGGCGCGGGGATTGGCCGCCAGTTCAGCCTCGCTCGCCACAATGGGCCTGCGGGTTACCTGGCGGGCGGCATAGTCCGGGTTGGGGCGCGGGGCGGGCCATTCCGGGCGGTCGATTTCCGGGCGGGTCACGCGGTCAAAGTAGCGTTTGACGGCGCGGTCCTCCAGGCTGTGGAAGGTGATGATAGCGAAGCGCCCGCCGCTCTTGAGCAGGCTCAGGCCGCTTTCCAGCAGGGCATCCAGGGCGCCCAGCTCATCGTTCACGGCGATGCGGAGTGCCTGGAATGAACGGGTGGCGGGGTGCTGCTTGCCCTTGCGGGGCAGCACGCTGGCGATGATGTCTGCTAGCTGGGTGGTGGTGGTGATGGGGGATTTGGCGCGCTCCTGCACAATGCGGCGTGCAATGGCGCGGCTGGCACGTTCCTCGCCGTATTGCCAGAGGAGGTCGGCCAGTTCGCTTTCAGCAGCGTTGTTCACGATGTCGGCAGCGCTGCGCGGGGCGGCGGGGTTCATGCGCATGTCCAGCGGGCCTTCTGCCAGGAACGAGAACCCACGCTCGGCCTGGTCTACCTGCGGGGAGGAGATGCCGATGTCGGCCAGAATGCCATCCACTGTCTCAAGCCCCTCGGCGCGCAGCAGGTCGGCGGCGTTGCGGAAATTGCCTGCTACGATGTGCAGGCGGTCGCCATAGGCTGCCAATCGCTTGCGGGCGGCTTTGCGGGCAGCAGGATCCTGGTCAATGCCCCATACGGTGGCGCCTTGCTCCAGCATGAGCTCACTGTGGCCACCCCCGCCCAGGGTGGCATCTACCAGCACGCGCCCTTCTGCCGGCTGCAGGGCTTCCACGGCTTCGCTCCGCAGCACGGTCACGTGGTGGAACTCGGCGGCATTTTCTTCGTCAGCTTCTGTGTCAGCACCGATGTCTCCGGCTTCGGTGCGGCAGGCCTCCTGCCACTCGGCGGCCTCGGCTGCGCAGATGGCTTCCACCAGCGGCGTGCTGCACCACTGCAGCTCCGGCGTGCTGGCTACCCAGCGGCTCACCAGAGTGTCGATGCCTTCTTCCCCCACCAGCTCGACCAGCACCGTGGCGCTGCACGGGGTTAAGCGGTAGGCCAGTACAGGGGCATCGCCTTGCAGCTTCGCTGCCAATGCGCCCACGCGCGTAAGGGGAAGGCTGGTCGCAGCACAGGTGTCCAGCGGGGTGGCTATGGCACGGGCCGACAGCTCGCGCAGTTCGTCCCCCAGCTTGGCCAGGGTACCACGCGCGCCTTTGATGCCCGCGTCGCGCATGCGCGAGAGCAGTTCGCGCCGGGCGGTTTGCCAGGCGTTCAGTTGCTCGGTTGTCAGCGCGCCGTCCTCCCACATGAGCACCTTGTAACAGGTGCCGGCAGGGCTGCTTTGCGCCGCGTGGCTCTGTGTTGCTACCTTGCTCATGTGAGGATGCCGAATACTTTGTCCAGTTCCAGTTTCGCCAGGGCATCGGGTGCTTTCGTGGCCTCGAAATCAACCGGTGACCATATCTCGAAATACGATCCGCGACCCACTATCGTCGCGGTGTCCGCCAGTTTCAGGCGTTCGCGTTGTGCTTTGGGTATGAGGAGTTTGCCCTGGCTGCTCACCTCGGCCTCGAAGCTCAGACCTATGATGGTACCCAGGTAGCGGTTCACGGCTGCCGGGTCGAATCCGCGTGCTTCTGCGTGGCTCCGTATCCCGTTCACCATTTCCTCAAAACTCTCTCTTGTGTAGCATTTCAGCGTCGGATACCCTTCATTCTGAGCATCTATCATCCACAGTGTCGCCCCTTGCGCGTCACGCCAGCCCGCCGGAATCGCTACGCGACTCTTCGGGTCGAGCTTGTGCGTCACGTTGCCCGTGAACATTACTGTGGAGACACTATTCATGCTTTTGGGTACACTTACCTGCACCACCAGTACACTCCAATACACCTAAAAAGTCAATCTTAAATTCTGCCTTTTCGATAAATTTTTCCATCGGGAGCAAAATTTATCATTCAGGGGCATCGGTGGTTATGCCTGCCGCCCGGAAAATGAAGAAGTGTGAAAAATAACAAAATCCCCGCGCCTTGGTGAGGTGCGGGGAGCCGGTATGAGGGCAAAAGAGCTAATCAGTTGGAGCGTAGGGCGTCCACGCAGATGGCAGACCAGGTTTCAAGTCGGTCGTAAAGCGGGCCTGCGAGTTCATCCAGCGTGCGGAAGGCGAGGTCGGCCAGGGCTTTTTCATTGGGGGCTACCTGGTCATCCTCCAGCTCAAAGCGGTGCACAAACCCGAGGTGTACGGAACCCACCTCGTTGGTGTCGTCGTTGATGATGGCAAAGAGTTCCTGGGTGGCAGAGCCGGTGAAGGTGATTTCCTCGCGGATTTCGCGCTCCATGCCTGCCAGGTAGGTATCGATGGAATCGGTGAGCCCATCGATGGGGTTGATGTGACCACCGATGCCGAGAGACATCTTGTTATGCAGGCGGGATTCTCCGCCCTTGGAGGTGCGGGCGTAGGCCAGGATGCGGCCGTGGTGGCAGAAGATAGCGTAGGTGATTAGTTGTTTGAACTGCGGACTTTGCTCTGCCAGTTCGCGATCCATGTAGCGGGCTACGCCGGGTTTCAGGAAGGCGCTCAGGTAGTCCTGAGGGTTGAGTTTTACTCCATTGAACGCACCCACGGCCTCAAAAGCTTCGCGGGGGACGACCAGTACCTGTTCTCCATTGTAGCGTGACATGGGCGTATCCTAACACAATGACGACCACCAGGAAAGTGAATAGTGTGGCTTAATTTTTTCCCCGCGGCTGTGGTGGTGCAGTCGCGGGGAAAAGAATAAAGGGGGGGCTGATGATGTGCGGATTTACTTGAATCGCAGCTCATTGTCGGTGCCTTTGCGCAGCTTGGCCGCGCGCTCGGCTATTCTGCGGCGTTCTCTGCTGCGGTTGATGGCGCTGATGACGGTGATGAGCACCACAAGCCCTACGCCGATGAGAATCCACTGCATGGTGGTCAGTTTATCCAGACCGAGCTTGGCCAGGAGGTTCTGGAAGTCGCTGCTGCGGTCTCCCTTCGGGGTGACTGTCTTGATGGGATTGACCTCTACCGGAGTTTTGACAACCTCCCGGGGAGTTTCGATATCTTCATCTTCGGGCTCGATGCTCTCTTCGTCTTCAATCTCCTCTGGCTCGTCCTCAATTTCCAGGGGCTTTACCTTTTTGGGTTTGGGAGTGGTTTTGGGCTTGTCGGTCTTGTTGGGGGTGTAGAGGCGGGTTTCTTCCTGCTCCAGGAGCATTTTTACCGCATTGCCACCACTGGTGCTGCCCATGGCGGTGTTGCCGCTCACCGTGCTGCCTTCGGAAATCAGACGTCGGTTTTCTTTGGGCTTCTGCGTATAGAACGTAAGGCGCATGCACTTGTTGGCGCCATTGAGTTCCTGGAACATGTAGCCTTCCTTGAACTTCATGGCGCGGGAGCGCCCCATGAAATACTTAGCTGCTTTTTCCGTGGAGAATTTCTTCCAGTCGGCATCTTCAAACTTACCGATATCGGCAGCGTCCTCAGTGGCCGCTTTCAGGGAAACAGGCTTGCGATAATCAACTGCTATGCAGATGAGTTTTCCCGTCCTGGCATCAAAATCAATGGTGAGTTTCCGGTTGTCATCCAGATTCCAGATGCGCCGGATGCTCAAATCGCTCAGCACCCGGTAGGCGTAGTCCTTGGTCAGGTTTTCATCGGCTTCATCGCGGGTCAGGGAGGGGGAGAGGTCGCTCAACTGCACAGCCAGTGCTGCCGGTACCAGCAGCAGTAATCCCATCAGCGCGCATCGAAAAAGTTTGTTCATACGCCGGTTATACTACCACGTTCATATTGCCCTTACAAGCCTATACTTTGGTTCCAATCGCCAAAATATCTCGCACGCGATGAGGGGCGCGTACGGCGCAATGCGAGTTCTTCTTTCGTTTTTTTTGCAGAAAAATAAAAAAATGGCAACTTTGGGGTTGACATCCGGGGAATTTGGAGTAGAATTGCGCAGCCGGGCGATGCGCCCCGGAAAGGAATCTGAAAGGAAGAAAAGAGATGAAGACTATCGCAATCGTACTTGGCCTTGCTGCTCTTACTGCTACTGGGAACACGCTGCCTCCGACCTCGGAGAATTCGCTGCCTCCCACTCCGGAGTGCTGCATGTAAGCATGGTTTGTTCAGCACGGTGCATGGCACCGTGTCCGTGGGGTGGTGAGATGCCCCATTGTTCTGCGTTCTTCCGCTTATTTTTCTGGGCGGGAGATTTTTTTTGCTCTATGATTGGGAGTCTGGCTTTGTGTGGTGGTTTGTGCTGCGGAGATGAAAATCGGGCCGCGCTGGGATGCAGCGCGACCCGGAAAATTGCCAGAGTTTTTTTGGGGAGATGAGGGTTATGCCTTCAGTTCGTTACCCAGCTCAATGATGGAGTATTCGCCCGGGCTCAGGCGGTAGACAATCTGCAGCACGTTGCGGCGTGCGTTGCGGTACAGCACAAAGGGCTTGCCGGAGATTTCCAGCTCCATGATGGCGTCCTCCTTGTACATGGTGCGCAGGTCATAGCCCTCGCGGGAGACGCGTACCGGTTTCGGGTCTTCCGGTGCATCGGTATCATCGTAGTCCAGCACATCCTCCTCGTACACCTTTTCATCCAGCTTGCGGATGCTCTTGGAGCGGTGCGGGCGGAAATGTTTCATGAGGCGGGTCTTGTGCTTGCGCATACGACGCATAATCTTGGTGATTGTTTCGTCGATAGCGGCGTACAAGTCATCGCAAGAGGTAGATGCCTGAATGGTGATATGGTCAGCGCAGAAGAGCACGATTTCGGCCATCTGGCGGTCCTTCTGCACATCCACCACTACGCGTGCTTCCACAATCTTCGGGTAATCGATATGGATGGCTTCAATCTTCTTCGTAGCGAAATCACGGATGGCGTCTGTCACTTCAATATGACGGCCCGTAACAGTAATATTAGTATCACTCGGCATGGTTGTTACCTCTTTCTATTGGTTTGGTTTTCTGTGCAGGCAGGCAACATGGCGTCACCGTTCTGCAATACTCATCATAACCTGCTTTGTGATTTTTGCAAGATAATTCTGCTCCGAAATGGAAAATTCTGCATAACCGCGGACTCTAGCGGGCATGAGCCCTGCAATGGGGGGGCACTTGAAGCAGGTATAATGGCGCCGGAATTTGAGACACAGCATTAAGCCCGGGTCAAACGCATTGGAGCAGTGTCATGTAATGAGGAAAAGCAAAACCATTTCCGTTAGCGAACGTGGCTTGACTTCCACACAATGGAGTGTCTGTAATGATGTTACGAAACAGGCGGTACTCTGAATTCCGCTCGCTTCCGTCTTTGCCAAAACTATGACGTGACAGGGTGCTCGCCGGGTTGGGAAATGAATTACAATTTACCGGAATTCAGTTTCCGAGTTGCTGCAGGTTGGTTCCGTCTGGGATTTCCACCAGCTTAATGCGTCCGCTGGTGCCATGTACCACCTCTACAGCAGTTTTGGAGATTCCTAGCGCCTTGGCCAGGAAGAGTACAATCTCCTTGTTTGCCTTGCCTTCCACAGGGGGGGCGGCTATTTTGACTTTGAGCACGCGGCCTACCTGGGGGTAATCATCTTCCCAGCCCAGAATTTCGTTCTTTTTGGCGCCGGGGGTTACTTTTAGGGCAAGTTTCATGAGTTTAATCGTGGAGGAGGGTGGCCAAGGCGGGCAGACGGGTGATTTCCTTGCCGCAGGCGGCTGCCTGCGCGGCGGTGGGCAGGTCGCGCTGGGTGTGTACCCCTTCGGTGAGCAGGAAGGGCAGCAGGAGTACTCTTTGCGCTTTCAGGCTGGGCAGCACCTGACTGGCCTGGGGAGCCTGGCTGGTGTAACCCAGAGCTATTTCTACCCCGGGCAGCAGCTCGCGCAGGCGGCGGCAGAATAGGGCTGGCTCCGGTGGTGGTTCCGGCAGGGTGGAATCATGCGCTATGACCAGCACTGCGGTGTCGCTGCCCAGTTGCGGGCGCAGGCTGCGTGCTGCGGCTTCTGCCAGCCAGGGGGATGCGCCCAGTACGGGTTGGAAGAAAAACTGCGGGGTGGCCGGTGCGGCGGCATAGGCCTGGTGCAGTTTCTCCACCAGTTTGCGACCGCTGCTGGTGCCGCTTTGCATGAACATGGGGTATACCAGTACCGGTGCGTTGGCCGGGGGTAATTGAGAGGTGTCTAAATTGTGCAGGTGAGCGCGGTAAACACGGCACCGGGGCATGCGGATGCCGGGTGGGTTGAGCATCATGCCCTTCTCATTGTAGCTGATGATGAGGTAATTGCGTTTCCATTTGTGGTGATGGCAGTACACCAGAATAATGGAGGTAATGACGGCCGCCTGAGCAAGGGCAAAATGGAAATAGATGAGCCCCCTGAGGTGGGATTCCACATCAGGGGGCAGGGAGGGAGAATCGAGGCGCGCGCCGCAATCCACGGAGCCCCACACAGCGGCCGCAAACACAGCGGCGCAGAGCAGGAGCAGGGCGTGGAAGAGCGCGCGGTTCATGCGGGGTTAAACGCCTGCTGCATCTTCGGCTTCCTGGAGCTCCTTGCGCAGGTCGCCGCGCTTGTCGAAGTAGAGCACAACCGGGGAGGCGATGTAGATGGAGGAGTAGGTGCCGATGAAGATACCCAGGAGCATGGTGATGGAGAAGTCCCACATGGAGGGGCCACCCAGCGCCAGCAGGGCAATGAGGGCTGCGATGGTGGAGCCGGAGGTGAGCAGCGTACGCGAGAGCGTGGTGTTGATGGCATTGTTCATAATGTCAACGAGCTTTTCACCGGGTTCTGCCATTCGCAGGTGCTCGCGGATGCGGTCGTAAATCACGATGGTGTCGTTAATGGAGTAACCGATAACCGTGAGGAATGCACCAATGTGGATGATGCTCAGCTCGGTACCGAGTACCACGACCAGGATGATGATGGCCAGGGCATCGTGCAGGGTGGAGAAGAAGGCACCCATGGCGAAGGACCATTCGAAGCGGATGGCCAGGTAGATGGTGATGCCGAGCATACCGGCCGCAAGGGCGATGATGGCGGTTTTGAAGAAAGCGGAGCCGAGGGAGGCGCTCACTTCTTCAATGGAGGGAGCCTGGAGTTCCTTTACGCCGGGAATGTTGGCGCGCAGTTCCTTATCGATGAGCAGGGCTTCATCCTTGTTGGCGCAGCGAATCTTGACGCTGGTATCGGTGGCAGAGGAGAACTGCTGAGCAGATGCCTTCTTGGAAAGCTGCATGCTCTCTACATAATTTTCCAGCTGGTTGTAATCAAGTTTCGAGTCGGAGGGGACTACGTAAGTAGAGGTGGTACCACCGGTAAAGTCAACGCCCAGGGCAGCCTCACCGCGCACAAACACGGAGTAGGCAAGACCGGCAATAAGCAGCAGGGAGGAGCCAATCATGGCGTGCTTGCGGTACTTCATGAAGTCGAAAGTCTTGCCTTCGAACGGTGCGCGGGCAAAGGTGAATTCCTTGAGCAGGCCCAGGTGCTCGGCCCAGAAGAAGAGCACACGGGTGACAACCACGGCGCCGATGAGGGAGGTGATGATACCCACGCTGGTGGTTACGGCAAAGCCCTTGATGGAGCCGCTGGCAATCCAGAACAGAATAACGGCGGTGATAAGGGAGGTGATGTTGGAGTCCCAGATGGCGGAGAAGGCCTTTTCGTAGGCCTGGCGCAGGCATACCAGGAAGGGGCGCCCGGCCTTGCGTTCTTCGCGCATGCGTTCGTAAATGAGCACGTTGGCGTCCACGGCCACACCCATGGTCAGCACAATACCGGCGATACCCGGCAGAGTGAGCACGAACCCGAAGAGGCTCATGAGCCCCAGCAGAGCAACGGCGTTGAAGGTAAGACCCACCATGGCCACCATGCCGGCGGTGCGGTAGTACCAGTAGCAGAAGGCAAAGATGCCCAGCAGGCCTACCAGACCAGCAATGCCGCTCTGTTCCAGAGCGCTCTGGCCCAGCTGGGCCGATACGTCCTTGCGGCCTTCCACCTTCAGGTCGCTGGAAAGCGGGTTGGCAAGAGCCTTGGAAATGTCCTCGGGTTCACCTTTGCCGTTCAGGCCGCTGATGTTAAATTCCTTATGAAGTACAGCCTGTACCACCGGGGCGCACTTAATCTGGTTATTGAGCACCACGGCCAGGCGGTCGCGGCCAATCTGCATGGCGCCGGTCAGGCGTCCCATGCGGTCGGCACCCGTGCGGTTGAGTACCACATCAACATAACCCTTGCGCACATAGTCGGGGTGGGCCTGGGCCACTTCCTTACCCGTGATGTACACATCCTTCTGCATGGCGGCATAGGGCTTCTGCAGCACCAGGTATTCCACCACCGGGCGGCCGGTTTCCTCGTTGATGTGCGGGTAGGGCAGAATCATGTAGTCATTCAGACCAAATTTGCTGGGGATGCGGGGCAGGGCAGGCTTGCGCGCCTTGGTGTTGCCTGCGGCCACTTCGGCATTGTAGGCTGCAACTTTTTCCTCGTAAGCGGTAATGAGTTCGCTGGTTTCAGGGGCGTTGATAATGCGATCGGATTCCGGATAAACCGCAAGCAGTTCGAGCTTGGCCATCTTGGTGAGCATCTTGACCATGGCGTCCAGCTTCTCCTTGTTCTTTTCAGGGTCGTTATCCTGCTGGGGAATCTGGATGAGAATCTTGTTGCCGGAGTGAAGAATTTCCACTTCGCTGGTGCCGGTGGAGTTGAGACGTTCGTTGAGGATATCGCAGGCCTGCTGCATGTCTTCCTTGGAGGGCGGGGTTATCTCTCCGTGGTCATTGAGCTTGGGCTGCACCTCCAGGGTAAGTTCCACGCCGCCGCGGATATCGATGCCGTAGTGCATGCCGTTGAGGAACAGCGAAAGCAGCGAGAAGGAGCACAGACCAATGATGAAGAAGGTGCCCGCGTTGCGCTTTACTTTATCTTCCTCTGCTGCCAGGTACCAGAAAAACAGTACAATGAGCAGAATGCCTACGATGAAGTAGAATGCCGGTGTGTGAATGATGCTCTGTAAGGATTGAAACATGATACGTATAGGTGAACCGCTCCATTCTGCCAGTTTTTTACCCGGCGTCAAGTCTGCATGGCGTCATTTTACGCGCGCGGACGGTGTAGTGGGGCAGCGTGTTCCTTGTGGAACACGCTGCCGGGGGGATTTCTGTTCTTGGCTGGGGTGAATGTGTGGTGTAAAACCAGAGCCATGGGATTTACAACCGCTGTGACATCGTTATTGGGTACCGCTGCTGTAGTGGCGGGAAAAGTCGTGGAGGCTCAGGGCGAACGCAAGCAATCCAAAGAGCTGGAGCGCGCAGCCGAAGAACGCCGCCGTATCGCCGAAAACCAGGCCGGCGTTGTTACCCACAACGCTATGGAAAACCAGCGCCGTGAGCTGCGTAACGCGAATATGCAGCTGGCTTCTGCACGCGCAGATGCCGCCGCTTCCAATCTGACCTCGGCGGGGTCGGTTATTGTGAGAGAAATGGATCTGGCAACCCGATTGGAGGATGATATCAACAACCGGACGAATGCTGCGTTGCATGAGGCGAATACTATTCGCACTCAGGGTGAGTATGAGGCGCGTGATCTGGAAATGCAGTCCAGCCAGGCACGCTTGCGCAGCAAGGGTGCCTGGCTGGGGGCAGCCGGTGGGTTATTCCGTGGCCTTAGTTCGGTGAATTGGAACTCCGGCAGCTCAGGCAGTTCAGGTAGTAATGCAGAGCGAGCTTGAGGACAGAGGTGCGATCCAGCTGGCGCTGCCGGGCAAAGTGTTCGAGCCGTTCAAAGAGGCTGGTCTTGCAACGGAATGTAATCATGTGAAGAGCGGGCATACTGGTAGTATGCCCGCTCTGATGTCGTTTTACAAGAAAAGTTATGTGCGGGGCTTCTAACGTTTATTCCGCAGGATGCACGGAAATCCAGGTGCGGGTGGCGGTGGGGGAAAGCACTGCGGCCAGGAAACGTTTCATGCTTTCGGGGGTGATAGCTCGCAGCATATCGGGCACGCGGTCATCGTAATCGGCGCCGAGCCCGAGCAGGGTATTGACCGCCATGCCGCTGCAGCGCTTGCCGCAGCTCTGCAGGGCAAGCACCCGGGCCGTGAGGGCGGTGGAGCGGGCGCGCTCCAGCGCATCGGCGGGCATGCCATCCAGTGCCAGGTGGTTAAGGGTCTGCTCCAGCACGGTGCGGGCCTCGGCCAGTTGTTCCGGCGCGGTTCCCAGGTAGAAGTACAGGCAGCCGGCATCCACCCCCAGCAGGGAGGTTGCTGCGGCATAGTAGGCCAGCCCGCGTTTTTCGCGGATTTCATCGAATAGCGGGCCTGCCATGTCGCGGCACCATTCCTCGAAAAGCAACTGGGCGGGTGCGGTATCAGAAAGCGCGGTGGAGGCTGGTACTGCCAGTGCCAGCACAGCCTGTTCCTTGTCCAGTGTTTCCACGGCATCGGCGGGCATCTGCGCGGGGGTGGCGGTGCGCTGTGCTGGCGCTCCGGCGGGCATGCCACCCAGGAGTTCTGCTGCTGCGGTTACGATGGCTTCCGTGTCAATGTCTCCCGCCACGGCCAGCACGGCGTTCTGCGCGCACACCAGGCGGGCGTGCTGGGAAAGCAGGTTTTCGCGGGTGATGCTTTGCACGCTTTCGACGGTGCCGTCGCGGTGGTTGCCGTAGGAGACATTGCCGAAGCAGAGGCGGCGCAGGCGGCGGAACGCCAGAGCGGCGGGGTCTTCCTCGGCGTCCAGAATATCGGCCACCATGGCGTTCTTTTCATTTTCCACCACATCGGCGGGCAGGGTGGGATGCAGCGCGGCATCTGCCAGCAGCTCCAGCAGGGCGGGAGCATCTGCTGCCAGACCGCGAACGGAGAGGTTGAAGGTGTTGTTGCCTGCGGCGCTGGAGATGGCACCGCCCAGGTTTTCCACCGCGTTGGCCAGCTGGGCGGCGCTGCGGGTGGTGGTGCCTTTGAGCAGGCATTCTGCCAGCAGGGAATTGATGCCGGCGTTGGCGGCTGTTTCGGTCTGACTGCCGGCGCCGAATACCAGCTCAGCATAGACCATGGGCACGCGCTTATCCACGCGGGTGACTACGCGCAGTCCATTGGGCAGGGTGTGGGTTTCCGGGGCGTTGTTATCGGCGTTGGCGCTGGTGGCTGTTTCGCTGGCATTGCTGCCGGTGGGGTCTACGCTCACTTCTACCAGGCGGGCCGGGGTGAAATAGGCGGTGGCCACGCGGGCAATGTCTTCGTTGGTGACGCGGGAGAGCGCGGCATCCCATTCCTCCATGCTGTCCGGGTTGCGGCTCAGATGCCACGAGATGCCCAGCACATTGGCCACGCCCTGCACGGTGGAAAGCCCGCGCAGACGTCCGGTGAGCATCATACGCCGCGAGCGGCGGCGCGCTTCATCGAAATCTGCCTGCGGAAGCGTGGCCATGAACTCCAGCACGGCATCGCGCAGGGTATTACGTTTGTCGCGGTCTACATCGAACTCCAGCACCAGCGCCCCCTCACCGTTGCGCTCGGGTATGGGCATGAGCGATACATCGTGCGCGAGGGCGAGTTCATCGTGGAAGCGTTTGTAGAGCCAGGCGGAGCGGCCATCGCCCAGAATCGACCCCAGCAGCGAGATAGCGGCTGCATCGGCGTGGTTGGAGCAGGGAATCCGCCAGGCCAGCATGAGGGTGCTGGTGGGCTGGGCAAATTCGCAGCGGTGGGTGCGCGGCCCCCACTGGCGGGGTTCTGCTACCGGCACCACCGGCTTGACCGGCGTGGCGGGCACTGTGCCGAATTCATCATTCACGGCGGCAAAAAGCTCGCTGGTGTCCACATCTCCCGCTACGCAGAGGAACATGTTGCCCGGCACATAGCGCGAGCGGTGGTAATTCACCATATCTTCGTAGCTCAGGGCATCAAATGCCTCTCTCGTGCCAATGACCGGCAACCGCCGTGGAGAAACTTTATAGAGCGTGCGGATGAGGGAGTGGTAGGCGATATCCTGCGGGTCATCGTTGTACATGCTCATCTCACGGCGGATGACATCACGCTCGCGTTCCCATTCCTCGCGAGGGAATGCCGGGTGCAGCGTGAGCTGTGCCAGCAGGTGCAGGAATTCGCGCCAGTGTGCAGCCGGACCATCAATGTAAAATACCGTGCGGTCGGTGCTGGTGTAGGCATTCCACATGCCGCCCAGCTCCGGCACGCGTTCATTCAGCTGGCGGGCGGAAAATTCGCTCGTCCCCTTGAATACCATGTGCTCCAGCAGGTGCGAAAGCCCTGCGCCCAGTTGCTCCCCTTCGTGCATGGACCCCGTCTGAATCCACACCTGCATGGAAACCAGCGGAAACGCCTTCTGCGGAGCCACCACGGTGGTGAACCCATTGGAACATACATGAACCTCGTGCTGCATGTGCGCAGTATCGCACAGCAGACGCCTCTGCGCAAGCAATTTGGGCTTGTTATGGCAGGAAAGCGGAGTATAATACAGTCATGTGGCGCAAAGTCTTTTGTGTAGTGGCTTTCCTGGCGGCAATTTACCTGCTGGCGTCGGCGTTCATGCAGGCCTGGCTCACAGCTGCTGACCCGGCAGCGGTGGAGCATCACCGGCAGTGGGCGTATGTGTTTCTGGGGGCTGCGGTGCTGTGCTATACCGGGTTTGGCGTGCTGCTTCGGCCGCGCAGTGTGCTGCATTTCTGCCTGTGTACCGTGGCGGTGCCGGTGGCATGGTGTTCGCTGATGTCTTTTTGTGCCAATCTCACCTGGGTGGCAGCGGTGCTGGCGGTCATCAGCTGGGGGTATCTGCTGGGGCGGGGCTATGTTCTGGTAAATCGCCGGAAAGACTAAGGCTTGTTTCCTGAAATGATATTATAAGCGCACGCTGATTATGTTCGACCTCGTTCTCAATTCCTTTTTCGCTTCGATTCCGGTATTCATCTTTTTCGGAATCGGGTTCTGGCTGCGGTATAAGAAAGCTATAGCGCCGGAACACGATGGCGTGATTCTGCAGCTGGCTATGGATGTGGGCTACCCCTGCCTGATTTTCCACAGCATCATGAAGTATATGGTGCTCAACCCGAATCCGGCCATGGGAACGGTGGCTTTCTCCTTGCAGGGGATTCTGTGCGGCTTTCTGGAAATGTTGGTGGGTGTGCTGGCGGCCTATGCCGTGGCCTGGTGTCTGCGGTTGAAAATCGGCACCGGTCTGCGCACCTTTACGCTGACCGCTGGTGTGCAGAACTATGTGTTCTTTGTAGTGCCGATTATCCAGATGCTCTTTTCGGCTCCCGGCGACCCGACCATGGGGGTGCTGTTCATCCACAATATGGGGTGCGAACTTTTTATCTGGAGCCTGGGCATCATTCTCATGTGCGGCGGGGTGAAGAATCTGCGCCTGGGACTGCTGCTGCGCGGCCCGCTGCTGGCGGTCATTGCTTCGCTCATCATCGCCTGGGTGGGATTGGGGCCGTATGTGGCGCTGCCGCCTATCATGAAGGCGGCGGAAATGATTGGCGCGGTTTCCACCCCCATCTGCCTGATTATCTTTGGCTGCTCGCTGTATGATTTGACCCGCCATTTCACCTGGCAGCCGCGCATGCTGGTGGCCGGGGTGCTCACGCGACTCATGCTGGCTCCGGCGCTGATTCTGCTTCTGGCCTGGGTGTTGCCGGTGGATCCGCTGCTCAAGCGCATCATGGTGATTCAGAGTGCGATTCCCAGCGCGGTGATTCCGGTGATACTGGCCAAGCGTTTCGGTGGTGTGCCGGAGGTAGGCACCCAGGTGCTGCTGGCCACGACGCTCTGCTCGTTTGTGACCCTGCCGATATGGCTGGCGATTGGTAGCCGGTTTGTCGTCTCATTCTGATGAGACGACAACATACCTGACCGCAGGTCAGGTGATTCATTCTTTGCACAGCAAAGAATTTTCCCCATAAGCGGTGCTTTATATTCATGCCATGCCTTGCGCAACAGTCGCCCGCTGCGCGGGCTCAATGAATTGCCGCTTCGCTGCATGAAATACCACCCTGTGAGTGGTATGGAGACAGATTGATGCTGCTTATCGCATCATCAATCTGTCTCTATCGAGACCGGTAATAGCCTCCAGCCGGGCAATAAGGTGGCGCAGCACCGCAATCAGTGTAAGCAGCAGGGGAACACCAATGACCAGATACCCCCACCAGGTCATGCGGCCCACGGCGTAGTTATACTCCAGTGCCTGCTGGGCTGCGGGGGTATCCAGCACCGGCAGCAGGAAACAGAGCGAAAGAATGAAATTACCCACGGCAGAAACCACCAGCGAAAGCCCCAGAAATAGACTGGCGCGCCAGAGCAGGGCATTGTAGGGCTGTTCTGCCGCCTTTTCAGCCACGGTTTTCTCAATGGTGGCAATGTCGAAAATGGAATCTGAATACAGCAGCAGGCGCAGCAGCGAATCCTGCCGCCGCGCGGTGAGCATGACCGCCCCGCAGAGCAGCAGCGGAATGGCGGCTTCCTTGGCCGCATACCACCAGGGGGTATCCGGGCGGATGGCATCGCTGGTGCCGGTGTTGGCATAGATTGTGACCACGCCGGTGAGGATGGTACCCAGCAGCCCGAAGAGCGTGAGCGGCTCCACCCGGCGGCTCCGGATGAAGGTCCACAGCCCGAAGCCCAGCGGCAGCGAAAGCGCCAGACACATGGCCGGGGCGGTACCCAGTTGCCAGAGCTCCGGGCCGGAAACTGAGCAGTGGTCCAGCACCATGACCGGTGCCAGTACGCTCAGAAGAATGTTGAGGAGACTTTGCGTTCCCTTATCCATAATCTTACTTCATGGATGCAATGGCAGCGGCCATATCGGGAGCTTTGAAGGTGGAGGAACCTGCTACCAGACAATCGGCACCGGCCTCGGCGCAGAGCGGAGCCTGCGTGGCGCCGATACCGCCGTCCATCTGGATAATGAAGCTGAGTCCCTGTTCCTTGCGGGCGGCATCGAGCACGCGCACCTTGTCCAGCACTTCGCCCATGAAGCTCTGCCCGCCGAAGCCCGGTACTACGCTCATGACCAGCACCATATCCAGTTCGCCGATGTAGGGCAGCACTTTCTCCACAGGGGTAGCGGGGTTCACAGCCAGACCTGCGTGAATGCCGGCGGCGCGGATAGCGGCCAGCGTGGCGTGCAGATCCACGGCGCCCTCGCGCTCCACGTGAATGGTAATCATGTTCATGCCTGCCTTTACAAAGCGGGGCAGGTAGTGGTCCGGCGCATCAATCATGAGGTGGGCATCCAGATACGCCTCTGCCGGCACGGCGGAGCGAATGGCGGCGCAGATATCCGGTCCGAAAGAAATGTTGTCTACAAAGGAACCATCCATCACATCCAGGTGCAGCCAGTCGGCACCGGCCTCCAGGGCACGGTTGGCTTCTTCTCCGATGCGGCGGAAATCACAGGCAAGCATTGAGGGGGCAATCAACATGGTAGCACCATTGTAAAAGCTTGTGCCCGCATTGGCAAGAAGAAAAAAGCCGGAGATGCGTTCAGCACCTCCGGCACATAGGAAAATATGGAGCAAGCCTCAGCTGGCGGGGTAGTTCACGATTTCCAGTTTCGGGCGCTGGATGAGTTTCATGATTTCCTCGCCCGGGGTGACCACGGCAGGCTGCTGGGGAAGGGGCTTGGAGGTGAATACCGGAAAATCAGCTTCTTCCTTGATGGTGCCGCCGGTAGCCAGGGAGTAATACCCACGCTTCGGGTTAAAGCGGCAGTTGATTTCCTTGAGCGGGTTGCTATCGCGGGTGAAGCGGAATTGCGTGGCGGTGTGCCACTGCTTGCCATCCCAGCGCAGGGCGGGGCCGAAGGTGGCGCGGCGCTCGTGGTTCTTGGAATCTACATCGCGTTTGAAGTCTTCCACAAAGCCGCAGCCGCCGCCCAGACCGCGGCGCAGCGCCTGCACGCGCCAGCAGCTCATAAGCGTCCATTCGCCTTTGGCAGGGTCAAAGATATACCCGGCAATCTGGCGGAAATCGGGGCCGTCCTCGTGCTCTACCACAAGGGTCTTGATGACATCGCCCTCTTTCCAGTCAAAACGGCGCATGGATTTGCCGCCAGTGCCTTCGCCGCCGAAACGCGTGGTTTCCACGCCTTCACCGCGCTGCACGAGCTTGGCCCGTTCCTCCTCGGGGGCAGCGTGGGGATTATCGCCGGAATCCTTGGCATCCCAGATAGAGAAGATGGCCACGCGCACGGGGTTGCCGTTCTCATCTTTGTGGCCCAGTTCCTGCACGCCGATGTAGCCGTTGCCGAAATTATTGCAGGCAAAGTAGGTACCAGGAGCGCTTTTTTCAATCACTGCTTCCTGGTATGCAGCCGTGTGTGCCGGAAGGGTGGGACCGTATCCCAGATGCACCGAGGCGCACTGGCGCTTGGCCATGTTTTCCGGTAGCCAGTAATCCGAATAGCGGTCGGCCTTAGCCTCCTGCGGGCAGAACGCCGCCAGGGCAAAAAGACCGGTCATTAGCGTGAAAATCGGTTTCATCGCCGGTGAGTCTAACACAACAGGCAAGTTTTTTCAAGCCCAAAGAATCATGCTTGCGGCTTGACTATGCGGGGGAATCGCTGTAAACTCCCTGCCGTCATGACTTCTACAGCTGATTATAAGGTGGCCGATATCGCCCTGAAGGATTGGGGACGCAAGGAAATTGCCGTGTCGGAATACGAGATGCCGGGGCTGATGGCCTGCCGCGAGAAGTACGGTGAGCAGAAGCCGCTGGCCGGGGTGCGTATCACCGGCTCTCTGCACATGACGATTCAGACGGCGGTGCTCATCGAGACGCTGGTGGCGCTGGGCGCCGAGGTGCGCTGGGCCAGCTGCAACATTTTCTCTACTCAGGACCACGCCGCTGCGGCAATTGCGGCAGCGGGGGTGCCGGTGTTTGCCTGGAAGGGCGAGACGCTCACGGAATACTGGGATTGCACCTGGGCGGCGCTGAGCCACCGCGATGGGCTGGGTCCGCAGCTGGTGGTGGATGACGGCGGTGATGTGACGCTGTTGCTGCACCGCGGTTACGAGATGGAAGAGGGTTCCGATTGGGTGAACACTCCCTCTGAGAGCGAGGAGGAGGGCGTTATCAAGGCGCTGCTCAAGCGCATTGCGGCCGAGCAGCCGGGCGTGTTCCACCGCTGGTTGCCGGAGTGGAAGGGCGTTTCCGAGGAAACAACCACCGGTGTACACCGCCTCTACCAGATGGAGCGCGATGGCCGCTTGCTGGTGCCTGCCATCAATGTGAACGATTCTGTGACCAAGAGCAAGTTTGACAACCTGTACGGTTGCCGCGAGAGCCTGACGGATGGTATCAAGCGCGCTACCGATGTGATGATTGCCGGCAAGGTGGCGGTTATCTGCGGTTATGGCGATGTGGGCAAGGGCTGCGCTCAGGCTCTTCGCGGGCTGGGTGCCCAGGTGATTGTGACCGAGGTGGACCCCATCTGCGCTCTGCAGGCTGCTATGGAGGGCTACCGCGTGCTGACGGTGGAAGACACCCTGGGCATGGCAGATATTTATGTGACCACCACCGGCAACTGCGATATCATTACCCTGGAGCACATGGAGAAAATCAAGGACCAGGCGATTGTCTGCAATATCGGCCACTTCGACAACGAGATTCAGGTGGCACGCCTGCAGGCGTATCCCGGTATTGTGTGTACCAATATCAAGCCGCAGGTGGATAAATACACCTTCCCGGATGGCCACAGCCTCTACCTGCTGGCCGAAGGCCGCCTGGTAAACCTGGGCTGCGCCACGGGCCATGCTTCCTTTGTGATGAGCAACAGCTTCACCAACCAGGTGCTGGCACAGATTGCCTTGTGGCAGGAGCGCGAGTCCTCCAGGCCCAGCGTCACCGTGCTACCCAAGAAGCTGGATGAAGAGGTGGCCCGCCTGCACCTGGCCAAGCTGGGGGTGCGCCTGACCACGCTCACCCAGAAGCAGGCCGACTACATCGGCGTGCCGGTGGAGGGTCCGTACAAGGCCGAGGCTTATCGCTATTGATTCCAGAAAATATCATGAGTACGCTGCAGGAGGAGCTGGACTGGCTGTATTCGACGCAGGCTTTCGGCATTAAGTTGGGGCTGGAGGGGATTACCCGCCTGCTCGCTGCCTGTGGCGTGCTGTATCCCCGCGCCCAGGTTATCCATGTGGCGGGAACCAATGGCAAGGGAAGCACCTGCGCGTTCTGCGAGAGCGTGGCACGCGCTGCCGGCTATAAGACTGGCCTCTTCACCTCGCCGCATCTGGTGGAGTTCAGCGAGCGCATCCGCGTGAATGGTGTGAATATACCGGATGCGGATGCCGCCCGGCTCATTGCCCACGTGCGGGAGCTAGTGCAGGGGTGGGACCCGTGTCCCACCTTCTTTGAGCTGGTGCTGGCGGTGGCAATGCTCTGGTTTGCGGAGCAGGATGTGGAACTTATTGTGCTGGAAACCGGCATGGGGGGCCGCCTGGATGCCACCAATGCCGTGCCCAAGGATGTGGCGGTGCTGGCTCCCATAGGCCTGGACCACACGCAGTATCTGGGTGAAACGCTTTATGAGGTGGCGGGCGAGAAAGCCGCTATCCTTTCCTGGCACCGCCCGGCGGTTTCTGCCCCGCAGGAACCGGAGTCGATGCGCGCAATTCACGAAGCTGCCCAGCGTATGGATACTTATTGCCGGGTGGTTTCGACGGAATGCGACCAGCCGCTCGGCCTGAAGGGTGCCCACCAGCGGAGCAATGCGGCGCTGGCTCTGGCGGCGCTTCGCGCGCTGCCGCATTTCCTTTGCAGCGCCGGGGAGGAAGCCCGCGGGCTGGCGGAGGTGCGCTGGCCGGGACGCTTTGAGGAGGTGCTGCCCGGTGTTATCATGGATGGCGCGCACAACCCGCACGCCATGCAGGTGCTCACCCGCACCTGGCGCGAAACCTTTGGTGCGGCGAAAGCCCGCTGCATCTATGCCGGTTCGGCGGATAAGGCGCTGGATGAGGTGCTGGAGCTGCTCTCCCCCATTGTGGGCGAGTGGGTGCTGCCGCCGGTGCAGTCCCCGCGTATTCTTGCTCCGGCGGAAATGGCCGCCAAGGTGCAGGCCGTGTCTGATGCCCCTGTTTCCACCCCGGCCACGCTGGCCGAAGTGCTGCACGATATGCCCGCCAACACGCTCATCTGCGGCTCATTCTTCCTGCTGGGCGAGGCCAAGGCCTACCTTCGCAGCGCAGAGTACCGCACCACGGTGCAGTAAATTGCTTTTTTTGAGCGCAATTTGTATAGATTACAATTTATTGCGTTAAGATGCAAATGGGTATCAGTAGCTCCCCGGAAAAACAAAAAAACGCGCCTTGCGGCGCGTTTTGAGTTAAGCGGTTTAACCCGGGCTTAGATTTCAATGTACTTAGCCTTGGGGAAATTGCAGAGCGGGCAGCGCTCGGGCTCGGTGCCCTCGGCAAAGGTGTCGCCGCAGAGCGGGCACACATAATACTTGGCGGGCAGGTCAAGCTTTTCACCAGCTTCCAGCTGGGCAAGTGCCTTGCTGTAGAGGTCGGCGTGTTCCTTTTCTGCTTCGTTGGCCCAGGTGAAGCTGCGCACGGCATCGGCGTTGCCTTCCTCCTGTGCCAGTGCAATCATGGGCGGATACATGTCGGTGAATTCGTAGGTTTCACCGGCAATGGCATCGCGCAGGTTTTCGGCTGTGGTGCCTACTTCGATGTGCATTTCCACATTAATGGGCTCCTGCCCCATCTTCACCAGAACCTTGTTGTGGTTGGTGGCGTGAATGCGCTCAGCGCGGCTGGCCGCAGCGAAGAGCTTCTCGATGAGCGGATAGCCCTCCTGGGCGGCACGGGTGGCATAGGCAGCGTACTTGGCGCTGGCGGTGCTTTCGCCGATAATGGCGGTCTTGAGGTTGTCGATTGTTGTCATGGCTGTAGTATATCTTATTTTAGAATGATTACAAGAAAAATTTGTAAAAATCTTAAATATTTACAAATTTGCGATGATAGCGTCGCCCATACCGCGGGTGCCGACGCGGATTTCGCCTTCAGCGCCGGTGGCGAGGTCGCCAGTGCGGTAGCCAGCGGCAATGACCTTGCGCACGGCGGCGTCCACAGCATCAGCCGCGGCGGTTTCCTTGCAGGTGTAGCGCAGGAGCATAGCCATGGAAAGGATCTGGGCAATGGGGTTGGCGATACCCTGGCCGGCGATATCGGGAGCGGAGCCGCCGGAGGGTTCGTAGAGGCCGAAGAAAGTGTTGCTGCCGTGGCTGAGGGAAGCGCTGGGAAGCATGCCGAGTGAGCCGCAGACAATGGCCATTTCATCGGTGAGGATATCACCGAAGGTGTTTTCGGTGACCATGACATCGAACTGTTTCGGGTTGCGGACCAGCTGCATGGCGGCGTTGTCCACATACATGTGGGTGAGCTGCACATCCGGGTATTCAGCGGCAATGGTATTCATGACCTCGCGCCACATGACGGAGGAGGCCAGCACGTTGGCCTTGTCCACGCTGCAAAGCTTCTTGTTGCGGCCGCGGGCGGCTTCGAAGGCTACGCGGGCAATGCGTTCCACCTCGCTCTTTTTGTAGATGAGGGTGTCCAGCCCGATGATTTCGCCATCGCGCTCGCCGTAGAACTTGGGCTCGCCGAAATACATACCGCCTGTGAGTTCGCGCACGCAGAGGATATCAAAGCCGCCGGGAATGAGGCTGTTCTTCACGGGGGAAGCGTCCACCAGCTCGGGCAGACAGATGCCGGGGCGCAGGTTGGCGAAGAGGGAGAAATGCTTTCTGAGCGGGAGCAGGGCGCCGCGTTCCGGGCGTTCATCCGGCGGCAGGGAATCCCACTTGGGGCCGCCTACGGAGCCGAAAAGGATGGCATCTGCGGCCTCGCATGCGGCCAATGTTTCCTCGGGCAGAGCTTTGCCGCAGTTGTCGATTCCGGCGCCGCCCACATAGCATTCGGTGCGTTCAGTAGTGAAGCCGAACTTCTTTTCTACGGCATCGAGCACGCGAAGCGCCTCAGCCATTACCTCTGGGCCGATACCATCGCCCGCCAGGATTGCAATTTTATAGGTGTTCATGTCTGGAGGGGATGATACACCCCCACCTGCGGCGTGTCAATTGAGAATAAGGGCAGTATTCAGTGCTGGAAACAGCTTCTGGGGAAGTGCAGCGGGGCAGAGATGAAAGGGGTGCCGAGTTCATCTGTCCCGAAGAGCCGCAGCTCCATGGCCACGGGTGGAGTGTCGAATTCCTGCGTGCCACTGCATTCAAACACAGCGCCAGGCCCCAGCACCGGGCTCTCGTTGAATATCTTAGCAGCTTCTACGATGCGGGTGTTGCCGTTGCGCTCGCGCAGAATCCATTTGCGGCCGAGCAGGCGTACCGGGTGATTACCAGTGTTGCAGATATTGATGCGGAAGATGGAACGATACACTGGCCGGGGGCGGCGCATGGCCTGCACCCCGGACATGATGAGTCTGAGCTCCAGCGGAGCATAGACTGGAAGACTGCGTGTATCAGTGCTCATAGCCTGCGCCTACGGCAATGGTCGATATTTTGGCGGCGGTTTCGCGAATGGTGCGGACTTTTTCTACGCTGGGCTGCTCGCCTTCGTTCAAAGTCATTGCAGCAATAAGCTTTTCAAGCAGAATGCCCATTGCTGATACATTGAGTCGCTTGGCTGTGCGGGGGTGCAGCCCTTGCAGAATCTCATTGAAATAGGCGGGGGCATCCGGGTAAAAGATGTTGATGGCCTGGTTCGCGTCGAATTTCTGCTCAATGGCAATGGCTGAGGCCTCCAGTGCGCGCACCCAGCCGCCCAGGGCCAGCAGATGTGCTAAATCCGGGTCGCGCAGGGCTGTCAATTCTTCGTTGACAGCGCTCTGGGTGGTGGAGAGAATGCGCTTGAATTCCTCAAGCTGGCCTTTTTCTGCATTCTCCAGAAGGCTGGCTGAGTAGCTGTTCATTTTTTCGCCCACGCCCATGGCTTTTCCATAGCGGGAGAGCTCCAGCGCAATGGGCTTGATGTCGTTCATGTGGCCGGAACGCACGGCGATGAACCCATCGGCCATGAGGTATCCCATCTCCAGTGCGAGCTTGCCGGCATCCAATGGCAGGTTTTCCGGGCGATTGCGCAAGACGTATTCTTCCGGAATAGCAGGCAGGTTATCCAGCTGAGCAAAGATTTTGCTGATAGAGGGCGCTGTATACACATTAATGCCTAGCTCCTGGTTGGAATGGGAGTCGTCTAACATGGCGTCGTCCCGGAACATGGCAGGTACTTCCCCCGGTTTGCGGGTTGCATCCTCCTGTGCCATGCCTTCGGGAATGCCGTCAAATGCTGTATCAAGGGTTTCTTCGCAGAAATCGGTTGCTTCCTGGGCTGCCACGGGAAGGAAGCTCAGGGCGGCGGCGAGAATCAGGAGACGGCTGTAGGGCATTTTCATCTTGCTTTATAAACGGTTAATTTAGACTTGACTCACTATCCAGTTTACATTACTATCTGGCCGCGTCAAGTACCTGCTGAAATGCTGACGCAAAAATGCCTGTGTGTTGCATTTTGCTGGCTCTCTATTACGTTACCCTGAATATCTATATGGAATCGTCACAGTATTGGTTTAATTTTGTATGGCTTGTAGCCTATTTCCTTGTGCTTGTCGGCATGTCAGGCTATGGTTGCCACCGATTGCTCATGGTGTTCTTGTATGTGATACACCGGAAGCGGGTTCCACAGCCCAAGTCTCAGTGGGATGAGTGGCCAATGGTTACAATTCAGCTGCCTATGTTCAACGAGAAGTTCGTGGTGGAAGGCTTGCTGAAGAAGGTAACAGCTATTGATTATCCCAAGGATAAGCTGGAAATTCAGATTCTGGACGATTCAACGGATGATACCTACGAGCTCTGCAAACAGCAGGTGGAATATTACAAGGCTCAGGGCTTTGATATCGTGTGCCTGCACCGCACGGATCGCACAGGGTTCAAGGCTGGTGCGCTGGAGGCTGCCGATGCTGTGGCAAAGGGCGAATTCCTGCTGATTCTGGACGCTGACTTCCGCCCGGAACCGGATATCCTGAAAGTGTGCGTACCTTATTTTACTGACCATCAGGTCGGCGTGGTGCAGACCCGCTGGGCTCATATCAACCGCAATTATAACCTGCTGACCCGCCTGCAGAGTATCTTCCTGGATGGTCATTTTGCTCTGGAGCAGACATGCCGCAACCGTTCGGGGCGCTTCTTCACCTTCAATGGTACCGCCGGTATGTGGCGTAAGAGCACCATTGTTGATGCCGGTGGCTGGGAGCACGATACCATTACCGAAGATATGGACCTTTCCTACCGCGCCCAGATGAAAGGCTGGCGCTTTGTTTACCTCAATGATTATGAAACACCCGCCGAGCTCCCGGTGGATATGGATGGTTTCAAGGCCCAGCAGCACCGCTGGACTAAGGGCTGCATTCAGGTGTGCCAGAAGATGCTTTGGAAAATCTGGCGCTCGAATGCTCCTTTCAAGGCTAAGATGGAAGCAACAACACACCTGACCTGCAACTATTCCTACCTGGCGCTTATCCTGCTCTGCTTCCTGGTTATGCCGATATGTACGGGTATGGTGTCACCTACGGGTGAATGGGCGTGGGACCAGTGGCAGATGATGTTGCTAACCTTTACTCTGTTCTTCTTTGCCACGGTATCGGTGTGCCTGTTCTATGTGGTTGCGGAGATGATTGTGAAGCCCCGCCGTTGGTATATGGTATTTCCGCTGATGATTCCGCTGCTGGCTCTGGGTGTGGGCATGGCGGTGAATAATGCCAAGGCTGTGTTGGAGGCTGTTTTCGGGCAGCAGAGTGAATTTGTACGCACTCCTAAATTCGGTGAATCCAAGCAGGGGATGCTTTCTATTGAAAAGCGTGCAAAGGGATACAAGGCAATCAAGTCGTTCCTGGTGCCTGCGCTTGAACTTTGCTTTGCCTTGTTCTTTGGTGCAGTAGAGTTTGTCAACTTCATTCATGGTGATTATCTGACCTTTGTGTTGATGACTCCCTTCCTGGGCTTCTTCTACACCAGTATCTCCTCTATCGCCCGATTGGTTGATGGGGCTGTGCAGAAACGCCGTAATGCAGCAAATGCTTGATTTTGTGTATCTGTGAAGGTTAGACAAAATAGCTCCGTTCTGATTCTTTGCCTGCTTTCATTGCTGAGCCTGACACTCAGCTCCTGCATGCGGTATCGGCAGCAGACAAAGCCGCAGCAGCTGTATGCAGAGGATATATCGCCGCAGGCGGTGGTTCGCGATGGGCTCGCTGTTACGCTCTCTGACCAGAAAATTACCCTATTCAAGGAAGGGAAGAAGGTTAAGGATTACAGTATCAGTTCTTCCAAATTTGGCATCGGTAATGTGAACGGTAGTTGGTGTACGCCTTTGGGAATTCACGCTATATCGCAAAAAAATGGGGCGGGACAGCCCTCGGGTATGGTGTTCAAGGGGTGTAAACCCACTGGCGAGGTGGTCGATGTGGACGCTGCTGGTCGCGACCCGGTGGTAACGCGTGTGATTCAGTTGGCCGGGCTGGAGCGTAATAACCGTTCGACTCATTACCGCCGTATCTATATCCACGGTACACCGGAGGAACGCTACATTGGGCGCCCTGCATCATATGGATGCATCCGCATGAAAAGCGATGATATTGTAGACTTGTTCGGGCTTGTGCATCGTGGTATGCCGGTGGCTATTGAAAGTTGCACCCAGGATACCTACATGAAAGCGGCGAAGGATTACACGAAGGGTAGCATCATGATACCCAAGGAGGCTATTGCCCGCCTGCCAGTCGACGGCTTGCGCCCGACACAGCGCTACCGCGCGCGCAGCAGTCGCTCTTCTAGGTGGAGTCGCCGCGGTCTTGCCTCGACTCGTTTTAAGAAGCGCACGGTGAGCAGTAAAAAGCCACGCCTGGCCCTGCGCAAGCGCAGCCGCTGAAAATTGGGTATAATATTCGCCTTGCTCCGCGTGGGTGAATATGATAGAATGCCTGCAACATGAAAATTGCCGTCATTGGAAAAGGTGGGCGCGAGCAGGCTCTGGTAGAGACCCTAGCCGCCAGCCCGTGCAAACCCGAGCTGTACACATTCCCCGGTAGCGATGCCATCTGCCGCACTGCCACCCGCATTGAGGCAGATGGTTTCGATGCGCTTATCCAATGGATGGTAGACAATAAGATTGATCTCTGTGTGGCTGGTGAGGAAAGCTACTTGGTGAAGGAAGATGGGCTTGCTAACCGCTGCGCAGCCGCTGGTATTCCCTGCTGGGGACCGCAGAAGGAAAGTGCCCAGCTGGAAGCTTCTAAGGAATTTGCCAAGAATTTCCTGCTGCGCCACAATATCCCCACCGGTATGGCTACTGCAGTGGAGAGTTACGATGAGGCAATTGCTGCCATCAATGGCCAGTACCCCACGGTGCTGAAGTTTGATGGTCTGGCCGCTGGTAAGGGTGTGGCTGTTTGCCCCGATGCCGCCAGCGCTGAGGAATTCCTTAACGAGGTCTTTATCCAGAAGCGTTTTGGTGCCGGGCGTCTGCTGGTGGAAGAGTTCCTTACCGGCCCGGAAATTTCTATTTTTGGTGCTATCTGCGATGATAAGTACCTGATTTTGTGCCCGGCGCGTGACTACAAGCGCCTGGAGGTGGGCGATGCCGGCCCCAATACCGGCGGTATGGGCGCTGTGGCTTCCCGCCAGCTGGCTTCTCCGGAGCTGCTCAAGACAATCGAGGAAACAATCGTGGCTCCCACCGTGCGCGGCCTGCAGGCAGATGGCCTTCCCTACCGCGGGTTCCTGTATTTCGGCCTGATGCTCACCTCGCAGGGACCGAAGGTGATTGAATACAACTGCCGCTTTGGTGACCCCGAGTGCGAGGCTGTAATGCCCCTGCTGCAGGGCGACCTGGCCACCTTCTGCCTCAATGGCGCCAAGGGAGAATTCACGCCGGAGCTGATTTCTTTCAGCGATGGCTGGAGCATTTGCTGCATTCTGGCCAGTGCTGGATACCCGGCTTCGTCCCATAGCGGCGATGTCATTTCCGGGTTGGAGGACTGCCAGGCTCGCGTGTTCCACTGCGGTACCAGGCTTACCCCCGAGGGGTGGGTGACGGCCGGTGGTCGCGTGCTTGCCATCGTGGCGCAGGGCGATACGCTCGAATCGGCCCGCAGCCTGGCTCATGCTGAGGCGGCCAAGGTGGATTTTGACGGCTCCCAGCGCCGCAGCGATATCGGCTACGCCAATATGTAAAACCCGAAACCAATTTTCAACACCGGTGCCTGTCGCCGGTGTTTTTTCTTATACCATTACGATGATGAACGAACAAACTGCTGAATTTCTGAGCGAATATCTGGAAACTCCTGCTCCCACCGGGCTGGAAATGGATGCCCAGCGTCTCTGGGCAGAGTACATTAGACCCTATACCGATGAGGTGCAGTGTGATGCCTACGGCTCCACCTGGGCGCTGCTGCGAGCCGCGGGTGAAAATGCCCCCACGCTGATGCTGGATGCGCATGCCGATGAAATCGGGTTTTCGATTCGTTACATTGACGACAACGGCTTTGCCCGCGTGGAGCGCGTGGGTGGGAGCGATGTGACTATTGCTCGCGGACGCCGCATCCGCTTTCTGGGGACAGATGGCGAGGTGATTGGCATTACCGGCAACACGGCTATTCACCTGCGCGGTGGTGCTGCGGATGAAAAGGCGCCCAAACTGCATGAGTTGTATGTGGATTTTGGCTGCGATTCGCGCGAGGAGGTAGAGGCGCTCGGCATCCGTGTAGGAAGCGTGGGCGTGTATTGCGATGGCCCGCTCATGTTGAATGAGGGGCGCCGCCTGGTGTGCCGCGCGCTGGATGACCGCCTGTGTGGCTTTATTCTGGCCGAGGTGGCCCGCACGCTGGCCGAAAAGGGCATCAAACCTGCGTGGAATGTGGTGTTTGCCAACACGGTGCAGGAGGAAATCGGTTGCGTGGGCGCGGGTATGCTGGCTTTCCGCCTGCAGCCGGATGCCGCCATCTGCCTGGATGTGACCCACGCCACCGATTCCCCCGGACTGGATAAGGGACGCTATGGTGATGTGCGCCTGGGGCAGGGCGGTTGTCTGAGCTTCGGTCCCGTGTGCCACCCGAATGTGAATGCCCGCCTGGAGTTGCTTTCCTACGAGCAGAATATCCCCATGCAGCGCGAGACTTCCGGCCGTGTGACGGGTACGAACACAGACCAGGTGTACCGCTCCCGCAGCGGGGTGCCTGCCACTTGTTTCTCCCTGCCGCTGCGCTATATGCACAGCCCGGTGGAAACCGCTGATATGCGCGATGTGCAGAGCTGCATCGACCTTCTGGTGGCTTTTGTGGTCGCGCTCAAACCGGAGGATGATTTCCGCCACCGCCTGTGAGGTGAACGGCGCAAAAAAAAGGCCGGGGCTCTGCGGAGCTCCGGCCTTTTGGGTTTTATGAAGCGTTATTTGGAAACATTGAAGCGGAATTCGACCACGTCGCCGTCCTGCATCACGTATTCCTTGCCTTCGATGCGGAGTTTAGCCTGTTCCTTGGCTTTGGCCATGGAGCCGGCGGCCACCAGGTCCTCGTAAGCCACTACCTGGGCGGCAATGAAGCCGCGCTCGAAATCGGTGTGAATCACACCGGCTGCGCGGGGGGCTTTGTCGCCGGCATGGATGGTCCAGGCCTTGGTTTCCTTGACCCCTGTGGTCAGATAGGTGCGCAGACCCAGCAGGTGGTACACCGCGCGGATGAGGTCGCTCACGCCGGAATCCTCCACGCCGATATCGTTGAGGTATTCGCGGGCTTCCTCGGGGTCAAGCTCGGAAAGCTCTTCCTCGATGCGGGCAGAGATAACAATGGCTTCGGCGTTGTGGTGCTCGGCCACATATTTGCGCACAGCGGAAACGTAGGGGTGGGCATCCGGGTTCTTCACCGCTTCTGCCAGTTCTTCCTCGCTCACGTTGCAGGCGAAAATGCTCTTCTTGTCGGAAAGCAGGAAGAAGCTGCGCAGCAGCTTGCGCTCGTCCTCGCTCAGTTCCAGAGTGATAGCCGGGTTACCTGCATCCAGGTGCGGCAGCAGCTTTTCAATAAGAGCTACCTCGGCCTTGGCTTCCTTATCGCCACCGCGAGCTTTCTTGATGCGGCTTTCCTTGCGCTTTTCCATAGCGGCCAGGTCGGCCAGAATGAGCTCGGCATTGATGATTTCGATGTCTCGCACCGGGTCTACGGAGCCCAGCTCGTGGATGATGTCGTCGTTTTCAAAGCAGCGTACCACCTGCACGATGGCATCTGTCTCGCGAATGTTGGAAAGGAACTTGTTGCCCAGACCTGCACCCTCTGCTGCGCCTTTCACGAGGCCGGCGATGTCTACAAACTCAATGGCAGCAGGTACAACACGCTCACTCTTGCTCATTTCTGCCAGCACGGCCAGACGAGCATCCGGCACTTCCACCATGCCCACGTTGGGGTCAATGGTGCAGAATGGATAGTTTGCCGCCTCTGCTTTGCGGGAGCGGGTGACGGCGTTGAACAGAGTGGATTTACCTACATTCGGAAGACCTACAATACCTGCCTGTAACATAACGCGCCTATTCTACACTAACAGACGCGCGCGGAAAAGCCTAATCTTCGCCATGTGTGAGGATGTGTTCCATTTCGCCTACCGAGGTGCAACGCCGCAGTTGGTATTCCTGCTCAGCGGTAAAATCGGGATAGCAGAAGGCCAGGTATTTCTTCATGCGATTGCAATGCCCTTTTTCGGTTCGCTTGTGCAGGAGTACCCGCCCTGTTTCTTCGATAAGGGTGCTGTAGTATTGCCGCATTTCTTCGGCGGTGGGAGCGGGGCCTCCGCGCAGTTGCCGGAAAAGGTATGGATTGCGCACGGCGCCTCGCCCCAGCATAAGACCGGCTGCCCCGGTGTCGTTCAGGCATTTCTCTGCTTGTTCCTTTGTGCTGAGGTCGCCATTTGCCAGTACCGGGCAGGGCAGCACAGCTACGGCTTGTGCGATGTAGGAAAAGTCTGGTGTGCCGCCATAGAGTTGCTTGCGGGTGCGGGCGTGAATGCCTACTTCATCCGGTGCGGCGGTGCGGAGACAATCCAGAAGACGCGGGAATTCGCTTGCTGCCTCTTCCCACCCCAGCCGGCATTTAACACTGAATTGCCCGGCGGGCAGGGAGTCCCGGAGCTTCTGTAGAATATCGGCAAGGCGGGGAATGTCTCGCAGCAGCCCGGCACCGGCTCCGTGGCGGTTCACCAGCGGTGAGGGGCAGCCCGCGTTCAGGTTGATGCCTGCGACCCCCGGCCGTGTCAGCAGCATGGCGGCATCGCGCAGCAGGGCGGGAGCTTCGCTTCCTGCCAGCTGCGCCAGTACGGGTACGCCGGTTTCGTTTTCATCAATGCACCGTAGATTGTGCTCTGCCAGGGCGCAGGTGGTGGTTGTGCTGCGGAAATAGGCCGTGATAAACACATCCGGCAGGGAACCGATGCGGTGCAGTGTACGCATGAATGCCAGATCTGTTACATCCTGCATGGGGGCCAGGGCCAGTTTCATGCGCACATGCTACCATGTGGGGGCTGCTATGGCAAGCGGGATTATCTGGTCTTGTCATGTGCATGTGAAAATATTGAACCTACGGTGGAATGAGCTTGACAAAAACCTCGTAAGCGTGCATAAATGCCGAAGAAGTACGGTGCTCGTAAGAGGGCATCTCCGTAATTAATTTCATCTCACCATGAAACGTAACATTATTATGCTTGTGGCGGTGGCTATGACCGTTACATCCTGCATTAAGTCGCCGGACGAACTGGCCCAGATGGCTACGGGCTATGCTTTTGCGCGCCCGAAAAACAAAATGAATGTGACGGAATCTGTGAGTGTGGGGCAGTGGGATGTGCCTTATGGACTGGATGGCCCTCGCAAAATTGTTGTGGATACGGAGTTGCAGCAGGCTCATTACTACATTGCCGGGCGCCGTGTGGGGTGGAGTACGATTTCTTCCGGCAAGGCCGGTACGGCCACACCCAAGGGTGTGTTCCCTGTGCTTGCCAAGGATGAAGATCACGTTTCTGCTACGTATGGCAGCATTGTGGATGCCAATGGTAACACGCTGGTGGCTGATTATACGAAGGGTGAGCCTATTCCCCCAGGTGGTATCTACAAGGGAGCTCCCATGACCAATGGCATGCAGCTTACCTGGACGGGGATCTGGATGCATGAGGGTATTGTGACCTCTGCACCGGAGAGCCATGGTTGTATTCGCCTGCCCAAGCGCATGGCTAAGATTTTCTTCGACAATACCCCGGTGGGTACTCCTGTGGAGATTAAGTAATCATGATTGGTGCTCTGAAAAGATTTGGCGTTATATTCGCCGGAGCTGCGGGGTTGCTGGTTTCCTGCCAGCAACAGCAGATGCCGGAGCGTGTCACCCCGGTCACACAGGCTATGTCTCCCTATGAACGCTTTGTCTATAATAGCAAGTCATACCCCACGGTCATGGAGATTTACCTGGACCATGGCCTGCTGAAGGATGCCGATGCCAAATGCCCCATCATTATCTGCCTGAACCAGCAACGCGGAAGATTGTATGTGAATGGCCAGGTGGCAGCGGATTGGCCTGTCTCCACCGGTGCGGATGACCACCTGACCCCTACTGGGCGTTATCGTGTCCTTTTTAAGGAGAAGGAGCATTATTCCAATCGCTATGGCAAGATGTTCGATGCAGAGGGGAAGTGCATTGATAACAATGCCGATGTGTTCACACAGAAAATTCCTGAAGGCGGTCGTTTTGAGGGGTCTTCTATGCCGAACTGGATGCGCTTGACCTACAATGGAATAGGTATGCATACAGGTAAGGTGCGGGCGGGTCAGCGCCTCTCTCATGGGTGTATACGTATGCCGCACCGGATTTCTACCATGCTTTACGATATTGTGGAACTAGGATCGCGCGTGGTTATTAACCAGCAGGTGGAGTCAAATTATCCCGTAGAGGCTGTTCTGGCGCGGCGTGACTTTGAGGAGGCCATTCGTTCTCAAGGCCCCGAGCCGCAGAAGATTCCGTAATCGTTTTTCTCCCCCGCTGGATGTAATAAACAGCGGGAAATTTTTTGTATCGGCTTGACCCTGCGGGGCTGACAGTGTAAAGTAGGGGACATGCTGAACAGAGATTTGCTTGAACGCTGCAGTAATGCAGCCGGTGTTTCCGGGTTTGAGGGTGATGTGCGCGCTCTCATTGCCGGGGAATTGCACGATTGCTGCGATATCACGGAAACAGTGGCGGGTAATCTGATTTGCCAGTTGAAGGGGAGCGGGGAGGGACCGGTGGTGGCGCTGCTGGCCCATATGGATGAGATTGGCTTTATGGTGCAGGGAATTACCCCGGATGGCTTTCTGATGATTGTGCCGCTGGGTGGCTGGTGGAACCACACACTGCCCAGCCAGCGTGTGCTGGTACACACGCGCGATGGTCGCCGGATTCCAGGGCAGATTGGTACCCGCCCACCGCATCTGCTGCCGGAATCTCAGCGCCGCCAGGTGATGGATACTGAATCGCTTTTCATTGACATTGGCGCTTCTTGTGCTGAGGAGGTGGCGACCTGCGGTATTCGTATCGGTTGCGCCGTGACGCCGGATGTGGAGCTGCAGCCGTTGGAGGTTCCCCACCGATGGATGGGCAAGGCATTTGATAATCGTGCCGGTGTGTATTGCATGATTGAGGTGATGCGCCGCCTGGCGGGCGAGTCGCTGGAATGCACGTTGCAGGCTATCGGTACGGTGCAGGAGGAGGTGGGTACTCGTGGCGCCCGCGCTCTGGAGCAGACCCCGGAACTGGCCATCGTGCTGGAGGGACCGCCTGCGGATGATACCTTCGGGCAAAGCGGAATCTGCCGTCAGGGGGTGCTGGGCAAGGGCGTGCAGGTGCGCTTGTTTGACCCAACCAATATCACGCCCCCGGCTCTGGCAGATATGGTGCTGGAGCTGGCAGAGCGTGAGGGAATAGCCTGCCAGCCTACGGTGCGCCGCACGGGCGGTACAGATGCCGCCGCCAGTTACCCGCACTGGTATGGATGCCCGGCGGTGGTGTTCGGAGTGCCGGTTCGTTACATTCACTCGCACAACGGGATTCTGGATGACCGCGATCTGGAGGCCTGTATTGAACTGACCTGCGCGCTGATTCGCAATATGAGCAAATGAGTGGAGCAACCAACAGAGAGGAATGGGTGGATTGTGCCCGCACGCTGGCCATGTTTTTCATCATCTGGCTGCATGCGGCAGCTGCCCCGGCGTGGACTGGCAAGGTAGTGGGTGGTGCTATAGCACTCTTTTTTCTGTTGGCTGGGTATTTCCTGCCTGTTTCGGCGGGGAAGGTACTGAGGCGCACCGGACGCCTGGCCATGGCCTGGGCAGCGTGGTCGCTCATCAGTGTAGTTTTTCTGCTGGTGGTAAAGCCCTATCAGGAGATAGAATGGCAGCGTGTGGTCGGCTGGCAGGTGGCGGCATATAATACGCCGTTGTGGTTCCTGAAAACGCTGGTGACTTATCAGCTGGTGGCTGCGGGGCTGCTGGCGCTTCGCCTGCTGCCGCGCTACGCCTGGGTGCTGGTTGTGTTTCTGGCCTTGTGCAGCTACACTACCTCTCCTTCGCAGCATTTGAGCGTGCGCTTTGACTATATGTGGATTTTTCTGCTGGGATTTGCGGCCAAAACGGCTTCTCTGGAGGCTGTGCGCGGTTACATTTGGAAAAACTGGTGGATTCTGGCGCTGGTGGTTCAAGGTGTTTTCCTGCAACCGGAGGTACTGGAGGATTACGCCGATTTTGTGGATGTTTCGTGGCGGCACTGCAACCTGCCATTGTGGAATCTGGCGTTTATGACCATGTTCCTGCTGGTGAGTGTGCTGCTGGTGCGGGTGATGCCGCGCGTGGCGGGAACGCTGGCCTCCTGCGGGCGCTGGATGCTGTTTATCTACGCAGGTCATTCGTATTTGCTGGCTCCGTTGTACCAGTGGAAAGAGCTGCGCTGGGCGTGGAATGTGTGGGTGCCGGTGCTGGTGCTTCCTGTGCTGGTGCTGCTGGCAGTGGGGCTTTCGCGGGTGCTGCCGCGCACCATGGCGCTGCTTCAGGCGAAGCCCTGGCGGTGAATGCTATTGACCACCACGCTGAAACAGGCTATTATAGACCCACATGTACGAGCAACTTTATTCCCGTATTCAGCAGTGCAGCACGATTGCTGTGACTTCTCATTTCCGCCCGGATGGCGATGCCATAGGCTCTACCCTGGCGCTGGGCCTGGCGCTGCAGAGCCTGGGCAAGAAAGTTTATATGTGGAATGAGGATGGGGTGCCGGCGCGCTATGCGTTTCTGGAGGGAGCTGAGCAGATTCTGCCATTGCCGGAGTCTGTGCCGGCCGATGTGGAGATGCTGGTGTGCGTGGATACGGGCGATTGGAAGCGCCTGGGCGACCGCACGCAGCAGATGCTGGCCGATTTTCCGCTTATTGTAAATATTGACCACCACGGTACCAATACGCGCTATGGGCATATGCAGGTGATTGAGCCGGAGACGGCGGCCTGTGCCTACGTGCTTTTCAATATGCTGAAAGCCTGGGGGGTGAAGCTTACCAAACCGATGGCGGATGCGCTGTATGTGGGCATCAGCACGGATACCGGTTCGTTCCAGTACGGCAGCACAACGCCGGAGGTGATGCACTCCGCCGGTGAGCTGCTGGCGGCCGGGGTGGATGTGGCAGATGTGAACCGCCGTGTGTACCAGGAGGTGCCGTATACCTCGCTGCTGATGCAGCGCGAGGTGCTGAACCATATGGTGGTTGAGGCGTCTGGTCAGCTGGCTCATTATTCCATGCCTGCCGGGCGCAAGGCTGAGCTTGGCGTGACCTTGGAGGATACCAAGGATCTGGTGGATGTGGTGCGCGTGCTGCAGGGGGTGAAGGTGGCGGTTATTTTTGAGGATTTGGAGGATGGCCGCATCCGCATGTCGCTACGCAGCAAGGATCCCGCCATCAGTGTGGCGGCTATTGCAGCGCAGTTCGGCGGTGGTGGACATGCTATGGCTTCCGGCATCCGCATGCGTGGTGAGCTGGCGGCATGCCGTGAGCAGGTGCTCAATGCTATCAGAAAGGAGCTGGCGGTATGAGTGAGGAAACGCAGCCCAGCGGTGTGCTGCTGGTGGATAAGGACCCGGGCTTTACCTCGCACAACGCGGTGGCGCTCTGCCGCCGCATTCTGCAAACCAAAAAGGTGGGGCATTGCGGCACGCTGGACCCCATGGCCACCGGTATGTTGATTGTGGTGATTGGCAAGGCCACGAAGATGCAGGATTTGCTGATGTGTGAGGATAAGGTGTACACCGCCACGATGAAGTTGGGCGTGGAGACGAATAGTCAGGATGCCGATGGCGAGGTGGTGGCCGTGAAACCGACCGCGGGGCTTACGGAGGAGACGGTGTGCGCGGCTTTTGAGCATTTTTGCGGTGAGTTTGACCAGGTGCCGCCCATGTATTCGGCGGTGAAGATAAATGGTGTTCCTTGTTACAAGTTGGCCCGCAAGGGAAAAGAGGTGGAACGCAAGGCCCGCCATGTGGCAGTGCTGGATTATGAGATTACCCGCGTGGACCTGGCTGCCGCAGAGGTGGATTTCCGCGTGCATTGCACCAAAGGGTTTTATGTGCGTACCTATGCGCACGATATCGGGCAGTACCTGGGCTGCGGGGCGCATCTGACCGCGCTGCGCCGCATTCGCAGCGGGCATTTTGATATTGCCGAGGCGGTGGATGTGCCCACACTGAAGGCTGCCAGCCGTGAGCAACTGCTGGCGCGTCTGCTGCCGGTGGATAAGGTGTTAGCTGACCGCGCATGATGAAGATTCTGCACTCCATGCATGAACTGGCCGCTCTGAATCAACCGGTTCACTGGGCTTTGGGGTTCTTTGATGGGGTGCACCGCGGACATCGCCGGGTGATTGAATCTGCGGATACGCCTGGTGCCTTGCGCGGTGTGTTGACTTTTGCGGCGCATCCACTGGCGCTGCTGGCCCCGGAACGCCAACCTCGCCTGATTACGCCCCACCCTGCACAGAAGCAGGCTTTGCTGGCGGCTCTGGGAGTGGATGTGCTGCTGGAGCTTCCTTTTACCCGGAAGCTGGCGGCCTTGGAGCCACGAGTGTTCCTGGATGCTCTGCGCGAGAATTGCCCCATGGCAGGTATTTCGGTGGGGCGCAACTGGCGCTTTGGCCGGGATGGGGCGGGCGATGTTGCTTTTGTGGAGGCATATGCCGCGGAGCATGGCTTGCGCGCCTGTGTGCAGAATATGGCTGTGCTGGAGGGTGAGTGTATTTGCTCTACCCGCATTCGCGAATTGTTGCAGGCGGGGGAACTGCCATGGGCTGAGGAGATGCTCGGGCGTGCCTTCTGCATTGCCGGGGTGGTGGAACCGGGGCAGAAGCTGGCCCGCCAACTGGGATTCCCAACGGCTAATATGACGGTGCATCCGCTGGCGGTGCTGCCGCCTGCCGGGGTATACGAGGTATTGGTGCAGGTGGCGGGGGAGACTTGCCGCGGTATTGCCAATCTGGGGCTTCGACCCACGATTGTGGAGAAAGAGAAGGTGGTGCGCCTGGAAACTCACCTGCTCAACTGGCAGGGTGATTTATATGGGAGGGAGCTACAGGTGGAGCTGCGGCGGTTTCTGCGGCCGGAGCGCCGGTTTGCTTCGGTGGAGGAGTTGCGCGCGCAGATTGCGGCAGATGTTCAGATGCTGTGATTCACAGCGTACTGCTGCCCCAGCTTGTGGGAGGTGGCAATGGCATGGGCAACGTAGTTGAGCCCGCTTTCCACGGCTTGCTCCAGCGGTTGCCCCTTGGCCAGGAAGGCGGCGATGGCGCTGGAAAGCGTGCAGCCTGTGCCATGGGTGGAGATGCCCTCGGTGCGCGGATGGCTCCAGCGCAGGGTGGCTTTGCCGGGTTGCACCAGAATATCGGTGCAGGTGGCGCCGCCTACGTGACCTCCCTTGGCCAGGATGGCGCACTTGTAGCGGGCGCAGAGGGTGTTGGCGGCGGCTTCCAGTTCCTCTACGGTGGTAATGGGGGCTGTGCCGGCCAGTTTGGTCAGTTCGTCACCATTGGGGGTGAGCAGGGTGGTGCGGGGAATGAGTTCCTGTTCGTATACCGCAATGGATTCCTGCAGGATGAGTGCCTCGCCGGCGGTGGCTATCATGACCGGATCTACCACGATGGGACCTTCGAAATCCTTGAGCGCGGCCACGGTGGCACGCACGATTTCCGGGGAGTACAGCATGCCGGTCTTGATGGCGCGCACCGGGAAACTGCGCAGGCAGATATCAACCTGTGAGGCCACAAATTCCGGCTCCATGGCGACAATTCCTTCTACTAGCCCGGGAACTTCACTCACCACGCAGGTGACGGCGGTGAGTGGGTAACAACCCAGAGCGAAGCCGGTTTTTAAATCGGCCTGCAGCCCGGCTCCGGCGGAGCAGTCAGAACCGGCGATGCTGAGGTAGACAGGTGTTTCCATGGTGCGTCGCGTTTAGCTGAATGCTTTTTCCAGGGCTGCGGCGGTTTGCAGCAGGCGGGTTTCGGCAAAGTGCGCCGCAAGCAGCTGGATGCCGACCGGGTGCTGACCTTCTGCCACAGGGCAGGGAATAGAGATGCCGGGCAGACCTGCCAGGTTGGCCGGAATGGTGTAGATGTCGGCCAGGTAGGTTTGCAGCGGGGTCATGCTGTCGTCGTGCAGGCGCGGAGCGCTGGTGGGGGCTACCGGCCCCAGGATGAGGTCTACTTTCTCAAATGCGGCTGCAAAATCACCCGCTACGAGGGAACGGACTTTCTGTGCCTTGGCGTAGTAGGCGTCGTAGAAACCACTGGAGAGCACATAGGTACCCAGGATGATACGGCGCTTCACTTCCGGCCCGAAGCCGGTTTCGCGTGTCTTGCTGTAGAGGTCGTCCAGCCCATTGGTGCCGGCGGCGCGGTAGCCATAGCGGATGCCGTCGAAGCGGGAGAGGTTGGAGGAGGCCTCGGCGCAGGCGATGATGTAGTAGGCGGCTACAACGGCTTCGGCGTGCGGCAGGGAGATTTCAACGATTTCGGCGCCCAGTTCGGTGAGTTTCCGGATAGCCTGCTGCAGGGCATCTGCAACCTCCGGGCTGTTGCCGCTGGAGAGGTATTCCTTGGGCAGCCCAATGCGGAGGCCCTTAATGTCTTTGCCGAGCCCGGCGGTGAAGTCTTCCACCGGCTGGGTTGAGGAGGTGGAGTCCTTGGCGTCATGCCCGCAGATGGCGTTCAGGATGGTAGCGGCATCTTCCACATTCTGGGTGATGGGGCCGATCTGATCCAGCGAGGAGGCAAAGGCTACCAGACCGTAGCGCGAGACCCGGCCGTAGGTGGGCTTGATGCCTACCACGCCGCAGTGCGAGGCCGGCTGGCGGATGGAACCACCGGTATCTGACCCCAGCGCTGCGATGGCCATACCACCGGCAACGGCTGCGGCTGAACCGCTGGAGGAACCACCCGGCACATGCCCAGGGGCTGCGGGGTTCTGGGTTTCGCCAAAGGCTGAGTTCTGACCGTAGGAACCCATGGCGAATTCATCCATGTTGGTGCGGCCGAAGGGAATGGCGCCAGCGGCCGTCAGTCGGGTGATGGCGGTGGCATTATACGGCGAGACAAAGTTTTCCAGCATGCGGGAGGCGCATCGCGTGGGTTGCCCCAGCATGGCAATGTTGTCTTTCACGGCAATGGGGATGCCGCCCAGCGGCTTGTTGAGGTCGGCCTGCGCGGCTGCGGCCAGGGCTGCCTCTGTATCCCAGGAGAGGTAGGCGTTGATGCCAGGGTTGCGCTCCTCCATGGCGCGGGCGATTTCCTGTACTAATTCGGTGGGGGAAATGGCTCCGCTGGTAAGTTGCTTGCGCCAGTGTGAAATGGTTCCGTTGAGCATGGTATAGGAGAAAATTGGTTTAGTGTGCAGATTCTACTACTTTGGGTACGCGGAACTGACTATCTTCCTGTGCGGGGGCGTTGCGGAGGGCTGCTTCGTTGCTCAGACTGTTGCCGGGAATATCTTCGCGCAGAGCATCGAATACGGGCAGGGGGTGGTACATGGGCTCTACGCCGCTGGTGTCCCACTGGTCGAGCTGGGCCACATGGGCCAGCACCTGGCTGAGGTCTTCCGTGAAGCGTGCGGTTTCCTCTGCGGTGAGTTCTAACTTGGCCAGACGTGCGATGTAGGCGACATCTATGAGGTTGGTCTGTTCCATGGCTTATGTGAAAAAAATCAGGCGTGGGTGAGTAGATAGATGGTGAGGGTGTAGAGCCCCCAGATAGAACCTGCCAGTACAACCAGCAGAAGCAGGTTTTCCAGCAGCAGACTCCGGTTTTGCGGCGCGGCACCGGTGATGGTGACATGCTTGCGATGCTGCCCTCGGCGGCGCTCCAGTACATCTTCAGACGGTCCCAGTGTGTTGGCCGGGTAGCGGCGCCGGTAGGCGCGCTGCGGTTGTGGGCTGGTCTCCTGGCGCATGTTACGGCGCATTTCCAGTTCCCGGAGTTTGTCGAACGAGGAGTTGTTGTACGGCATGGTGGCGAGGTTAGCAGTATCGAGTGATGAGTAGGTATGCGCCCCAGGTCAGGAGCAAGAGAAAGAAAAGTGGCAGGTGAAAGAATAACCCATGCAGCAGCTGGGTGCGTATGCTTGCCCAATCGGCACCTTGATGAGGGGCTGCTCCTGGCTTGTGCCTGAATATCTGCGTGTGGCGGTAGTGCGGGGCCCCGCTGTAGGCTTCTTCAAAATCATTGGCGGCGCGTTCCAGCTTGGGCATCGCTTCGCGCAGGCGCTCGTTGAACCCTTCGGTGCTCCAGTTTTGTGGCTGCATGGCAGATAATATCTGCAGGTGGCGCTTCAGGCACTCACTCACCTGGGCTACGTCATTGGCCTCCCGCTCCATGGATTCCAGCTCTCTCTCCAGCCGGCGAATCGCATTGTGCAGCTTCATTCCGACTTCGTTCAGGCTCTCGTTGAACAGGGCTTTCTTCTCGTTGCTTTCTTCCAGCTCTCGCCTTTGCGCTTCCCACTGCGCGCGCTGCGCTTCATAAAATTCTGCCTGCTGGCGTGCTTGCTCCATCTGCTGGCGCACCTGCTCAGGGGAATGCATCTCCCCATCTGCTATGCGGGGATTTAATTCCATTTGTCGGTGCTGCCCGGATGGTTTAACCATGTGATGAGAAATATTTCGGAAAAATTAACCTTTTTGTGGGGGGATGTCAAGCTTATATCCAGTGACATGATGCGATAATCGGCAGAGACGACTGGCGTCTCTGCCGATGTGTTAAAATACGGGCGACGGGAATCGAACCCGTGTCTCATGCTTGGGAAGCACGCGTCCTACCATTGAACGACGCCCGCAACTGGATGCGGCGGCATTCTATCGCGAGAGCTAAGGGGTGTCAAGAGTAAACGTAAAAAAAGCGTTAAAAAAGCGTTAAAAAATGAAAAAGTGATAATTTGCTCTTGTCATAACAGTGATGATGTGGTAGCATAATGCCGATGAGCGCGGGTATAGCTTAATGGTAAAGCTCCAGCCTTCCAAGCTGATTATGCGGGTTCGATTCCCGCTACCCGCTTTCCAATTTATAAAGATGTAAAGCCATGAAAAAAACTCTCTTTATTATTCTACTTGCTGGTTTGTTTTCTGGTAGCGTGAGTTGCGCTGCTGTGGCGGGTGCGCAGCTTGAGAAAATGGCGCAGGAGGAATCGAATACTCCTCTGGATGTGCTTTGTATGGCTGTGTATGAGGCTGTTAAGGCGGATGAGAGCAAAGCTGTAGATATTTTTAAGTCGGTGATGGAGCAGCGTGAGTCGTGGACCGCTACGGAAACATACGCTATTCTCCGGTCTATTCTGCTTGCTTCGCCTTCGTTGGAACAGGGTTTTGTGCAGAATGCCAAGGCTTATAATGACAACCCGGGCAGTTATATGCCTGTTGCTGTGGATTCGTTGGGGTACCAGCTGTTGTCTACCCTGTACACTATTCCGCAGACTCAGCCTGTGGCAAGTGTTGTTGCGCAGGCTGTTGTTGGCAGTACTATCACAGGTCAGCCTGTTGGTAGCGGTATCTCATCTGATTCTTTAGAGGCATTTGTTCCCAATGCTCCTGCGACAGCGCCGGAGACTTCTCCTAATAACTAATTGAAGAGTGCAGAGATAGTATGAAATCGTATTTCTATAAGCAATTGCTGCTGACGGTGGTGTGTGCTGGTAGTGCAGGTGCTATTTCCTTGTATGATACAGCTCCGATGGTGGGGTTGCCGGAATCGCACACGGCCAGGTATAGCGCCTATATGCGCGTGGGGTACGATAGTAACATGGATGCTGTTCACTCCGATGAGGTGGGGAGTGCTTTTGTTAAGGGGGGGGTGAACGCTTCCTTTGCTGATTACGAGTCTGTAGATAAAATCTCATATCGCTTTAACCTGGGCGCCACGCATTACCTGACCTCTGAGGAATTTCGGTACGGTGGTTCGTCCGGGAAGAAAACGTTCCTGGATATGGGGTTAACAGGTACTCTGGTGCATGCGTTTAATTCTCGCAGCACGTATTCTGCTGCGTTGAATATCTCATATAGCCCAGAGCCGGATTATTCGACTGGTATATCTGCTGCACGCCGCCAGGGTGAGTGTTTTAACTGGGCTTTTAATAACAGTTATAACCAGTCCATTGATGCTCGCTGGAGCTGGAATGTGAATGCCGGATACAGTGGTATTCTGTACAGCGAGACGGAGTATCAGTCGGATGACCGCCAGTATTTTACAGTTGGTGCGGGCATGAGTTACCGTGCATCTGAGCTGGTGAGTTACAATGTTCGTTTCTCATACAAGAATGACCAGCGCGATTACGGTTATAACTCCGATAACTTGACGTTAATGTTCGGGTATGATCAGGCTATTGACCCGATTTCGAGTTTCAGTGTCAGTGCTGGTGTGCAGCAGAAGTTTATTCATAGTAAGGCAATCCTCAGCCCCAATATCCGCCTGGGCTATAACCGCAAGGCTTCAGAGGGTTTCAGTGTGAATACGTACCTGGTTCTTTCCAACGAGAACGTGGATACCTATCGCGGAGGAAATGCTAATTATCTTTCCGATTTAACCGTTCGCGTAGGCGTGGATGGCGTTTATACTCTGTCCCCGGATGTGGCGTTCACGTTTGGTGTGTCGGTGCTTTGTGCTAAATACGAAGAGGGCACATATGGGTTGAAGGATGAGACGAATCTCTCCATTAATCCTCGCGTTGGCATGAAGTATCGCTTCACTGAGCACCTTATGGGTGATATCAGCTATGCTTACACTTACTACGACGCGGATAAGCACAGGAATAACGCGGACTATGACCGGCATGTAATATCAACAGGTTTATCGTATACCTTCTAAATGATGAAATGATTTCTCCGGAGGGGATTTGTGGATAACACGACCCCCTCCGTTTTTTAATGTTATACAATGTCTATGAACGAAAGCGTTAGCGCGCAGATGCGCTCGGAGGCTGTGTTGCATGCGCAGGACTACATGCAGGTGCTGCGCAGCAGGTGGAAGCTTGTACTGCTTGTATTTTTGCTGGTTTTTGTAAGTAGTGCTATTATTACGAAGATGATGACTCCTATGTACAGGAGTGATATGTCATTCGAAATCAAGATGCCGCGAGACATTATCAACGTTGCTGTGGGTGGAGAGGGAAATCCTATTGCGGCCATGGCAGATAATAATGCATACATGCAGACCCAGTTTGAGATTCTTGTATCCCAGCAGAATCTGATAGCTGTAGCAAACAAACTGGATTTACCGAATGAGTGGGCTGTTGATGAAGTTACGGCCGCGGCGAGATTGGCTCGCGATATTGAGGTGATGCCGAGAAAAAACACGAACCTGGTGGACATCATGGTTCAGATGGATGATCCGCGCGTGGCGCAGCAGGTGTGCCAGGCAATCGTAGATTGCTATAAGGAAATTCGTGAGGAAAAAGAAAACGCGGTCATTAATGAGGCTATTAACAAGCGTTATGAGGTTCTGCGTTCACGGCAGGATGAGTTGGAGCGTAAGGCCGATGTGGTGCGCCAGTATATTCGTTCTGGCAAATATGTGCAGGGTATGTGGAATGGTCAGTCCGGCTATTCTGCTCCGATTTCCACTGGCGCGGAAGAGCAGACTCTCCAGCAGCTGAACAATCAACGCATACAGATGGAGACCGAAATTGCTCAGATGTCGGTTCATATTGGAAAGCTCCAGGGGCTTAAGGATGCGGAGTTGCTCAGTTATGTAACCCGCACCGGGTTGCTGACCGCGGAGTCTTATTGCTCGGCAAAGGTTCGTGAGCTTAATGCTCGGTATATAGAAGAGGAGGACAAACGTACGCAGATGTTGCTGAGCGGTTATGGTGTGCGGCATCCCAATGTGTTGCGCCTCGATGAGCAGCATAAGGCAACCCGTGATCAGTTGTATGAGGAGCTGGTAGGCATGCGCGACTCCATGGTGGATCAGCTGGATGTTAAAAAGTCTGAATTGCAGGACCTGGAACAGCGCTATACTCAGGCTAAGGATCGTCTTCGTGATAAGTCTCTCGAAGACCAGAAGGTGAAGAATGCTCTCGAAGAGTATGCTGCAGAAAAGGCTCGCTACGATAAACTGGAGAATGATTACATTGCAGATAAGATGCGCTTGATGGCTCCTCGTACCAGCTTGGAGGTATACAGCCTTCCCGGTCTGGCTCCGGCTCCGTCTCGCCCCAATTATCGACTCAACTTGATTGTTGGCGCTGTACTCGGTGTGTTTGTGGGTGTTGTTGTTGCATTTATGAGCAACTACTTTGATACCTCTATCAAGTCGCTGGAAGACGCAGAACGTACGTTAGGGTTGCCGGTTCTGGGGGTTATTCCGCAGGACGCAGGATTGCTGATATTGCAGGGCGGGGATAGCCCAGATGCTGAGGCTTACCGTATTCTTCGTACGAATATCGAGCTTAAACGTGAAATGTTCCGTGCGGCGACCTTTGCTGTTGTCTCTGCAAATGCGGGTGAGGGTAAGACCACAACTCTGAGTAATCTTGCGTATGTATTTGCTCAGGCCGGGTTCAGCACGCTCATGATTGATGCAGACTTGCGACGCCCGCGCCTGGCTCGATATGCTGAGTTGAAGAGCGATGTGGGGCTTTCTACCTATCTTACCGGAGACGTAGGTTTGCGTGATGTTGTGTTCCAGACTGGGTTGGATAATCTCTATATGCTTCCCAGTGGTCCCATACCTGTTGACCCGAGTGGCCTCATTGGTTCACACCGAATGCAGGCGCTGCTGAATGAAGTGGCGAAGCGTTTCGATATCGTTTTGATAGACTCTCCCCCTGTGCTGGGTGTGAGCGATGCTTCTCTGCTGGTGAGCCGTGCCGATGCTACGTTGCTCGTGCTTCAGCCGCGTAAGATGCCCATCAAGGCGCTGAAACGCGCCAAGATGCTGATAGAGCAGGCGGGTGGCAGCATTATGGGGCTTGTGATGAATAATGTTGACATTACTGGGGATACTCAGTACCAATACTACACGACTTACTACTCATACTACAGCAAGGGCGATAACCGGGTTGAACCAAAACCGAGCAGTGCGCTTGCGAAGGAAACATCGGCTTCCCGCCGTGAGTCAAGAAGTGAAACAGAGGATGATTTATACTAAAATAGACCGTTATGAAGGATAAGTTCATGCAAGTGTTGATGCTGTTTGTGCTGAGCTTGATTGCTTTGCCAGTCTTTGCTCAGGACGCTGCCACGGAGCCTCGCGCGACGAAAGGTGGTACTATTGTTCTGCAATTCAAGAACATACCGAGTGAGGACGTTAATAATGTGAATGGTGAATATACTGTCAGCCGAGAGGATGGGACTATTTCCGTTCCTTACATTTCAGGCCGGGTAAAGGTTGTAGGGCAGACTGCGCGCCAGGTGGAGAATGCACTTCGCTCTATGTATCTTTCTCAGCAGATATATTCTGATCCCATCATCATGGCCAATGTCGGGCCTAAGGGAGAGACTCCGGTCGATACTCGCTATGTGCAGGTAGCAGGTTATGTGCGGGAGAAGAGAAATCTTCCGTATCGTGAGGGGATGACTCTGATTCAGGCCTTGATTGAGTGTGGGGATATAACCGACTTTGGCTCTCGCAAGATTCAGGTGACTCGTGGTAAGGTGACCCGCATGTATGATTACTTTAGTGCGCGTGACCGAGGTATCAAGCTGTTGCCAAATGATTCGGTCTATGTACCACGCCGCCCGGCATTTGAAGGCCGCCCGGATAAGATTGGGCCGTAGTTTAGATGCCTGCCTCCAGCTCCGGTAATTGTTGCCGGAGCGCCTTTCTTTCTGCCAGACGCACTGTTATGCCACGAGCTCACAAAAAGAAGTTATTGCTGCTGAGTGTTGGCTACGGTAAGGGGCATCATTCGGCAGCTGCGGCATTGGCTGGGGTATACGCAGAACATGGCTGGGAGAGCAGGGTGGTAGATGTATGTGAATTGGCTCAGCCGTTTCTCTTCAGGCTTACCCAGCGTTTTTATGCTTTCTGTGTGCGGCAGGCACCGTGGATATGGGGAATTACATATAGATTGACGGATGCTGCAGACTGGGCCTTGCTGATACATAGTCCCATGTTGAGGCCGGTTGTGCGTTGTTTGCGTCGCTTGTTGAGCGAAGATCAGCCGGATCTGGTTGTTTGCACCTATCCGCTTTTCGCTTACATGCTCGATGAGCTGAGAGGTAAAGGGTATACCAGTGTGCCGTATGCTGTTGTTGTGACAGATGCTCGCGAAATCAGTCGCCCCTGGATGTGTTCGGGAGCGCCGTTGGTTATTGTGCCGGATGCCGGTTCCCGCCATCGGGTGATGGAGCGTTATGCTAATTCCCGGAACAGGGTGGAGGCTGCCGGGTTTCCGGTGTGTCGTGAGTTCTTTGCTTCTGCAGAACGTCGTACGCCGGATGAGACTGCGTTTCGTATCGTATATGGAGCGTATCGCCAGATTGGTGGGGTGCTTAATGATGTAACCAGCCTGTTGGCGGCGTTCCCCCAGCTTAGAATGACGGTTCTGGCTGGTCGTCATGAGCAAAAATTACAGCAGTTGCTTTCGGATTACTGTGCTTCGGGGCGCTTGCAGATTATGGCCGAAAGTACGCAGATGGCGGAATTGTTGCGTGAAAGTCATTTGTATATAGGAAAAGCCGGGGCTGCAACCATGTTTGAATGTTATGCTTCAGCGGTGCCCATGTTGGTTAATTTTATATTGCCCGGGCAGGAAGAAGGAAATCTGGAGCTTTTGTTAGAAGATGGTGCTGGGTGCCATGTGGAATCAACGGCGCATATGGTGGATACTGTACATCGCTTGCTGGAAAATGGTGCCGAGGGATGGTTGCATTTGAAAAATAAAATGATTGCGGCTGGACGTCAACATGGAGCAGAGCGCATTGTTGATACCATAAAGCATTTTTTGAGGGTATGAATTGCTTGCTTGTAGATAATTCGAATACGCGCACAAAATTTGCTCTGGTTGATGATAAGAACGAGCTGGAATTGAGAGTTGTTCCAACGGCGGAACTAACGGGTTCTCAAATACGCAGCCTGATAAGGGATTGGAGTTTTGAGCGGGTGTTCATATGTTCTGTTGTGCCTGCTGCTGCTGCGATAATTGCGGAGGCCTGCTCTGCTGCTGTGGTTCATTATCTGACCCCCGAATCATCTGATAGTGTTGATTTTTCGGTATATCGGGGGGTGGAAACGCTTGGCGCTGACAGGGTGGCGAACGTTCTTGGTGCGGTTCTGCAGGTGAAGTTGCCACTTGTGGCTGTAGATCTGGGTACGGCTACCACATATGATGTAGTTTGTCAGGGGGAAGATGTGCCATATTTTAGAGGTGGCTTGATAGCACCCGGTATTGGTACAATGGCTTTGAGTATGCGGGCGAATACGGCACAGCTTCCTCTTGTTGCTGACTGGCAGAAACTTGTGGTAATTGGTCAAGATACGAAAGAGGCTATGGGAGCTGCCTTGCGGATTGGTTATCCTGCCATGGTGGATGCAATTCTGGATGCCATTGAGCAGGAACTTGGGGAGGAAATAAATGTGGTCCTGACTGGTGGCGATGCTTCCGCCATTGCTCCGCTATTGCGCCGTTCTTGCAAAATTGACTCTTTGCTGACGTTGAGAGGTATTGCATTTGCCGCTGGTAAACAGCTTTGACACGATTTTTTGGGCTTCCTCTATTTTTTTTTGTTGCAAGGAGCCTTGGAACACGCTACAATGAATGCACTTAAAACCTGAACATCTTATGTCCGACAATATTGAATCCCAGGTAAAAGAAATCATCGCTGCTCAGCTCAGCGTTGACCCCGAAAAAGTGACCTCCGATGCTAAATTCATCGAAGATCTTGGTGCCGACTCTCTTGACACCGTAGAGCTCGTGATGGCTTTCGAGGATAAGTTCTCTGTGGAAGTTCCCGATGAGGACGCCGAGAAACTCAAGTCCGTGGCTGACGTTGTGGCTTACATTGAGGCTCACAAGGCCTGATAAGCCCGGTGGCTTTTTCAAAAATAACGGGCGGTTCCTCCCTCATCCGGCGGAGCCGCCCATTGCTTTTATGAATCAGGGGTCCATTGAATATGCTATGCGCAATACCCGGGTGCTGTATGTGCCTGATAGACGTATTGATTCATTCGGTGATACCCGGTTTAATTTCCGGTTGATAACGGAGCCAATGGATGAGGTTGGTGTATGCCGGATTCGGAGCGGGTGGGTAGAGGCGAATCGCCCTCGGATATTGCGACCGGCGGATTTGCGCGGGATAGAAACCGAAGGGTTCGGGGCTGATGCTGCGCGTTTCTTTGAATGGATGCAGGAGCATGGCGCTCGTCTGCAAGCTTTGTTTGAATATGGTTTTCGCTTTGGCCGCTCCGATGTGAATGAGGAGTTGGTTCATGAAGCCTCCGCTGAGGTCATGGATCGCGTGGTACAGGAGTCCCTCAGCTCCGGAGACCCTTTCAGGGCTGTTATTGTTGGGGTAGATGACGCCTGGGAGGTGTCGTTGCTCTGCTTTATGTTGGAAATGATTCAGAAATCTCATGAAATCAATATATTCGATTTTCGCCGTCGGGGCCTTATTTAGCTTCTGCTCCGTGTTGTTTGCTGCAGAGAATTATTCCCTCTGGCCGCGCCGCCCTGATGAATTGGAACAGGCCCGACGTCTGATGTTGGAACAGAAGGGTGGTGAGGCGGTTTTGCTGCTGCAGCCATTTGTGACAGATACAGGTATTGCAGGGAGAGAGGCTCGCCAAATATGCGGTCGTGTCAATGTGCCGCGATATCTTTCTCGTATGCATCCTGGTGCCAAGGTGTATACTGTGAGGAAAGGTGACAACATGGCGAGAATTGCAGCAACTCAGAAATGCCCTCAGGATGTGATTATGCTGTTGAATGGTATCGTTGAGCCTTCGAACATTCGTATAGGTCAGAAGCTGGTTGTGGTGCCTATGCGGTTGAGGGTGGAAATTTATCCAACACAGCGAGAGGTGTCGGTATGGGATGGCCAGCAGCTGGTGGCAGATTATCCTATCCTCAGCATGGATGAGGTGCCTCGTGCTCAGCAGAAAACTCAGAAAACAAAAATTACAGCTCGCGAGGGGTACCTGAATGGTATGGCCGTTTTGCCGCGCACGCCGCAGTATCCGGCATCTGAGCGTGTGCTGGTGCTGGGGAATGGCATGGCTCTGGTAGGTGGTCAGAATGGTAGAGCCGCGATTCATTTGCGCATGGACCAGAAGGATTTGAATGAGCTTACCATGATGCTGGATTGTGGTAATGAGGTGCTTATTTCGTACCCGGAGCGTTGATTTGCTGCGTAATCTGGCATGGGAAACGAAAATAATGCTTTTCATGTGCGTGCCGGTTTGGTATAATTTCGCCCGATTTCAGAGTTGTGATAGAAACTCTGCCGTAAACATCTAAAATATAAAATGCCATGAACACTACGTCCGCATGTAAGTCCACGTCTGAAGGTAAAATGATGACCGGGGCCGAAGCCCTTGTGCAAAGCCTTGTTCGTGAGGGTGTAGATGTAGTATTTGCGTACCCGGGTGGCGCCAGTATGCCGATTCACCAGGCGTTGAGTCATGAGCCTTCCATTCGCACCATTCTTCCTCGTCATGAGCAGGGTGGGGCATTTGCTGCAGAAGGCTATGGGCGGGTTACTGGTAAGGTTGGTGTGTGTATGTCCACTTCCGGTCCGGGCGCTACTAACATGATTACTCCCATCGCGGATGCCATGCTGGATTCTATCCCCATGGTGGCAATTACTGCTCAGGTGGGCAGTGGTCTTATTGGTACTTCCGCATTCCAGGAGACGGATGTGTTCGGTATGACTGCTCCTATTGTAAAACATAGCTACCTGGTAACGGATTTGAATGATATTCCGCGCATTGTGCGTGAGGCGTTCCATGTGGCTCGTACCGGGCGCCCTGGCCCTGTGGTGATTGATATTCCCAAGAATTTCCAGGAAGGTAAGTTCGTTCCTGATTTTGATGCCCCATTGGATTTGCCTGGTTACAAGCCGGAGATACCGCTGAACACGGCGGCGCTCGATGAGGTGTTGCCGCTTCTTATGAATGCCAAACGCCCTGCGATTTACGCAGGTGGTGGTGTGGTGATATCTGGAGCTTCGGAGCAGTTACTGGAATTTGCTGAACGCTTGCAGATTCCTGTGGCAACAACGCTCATGGGTATTGGTGCAATGCCGGAAAATCACCCGCTTTCGGTACGTTGGCTGGGTATGCACGGTGCTGTTTATGCCAATAATACTGTTAATGAGGCTGATGTTGTGCTGGCTATAGGCGCTCGTTTTGATGATCGTGTAACTGGTTCTGTGCGTACATTCTGTGAGCACGCCAGAATTATTCACATTGACTACGATGCCGCCGAGCTCAACAAGAATAAGAAGGTGGATTATGCTATTCGCTCTGACGCGGCAGCTGCATTGGTCTATCTGAACTCCAAACTGGAGCAAATGGGGGTGACGCCTCGTGAATACGCCGTGTCTAACCGCCCGGAATGGTTCGGCATTATTGAGAAATGGAAAGAGCAGTATCCCCTGTGCTATGAAAAGAAGGAAAGCGAAATTGCTCCTCAGCAGGTAATAGAAGAACTCTACAACCAGCTCAAGGGTGAGGATGCCATTATCTGCACCGGTGTAGGCCAGCACCAGATGTTTGCGGCTCAGTTCTACAAGTTTAATCAGCCGCGCCGTTTGTCGACCTCCGGTGGTCTTGGCTCTATGGGCTACGGTCTTCCTGCTGCCATGGGCGCTCACATGGCTTACCCGGATAAGCCAGTGGTGAATATCGATGGCGATGGCTCATTCTTGATGAATGTTCAGGAACTGGGTACTATTCATGTTGAAAAGATGCCCATCAAGTGTATTATTCTGGATAATCAGCATTTGGGTATGGTGGTGCAGTGGGAGGACCTTAAATACGACTCCAACCGTGCGCAGACCTTCCTGGCTGATCCGGCTGACGAGTATGATCGCACTCACCGTACTCCCGAAATCCTTTATCCGAACTTCCCGGTGCTTTGTGCTGGCTTCGGTATCAAGTGTGAACGCGTGGTAGATCCCGCAGATCTGGCCCCTGCCATTAAGCGTATGCTGGAGTCCAGGGAGGCCTATGTGTTGGATGTGATGGTGCCTTATGATGTGCATGTCCTGCCTATGATTCCAGGTGGTATGGGCTATCGGGATGTGCTTCTGGAGCGTATCGCTGGCGATGGTAAGGGTCGTAAGGCTTCTGAGCTAGGAAAGGAAATTCCATCCGCTCTCTAAGGCGGTTTATCGAGGCTCACATGCTGTATGGGCGGCATGTGAGCCAGTTTTTTCAGGATAATTTTCAGAGAAAAGCATTATGTCTTCTTCCTTAGTTGGCAAGGTTATTGCTTGTATTATCCTGGTGGCATTGTGTTTTGTGGTTGGTGCTCAGGCCGCAGAGAGTGTAAAAGACTCTCTGGTTTATCTTGTAATGATATGTGGCGGCCTTTTTATGTTGATTATGGGGGCTCGCAGCTGGATGTTAATTTTCTTGCTGCCTCCAATAGTGGCGGTCTTACCTTTACCGGGATTTTTGGGAGCATATAACAAAGAGTTCCTGGTAGGTGCTATTGTCGCGCCGTACTGGTTGTTTATGTGGGCGATGGGGTATGTCAAAATACGCTGGCGAGGATTGATGCTTCTGGATATCCTTGCTTTCATATCCTTTGCTCTCATGGTAGGGGCCTACCTGAAAAAACCGGTATCGATTCATGCTTTGGGATTAGATTCCGATTATATCGGTGGCGCACCATATGGCTACGCAATAGGTGCTTTCATTTATTATTTAGCACTCAGTTGTATTCCGATACCCATTGCTCAGCTTGGAAAAGTTCTGAATTGGAGAATATGGATAAGTCTGGTGTGCGCCATCATAGCTTGCGCGTTGAATTTAGTAGGTTATGGCGGGGGTGAGGGAGAATCAATGAGCGTGGGGGCAGCTATGCAGGAAACTCGCTTCTCAGCGTTTAGTGGATTGGGTGGAACTCTCATAGTTGTACTGTTTGCCTATTTCCCTTTAATACGTTTTCTTGCAAATCCTTTACTGGCATTGAGTATGGTGATGTCATATGCCATGGTTCTGATTTCAGGGTTCCGCTCGGCATTGATTATGCATACCTTTGTTGTTGTATTCATGTCTATCTTGAAGAAGGAATTCTTGTTGTTGCTGATGCTGGCATTGGCGTGTTATGGCGGGCTTTTGGCTGTGAGCGCAGGCGGGGGACTTAGGTCTCTTCCGTATGGAGCTCAGCGCTCTTTATCGGTTGTGCCTGGGCTTCAGGTTGATGCTGCAGCTGCGAGTGATGCAGATGGTTCTGCGGAGTGGCGGTATGTTATGTGGGGTTGGGCTCTGGACGAAAGAACAGGTTTCATTAAGGATTATGTGTGGGGCGATGGAATTGGCCTTTCCTACTCAGAGTGGAGTCGTGACCTAAGAGCTATGATGCGCGGTGAACTGCGATATGGTGACCAGGATCAGTTTGCAAGAAGCGCACAGTGGCATAGCATAATCATTACGACAATTCAAGCTTTGGGGTATGTTGGGCTCGTTGTGGTGTTATTGACGGTTTATGTAACTGCTTTCTTGATACTTCGGGTGTGTTCTTCTCTGCGGGGTACTCCGCTGTTTGTGCCAGCCATGGTTCTGCTGATGCCGTTTACCCAAACTATATTCTTTATTTATTTTAATACGGGTACTCTGACATTTTATTTCAGTTGTTTTGTCACAGTTGCAAATACAAAGTTGTTATACTGCATTGCCAGAGAACAGGGCCTTCTTATCCCATGGTTTCAGCGCCGGCGCTATGTTCCACTTATGATTGAAACACATGGAGATAAATTGCAGCAGCCATCATAGTTATTTCAAATAAAACTGCCGCAGAGTTCGACCTCTCTGCGGCAGTTTTGATGATTTGGCGTTCGGCTTCGTAGAAGCCTCCCTGGCGCGTTGATTAGTGGCGGAGGGAGAGACGCACAAGCAGATCCTTGTACAGATCCGGGTTGGTGCGCTTGGCATAATCCAGAAGCTTACGACGGCGAGCCACCATCATGAGCAGACCGCGGCGGGAAGCGTGGTCGTGCTTGTTGGCGATGAGGTGCTGCGTAAGGTGGGCAATGCGCTTGGTAAGCACTGCAACCTGGAAACCGGTGGAACCGGTGTCTTTCTCGTTCGTCTTGAAGTCGTTGACGTTGATATCGCTCATTTTAGTTTATCTTGTGTTAGTGGTTGATTTTTCGTGGCTGCGGCAAATCGACCTACAAGGTGAGGGGATAATAGCATTTAATCCATTATTTGCAAGCATAAATGTAAAAAATCATCTAACAAGTAACCATTGTCTCGTTTTTTGCTTGCTACTGCTGCCAGCTGTGGTATGCTGAATCCGTTATGGAGCTGATGCCTGGTTTTGATTCTGCACGCGCAATTTTTTGCACCATTGCCTGGGGGGCTACCCTCCTGGCGGCGCTCATGTTTGTGATTTCCTTTTTCTCCGATTTTGATGGTGGTGGCGACGTCGACGCCTCCGCGGCAGACGGTTCGGATACCGGTATTTTTTCATTCCGGGCGGTTGTAGGTTTCTTCCTTGGGTTCGGCTGGGGTGGCTACATTTGCCAGCAAGCCTCAGACAATATCTGGATGTCCTGTGGCGTAGGTGTGGGTGTGGGGGTGCTCATGTTCCTGCTTGTTGCCATGATCATCCGTATGATATATGGCCTGCGGTCGGATGGCAATATCTCCCCTGGCAGCCTGGTTGGACTTAGTGGAACCGTGTACGTGACCATTCCTCCGGCTGGTGAGCCTGGTGGACAGGTTCAGGTGGCGCATCCGAACCAGCTTATTACCATTGCCGCCGTGCAGCAGGGTGCTTCTCCGCTGCCTGCCGGTGCTCGTATCACCGTGATTGCCTCTGCTTCGGGGCTGGTGACCGTTCAACCTATTTCCCAATAAACAACAAACCCGATACAACGATCTATGATAGAAAACGTGACCCCGATTGCCGCTTCCATCACGGGAGCCAGCAACATTGTGGCCATCATTATTCTGGTGGCATTCCTGCTGGGTACTGTGGTATGGCTCTTCAGCCGCTACAAGATGTGCCCATCCGATAAAATTCTCATCGTCTACGGTAATGTGGGCGCAGGGCGCTCTGCCAAGTGTATTCATGGTGGTGCCACGTTCATCATGCCTATCGTGCAGAGCTATGCCTTCATGGATTTGAATCCTATCAACATTGATGTGCCGTTGAAGGGGGCGCTCTCCAGCCAGAATATCCGTGTGGATGTGCCTTCCTCGTTCATCGTCGGTATCAGCACTCAGCCGGAAATCATGCAGAACGCGGCCAGTCGTCTTCTGGGGCGCACTCGCCAGGACATCCGCGATCTTGCCTCTGAAATCATCATGGGTCAGATGCGTGTGGTTATCGCTTCCCTTACCATTGAGGAAATCAATGCTGACCGCGAAAAGCTCATCAAGGGCATCACCGGTGGTGTGGATGTGGAGCTGCACAAGGTAGGCCTTTACCTCATCAACGCAAACATTACCGACATTCGCGACGCCTCCGGCTATATTGCCGCATTGGGCCAGGAAGCTGCAGCTCGTGCTATCAACGATGCTATGATTAAAGTGGCCGAGGAAACCCGCCGTGGTGAGATTGGTAAGGCAGAAGCACTGCGTGAGCAGACTGTGCAGGTGGCCATGGCCAATGCTGCGGCTGTGGAGGGTAACAACGAAGCGCAGATGAAGGTGGCTGATTCCAACGCCCGCCTCAAGGTGCGCCAGGCAGAGGCTGCCCGTATTGCTCTGGTGGCCGAGAAGGAACAGGCCGCCCAGGCTGAGGCCGCCGGCTATATCGCTAACCGCGAGGCCGAAATGAAGCGTGCAGAACTGGAGCGCGCTACCCAGACGGCCAATGAAATCGTGAAGGCTGAAATCCAGAAGCGTAAACAGGAAATCGCAGCTGAGGCCGTGGCCTCCGTCATGGTGAAGGAGCAGCAGGGTAAGGCAGATGCTCTCGTGATTGAGAAGGAAGCCGAAGGCCTTGCCGCCACTAAGCTGGCCAAGGGTGAAGCCGATGCTCTGCTTCTCAAGAAAAAGGCCGAAGGTGAGGGTCTGGAACTTGTGGGGCGTGGTAACGCAGCTGCTATTCAGGCTGCGCTGGAAGCCAAGGCAAATGGCTTCCGCGATATTGTGGCCGCTGCGGGCGATGCTCGCGCTGCTTCTGGCCTGCTGGTCACAGAGCAGTTGCCGCAGATTGTTGAAACCCAGGCTAGCGCTATCCGTAACCTCTCCTTCGATAAGGTGGTGGTTATGGGCGGTGGCGATAGCAAGAGCGGTTCCGTGGGCGGTTTTGTGCAGAATCTGGTTACCGGCACCCTGCCGCTGCATGAGCTGGCTCAAAGTGTAGGTGTGCAGCTGCCCGATTACTTAGGCAAGAGTGTGCCGGAGACGCCGCAGGAAAAGCCTGAGGTGTAAAAGTCTGCTTTATCTTAAATAAGACCACCCCCGGAGCGTAAGACTCCGGGGGTGGTTCTTTTGCAAGATGGAATTACATCCTCTGGCTATGCACGATAGTGTCGGCCATGTTGCGCACCGTTTCCTCCAGAATATTGCAGAGGTGGCTGCCAGCGCGGAAATCGGCCGCGGCAAAGAAATCCACCCGGTGCTGGCTGGATTTAAGCGCATAGCATTTGCGGAAACTGCACCGCGATTCGTCGTCCGGGTTGTACACGGCCACACTGGTGCCTCCCTGCTGGCGCATCACGGTGAAACAGGGAACATCCGTCGGCCCATCGCCAATATATATCATATGCTCAAATGGGATAGGGCGCAAATCTCCATCCATGTGGTCATTCACATCCTCAATGTAGTTGAGCATCCCCTTGTTGATACGGAAAAGATACTGCGTTTTGCTGGTGTGGGAAATGACTCGCTTGGGGAAACAGATGTGGCCATCCTGTTCGCTGAATTCACAACCAAATACCTCGCGCATGTAAGGCCGTATGGTGGAACCATCCAATATGGCCTTAATCCCACTGGAAATAATATAGAATTCCACCCTTACCCCGGCGTATATATGTTCCTTGCTGAGGGCTCTCTGCGCAAATTTTTCAAAGAATTCAGGAATGCCTTGGTAATAGGTTAATTTTTTTCCTAACTCGCGCAGGTGCTCATTGCTTACACCATCCAGACTCAGTGTATCCAGAATTTCTTTCAGGTAGCACAACTCGCCGTCCCACCCTTCATCTCGAGCCCGGTCATTGCATTTTTTCCAGAACTGCTCGGCGTTAATGCCGTATTCTGGAAAGAGGGTATCCTCCTGCATATTGTGGGGACTGAGGGTGTGATCAAAATCGAAAATTAATGCAATTGTATTCTGCGGAACAGCCATGCCTACTTATAACGCCTATGAGGCATCCGTGCAAGAAAAATCTTATTTTAAATATGTGGTGCTTTAATGATGCACCTGTTTTATGTCTGGATGTAGAGTACTTTAAATCACTGCAATCTGGAGAATGCGCGAGCATAGTGTATCCAGAAGATGAGAAAGTGGTGATAGATGCTGAAGCAGGGAATAGCCAGGAGCTGCTGATATAGCATCGTTAATCAGTTTGATGTGCCGCAATTTGCAGTTCGGATATTTTTGGAGAATCGCATTTGTTCCACGCTTCTCAGAGCCAATACAGTTTATCGGTTATCTCATAAAATGAATTGACAAATCGTTCATAATGGTATTGAATAACCGTATGAAAGCTTTTCTGCCAATTTTTGCATTCTGTGCGTTCTTTGTTGTCTCGTGTTCACAGCCGCAGACGACCTGTATCACTAACATGGCAGATCTGCCGCTCAAGACAACTGATTTGCCGGGAGAAGGGTGGAAAGATGCACCCATGCGCGCAAATGCCCAGTTCCTGATGTATGAGGCAAACTCTACCAGGCAGCGCGAACTGTGCAAGGGCGATTTCTTCTTCATTCGTTGGTATGATGCTGAGCCGCAGAAGCCGGTTCGGTTGGAGATGCAGTACACCCAGGCGCTCACAGGTGGAGATGTGCTTACGCGTACCATTGACTATAACGAGCCTCGCGAAAAAGCTTGTGAGCGTCGCGACAAATTCCATTTCTCTGGCGAGGAACGCGCCAAGGGTGGCGATATCATGACATGGAAGGTCAACCTCTATCTGGATGGCAAATTGGTTGATTCCCGCCAGTCCTACCTTTGGGAATAAGCGAATTCGCTTGACTTCTGCTCTTTTGTCGCGTATCCTTGCGCGCGCATGGCAACGGACATCAAATTCAAGCGCAATTTCTCCATCATTGCCCACATTGACCACGGTAAGACGACGCTGTCTGACCGCCTTCTCGAATTCACTAACACCATTGGTGAACGCGATAAGCAGGATCAGTTGCTCGACGCCATGGATTTGGAGCGGGAAAAGGGGATTACCATCAAGTCTCACCCCGTTACCATGCGCTACAAGGCCAAGGATGGTAACACATACGAACTCAACCTTCTGGATACACCGGGGCATGTGGACTTCTCTTACGAGGTGAGCCGTTCCCTCGCCGCATGCGACGGCGCTGTGCTGATTGTGGACGCCGCCCAGGGCGTGGAGGCACAGACTCTGGCCAACATGCACCTGGCCGTAGAGCAGAATCTGGAAATTGTTCCGGTGGTCAACAAAATTGACCTTCCCAGCACCAATCTTCCCCAGGTATACCGCCAGTTGGAAGAAATCGTCTGCATTCCTCGCGAAGAGGCTATCCTCTGCTCTGCCAAGGCGGGTATCGGTATCGAGGATGTGCTGGAGGCCATCGTGACCCGCGTTCCTGCCCCCAAGGTGATGGATGATGATAATCACCTGCGGGCTCTGGTGTTCGACTCTGTGTACGATGCTTACCGCGGCGTGGTATCCTACGTGCGTCTGGTGAGCGGCAGCGTCTCCCGCGGCATGAAGGTAAAACTTTTCGCTACCGATGAAACTTACGAAGTTAAGGAAGTCGGTATCTTCACGCCCAAGATGCAGGTTACGGATGAACTGCACACCGGTGATGTGGGCTACATTATCGCCAATATGAAGAGTGCTGCCGATGTCAAGATTGGCGATACCTACACCAATCTGGCCGACCCCTGCAGCGAGCCGCTGCCCGGTTTCAAGGAGATTCGCCCCATGGTGTTCTCCGGTATTTACCCGGTGGATTCGGCCGATTACGAGGCACTGAAGGCGGCCATGGCCAAGCTGCAGATTAACGATGCGGCCTTCACCTACATGGGCGAAAGCTCCGTGGCGCTCGGGTTTGGTTTCCGCTGTGGTTTCCTGGGCCTTCTGCACATGGAAATCATTCAGGAACGCCTGCGTCGCGAGTTCAACATGGACGTAATTTCCACCTATCCCTCGGTGATTTATGAAGTGCGCAAGACCGATGGCGAGGAAATTAATGTTGATAACCCCAGCATTCTTCCCGAGCCGCAGGAAATCGACGAAATCCGCGAACCTGTTGTCAAGGTGTTCATCATGATTCCCAGCGAATACATTGGCGCTATCATGAGCATTGTCATGGAGAAACGTGGTGAGGTCACCCATACCGAAACTATCGATGATACCCGCGTGATGCTTACCTGCCGCATTCCCATGGCTGAAATCCTGGTAGACTTCAACGATAAGCTCAAGAGCGCCACCCGCGGCTATGGTTCCATGGACTACGAGTACGATGGCTACCAGGCTGCCAAGCTCGTGAAGATGGATATGATGATTGCCGGTGAGCCGGTTGACGCCTTCTCCATGATTGTGCACCGCGATCGCGCCGAAGCTGTAGGGCGCGAACTGGCGACCAAGCTCAAGGACGTGATTCCCCGCCAGCTCTTCACTGTGGCTATTCAGGCCTGCATCGGCGGCAAGATTATCGCCCGCGAAAGCATTTCCCCCATGCGCAAGAATGTAACTGCCAAGTGCTACGGCGGCGACGTGACCCGCAAGCGCAAGCTGCTCGAAAAGCAGAAGGAGGGTAAGAAGCGCATGAAAGCTATCGGTAAGGTGAGCATTCCGCAGGAAGCCTTTATCAATGTGCTTAAGAGTGGCGACTAATATGCGAAGGCTCTTTGTTGCCCTGTCTCTGCTGTATGCAGCGGTTGGCAGCTATTATGTGCAGGAATCGGCTCTGGAATATACGGATGCTATTCTTGCTTCAGCGGTGCTGGCATGGGCTCCGGCGTTGGTTGTCGTCCTTCTAGTATGCCCCTGGCTGGGTGGTAAGAAATGGGTAGATGCATTGCCCGTTGCAAACTGGGTTACGCTGGTGCCATGCCTGGCTTCCATGGCTTTCTTTTATATGTTGATGAGCGATGGTGCGTCGCCGAGCTTCTGCCAAAGCGATGCAGAGGAGTTATTGCTTGGGGCAGGGTTGTTCGTTGCACCCTTGGCTGCCATGTTGGTTGCCGTCACATATGTCCTCAGTCTGGGGATGGTGCTCCTGTTCTGCCGGGGAAAAAAGAACCGCAGTTGAAACTGCGGTTGCTTATTCAGCGTTGAGATTTTAAATCTTGCATCAACTGTGCGTTAGTGCGGCAGCGCTTCAGGAAGAAAAGCAGTCGCTCCATGGCCTCCGTAGGCTTGTGGTTGGCCAACCCGCGGCGGATGAGGCGCACCTTTTCCAACCAGAGTTCGGGCAGAATCAGCTCCTCGCGGCGTGTGCCGCTCTTCAGAATATCCACTGCGGGGTAAATATACATTTCTGCAATGCGGCGGTTGAGCACCAGCTCCATGTTGCCTGTGCCCTTGAATTCCTGGAAAATGAGCTCATCCATGCGGCTGTTGGTTTCCACTAGTGCCGTGGCGAGAATGGTGAGCGAACCTGCGCCGCGGGTGTTGCGCGCCGCTGCAAAAAGCCGGCGGGGCATCTCCAGTGCGCGGGCGTCGATGCCGCCGCTCATGGTGCGACCGCTGCCGCGCTCTGCGTTGTTGTAGGCGCGTGCCAGACGGGTAATGGAATCCAGCAGTATCAGCACGTGTCTGCCAGCCTCTACAAGGCGTTTGGCGCGTTCTATGGCCATTTCTGCAATGCGGCAGTGTTCGCGCACGTTGCTGTCGTTGCTGGAGGCAAAAATTTCGGCATCGGGAAGGGCCCGTTTGAATTCGGTTACCTCCTCCGGGCGTTCATCTACCAGCAGCACCATGAGGTGCAGGTCATCCCCGTAATTCTCGCGAGCACCCTCGGCAATATGCATGAGCAGCGTGGTTTTGCCGGTGCGGGGAGGCGCAACGATGAGTCCGCGCTGGCCTCGCGCTACTGGAGCCATTAAATCCAGGGTGCGGGTGGTGAAGCGGGCCGGGGTCGTTTCAAATGAGAGCCGGTGGGTCGGGTTCACCGCCTTCAGGTCTTCAAAGTGAGGATTAGCCGCAGCCTCGGCAGGGTCCTGACCATTCACTTTTTGTACGGAAATGAGCTGGTGACCGCGTTCATAGCGCTGTGCCATGCCGGTAAGCTGCACAAAAGGGCGCAGTCTCAGCTCGTTAATAATGTCTGCCGGTACATAAATGGCGGCATCAGAAGGAGCCCAGTCATTTTCGGCTGTGCGGATAAAGCCGAATCCCTTGGTGGTGATTTCCAGCAGGCCTGTAATGCTTTCGGGGTCACCTACGGGAACATAGGCGCGTGTGGGAGCATCCTGGTTTTGCTGCTGTTTGTTCTTGTTGGTATGCTGTTTCTGTGGCCTGTTGCGGTTGAAGGATTCCCGGCGCATCTGCGCGCCACCCTGGCGTTCTCCCTGGGTGGTCTTGTTGCCATCGCCCTGCTTGCGGTTGCGGTGGTGAAAATGGCGGCGCTGGTTGTTGCGCTGCTGCCGCTGGCTGTTCGGGTTCTCTTCAGGTGCGCTCATGACCTCAGAAAAAAACGTAATTGCTGGCAAATGGGGCGGGCGTGGTTCCACCCGCCCATTTGCCTTGTTGACATAGAGACGATGGGTAAAACTAAAAATCAGAGCTGCTCAAGCACAGCGTCATCGATTTCGAAATTGGCGAACACGTTCATCGTGTCGTCATAGTCGTCCAGCAGGTCGTAAAGCTTCATGACCTTGCGTGCTACGGCTACATCAGAAATAGTGGTCGGGTTCTGCGGCACGGAGATGAGCTTCATGCTGGTCACATTCTTGCCCGCGGCGCCCAGTGCCTCGGAGACGGTGCCCAGGTCGGTCGGGCCGCAGGTGAAAATCCATTCGCCTTCCTCATCGCCGGTTTCAAATTCATCGGCGCCGCAGTCCATGGCAAGTTCCATGGCGGTGTCTTCATCCAGGCTGGCATCAATGAAGCGCACCTCGCCCTTGCGGTCGAATTGGTAGGAAACGGAGCCCGGGGTGCCCATGTTGCCACCGTTTTTGGAGAAGATGGTGCGGATTTCAGAAGAGCAACGGTTGGTGTTGTCGGTGGCTACCTCTACAATAATGGCGGTACCTTCGGGGCCGTAGCCTTCGTAGGTCACCTCCTGGATTGCCTCGCCCTGCAGCTCGCCTGTACCTTTCTTCACGGCGCGGTCAATGTTGTCCTTGGGCATGGATGCTGCCTTGGCGCCTTCGATAGCTGTGCGCAGGCGAGGGTTGGTGTCTACATCGCCGCCGCCGCTCTTGGCTGCCAGGGTGATTTCCTTGGAGAAACGGGCGAATATCTTGCCTTTCTTCGCGTCGGCGGCTGCCTTCGTGAACTTAATCTTGGACCATTTGTTATGACCGGACATATAGTGAGATATGGGGTTGTTAAAATGAATTTCCCACCGCTGGCATGTATGTAGGGCGGGGTATTCGGACGCCAAGGCGAAGACCAATCTTCGCTGCGTTGCCGCCCATTGGCGGCTGCCGGCTGAGCCGGAAAAGAAAAATCGAGCTGACAGGATTCGAACCTGCGACCTCTTCGTCCCGAACGAAGCGCGCTACCAGCCTGCGCTACAGCTCGCTGTGCTTGTAATCCGGGGCAATTATACATGGAAAATCAACTTTGGCAAGTATAAAATCGTTCCTTGTAGTAAAAATGTCGTATGTATGCGGATGTTTTGTAAAAAAATCATCGATTAGTCAGCATGGCGTGTCGCTGAATGAAAAGCACCGCATGGGGAGGCCATGCGGTGCGCAGGTAATAAGTCAGCAGGTAGAATGAAGGCTCCTGCAAATGGTAAGTTGATTAGTCTTTCTTGCGTTTCTTGTATTCCTCGCGCATCTGCTGTTCTCTCACGGCGTTTTCGCGAGTCTGTTCAAGTGCCTTCGTGGCTTCGTACTGAACATTGTCATCCTTATCAGCCACGTACTTGTTGAGGATGCTTACCACCCATTCGTGGTCAGAGAGCGTGCGAAGTACGCGGATAATCTGGATTTTCTGCTTACGTAAGTCCTCCAGCTTCTTCAGTTCTTCCTTGAGCTTGGGTAAATCCGGGTGCGAGTCGCCGATGTAGAGCGTGGACATGTCATCGGTCTTTTGAACCAGATCTGAAATGCCGGAGGTATCGGTATAGGGATTATCAAAGCACATGGCGAGCAGTTTGTCGGCCTCGGCCACAGAGCGCGGGCGGTCCTGCTTCAGGATGGTGGCAATCACGTTGTCAATCGCAGCCTGAATCTTGGGCTTGTCCTGCGTCTGTTCTTTCTTGGACATGACGAATTCGAGGATATCATCATTGCCCCATGCGCCGATGAAGTTTGGTGCGGGGCCATTCCATCCCTTATCGGTTTCCAGTTCCTGCTTGTAGTAGGCCAGAGCCGCAGAGGAGCAGGCGCGGGCGAGCATGCAGGCTACCGCTGAGTTCTTGCGCAGCTTCTCGGGCATGGTGTTGAAGATTTCATCGCCCAGCTTAGCCTTTTCATCCTGGCTGTCCATCATGAGCAGGATGTTATCAAGGCAGTTGCAGAGAATCGGTGTCAGTGTGCTGTCTGCGGTGTCTGTCTTGAGAAGTTCCAGAATTTCTTTGGTATCAGCGGGGGTGACACGCAGACCGATGCATTCCCAGATGTGGGAGAGAATCTTCGATTTGTTCGTCCAGGGCTTGGCGGTCTTCTTTTCGGATACCGTCTTGGCCAGCTTCTTGAGGTTGGTGTTGACGCCCTGGGTATCGGAAATAGCGATGCGCTGCAGCAACCAGTGGAAGAGCGTGGGCTTAATCTTGGTGCACTGCTTGCCCATGGTGTCGAAAATCATGTCACGGATAGCAGTGTCCTGTTCGGCGGCAAGACCCAGCAGCAGGCAGGCGTTCTGCGCCACACCCTCTGCGCGAGCGCCATAGCGCGGCTTGCCGTTCTCGCTCTTTACAAAGGGATCTACCACCACTTCCATGAGAGCCTTGGCGTCTTTCATGGTGCAGGAAATATCCACGCCCTTCTTGTTGGCGTCGGCTACGGTTTCTACTGCCTTTTTGTTAATTTCCTGAGCGCGGCGCAGCAGACCGTTGGTGTAGTCAATGTGTGCCTGAATGCGCGCATTTTCCTTCTGCTTCTGAATGACCAGAACGGTACAGGTGGCAATGGTGGCAACAACCAGCCCTGTGCCTACCAGGAACGGAATGGTTTTCCAGATGGGTTTGCGCTGTTCCTCTTCCTGAAGTGCGCGCAGATAAGCTTCGCGCTGGGCGATTTCCTCCTCGCTCATGTCGCTTTCGTCGGCTTCTGCTGGCGTGCTGCTGCCAGTGGACTTGGGCTTGGTTGTATTCTTCTTGGGACCTGCTACGGTCAGACTGCTCTTCTTTTTGGCGCTCTTGGCGGCACGGAGTTTTTCTGTGGGGGTGGGTACATCAGCGGATTCTTCTACCACAAGAGCCTGTGCCACAGCTGCAGCCTTGGCTGCTTCGGCTGCCACGGTTTCGGCGTCTACCAGCGGTTCGGTCGGAGTCGGGGCGCTTTCCGGAGCTGTTGCCTCGGCTTGAGCAGCAGCCTGGGCTGCGGCAGCTTCAGCGGCCTGCAGTTCTGCCATCTGGCGGTTGTATTCCTCCATCTGGCGTTCGTATTCTGCAAGCTGGCGTTCGTATTCCTCCTGAGCCAGACGTGCAGCTTCCTCTTCTGCGGCAAGCTGGGGATCTACCGCAGGGGTAACAGTCTCCTCCACCGGTGCGGGGGTAGCCTCTGGGGTGGGCGCTGGTTTTGCTTTGGGGGCAGCTGCGGCTTTGGGTTTAGGAGCTGCTGCGGTCTTGACTGCGGGTTTAGGGGCAGCCTTGGGGGCAATCTTTTTGGCTGGCTTGGCATCGGCGCCAGCACCCGGTGTTTTGAGCTTTACCTGCTTAGCCGGAATGTTGCCGGCCGGACGCAGGGCGCTCAAGGGAGAGTTTTCACCATTACCAGTGTTCAGTTTGGGAGTAGCCATGACTTGATTTCAGAGATAGTGAGAGATGATACTACGTACCCGATACATTTAACATATTCCGTATGGGAATGCAATCATTGTTTCTGGGTATAATCGTTTTTTTTCAGTCGGGGGCAGAGGGAAGTGGATTTAAGGTAAAGCGCCGGGGTGAGCAGCAGCAGGGTGCAGGTGTAGGTTATCCATACCGCCTGGTCCAGCGCTATGGGCGATACCGGGGGCGACTGGTAGTCTGCATTCCCGAACATGGTAAGTAGTAATCCATTTGCAATGAAAGCGGTGAGTAGGAATAGAATCGATAATCTGCGCCCTTGCATCAGCATGACTCCGCCAGCTGCTCCCAGAATGCCGATGGGGAGCAGTATCATGGCGGAGTTGAACCACATCTGCCCGCATGCCAGCAGGGTCAGCAGGGAGAGCGGCAAGATTACATAGGCGCAGCTTCGCTTCTGGTATGTGCTCAGCACGCGGCAGAAAATCAGGGTAATGAAGCTGCCATGCAGCACCCAGTCGAGATGCTGGGCAGTCTGCCAGGGGGCTCCTTCATAAAGCCCGGATAACCATGCAAAGATATGGGGAAGGGCATTGTAGCAACTGGCCATGCAGGGGGCGCCGCACCATAAGCCGACAGAGGCGATGCTGCCGAGCATGCGGCAAAGCCGGTCGTGCCGTTTGCCTGCGAGTTGCAGGGCTGCCTGGGCGCATTGGGCTGCCGCGGCAGAGATAACCAGCAGGGTGCCTGCTGAGAATACGCCCAGCGGCAGGACCCCGCGCAAATCCCAGAACGTGTAGCTGCCCCAGAGGGTGGCGCTGCTGAGGGGGGTGGCCATGGCTGCGGTGCGCAGCACGGCTTGCACCAGCAGCATCACGGCCACCAGTGCCAGCAGAAAGAGACGGTTCCGCATAGACCGGGGGGGTTACAGTGTGATGCCCAGCTGCTCTGGCAGCGCAATGCGTGGGCGCTCGGTCAGAATTTCACCTCCGTGGGAACCCACGGCTACCATGTGCTCAAAGTGTGCCGCCCAGGAACCGTCGGTGGTTACGGCGGTCCAGTCATCCCCCAGCACCCGCACGCGGTATGACCCCAGCGTAATCATCGGTTCAATTGCCAGAATCATGCCGCGCTTGAGCCGGGGGAGCGGGTAGTTGGGGCGATAGTTCGGAATCTGGGGTTCCTCGTGCAGGTGGCGTCCTACGCCGTGGCCCACATAGTCACGCACAATGCCGAAACCAAATGGGCGTACATAGTCTTCAATGGCCCCGCATACCTCCATGAGTGAGTTGCCTTGTTTGGCGGCAGCGATGCCGCGGAAAAGGGCTTCCTCGGTGACCGCCATCAGGCGGCGGGCTTCCTCGCTCACGCTGCTGCCCACGCCTACCGTCAGCGCATTGTCACCATACCAGCCATCCACGATGGCTCCGGCATCCAGACTCACAATGTCTCCATCGTGCAGCACGCGAGAGCCGCCAATGCCATGCACAATCTCTTCGTTCACGGAAATGCAGAGCTGGCCGGGGTAGCCGCCGTAGCCCAGGAAAGCATTGCCGCATTTTTCGCGTTTGAAAAGCTCTGCGGCATAATCATCAATGTCTTTGGTGGTAATGCCGGGGCGGATAATGCTCTGCAGCTCCATGAGAATGCGGGCCGATACCTCACCGGCCTTGCGAAGCTTGCTGATTTCATTCGGATTGCGTACGGGAATGCGGTCTGCCATGGTTCTGGGGCCATTGTAGCACACTGAAGCTGCCGGGGCAAGTGCCATAAACCGACATTTTTTTGCCTGGAATCGGTTATTTTATGCTTGAAGTAGGGTGTTCCGGGGTGTAAGATGCGGAGCATGGCAGAGATTCATCCTACAGCTATTGTTGACCCGACTTGCGAGCTTGCCGACGACGTCAAGATCGGGCCGTATTGTGTGGTGGGGCCGCATGTTCAGCTGGATTCAGGCTGTGTGCTGCATAGCAATGTAGTGATTGGTGGCCCTTCGACATTTGGTAAGAATAATGAATTTTTCCCATTCTGCACCATTGGAACCAAGACGCAGGACTTGAAGTACGCTGGTGAACCTACATCCCTGGAGGTGGGTGAGGGCAATGTTTTCCGCGAATATTGCAATATCAACCGCTCCACCACGCCGGAGCTCAAGACCATTATCGGTTCCTACAATAATTTCCTGGTTCATTCTCACTGTGGGCATGAATGCCATGTGGGCGACCACAATATCTTCTCCGGCTATGCGGCCTGCGCTGGCCATTGCGAAGTTGGTAACTGGGTTATTGTTTCCGGTTGCGCCGGTGTACACCAGTTTGTGCGCATTGGTGATCATGCCATGGTGGGTGGCTATGCCCGCATTGTGCAGGATGTGGCCCCCTATACCATTGTGGAAGGTTCCCCGGCCGCAGTGCGTGCTATCAACACCATTGGGCTTTCCCGCCGTGGCTTCCCGGAGGACGATGTGCGTGCTCTCAAGTTTGCCTATCGCAAGCTTTTCCTGTACAAGGATACCGGAGTTAAGCTGGAGGATAAGATTGCAGAAGTGCTGGCCGATGAAAAATTCGGCAGTAACCCGCACATTCTGTACCTGATTGATTTCCTGCGCACTTCCCAGCGCGGTTTCATCCACTAATGAGACAATACCTGGTTTTTGACCTGGATGGCACATTAGTTGATTCCCTACCCGGAATAGCGGCGGGAATCAATCGTGCTTTATCTGCCTGCGGGTATCCCACGCACCCGCAGGAGAAAATCCGCAGCATGATTGGCCGCGGTGCGGCAAATCTCTGCGCGCAGGCTATTGGCTATGCCGGCTCGGCTGAGGCGCCCGCTGACCAGCTGGAGGCGGTGCACGCTGCCTTTCGCCGCGAATACCCCTATTGCTGGTGCGGTGAGGAATACACCCGCGCTTACGATGGAATCACCGCCCTGCTGGAAAAACTGTCAGCGGCCGGTGCGCGCCTGGCGGTACTTTCCAACAAGCCGCACGAGGTCACGGAACCCATGGTGCGGCATCTTTTCCCGGCGGTGCCTTTCGATGTAGTGCTGGGTTATACCCCGGCATTCCCTCGCAAGCCGAATCCGGCTTCCATGCACCACATTGCAGAAAAATGGGGCGTTTCTCCTGCGGAAATTACGCTGGTGGGTGATTCGCTCTTCGATGCCCGCTGCGCGGAAAATGCCAGCACGGGTCTGGTGCTGGTCGGCTGGGGCTATGCGGCAGACCCCGCTGCCCTGCGTGCCTGGCCCGCGCCGGTGTGTGAGACGATGGCAGCGCTGGAAGCGGCCTTGTTATGATTTTTCTGGGGCGGTGCCTCCTGTCTGTGCATGTTCTGGCGGAGCGTGCAGATTGTTAGATGTTTTTGCATTGACGCTGAAGCGGGATGAGCGTATGATGATGCCATGAAAATTCAGGATAAGGATATACCCTCCTTGTTCCAGCGAAAGGTATGCTGGGCGGCATTGACCGGCGTTGCGCTGGTCGTGGTGATAGCGCTGGTCTGCGGCTGCCTGTTCGGGCTTGGTACCTTGTTTGTGGCGCTGGAGCCGGTGTTGCTGCCGGTGGTGATAGCGGGATTTCTGGCCTACTTGCTGGCTCCCTGTGTGGCACTGGTTCAGAAGCGCATCAGGAAGCGCATCTGGGCGGTGGTATCGGTTATACTGGTGGCCGGGTTGGCTCTGGTGGCACTGGGGTGGACGATTGTGCCGCCGCTGGTGCAGCAGACCGGTGAGCTTGTTTCCAAGCGGGAGCAGATTCTGGAGAGTGTGGTCGAGGGCGGCAAGACCCAGCTGGCCGAAAACCGCCTGTTGCAGCAGGGGGTGGATATGCTTTACAGCAAAACACTCAAGGATGCCCGGGCGGCAGAATTGCCGGTGGAGGATTATGAAAACCTCTCCAATGAAACAAGTTATGAGGGGAAGTTAAAAGCCATTCTCAGTTTTAATTCATCGTATCTTACAGAAACAATCATGGGCTGGCTTACCGCGGGAACACGGGCGCTTTCCGGCGTGACCATGGTGCTGGTCGGCACGGTGATGGTGCCGGTATTCCTCTTCTATTTCCTGCTGGAAAGTACCAGCATTGCGCAGAACTGGCACACGGTGCTGCCTATCCGCCGCTCGGCCTTCCGAGAGGAGGTGGTGGCCACGCTGCAGGAGATTAACAACTACATCGTTTCCTTTGTGCGCGGGCAGATGCTCGTGAGCGTGATAGATGGCATCATCCTGGCGGTTGCGCTCAAAATCATGGGGCTGCCGTATGCCATTACTATTGCCGCTGCGGCCGCGCTGCTGGGCATTATCCCATACCTGGGCATGATTGCAACCTGGATTCCTGCGGTGCTGATTGCCTGGTTCACCTGGCACGATGTCACTCATGTACTCGTGGTCAGTGCAATCTTCGGCTGTGTGAGCCAGTTCGATGGCTGGGTGCTTCAGCCGCGCATTGTGGGCAGTCGAGTCAAGATGCACGACCTCACCGTCATGTTCTCTGTTCTGTTCTGGAGCTTCGTGATTGGCGGTGTGGTGGGCGCACTGCTGGCCGTGCCGCTTACGGCTGCCATCAAGGTGCTCTTTACCCGCTATATCTGGTCCTCCTACCGCCGGGCTGAGGGTGCTGATGTTGTAAGGTGAAAAATATTAAGGGAAATTTGTGATATGGTCCCATGTGCAGCCGATTATGCTGTACATGGGGCTTTTTTTGTGTACAATGAAAGATAGCCGGAAGTCGATATTGGTTAGGCCTCTTTCCTCTCTTTAACCCCTGCTCAGAAATACCATGAAATTACATCTTCCCTCCCGTTTGCGTGCCGCATTGTTGGCGGCGTTTGTGCTGCCGATGTCAATGACTCCTTCATATGCCGATTTGCATATCCGGGGAATTGACTACATATCTGATGGCTACTATGCCGACCTGACATGTAAGCGAGTTAATCTAGATGATGGCTCATATTACTATA
>JAZNIZ010000055.1:0-2535 GCA_045577775.1 Akkermansia sp. | reverse complement strand
GACCATACAAGACATACGGAAGAATCATCGTACTGAACCCATTTGAGACTGTTCCCTGTTCCTACGCCATTCACCAGATAGCCATCCGCCCAATTGCAGTAATCAGCAAATGCAGCGTAAAGCGAAGAGCCAGAAACCTCTACTAAGTGAATGAGTTTATAATCGCCCTTACCCAGCGTCTCTGATGATTCCAATGTTAACGTACCAGCAGATATGAATCTGTAGCCTTTAAATCCGGCGTAAGGGTCACCAGAGAAATTAATGGTCAGACACGCCTCCTGCTTGTTCTTTCCCGATACCACTAATTCCAAGGCACTACCTGTATCTAACCCAATCGTATTAACATTGATAACAGATGGGGCTTGTACCCTTATCTTATGAGTATCGCCTAAGAAAAGGCCACCCAACGCTGTTACTCCCTCCATGTTAATCGTACCATTATCCAGGATAATTTGGGCATTCGGAGCATTCTGCGTTCCTAACAGAATCGAATAACCAGTTGATAATGAAGGCGTAGACAGAACACCACCAGACGAAATCACAAGAGATGTGCCGGTTCCCATGCGAAGCGTACCAGTCTTAAGCACTGCATTATCGCAAACCTCTAAAGTGCCACTTTGCAGGTGAACCGCACCTGCTACCGTTGATGTCCGGGACGCCGCCAACTCTGCTTCCGTAACATCCCCGGCTTTTGCCGCGCTCTTGATGAGGGCTAAATCCTCCTGAGCATACGCACCTGAGAATATCACCTTACCTTCATTGAGCTGATCCTCGGTCCGTATCCCATACTTATCCTCATCTACTTGTTCCTGTGACACGCCTATCCGCAAATCCCCAAGCGTGTAGATAGGGTCATACAATTCTACAGTCTTCTTCCTTGGGGCCGCTATGAGCATGTCCTCTGGATTATTCAGCTGACCATAACCAACCGCTATCCCCTGAAGATGATATGTCTTACCATCCGTGATGTAATTACCGCGCAAGGTGAAGGAATCATTATCATATATAGCCAGGCCATATAGGCCATTTATTCCTTCGAAGCCGGACGACACATAAATAGCACCACCCATGGCGCCATTTCCGTATGCGTTATAATAGTTCTGACTATACCCAGAAAGCATATCTCCATTACCATTATAGAACGTACTGTCATCCCGGTCTACTGAAAAATCTGCCAGGGTATCTGATTGGGCACAGTTACCGGTAATAACAACTTTTTCATTACCAGAGAGATACACCGATTCAGGAGCTGTAATAGCACCACCATAAGCGCCAGCAGTTCCTATAGCTGCATTATTCTGAATGATTACCTCCTTATTGTCCTGCACTATCACGCTTGTCTCATTCATGTGCACAACATTCATAACCCCGCCCAATGCGCCACCATACGCGCGTCCATTCGCTGCGACACTGAGGTTATCGGAAATATCAATTTTCCGAATGTTATGAAGGCGGACGTCGGTAAGCATCGCTCCCGATGCGTTATTAGTCGAGGTGTTACTGAAAAAGATATTGTCTGTATAAGTGAATTGAGAAACATTCGAAACATCGAAACGTTCATCAATGGGACACCCCACAGCACCTGCCATAATGTTCTTCTGAATCGTAATAGTCGAATTCTGCGTAGAGAAGCCGGAATCATTACCAACAATCTTCAAATTACCGAATAAGCTTCCCCATAAATATACATCCGCACCATCTTTGATGGTGTTTCCCACATCTCCCATATGGTTACCTGATACGGTGAGAGTGGAAAAATCGGTAAACACGCTCTCACCAGTCAACACACCACCGACAGCACAGCCTTCTTCTGCATACAGGACATTATCCTTGAAATTGATGTTGGCAACCGATGTCAGATGAAGATTACTCAAAAGACCGTATACCTCGGAATTCAAGCTGTTTGAATTGGCTCGGAATTCGTTAAAATACGCGACGTGATATTCACCGGCTGTCAGGCCATAGCGGAAATTTCCGCTTGCCTGATTGCCAGAAATCGAACACAATTTAGCATATTTATCCTTACTTCCGCTTATATATGTGTCGACATTAGATATAGCAGCATATACCCAACCACTATCACCGCCATGGTTCAATTCATTATTATCGACAGCATATGTATCCGTCACACCCGAAATAACCATATCGCGAGGGGTTCCCCCGATATTGTGAATCAGATACCCGTCAACCACCGTATTGCCGATGTATCTAACAGAACCAACATTTGTTATTGCAGGCGTAGCACCATCAAACAGCGAATCCAACATGGTATTGCCAGAGAAGATAATTTCTCCACAGTCCTTAAAGGTAATATGCCCTGCATAAATGCTATCATTGGCATTAGTAATGATTGCTTTAGCTTCCTCGTTGCCATTCCCGGAGAATACGATTTTGCTGCAATTCTCAAATTCGGTATACAACGGAGCATTGTAAGATGAAAAAAGACGATTTATGTTATTGGAAAACACCAGCTCATTGACATTCTGGTATAGGCTGTGAGTATTCCTGAACAAGCAACCGGTATTATTGTCAAAC
>JAZNIZ010000054.1:0-118479 GCA_045577775.1 Akkermansia sp. | reverse complement strand
TAAGTCTACCTTCGGCTTGAGAGAAAGAGAAAGAATTGTTATTAAGTGTGATAGTACCATCGGTAATCAGGGAGGCTCCTACATTGGAAGCAAGATTGGTTGTAACCCCTTCTGCCAATGTGAGTGTAACTCCGGTAGATGCGAAATCCATATCCCAAAGAACTTTAGGTTCTTCAGCAATGGCCACACCGGCCAGGGCCATAAGAGCGATAAGCGTCTTTTTCATATTCGTGATATTGCGTATTATAGGTGTTTCTTGCAGCTTGTGCAGGGATACCCGGTTCCACGCGCGACGGAATGCTGAGAGACCTGCGACGAACTACTTGATGCAGTATACGGTATCGAGGATGCGGATTCAAGCGCAAAAGTGTGATTTTTCTAAAAAATTACACCCACGCATTGCCTCAAAAAAAATCGAACCGAAGGAGAAATCCCAGTTTCGCCTACTGAGAGCTCAAATAGTGGTTGCCTCAAAATAAAAAGCACTATAATACCTACATGCACTTAATGATGAGCGGAAAAGAAAAAGAAAGGTTCGTTTTGAGGTCAAGGCTTCTCTATGGTAAATGCACCTCTCGTAATCAGAAGTCAGCAATTATAGATGACCTAATGCAATATATTGGTTATAAGTCCAGAAAGTATGCTATTACTGTACTGACTCAAGGGCAGAAGAAACAAAAGCGCAAAAAGAAGGGTCGCCGAAAGATTCTTGATGACAAACAGGTGGATTTTCTGCGTGAAATATGGGCTGCAATGGGATATCCCTGTGCTAAGCTGATGCATCCTATGCTTCAGGACTGGGTTGAAGCGCGTAAGAAATCACAAGATCTGCCTACGGAATACAGCGATGTAAAATTACCAAAACTCTCTTCTGCTACGATAGATAGAGCTTTATCCGCATTTAAGCTGAACAAACCGAAGAAAACAGATGATCGGTTGGACTTGCAACGACTGAAACAAAGCATCCCCATCGTAAACCGAAAAGAGGAAGTAATAGCCCCCGGACATCTGAGCATAGATACAGTTGCGCACTGCGGAGGAAATCTTGCAGGTAACTTTGCCTGGACATTAACAGTGACGGATGAGCTGACATTATGGACACAGAACAGGGCCATATGGAACAAAGGCAGAGAGGGGACATGTGCAGCTCTTGTGTATATTCTGCGAGAGATGCCATTTCGGATACGCTCTATTAATTCAGACAATGGGTCAGAGTTCATCAACTATCACTTACAAGGCTTTATAAAGGAGAAATACAAGACCTGTAAGGTAACCCGATCCAGAGCAAATTTCAAGAATGATAATGCGAGGGTAGAAGAACGGAATCGGCGTTTGGTGAGAGAAGTTGTCGGAGATGAAAGACTTGATGATGAACGCTTTGTGTACTTGTTAAATCGTCTCTACAAATGGGTAAACTTGCAGCATAATCATTTTATAGCAAGTATGAGATTATTGAAAAAAGAGACATGCGGACGCAGAATCATCAAACGCTACGATAAGGCACGAACACCGTATGCGCGCGTTCTGGAAAATATGAAGGAGGGAGGACGGAAGGAAAGATTCATCAAGTTACACGAAAGCCTCAACCCTTGGATAATACAGAAAGAAATAACGCAATACTCTAAAGAAATAGCCATGCTATTAACCCAGCGGGAGCAGTAAGGGAGGGGCTCATTGCCGCCCCTCCCAAACCCACCCTGCTAGGATGTTGGGCACCAAGGTAACTTTGGGCTTGAATAGTTCTAAAAACTGTGTATCCTAAAGTTCGATTAATTTTGAGGCATCCACCCCCTTGGGTTCGATTTTATTTTGAGGCAATACGCGTAGAAGGAGCCATATGGTAAAAGCTATATTTATGAAACAACCAATTATATCTAACTTAATATTACGCATAGAGAATGCTGACTTTCCGCCGCATAAAGAAGTAGAAGACGTTGGCGCAGCAAAAGAAAAAATCTACGCTAAGGATTACGATGTTTTCCTTTTTAGAGAAGCAAAGGATGTTCAAAATGCCATATTAGATGCCGTTCGAATAGCATCTGAAGTGGAAACAGGACAGAAGGTTCTTCATATCTCTATGAATGACGATACTTTTATGCTTCTTTTGTCGCCGCAAATTTTGAAAGCTATAGCAAATTCGGGATGCTCAGTCGAGATATATTGCGATAAAGAATAAGGAAATTTATAGTATTCGATAGGTTGACCTGTTTGCATTTTTCGCTTTCCTCTTCAATTCTGTCAAATCTTTTTGGAAATCTGTCTACCACACTTGAAAAAAATGGTGAATATGGTAGAATCGACTTGAGCATAGTGGATCTATGTATATTTATAGATACTCAAAAAGATAGTATACAAGGGATCTTAACATGGAGAAGAATATTGCACAGCGCGTAGAGAAATGGAAAAGCTTTTGTTGGATTTCACCAAAAGAAATCGTCTGTACAGTTGAAGCGTATTTGGAAAACTGGATAGATAATGCCATGTCAAACGAAGTCGACTCGCTGCTGCAAAGTGGTTGTGCGCAATAAAATTTCATTTCACCCTTATAATCAGCTCAGATGCAGAACGAAGGTTTTTCATGTTATCCTCTGCGATTTCATTTGCCCATCCGGCTGAGCGGGGAGTATCTGGCGAAGCTCTCCATAGGGGCAGCTTTGTGGGGGAGGCGCCATGGTTTGCTTTCGTTTGAGGAGCTTGTCTTCTGCTGCTGTAGCAAATGGAAGATGGGTTACGACTCCTTGGAGCCCCTGGCCGGATTGACCAAGGCAGAGTATTCGGAAAAAGGTCCCCAGCTCTTGCGGGAGCTGGAAGTTGCGACTCTTTGTGATACGGTTGAAGCCCACCGGCAGTGCGCGGATGAAATCATAGCAACGGTGTACGCCAGCGTGTTAGCACAGCGGCACTTATTCCCCGGCGTGGCCGAGCACGTCATCAACAGCATCGCAGGCGAGATAGACTGTGTATGTGAAATGGAATGGATGGGGGAGCCGGAAACCCCGCCTTATCTGAATGATCATGGTTTCAGCCCGGAGATGTGTAGTGCTATTTTTCAAGCCAGATACCTGTTGCAGCAGGCGAACCGTTTCACCACGAGGTTGAGGTTCAGGTTTTCCCGGGAAAAAAGTATCGAGGCCGCCTGGGAGAAAATAGAAGAAAAATTAGGCTTTCTCCTACTAAAGACCAATTAAGTTCCTGCTGGGCGGCAGAACAATGGTCGATTTGTTTTTTGGGGTGTGGGGCTTCGGGCGCGGAATCAGCCCTGATTGGGTGAGCCGCAGGAAGAAGAAAGCCGGTGAGTTGCCCCCATGCCTTGCCTGACTGTCATATTTCTGTGGGTTATTCAAGCAGGCTTGACTCTTAAAAACGAAAGGAGTATGCTACACAACAGATATGTTGGATGTCATTAATTCTCTCTTGTCCACTATCAGCAATATGCTGTGGGGGTATTTTTTGGTGTTTGCGCTGCTTGGGGTGCATTTGTACCTTACAGTGGTGCTGCGTGTGCCGCAGCGGCATCTGCTGCGTGGTATTGCGTATTCACTGCGCCGCAAATCCACCGGCAACAGCATCTCGCACTACGCCTCGCTGGCAGTCTCGCTGGCGGCTAACATAGGAACTGGCAATATTGTGGGTGTGGCGGTAGCTCTGGGTATGGGCGGGCCAGGCGCAGTGTTCTGGTGCATGCTTACAGGTGTGTTGGGTATGGCATCGCGCTATGCCGAAAGTCTGCTGGCGGTGCGTTACCGCCGCCTGGATGGCGATGGTAATCTGGTGGGTGGGCCGATGTATGTCATTGAGCAGGGCATGAAATGCAAGTGGCTGGCAGTAGTGTTTGCGGTGTGTGCTGCTGTGGCCGCGTTTGGTGTGGGCAATATCACCCAGGCAAATGCGGCTGCTCGTGTGCTTAATGAGAGCGCTATGTCGGTTCCCACCTGGTTTACCGGGGTGATGCTGTCTGCGCTCACGGCGTTGGTGGTTCTGGGTGGATTGCGCGGCATAGCACGTGTGTGTTCTGCCTTTGTGCCTATCATGACCCTGGTCTACATCATCGGCTGCGTGGTGGTGCTGCTGGTGCATAGTGATTTTGTGGTGCCGGCGCTGGTGCGAATCTGGGAATGCGCATTTACCAACCAGGCAGCAGTGGGTGGCTTCGTGGGCTCCAGCATCATGCTGGCCATGCAGGTAGGTGTGCGCCGTGGTCTGTTCTCCAACGAGGCCGGCATGGGTTCCTCGGCCATTATTTCGGCGCCTGCCAGCACCCCCAACAGTGTGCAGCAGGCACTGGTGGCCTCTACCGCTCCCTTCTGGGATTCCATTGTCATCTGCACCCTCACTGGCGTGACTCTCACCACGGCTGCCCTGGCAGAACCTTATGTGATGCACGCGCCTGATGGTGACCTCATCGCCTTCTATGCCTTTGGCTCAGCAGGTGGGATAGGTTCTATGCTGCTGACCTTCAGCCTGGTCACCTTTGTAATTTCCTCCATACTGGCGTGGTCGTACTTTGGCGAGCGCGCGGTTCAGTATCTGGGCGGGCGCAGCCATATCACCGCCTACCGCTGCATCTGGGTGGCGGCGGTGTTTGTGGGTTGCATTATTCCGCAGAGCAGCCTGGTGTGGCACTTTGCCGACTGTGCCAACGCGTTCATGGCTATTCCGAACCTCATCTGCATGGTGGTGCTTACCCCGGTGCTCGTGGCCGAAACACGCACCTATCTCTGGGCAGGTAAGCTGCATGTGATTGATAAGACCCTGGTGCAGCCCGGCCCGCTGCCGCCGGATGAGGATGAAATTCCTGCTGAAAGCCCCGATGAATGGGACTTGGAGCCTAAGCTCAAAGAGAAAAAAACGGAAGCTGATAGCAATACCATAAAATTTTAAATTAAATTTTGAACGCTTGCACCACGTTGTGCATCCCTAATGTATCAGAACCCCTGGGTTGCGGTGAAGGAGAGAGCACCGCGAACAGAAAAAGGAGGTCTGAGTTTCATAGGTAGTAAGTTGGGCGGGCCGTTGCAGTCACTGCGACGGCCCGCTTGCTGTGTCGCGCGGGGCCGTTGCAGGAGGAATATGAGCTTGACGCCAGGGATAACGATTGCTCCACCCTCTGGAGAAAGAACAGTACCATAAGAAAACCCGCCCAAGGTCAATTGCCAAGGACGGGAAATTGTTTGACAATCTGCCGTTTCTTACTAATGTATTTGCCCGCATATGTGTTCCAGGGATTTGTGCGAAATTGTTACGCGCTATTCTGAGGGTGTAACGAACGGAAATTTGAGCCCGCAGAGTGGGCGCTCCCCTGGTCGTTCAGAAATAGAGACGGAATCCGCAGGGCGGGTGACAGAAAGCTGGGTATCAATATATAGCACCCACTTCTGCTGCCCCGCTCCGGGGGAGCTCCGATATTATTTCGATTTGCCGGGGGTTCCGGGGGAATATGCTTGACGCCATGGGGCGGGAGGAGTAAATTCGGGGGAGGAAGGCATGGAAAAAGACCAAAAGCTGGTGGATTTGGAGCAGAAGCCCATGGGGCGGCTGCTGGCGCAGTATTCGCTGCCGGCCATAGTGGGTATGGCTGCCATGTCATTTTACAACATTGTAGACTCCATCTACATAGGGCGGTGCTGCGGGGCATATGCCATTACCGCCATGGGCTTGCTGTTTCCCATCATGAACCTGCTGGTGGCGCTGGGTACACTAGTGGGGCTGGGTGGTGCTGCCACCACTTCCATTACCCTGGGGCAGCAGGATTTTCCGCGAGCCTTCCGCGTGCTGGGGCATTGTACCATCATGGGGTTTGCGCTGGGGGTGGTCATAGGCTGGTTTCCGCTGCCGTGGATGGATGAGATTCTGTATCTTTTTGGCGCAGATGAGCACACTGTGGCCCCGGCGCGGGATTTCATGCTGGTGCTCATGCTGACCTGCCCGCTCACGTTCTCGTTCATGAACCTGAACCACGTGATGCGCGCGAGCGGTTACCCCTACAAGGCCATGTACAGCCTGTTGTTCTCCATGGTGGTGAACATCATCTGTGCGCATCTCTTTGTCTATGTGCTGGAGTGGGGCATGACTGGTGCGGCGCTGGCTACCACCGCAGGCCAGGCCGTGGGCATGGTCTGGGTGCTGCTGCACTTCCTGAACCGCCGCAGTGTCATATACTTCCGTGGGCGCATGTGGAAACTCTGCGGCCCCATCATGCGGCGCATCTGCCTGCTGGGTCTGCCGCCGTGTCTCATGAACCTGTGTGGCTGCCTGGTGGTCATTGTGTTCAACACGCAGTTTCTGCGTTATGAGGGGCCCATGGGCGTGGGCGCATACAGCATCGTGAACCGCGTGCTGCTGGGCGTGGCCATGGTGGTGCTGGGCATTGCGCAGGGAATGCAACCCATCGCGGGGTATAACCTGGGCATTGGGTTCTATAGCCGTGTGCGCCAGGTGTTCTACTATGCCGTCACCTCGGCGTTTCTGCTCACGCTGCTCTGCTGGGTGGGCATTCAGTTGTACCCGGAGGCCGTGGTGCGCGCGTTCGTGAAGGAAACAGACGCGAATTCCACCCAGTTGATTGAACTTTCCACCCAGGGGTTGCGCATCATGGGGCTGGTGTTCCCGCTGGTGGGCACGCAGATTATCATCGGCAACTTCTTCCAGAGCATCGGGCGGCCGATTATGAGCGTGTTCCTGAATATCATGCGCCAGTTTCTGGTGCTCATTCCCTGCCTGCTGTTGCTGCCGCTCTGGCTGGGCGGCAAGGGCATCTGGTGCTCGCAGATGACGGCAGATGGCTTCTGCGCGCTGCTTTCCTACCTTGTCATCTACTTATTCTTCAAACGCGTATTCCACAAACACGATACCAATTCCAAAGATATGACCCTCAACCGCATTCCCTTGCTCATCGCCACGCGCAACGCCCACAAAGCCCGCGAGTTTGCCCGCATTCTGCCCCCGCAGTTCGAGCTCAAGACACTGGCGGATTTTCCCGGTGCGCCTGACCCGGAGGAAACCGGCACCACCTTCGAGGCAAACGCCGCCATCAAGGCCGAGAGCATCTCTGCCGTATTCCCGGGGCTGGTGGTATCGGACGACAGCGGCATCTGCGTAGACGCGCTGGGCGGCATGCCGGGGGTGTATTCTGCCCGCTATGCCGGCACGCATGGCGATGATGAGGGCAATAATCGCAAGATGCTGGCAGAACTGGCAGCCCGTCCGGAGAGCGACAAACCATTTACTGCGCGCTATGTTTGCGCTATTTCGGTGGCTCGCGACGGCAAGGAACTGGGGTGTTTCGTAGGCACCGTGGAGGGGCAGATTACATTGAATCCCCGTGGCACCGGTGGCTTTGGTTATGATCCCCTCTTTATCCCCGATGGCTATGGTTGCACCATGGCTGAAATCTCTGCCGAGGAGAAGAACAGCATTTCCCACCGTGGTGAAGCGTTGCGCAAGTTTGAGGCGTGGCTCCGCGAGGCTCAAATCAACTAAGCCAGAGAGTGTGTCAATGTTGGCATGATTCACTATTTCCTATTGAGGAAAACTGTGGTAGAATCATGTCGACATGCATTCAATCGTGCGTAAGACATTTTCTCTGATACTGGCGGTGCTGCCTGTGGCACTGGCCGATTCTCTGTCGTACTGGGAACAACAGGGGATTATCAATATCAACTTTTCTGAGCCGGTAATCACGCAGACTGTGCTGGAAAACCAGAGCCGCCAAGGGGCAAGCGCGGCAGACAAGGGGTTGGATTTGTTCAGCCTCAGCGGGGATGAGGCACACCTGCCGCGTGTGGTGTGGGTGGAGCAGGATTGCCTGCGCATTGAACCCGTGCCTGGCACCAGCGTCAAATCGGAATACACGCTGCGTTTCCGCGCCGATGCCCGCTACCTGAGCGGGCGTGCGTTGCAGCAGAAGGAATACCGCTTCCATGCCCCGGCAAGTCCGCTGCTGCATGAGGATTTGCGCACCTGTCCGAATGGAGCTGCCCTGCTGGCGGCGCGATTCCAGCAGACTCGCGAGGCTGCCGGGTTGAGCCCGGAAACGCCGATTCAGTATACCTACACGCGGCTGAAGATGGATAAGCGTGGGGATTTCTTTGAATCCGGCGAAACGGCTGGTGCCATTGTGGAGCAGGCAAAGCTGAGCCACGGCAACAGTTTCAGCGTGCTGCAATCGCTGGCGCGTCGCGGGGTGAAATGGGAGGAGTTGCAGCAGGATTCCCCGCTGCCGGGGTATGTGGTGGTGCGTCCGGACCGTCCGGTGCCAGCCGGCAGTATCTGGCGTCTGAATGCCAAGGTGGCTCCCGGTTGCGGCATTGCCGACAGTAATCTGGGTCCCATCTATGTGAACCGCAGCCTGAGCGCCAGTCTGGAGCAGCCCAACAGAACCGAGACCCGGGAGATGGATGCCAATGTGCTGAACCTGCAATTTAATTCGCTGGTGGAGCGCCCCCTTCTGCAGCAGGCTTTTCGCGAGATGAGCCTTAAGCTGGATGGTGTGGAAACCACGTTGTCTGAGGATGGTAAGACCCGCACCGCCACTGTGAACGGCCGCGAGCTGCGTGTGCGGTATCTGGGTGAGCTGGAGCCCCAGCAGTTCACCATCAAGCCCCAGGACCCGGAGGATGATGCTGTTTCCTCCAGCGCCTGGGATGATAAGGAAACCGAGCGTCTGGTGCGCTACTCGCATCCCACGGCATCACCCGGCATTCGTCTGGCGGTGGAAAGCCCCGCCCCGGTGCTGGTGGAGTGCACACTCAAGGGCGGGCTGAAGGGGATTCACCAGCTGCCGCTGGAAAAGGATTTTTCGTGCCGTTACAGTCTGACACCCATGGTGCCGGGGTTGCCTGCGCGTATTGAACACCAGTTGCCGCTGCATGGCGCTCACAAGCTGAAGCTGGAGGCGGTCAACGGCTGCAAGGTGCATGTGCGCCTGCGCCATTGGAAGGCAGATGAAGTGCTGGCAGCTCTGCCCAAAATCAGTTCGCACCTGGAGCAGCAGACGCGCCGTGGCGATATGGCGCTCCTGGAGTACGAACGGGCCGTAGCCAAGGCACGCTACGCTGCCGGGCTGGAGGAGGATGAACCTGCCTCCCCGGAGAATCTGACCCGCGCCCGCGAAGTATACCGGGGGCGTCAGTTCCTGGTGGGGGCTGGTGGCACCGTGGTGGGGCAGCAGATGCTGGAGTTGCCGACGGAGGAAAACGGGCTGATGGGGATTGCCCCGCTGGAGGTGGATTTGGATGCCATCTGTGGTGGTCAGCCGAAGCCGGGGCTATACCTGGTGGAGATGGATTTCTACCCCTCGGTAGCGGTGCAGGAAGCAGCGCGTGCCATGGGCATGAAGCCGGAGGAATGGGAGCTGCGCTGCGATGCGCTGGTGTCTGTTTCTGATTTGGCGGCACTTTCAATCAATCCTGCGAATATATTTGACCACGACATGCTGGTTCTGCGGCACAGCACGGCAGAGCCGCTGCAGGAGGGGAAGCTCATTGTGGTGCCGGTGGAGGGCGAGGGGCGTCCTGTGGCTACAGAAGCGGTGAAGCAGGGCTATGTGCGACTGCCAGCGTGCGAGGCGTATCTCATTGTGCGCGCAGGTGAGGATTATTTCCTGATGTCCAATCCCGGCGTGTTCAATAACCCCGATGAATCCAGAGAGCAGGAGGGGGCGGCGGAGCTGCGCGCTATGGTCTGGACAGACCGGGATATTTACCGCCCGGGTGAAAAAGTGTATGTGCGCGGTTTTCTGCGCGCGGTCGACGGACTCAACCACATTACCCACTCTAAGCACCGCACGCTGGAGTTGCACTTTGAGGCGCCGGATGGCACCCGCCTTTTCAGCCGCACCTTTGATGTGGATGCCTACGGGGCATTCAGCCAGGAACTGACCTTGCCCGCGGGCGAGGAAGATGTGTGTGGTAACTATGTGGTGCGGGTGGGCACAACGCGTCCCCGTACGCTGGTGAAGAAGGAAATCACCTGCCAGGTATACCGCCGCGATTCGTATGAGGTGGAGCTCGAGGATGCCACCGGGTTTGTTGCGCCCAAGGAGTTGTGCCTGAAGGTCAAGGCGGTGGATTTGAATGGTCTGCCGGTGGTTGATGCCCACGCCGAGCTGCGCGTGGTCAGCAACGTGCCCTTGCAGGGAAGTCACCTGGAGGGCAGGGAAAATCCGCAGCATGTGTGGCAGGGACGCCTGCCGGTGTCTGCTGAAGGCGTGGCAGAGTTCAAATTGCCGCTGGCAGAAAAAGTGAGCGAAATTATCGAGGTGCAGTATCAGGGCTCTGTCGTGAACAGTCGCGAGGAATACCACACGTTCAGAGAGCATGGGTTGTATGAACCGGCAGAGGTGCGCCCGGTGCTGCGTTCAGACAACACGCTGCAACTGTTGTGCAATTGCTGTGGAGAGTTGTTCAACGGCGGCATGTCGGTGCGCGTGGCGCTGCGTGTGCCCAAGCGCAGCGAAAAACAGCTGGCAAACGGCTTTGCTCTGCATGAATACCGCCAGGAAGAAGTGTGGAGCCAGTGGGTGAATGTGCCCGCTTCCTGCGAGGAGGGCGTGCAGTTGCCGCTGGCGGAAATCATGGCGCAGCATGCCGACCCGGAAGCGGCCACATTCTGCACGGTGGAAATCAAGGGTCGCGATTACCAGGGACGCGAGTTCTGCCGCGAGATTCAACGCGTTTACCAGAACGATTCGCGGCGCGCGCTGGGGCAGCAGGTCTTTGAGATTCGCCCCAGCGGCAAGCCCGGTCATATCATTGTAGAGAATGGTAAGGAATGCAAGGTGCTGCTGGCGTTGATGTACGGCAGCCGTGTGCAGGCTCACACGCTGGATTTGCAGCGCGGCTACCATGAATTCATGCTTCCGCTGCATGGGGATGAGGAGGGGCTGGTGAGTGTGTGTGGAGCCCGCCTGGTGGTGGATGAAGAAGCCAGCTGCTTTGATGTGGAAAATGCGAGGTCGATTCTGGTGAATGTGCAGCGGCATCGCAGCCACCTGGTGGTGGATTTGAAGCTGCCGGAAGGTACAGTGCGTCCTTCCACGGAGCAGACATTGGCAGGGCGCGTAACGCTGCCGGATGGTTCGCCTGCGCAGGCTGTGGTCACGCTTTACGCGGTGGATGAGGGCATGCTTTCGCTTTCGCAGTACGAGAATCCGGACGTGGTAACCGAATTGAGCCGCTGGTCCGATGGTATTGTGTCGATGAGCGGACTGCGTACGCTGGGTGCTGAATTCCAGGATGGCCGCTTTGTGATGCGCCGCCGCTTCCTGCCGGGTATCTGGACCGGGGAGGGGCGCACGGCAGATACCACCTGGACACGCCAGCCCTGGTGGATGCGCGATGTGCATGCCCCGACGACGGTGCCGAGTGTGGCGATTGGTGCAACGTCCCGTTCGTCGTATGATGTGTTCCGGAACAAACCGTCTTTGCTGGATACGATTCCGGATGAGGCGCCATCTACCCCGCTGGTGCGCCATAATTTCAATCCGGTGGCGCTCTGGTGCTCTGCGTTGAAGACCGATGCCGATGGTCGCTTTACCACCACCTGCAAGTTGCCGGATACGCTGACCACCTACCGGGTCATTGCGGTGGCGGCAGACAAGGGTGGAAGTCGTTTTGGTACGCAGGAAGGCGAGTTTACGGTGAATCAGCCCCTGATTCTGCGCGCCGGCACCCCCCTGTTCATGAGTGTGGGCGACCGCATGCAGCTGCCGGTCACGCTGACCAATAACACTGAAGCCGAAGGCACCTGGCAGGTTCAGCTGGAAGGCATCGGCGAGCCGCAGCAGGTGACGCTGCCAGCAGGCGCTTCCACCACCCTCACATTTGAGGTGCAGGTCAGCCAGGTGGGAACCGCCACCTGCCGCTGGGTGGCTACCGGAACCAGCGGGCAGGATGCCGTGGAAGGAAGCTTTGAGGTGCGGCACCCCGCCCCGGTGCTCAAGGAAAGCCACCACCTGGTGCTTGAAGGCGGGCAGGGGAACCTGGTGCCGCGCGAGAAACTGGCCGAGGCGCTGGCTACCTCAGCCAACGGTGAGATGGAGCTGTATTTTTCTGCCAACCCGATGCTGCATTTGCAGGGCGGGGTGGATTTCCTGCTGGAGGAACCCACCAGCATGTTTACGGAGCGCCGCGCGGCGTATATTCTCCCCTGGCTGCTGTATGACCGCCTGGCGCCGCTGTGCCCCGGTATGTCGCGCATGGCAGATTGGCGTGTGCCCTATGCCATTGAGCGCATGACCAGGGAGTTGTTCAAATACCAGAACGAGGATGGCAGCCTGCCGGTGCTTTACCGCCAGGGCGAGGGCGATTTGTGGACCAGTGCTCATGCCGCCATGGTGCTGCGTGTGGCTGGGGAACGAGGGCACAAGCTTCCCTCTGCACCCTGGAACAAGTTGCTCGCTTACCTGGAAAAAGCAGACCTGAAACAAGCTCACCCGCTCACCCGCTATGCGGTGGCGCGGGCGCTCCAGAACCAGGAGTCACTGGGCAGCGCGCTGAATGCGGCGCTGGCCTGCCCGGAATCAGACTGGCGCTGCAGCGGCAGCGTGCGCCAGGATATCGAGTTCCTGCAATACCTGCGCACGCACAATGAAGGCCGCCACGAGGCATTCCTGCGCTGGGTGCGCTCCCGCGCAGCAGATTACCGCCACCACAGCAGCTGGCGCAGCGCCTGGTCGCTATACTCGCTGCTCACCTACATCGGCCAGTCCAAGGGCGCACCGCTTTCTGCCGCCCTGCGCCTGCCCGATGGCTGCCAGGTGGAGCTCAACCGCAGCGCCTGCCGAGTGCAGGATGTGGTGGCCGATGGCCGGTACAGTGCGGTGCGCGGCCCGGTGTATGCCGTGCTGCGCGCAAAGGCTCAGCCGCAGCAGACCGAGTACCCCGGGGTGACGGAGCATGGCCTGCAGATGACCCGCGTGTATGAAAAGAAGGGCGAGGATGGTATCTGGCGCCCGGCCACGGAGTTTGCCGTGGGTGATGTGGTGCGCGTTTCGCTTACCTGCGCCAAGGCTGGTGAGCAGGAGCTCAACCACCTGGTGCTGGAGGATTACCTGCCCGCCAGCATGGAGGCTATTAACCCCAACGTGCCTACCCAGGCCGCCGGGCTCGAACCGCTCGACTGGAGCGAGTATTTTGACCAGCGCGAATACCTGGCCGACCGCGTGCGCGGGTTCTGCACCCGCTGGCCCGGCCGCTCCACGGTGAATATGCGCTATTACGCCCGCGTGAAACGCGCCGGCAGCACCTCGGCGCCCCCCGCCCAGGCGCAGCTTTACTACGAGCCGCAGGTGTATGGCTTATCGCCCGCCACCAGGCTGGAAACCAGATAAACGCAGACATGGGGAGCCCGTGTGGCTCCCCGGTCTTTTTCATGCCCCGCCACCCCCGGAGCCCTCGACCGCCAGGGAGTGGGTGGCTCAGGAACGTTAACCGCCTTAATCTGGACCAATTCATAGCCATTATTTTTATCTCGTTATCCGTTTCAGATGAGTATGATTCACAGGTAATCTGAAACTGACTCAAAATCGAGCGAGGTAGAATTTTACTTGAACTGTGGTGTTCAAGATGCTAGGATTCATGACGTAACCAACCGGAAAATCTTATAAGCATGAAAGCTGGAATTTTCATTAAGTCGTTATTACTGCTGCTGGTGGTGGCAGCAGGTGTCTATCTGGTTAAGCCAGAGCTTGTAGAGGATTACCTCTCTGGGCTTGGATCAGACAAGAAATACACCCAGAAACGCTCCCGAAAGGCAAAGAAGAACCGCAAGGCTAAGAAGAACGCTGCTTTGGCGCTTGCCGTGGAAGCTGCACCGGCGGCTGCCGAGGACGCCCCGGACGTTGAAGAAAAGGTGAAGAATTTCCGCTACTCTGTACCGAGCCTGATTGATACCACGGTTCCTGTCGAGAAAAAGACGGTAGATGTTGGGAAGGTGTCTTCTGTGCTGAAGACTGCCGGTATTGTCAAGGGGAGTGAATGGAAGGATTGTGCCAAGGTAAAAGCCAAGGTGGAAAAGGCAATTCTTACGAAGGTGAAGGATTGCAGTGCTGCTGAAATCAGCGAGTTCCTCCGCGATGGGGAAAATAAGCTTCTGCTCGCTCAGTGGGTGGTTGCCGATGCCGAGCTGCGCAGCGCACAGGAAGCGCCCGCTGCTGCAAAGGCTCGTGTGTCAGAGCTGGATAAACGCCGCAGCGAGTTGGATAAGCTTCAGAATAAGTTGAAGGGGAATACTGAGCCCAGCGCTGAGCTGGTGTGGAATACCCACGCTGCCCAGTCCCGCTATAAGAAACAGGTGGGAGCGGTGGAAAGCGAGTACTCCTTCAGCGAGAGCGTCAATGATGAGGCTTCTGCCAAGCTGATGCAGCAACTGGGCGGCAATGAGGAATGGATGACCCAGATTGCCTTCAGCGGCGAATGTGTGCGCCCGGGTATGGCTTTTGCCATCCTCAAGAGGATTTACAAGGAAAATCCCGATATGCTTAGCAACCGCATGGTGCGTGATATCGCCACCGCAACGGCTCTGGAGTACGCTAAATACAACTGGAACCAGCAGGATGCCGTGGAGCGTGCCAATTTCTACATCAAGGCATGGAAGGATGACCGCCTGAACACGGTGTTCGACACGCTGCCCATGTGGCAGCGCCGCATGGTGTGCGGCTGCAAGGGCGATAATCCCTATGGCTCTGTGGAAAGCCTTCAGTGGGCGCTGGATAATTTCCACCTGCCTGCCGACCGTTATTCCGGCTCCTGCTGGCGCTGCGCATACCGCCTGAACAATATCTACGGCGACAGCATTCATGGTCCGCTCTATTATGCTCCCTTCGAAGGGGCGCTTGGGGAGAACCGCGAAGCCATGACCTACCTGGTGGGTGGCGTTTGCGGCAGCTTGTCCCACTTCGGCGCCTTTGCTGCACTGGCAAATGGTGTGCCCGCTATGACGGCTGGTGAGCCGGGGCACTGCGCCTTCATTGTGCTGGTGGGCGACAAATGGACACCTGCTTATTCCCTGAGCTGGCAGCGCGGTCTGCATTGGCAGGTATTCAGCAATGTGCATACCTATTCCTCACTGCATGCTGCTTCGGAGCTGTATTCTGATGCGCAGGAGAAGGCAACACTCAAATCCAATGCATTGCGTGTGCTGGGCGGTGTCAAGGCATCTGCCGGCGATGTCAAGGGAGCTGCAGACTGCTACGAGGCAGCCGCCAAGGCGCAGCCGCGTAACTACATGGCCATTCGCGAATGGCGCGAGGCGCTGGATAAAGCTCCGGGAGAATCTGCGGCGCTCTGGCGCAAGCTGAATGATGTTGTTTGCGAGAAGCTGGTTCCGCTCTACCCCGAGCTTGCCGCTGAGCACATGCAAAAGGGACTTGCCGAGGGGCTGGCAAAGAATCTGAAGCCCGAACAACTGAAGAAAGCCTACCTGAAATTCTGGAAGAATGTCGGGGAAATGGGACCGGACCGCTGGCGCATCGAGGAGCTGGGCGATAAGCAGCTTTCTCTGATGGGCGTGAACAAGGATACCACAAAGCTGTGCTCTTTCTATGCGGACGTGCTGGGTGCTACTGCTTCCAACAGTGCCTATGCCCCTGCAATTCTGAACTGGGGCAACACCATTGGTTCCAAGCTGGACAAGGCGGGCAATGCTGCGATGATGCAGGCTATTCTGGCTGGCATTGGCAAGGGAAGCGGCAAGATGAAGGCTGAGGATCGCGTCAAGTTGCTGGCTCCTGCCATCCTGGCTGCTGAAAAGAACCGCGACATGGCGGCCTTCAATTCCATTGCCGACATGATTAAGGAATCTGGCTACAAGAATAAGGATTTTGCTGCCATTCCCAAGATTGAGCCGTATCCTGGCAGGCTGGCCTCGGCGGGTGGTCTTATCTGGACCAGTTCTACCTCCCAGTGGGACAAGGTGCAGGAACACGCAGGACTGCTGACTCCGGAGGGGGGCTCTTTCCACACCGCTAAAGACAAGGATGCCTTTATTGCCGTGGAGCTTCCCCGCCAGGTTGAAGTGACCGGCGTGGTTGTGGTGGCTGTCAATGGTGCCCTGGACCGCTGCAACAATATGAAGGTGCAGGTGTCGGAGAACGGAAATGACTGGACCGACGTGCATGAATTCGGACGCTGCGACCAGCGCGTCATGCGCACCGACCTGAACGGTAAGAAGCCCGTTGCCAAGTTTGTGCGCATTGTGCGCCCGGGTGGTCCGGAATTCTTCCACCTCAATGGTATCTATGTATACGGCAAGCAGGCCGCGTAATTTGAACCTCATTTATCCATTTTAGACTATGAATAAGATTTATTTGCTTGCTGCGCTGGCTCTGGCTCCGCTTACGGCTGCTGCCTACCAGACCGCAGAAACCATGGAAGAAGCCAAGGCTAAGGCTGGCAAGGACGGTATCGTGATTGTTACCTATGCCGAGGGGTGGGATAAGTACAGCAAAAAGACCGCTACCAGCCTGCTGGGGAATAGTGCTGTGCAGAAGGCTCTGGGTGATGCCGTGGTGATGAAGCTTGGTGTGCGCAATGTCACCACCCAGGAAGAACACAAGGAAAACGAGAAGCGCTTCGGTAAGGTGGACCTTTCGTTCCCCAATTCATACCCCGCCTTCATGTTCTACAACAAGGAGGGTTACCGTCTGGCAGATGTGTGCATTCCTTACGACCTGCGCCGCAAGCCTGAATCTGTTGCCCGCCTGCTTAAGGGCAAGGTGGAGTCTATTGGTCGCCAGGCAGACCTGCTGAGTCGTGCCGAGCAGGCTACCGGAGTGGAGCAGGCGAAGCTGCTGGCTCAGGCTGCCTTGGTTCCCGGCATCAAAAAGCCGCAGAATGTCGGCAAACGCCTGGAGCAGCTCGACCCGGAGAATAAGTCCGGCATGCGCCAGGTTGCTACAGCTAATTTCTATGATGTGGCCTGCGGCATTCCTGACCGTGAGGACTGGGAGGCTGCACTCAAGGAAATGCAGCAGATGCTGAAGAATCCGAACCTGAGCGTGGACCAGCAGCAGCAGGTCTGCTGTATCTGTATCGGTCTGCTGCGGCGCCATGGTGGTCTGGCTCGTAAGAATGAGCTCAAAGCCATGATTGACAAGCTGGAGAAACTTGACCCCGACAGCCTGCTGGGCAAATCTGCCATTGATGCCCGCCGTCTCTGGATTAAGGAACTTACCCTGCTGGAAGGCTGGAGCCCCGATGTGATACCTAGCGACACCACGCCCGTGGAGGTTGTGGGGGATATCCCGATGAAGGCTGCCGGTACCTACACTGTCACCCTTACCTACACCAGCGGCAATCACCAGGGTGTCTTCACGGCTGTGGAGCTGTACGACGGCAAGAAGAAGGTGGCAGAAGACCGCCACGTTGGTTCCTCTGGTCACAAGAGCAGCAACAATGTCTACACGCTGAATGTCCCCGCTGCGGTGAAGAATCCCAGGCTTTTCATCACCTTCAACATGGGTAACGATCGTACCTCCTACGGTCAGATTACCATCGAGAAGAAGTAAGCATTTGTCCATCCCTGATGGTCTGAGAATCCGGCTGGTTCGTGCAGAATCAGCCGGATTGTTTCATATCGGGCAGCACGTGCTGCCTTTGCCGGGGTTCGTGGATATAAAGCTTGAAAACCGGGCGGAAATCTGGTATGGTGGGCGTTCACCTGTACCAAAATACATACTATGAGCGCTATACCGAATGTACTGGCCGGGCGTTATGCCTCCGATTCCATGAAAGCTATCTGGTCCGCCGAAGGCCGCATCGTGCTGGAGCGTGAGTTCTGGATTGCTGTGATGAAAGCCCAGAAGGACCTGGGGCTGGATATTCCGCAGGAGGCGATTGATGCCTACGAGCGCGTGAAGGAACAGGTGGATGTGGACAGTATCAACGCCCGTGAGCGTGTGACCCGCCACGATGTGAAGGCCCGTATCGAGGAGTTCTGTGACCTCGCCGGGCATGAGCATATTCACAAGGGCATGACCAGCCGTGACCTTACCGAAAACGTGGAGCAGCTGCAGATATGGCGCTCCATGCACATTATCCGCGATAAGGCGGTGGCGGTGCTCGACCGCATGGCCAAGTGTGCCAACGGCTGGCGCGATATGGTCTTTGCTGCCCGCACCCACAATGTGGCCGCTCAGGCTACGACTATGGGCAAGCGTGTGGCCATGTTCGGCGAGGAGATTGTGCACTGGGCCTGGGCCTGGGTGAGCATGATGGAGCGCTACCGCGTGCGCGGTCTCAAGGGCGCTGTGGGTACCCAGCTGGACCAGCTCTCCCTCTTTGCCAAGAACCCGGACACGGTGCGCGAGCTCGAGGCCCGCATCTGTGCTCACCTGGGTATTTCCTCCAAGTGGATGAATGTGGGGCAGGTGTACCCCCGCTCGCTGGATTTTGAGATTATTTCCGGCCTGGTGGGTCTGGCCAGTGGCCCCAGCAGCTTCTGCAAGACCTGGCGCCTCATGGTGGGCCATGAGCTCTGCACCGAAGGCTTTGCCAAGGGGCAGACCGGCTCCAGTGCCATGCCGCACAAGATGAACCCCCGTTCCTGCGAGCGTGTGAACGGCTTCCATGCCATCCTGAAGGGGCATCTCACCATGATTGGCGGCATTATCGGTGACCAGTGGAACGAGGGCGATGTGTCCTGCTCTGTGGTGCGCCGTTGTGTGCTGCCGGACGCTTTCCTGGCGGCCGATGGTTTGTTTGAGACCTTTATTACTGTGCTGGACCAGATGGGTATGTACGAGCCTGTGGTGCGCACGGAGCTGAACCGCTACCTGCCGTTCCTGATGACCACCACCATCATGATGGCTGCGGTGAAGCGCGGTGTGGGCCGTGAAACAGCCCATGAGGTCATTAAGGAACACGCTGTGGCGGTGTCCAACGACCTGCGCAACGGCCTTATCTCCACCAATGACCTGCTGGACCGCCTGGGGGCCGATGGCCGCCTGCTGCTGACCCGCGAGGAAATTCAGGAAATCTACGATGCCAACGCCGGCGATACCGGCATGGCTGCCCAGCAGGTGGACGCCTTCGCCGATATGGTGAAGGAACTGGCTACTCGTTTCCCGGACGGCGTGGGCTATGTGCCCGGTGCTATCCTCTAAAGCTATCCTGTATGGCTGCGGAGCAGGTACAGCTTCTGTTTGACAATGGCGCTTACCGCCTGACCGCCACCCGGCTGGAGCAGCCGGGGCTGGTGGCAGAGCTGGTGACTCCTGCCTGCTTGCGCATTACCCGCGGTTGTGAGGTGCGCGAGGTGGCTATTCCTGCTGCGTTGCCCCGGGGCTGTGCCGGTGTGCGTAGTTCTATTCCGGTGCTCCAGGCCATGTATGCCCTGGCGGTGCAGGAATTGCAGGCCGATATGACCCCGGATGGCCTCTTGCTGGCCGGGGCAAACTGGTCTACGGTCTGGACCCGCGATATTGCTTTTGCGGCTGCGCTAGGTACTGCTCTGGCCGCGCCGGAGACCACGCGCGCCAGCCTGGAATCGCGCGTGCGCGGTGGTGTAGTGTTGCAGGATACTGGCACGGGCGGTGGCTGGCCGGTTTCGACAGACCGCGTGGCCTGGGCTCTGGGGGCCTGGGCGGTGTACCAGGCGCAGGGCGATACGAAGTGGCTGGAGTATTGCACCACGGTGCTGGCCGCTACTCTGGAGCAGGATGCCTCTGTGCTGCCGGCAGATGAGTGCCTGCGCCCGGGTGAGACTTCGTTTATTGACTGGCGTGAGCAGAGTTATCCGGATTGGATGACGCCGGCAGATATTGCTGCCGCTTATGCTTTTGGTACCAACGTGCTGCACTATATATGCCGCCAGTTGATGGCACGCATGCTGCGTGAGCTTGGCCGCGCTGCCGAGGCCGATGCCTATGCTGCGGAGGCAGCGGCACTGGCCGCGCGCATAGATGAGCGTTTCTGGAGTGAAGGCTGCGGGCATTATGGTATGATGCGTACAGCCGAGGGGTACCTGGATGAGCGTGTTGATTCGCTGGCCTCGGCGTTGGCGGTGCTCTGCGGGTTGGCGGGCGACCAGGCGTTGCCGCTCATGCAGCACTTACCCCGCTCGCCCTATGGTACTCCGGTGTTTACCCCATATAAATCGCGCCAGACTCAGGCGTACCATAACCGCAGCGTATGGCCATTTGTAGAATCGTATGTGCTGCTGGCGCATGCGGAGTTGCAGGATGCAGCTGGCGCAGCGTTCTCCATGTCGTCTCTGCTGCGAGCCGCCATGGCCTTTGGTTCCAACAAGGAAAATTTCCAGGCGGTGAGCGGTGAGGCAGGGGACACGATTCAGAACTCCGACCGCCAGCTGTGGAGCGTGGCAGGCATGCTGGGCATGTATTATTATGCCATTTTCGGCATTCAGTACCAGGGGAATAACCTGGTGATTGCCCCCTGTGTTCCGAAGTCATATCGCGGCAGCCACTGGCTTACCGGCCTGCGTATCCGCAATATGGTGCTGGATATCCACATCAATGGCTATGGTACCGAGGTGTGGTCGGTCATGGTAAACGGCAAGCCGGACTCGCCCATTATCCCGCTGGATACGGAGGGCCATATTCAGATTGAGCTGGAGCTCATGCCGGCAGAGGATGTGGCGGCGGTACCGCAGTTTCCTGCGGCGCAGGAGGATTTATCAGAACCGGAATGGGATGCCCCCACGGCAGAGTTGCTGCGCTGGTGCCCGGTTGCCGGTGCAACAAGTTACAATGTTTTCCGCAATGGGGTGGCCTTTGCCGCCACGCTTGATTGCCAGTGCGTGTTGCCACCCGCCAGGGGGTGTTACACCGAGTACACGGTCCAGGCGGTGAATGAGCATACGAGCTCATGCTTCAGCCGCCCGTTTGAATGCCCGGTGCCTGGTAATCGTGTGCTGCTCAGCCCCCATGGTGTGGGTGAACAGGCTGAGTTTGAGGTGGAGCAGGGGCAGGCCTGGCTCGATACCCGCAGCTGCACCGCCCGCCTTGATTACGATGAGGTTGAACTGGAAGCTGGCACCTATGCTGTGCGTGTGTGGTATTCTAACGCTACGAATTCCCTGCGCGATGGCGATACCTGTGCTCTGCGCGAGCTGATGGTGGGTGGTGAAAGCGTTGGCCTGCTTCTGCTGCCGCATAATACGGAAGCCGGTTGTTGGGAGAATTACACTCGGTCTGCCGCTCTCACGGTTCAGCTGCCGGCGGGTAAGCATGTATTCTCACTCTGCTATACCCCACGCTGTGTCAATGCCAACGCCGATACGAACCAGTGCATGGTGCGCCAGCTCGAACTCACCCGCCTGGCGTGAGGGTAGGGGGCAATTCCCGGTTGCAGACTGCCGTTATTTCAGTAACTCGTCGATGAGGTAGTCGCCGGTAATCATCCAGTAGCGCAGGGTGAGCCCGGCCAGGAAGGCAAGTGCCAGTATGGCAATGACGTAGAGACGCCGCGCAATGATGAGCCCGGTGCTGTCCTCCTCGGTATAGGTGGCGGGGGCTTTAGCGGCAAATCTCTTCACGGGTCTGGCAATCTTCCTGGTCTTTTTCGGGGCGTCTTTAGTTTCGGGGTATGGCTCTACCTGCTCCTCCTCGGTGAGCAGCATTTCCTCTGCCGGTATGTCCAGCGTGGCGTCGCTGTACATCAGCGCCGCTGCGCCAATGGTGTATACCACGTGCTGCTGCAGCAGCACCGATTCCACTGGGGTGTTATCAACCAGCACCGTGGCATCGGGTTCGGGGGTGAGCACATAGCCCTCTGCCTGCAATGTTATGGTGCAGTGCTGCGGGTGAATATCCGGTATCTGCGGCAGGGAAATGGAGCAGTCCTCTGCGGAGCCGATGAGGATGATGGAGCCGTCCTCCGGCAGGGGGTAGCGGAGATCGTTGCCGTTTGGTTCAATGATGTCGATATAGGGCATATGTGCGGAAAATGAGAGGTTCAGAGGGCGGCGAGTATGGCTTCCACCACCATGTCTTCATCTACCAGACGGCCCTTGCCGCTGGTGCCGCAGGCCAGCATGCCATCCTCTGCCGGGCCAATGATGCGGTGCTTCTCGCGGGTGGCCAGGGTGGCGGCGTTGGCCTGGGTGGCGGGGTGGTCCCACATCATGCTGTTCATGGCGGGGAAAATGAGAACAGGCCCGCGGTAGGCCAGGTACAGGCTGGTGAGGGCGTTGGGGCATTGGCCATGTGCCATGCAGGCCATGGTGTTGGCCGTGGCGGGTACAATGGCCAGCACATCTGCCCGCTGCGCCAGGTCAATATGCACGGGTACCCAACTGCCGGTTTCATCCTCGAAAGTGGTGATAACCGGGTTGCGGGAGAGGGTCATGAGCGTGAGCGGGGTCACAAATTCCCGCGCTGCCGGGGTGCAGACGCAGTGTACCTCGTGCCCCAGCTTTACCAGGCGCGAGGCTACGCCCGCTGCCTTATAGGCTGCTATGGAACCGCAGACGCCTAATACAATGGTGGCCATGACCGTTTCTCCCGTGGAGCGTGTAATGGTGGATTTCTCAGCAGGCGGCGGGGTCGAACTCAACAATCATGTTGATTTCTACGGCTACGCCCAGCGGCAGGCTCGGCACGCCCACGGCAGAGCGCGTGTGCGCGGCTTCCGGCCCCAGCAGCTCGACCAGCAGGTCGGAGGCGCCGTTGAGCACCTTGGCCTGGTCGGTGAAATCGGGTGTGCAGTTCACAAAGCCGTTCACGGCCACAATCTTGCGCAGCGGGGCAAAGCTGCCCAGCTCGGCCTGAATCACGGCCAGGCGGTTCAGGATGGCAGCCTGGGCGGCGCGCTGGCCTTCCTCGATGCTGACCTCGGCTCCCAGCTTGCCGTAGATGGCAACGTCGCCGTTGATGGAGATGCCGCCGGAAAGGTGCAGATAATTGCCGGTGCGGATGCACTGAACGTAGGAACCAACGGGGGCGGGAGCGGGGTTGAGCTTCAGCCCCTTCTTCTCAAGTGCTTCAAAATTGAAATTCATAATGGTGTAATCGCTTTGGCTGCTCCCAGCATACACCGAGGCGGGCGCCTTGGCAAGGAAAAACAAAGAAGCCCGGCAAGTTGACTTGCTGGGCTTCTTTACTCCGGCGGTTGGGATCGAACCAACGACCTAATGATTAACAGTCATCCGCTCTTCCGCTGAGCTACGCCGGATTTTGCTTTCCCCGTAGCCGGGGTGCGGGCAGATATTACTACTTTGCTCGCATCATTGCAAGTCTTTTTTAGAAAAAAATGAAATTTTGTTGCAAATTGGCTGCCAAAAAGGGTAAAATGTGCCCATGAGCAGCCCGAATTTCAATTCCTGGACACTCCGTTTTTCTTTTTTGGGTATACCGGTGAGCATACGGCCCATTGCATGGGTGGTGCTGGCTATACTGGGTGGCGCATTCGGGGTGGATGATGGTGGCGACTTGGGGCGTGTGCTTCTGTTTGTGGTGGTGGCTATGCTGGTGTTGCTGGTGCATGAATACGGCCACGCGCTGATTGGGCGCGCCACCGGGGCTATGGTGGAGGGAATTGAGGTGGCCGGCCTGGGCGCTACCACGCAGTTCGGATTATTGCCGGCTACGCGCTGGGGGTTCATCCTGACGCTGCTGGCGGGGCCGCTGGCCTCGTTTCTGCTCGGCGCGGTTTTCGGGCTTATTTTCGGCCTGCAGATAGGAAATGCCTGGGTGGGGCTGCGTGTGGCGTGCGGGATGCCCTGGGCCAGCACGCTGGATCTGGATTTGCAGCATGCGCTCATGGTGGGGCTGTTTACGCACCCGATACCGGATTGGCTGCTGAATTTCTACACCACGGGCATGGTGGTGTGCTTCTGGTGGAGCGTGTTTAATCTGCTGCCCATTTTCCCGCTGGATGGCGGGAAGCTGTTGGGTTCGCTCCTTAATAACTACAAGATACCCTGTGTGCTGGGCTTGTTGCTGTGCGTAGGGTTGGGTATCTGGAACCTGCTGAACGCGAGCTGGTTCAATGTGATGGTACTGGGCTACCTCGGCTATATCAACTGGCAGTACCTGCGCGTGTTCTGCCGCGCCAGATGAATGTTTGGCGTATGAGCAGATAACAGTTGGAGCTCAATTTTGCATGAGCAGGTTGATGGGGTTGTACAGCAATGCCCCCAGACGCGCCGCGATGCGATTCGCGACGGCGGGTTCTACCTCATTGGAGATAAAGAAAGTATAGGGTAAATCAACCGAACGCAAATCATCGCCGCCTGCGCGAATTTCTGCCTTGGGAGAATGCCCCCGGGTGATATAGGCAAAGAGTGGGCGGTGGTTGCAGCCAAGGGAAGCCTCCACCTGCTGGCGCGTGGTGTCCGTGTCGCAGATGGTGATATGCGGGCAGAACCCCGGGGGGATTGCCCCTGTGTTTTTCTGGCGTTCTTTGGCAATGCGGTACACGTTTTTGCCTGCGGCATCGCAGATGCCCATCACCTTTTCGCCGCATTCTGCAAAGAGAAGCAGGTTTACGGTCTCTCCCTCGGGAAGCCAGCTCTTGTGTTCCATACAGGCTTTTACGACGGCGCGGATGATGAAGTCAAACAGGGTGTACCTGTTTTCCAGAAGTTTTTCGCATTGCACGGCAATGGGCAGACTGACGCGGGCGAGTGCTTCCATGTTCACCACGTTGTCGTATACGTAGTAACCGTCTACCTCCGGCCCGGTGGGGGGAATGGCAAAGTCATTCACCACGGTTTCGCCCCGCCGTGTATGGGGGGTGCTGCTGGCTGGAGTTTCTACATCTGCCGCCATGATGCGCCCGCGTGGCCCGGTTCCGCGCAGCGTAGCGGGGTCAATTCCTTTTTTCTGGCAAATTTTGCGGGCAAGCGGTGAGATGAGCATGGCGGGTGTTTTCCTGGTGAGTGGTAGTGGAGTGTGCGGGGTGCCACGGCACCCCGCACGGTAGAATGGTGGTTCTTATCAGGCCTGGTAGCGAAGTTCACCGTCGATGATGGTCATCACGGTGTCGTACTCAGCGTTGAGCACTACCATATCGGCCGTGTAGCCGGGGGCAATCTTGCCCAGGTCGTGCAGGCCGAGACTCTGAGCCTGGTTCCAGGAGGTGGCTTTCACCAGCTCGCTGAGCGGCTTACCGGTGAGTTCCTGCACATTCTTGAGCCCCTTGGCGTAGCGCAGGGTGGAGCCGGCCAGGTTGCCGCTTTCCAGGCGGGCCACGCCGCCCTTCACGATGATGGGCAGACCACCCAGCTGGCCGGGGCCGTCGGGCATCCAGGAGCAGGCCAGGGAGTCGGTAATCATAATCATCTGGTCAATGCTCTTGTTGGTGAAGGTAAGCTTGAGCATATCTTCGCAGAGGTGAATCTTGTCGCAGATGATTTCAATCTTGATATCCTTATCCAGCATACCGGAGCCTACCAGACCGATTTCGCGGTGGTGCTGGGGGCTCATCTGGTTGCAGAAGTGGGTCAGGTGCTTCAGTCCTGCAGCCTTGGCCTTCTTGAAGTCGGCATAGCTGGCGGCAGAGTGACCAGCAGAGCAGGTGATGCCGGCAGCGGTGGCCTTGTTGATGAAGTCGATGGAGCCGGGCATTTCCGGGGCCATGGAGATGAGCAGCACCGGGTAAATGTCGTTGAGCATGGCCACTTCCTCGTAATCGGCCGGGCGCACGAAAGCGGGGTTCTGGGCGCCGCACTGCTTGGGGTTGATGTAGGGTCCTTCCAGGTGTACACCGGGGGTTTTGGAACCATTCGGGCTGGCGGCGTATTCCTTCACAGCCTCGCACACGTCGGCCAGGGTCTTGGTGCCCAGGGTCAGGGTGGTGGGCAGCCAGGTGGTCACACCTTCCTTCATCTTGCAATCGGCAATGGTGCGGATGCTTTCTACCTTGCAGTCGCAGGTGTCGCAGCCGCCGGCGCCGTGGGAGTGAATGTCGATGAAACCGGGCATGAGCATATTGCCGCCGGCGTCGATGGTCTTGTCGGCCTCGGCGGTTTCGCCGGGCTGCAGCACAGCAATAATCTTGCTGCCTTCTACAAGAACGGAACCTCCGGGCAGGTCAATGCCGGGGGAGATGATGTGGGCGTTTGTTATAAGCGTCTTCATGATGGTATTAACTGGTACGCAGGGGGGCATTCCTTCTGCTTACATAGTGATTTTAACCAGAAGCGCATCGCGATGCAAGGCAAAATCGTGGATTGTTGATATTTTTCGCCGCAGGTGGGAGACAGTCTGTTTTTGAACTTGAAATGTGAGGCGATAAATAGTACGATGCCCCGCGCATTACCTGGAAGAACCATGAGCCCCGAAAGAGATGAAAAACCTGACTTGAAAGCTGGAGCCCGCAGCGTGAGCAGTGCCAATGTGGTGATGCCGCAGGCCCCGCAGGTGGAAAAGAGTCTGCTGGCCATGATGACGATTGACCCCAGCAACATTGTATCTCAGTGCGTTTCCAAGGGGATGACGGGTGATTATTTCTACATTCCGGCGCACCGTATTTTGTGGGAAATCTTCCGCGAGCGTTATGATAAGGGCATTCCTATTGACGTGACTTCGGTCATGCAGCAGCTGGCAGATAAGAAGCAGCTGGAGGCCGTGGGCGGTGCCGCCGGGCTCATGGATGTGTTCTCCTACGCTACGAATACCGGGCTTTTCAACCTGCATTTTGAAACGCTGAAGGAGAAATACATACGCCGCAGTATCATTCTGACTGCCAACCAGGCCAGCGAATCCGCCTACACCAGCGAGGCCGAGGTGGATGCCCTGCTGGATGAAACCGAACAGGCTGTACTCAAAATCCGCCAGAGTACGGATAAGGGCGGTGAGTGGAAACTGAGCGCAGATATTGCCGCCGCCGTGACCAATATGGAGCGCATGATGAGCAGCAAGGGCGAGGTGCTGGGGCTTACCACCGGCTATCCCCGCCTGGATGCGATGATTAACGGCCTCAAGGGCGGTGAACTCTTCATCATTGCCGCGCGTCCGTCCATGGGTAAGACTTCGTTCCTGCTCAATATCATGGAACACCTGGCGTTGAATGTCAAAAAGCCCATTCTCATCTTCTCGTGCGAAATGCCCAGCGTGCAGCTGGTGGAGCGTTTGCTCTACGCCCGCAGCGGCGTGAGCAAGCAGACGCTTGTCTCGCAGCGTGGCAGTGTGGTGAAGGAAGACCTCAAGCGTCTCAAATACGCTATCAATGAGCTGAAATCCAGCAGCATTGTGATTGATGATACGGCCGCTATCTCCATTGCGGAGCTGCGCGCCAAGGCTCGTCGCGTCATGCGCGACCACCCGGATCTCTGCTGCATCGGTATTGACTACCTCCAGCTCATGCGCTCGCACACCAAGCAGGCCCAGAACAGCCGCGAACGCGAAATTGCTGAAATCTCCGGCGGTCTCAAGAGCCTGGCCAAGGAGCTGAACCTGCCCATTCTGGCGCTGGCTCAGCTGAACCGCGGCCCCGAAAACCGCCCCGGCAAGAACAAGGGTGTACCCATGATGAGTGACCTGCGTGAATCCGGCGCTATCGAGCAGGACGCCGATATGATTGGCCTGCTGTACCGCTTGGCGTACTACGCTGAGGACGATGAGGAGCGCGAGAACGTGGGGTCCGATGCCAACTTGGCGCTTTCCAAGAACCGAAACGGCCCTACGGGCGATATACCGCTTACTTTCATACCGGAGCTCATGCGCTTCACACCGCGCATCCTGCGTGCAGATGAGGAAGAGGGAGAAGGTTGATGAATCTGCTGCCATACCTCATGTTACTGGTGGCTATGCTGAGTGTGGCGCCTGCCGCCGAGCCAGAATTTCCAGGGCCGCCTACCGAGGCGGTGGTGCTGGATATCGGGCATTCGCGGCTGGATAACGGGGCTATATCTCCCATGCTGCCAGATGGCACGCGGCTGGCAGAGTTTGATTTCTGGTACGAGTACTGCTACTACACCAGGAAAGTGATAGAGGAAGCGGGGTATCCCTGCGTGGTGTGCAACCGGGGCATGGCGCCGGAGGGCGCAAAATACAAGCCCTGGGCATCGCGGGCAGAAGTGCAGCACCTGGGCAAACCCACCGATACGCTGAGCCGCGCGGCCTCGGTATATTCGCCGGACCGCGTGACCCCCGGCATCAACAGCGCTGATTATGCCGTGTACCGCAGGGCTCTGGCCATGGTGTTCCTGCACCACAACAGCCTGGGAATGAAGTGGACCACCGCAGCCATGCCTGCGCTCATTCTGACCAACAGGCACAACGGTGCTCCGTTGGCCCATGCCGTGGCAGAGGTGCTCAATACCACCATTCTGAACCATGGCATGGATAACGGCGGGCGTGAATGCGATATTGAAACCCGGTATGTGGATAGCTCCCGCGGGGCAGGCTGGCTCAACGTGTGCGACGATGCCGGCATCCCTGCCATTATTCTGGAGGTGGCGTTCATGAACAACCGCCACCATGTCAAATTTCTGACCAACCCGGAGACAGCACGCCAATTTGCCGAGGCGGTGGGGCATGGCGTGGTGCAGTATCTGAAAAATCGCCGCGGAACTCCCCACCTGCGCCCGGATTTCAACCTGCCGGATGAAGGTTCATTCGGCTACACGACAGAAGCCCGCCGCTATAAGAAAGAAGTGCCGGGAGCGCGCTATTTTTACCGCGAGCTGAAATCAATCTCGGGGTGGGAGGCTAATAATGCGGGGGGCCGCGTTGGCAAACTGGCGCAGCGGGTTACTGGCCAGAGTGGCAGCAAGAAGCTTAAATGCCGTGCTCACCAGGATAAGGCCCGGAGCATCGAAACTGAGCGCGAGCAGCAGTAGCAGCGGCAGCGCCACCAGGCGCACCTGCAGCTGCCAGGGGGCGGCCGCCATGCGCGGGATATTGATTACCGCTGTGAGCAACAGTAGTGTTGTCAGGATATACGGCAACTCTGTCTGCCGGTAGAGCAGGAGCTTGCCGGTGAACATGCTGTAACACCAGCAGATGGGGGCCAGGGGGGATAACAACGCTCCCACCCACATGAGCCAGCGCGTGATGACGCTTCCTCTCCCGGCCAGCAATACGGTATGCCCCCATGCTGTCAGGATTGCCAGCAGGCTCAACCCGGTGTATAACAGGACGGTGGAACCCATGCCGCTCAGAATCCCTGCCAGCGGCAGGTGCAGCACCAGCAGCGCCGGCTCGGCAAGCGCCAGCCCGGCGCAGATGTACAAGACCCAGCGGGTGATGCTGGCCAGCCGCGCTACCGCGCTTCGCACTGTGGGCAGGATGTGGTACTCAATGCTCTCCATCACTCTCCGGGGCGGGTTGCGGGGCAAAACCCATGGGGAAGCGGGCCTTACCACTCATATCGGTAAGCACGCGGCATTGGGTATAACCCAGCGCTGTCATTAAGTCGCGCGTGGTGGGACCCTGGTCGTGGCCCACCTCCAGCATTACCAGCGCACGAGGTGCCAGGTGGGGCAGGGCATCGCTCAGGAATCGCCGCACAATATCCAGACCATCCGGGCCGCCATACAGTGCGGTGGCGGGGTCGTGCTGCACCTCGGTGGAAACCTCCTCGCCCTCGGGTACATAGGGCAGGTTGGCCAGCACTAAGTCGAACCGCCCCTCCGGCGGTTGCACTGCACCCTCTGCCGGGGAATTCCAGGCGGCAAACAAATCGCTGCGGTAGGTCTTGACGCGTGCTCCCAGAGCGGTGGCGTTCTCCAGCGTGAGCGAGAGCGCCGCCTCGGAAATATCGGCCATGATGACCTCCGGGGTCTGGCGGGCCAGCTCCAGCGCCAGGGTGATGCCGATGATGCCGCTGCCGCAACCCATATCGAGCACGCGCATGCCGGGGCGGCGGGGCGCCATTTGCAGGGCCATCTCCACCAGTTCCTCGGTTTCCGGGCGGGGAATGAGGGCGCGGGCATCGGTCTTGAACTCGCGGCGGTAAAATTCGGTGCTGCCCAGCAGGTGTTGTAGCGGTTCGCCCTGGGCACGGCGGCGCAGCAGCTCGCGCAGCGGGGTGAGCTTGTCCTCCGGAAGCGGGTCATCGTAGTGCAGGTAAAGCCAGGTTTTGTTGCAGCCCAGCACATGCACCATGAGGCTTTGCATAGAGTGGCGCGCGGCGTCAATACCCCGGCTTTCCAGGTATTCCGTGCCGCTGCTGAGCACCTCTTGCACCGTTTTCATGCTCATAGGAATTATTTAAGTTCGTCCATGCGTTCCTCCATTTCCACATGCTGCATGTGCGAAATGACCTCCTCCAGCGCTCCGGTGGTGATAACGATGTCCAGGTTATACGCGGTGTAACCGATGCGGTGGTCTGTAAAGCGGTTCTGGGGGAAATTATAGGTGCGTATCTTTTCCTCGCGCCCACCGCTGCCAATTAGCGCGCGGCGCTGGGCAGAGTAGGATTCCTGCGCTTCGCGCTGCTTCATTTCGAACAAGCGGGCGCGCAGAATACGCATGCCGGTTTCCTTGTTCTTGAGCTGTGAGCGTTCGTTTTCGCAGCGCACCATAATACCCGTGGGCAGGTGGAATATCTGCACGGCAGATTCGGTGCGGTTCACATGCTGACCACCGGCGCCACCCGCGCGGCAGGTCTCGATGCGCAAATCCTCGGGGCGAATCTCCACATCCACTTCTTCGGCTTCCGGCAGCACGGCTACGGTGGCGGTGCTGGTGTGAATGCGCCCCTGGGTTTCCGTGGCGGGTACGCGCTGCACGCGGTGTACGCCGCTTTCGTATTTGAGGTAGCGAAACACCTCCTCCCCGGAGATGCGGGCGGTTACTTCCTTGAACCCGCCAATATCGTTCGGGCTGGCATCCAGCACCTCAACCCGCCAGCCGCGGCTTTCTGCATAGCGCTGGTACATGCCCAGCAGGTCACCGGCAAACAAGGCGGCTTCATCTCCCCCTGTGCCGGCGCGGATTTCTACCAGAGCATCGCGGTCCTCTGTGGCGTCCCTCGGCAGCAGGCTGTACTGTATCTGTTCAGTCAGTTTGTCTACCTGCGGTTCCAGCTCTGCCAGCTCGGCAGCCGCCAGTTCGGCCATCTCCGGGTCATCGCCTCCGGCTAGTTCCCGGTTCTCCTCAATCTGCTGCAGGGTCTGCTGCAGGGTTTCCCAATCGCGCAGCAATTCCTGGGTGCGCCGGTGCTCGCGCATCAGCTCGCCCGCGCGCTGGCGATCCTGGAACAATTCCGGATCTGCAATCTGTTCCTCCAGCTCTGCCAGTCGTTCGCGCCGTTTTTCTATGAGAGGGGCATAATCCATATCGTATGCGCCCATTCTAGCCTACCCCTCTCGCCCGCGCAAGTGCAATCTGTGTGTACGCCTGGCCCTTTTGGCGGTATGTAGTACATATTTTAGGCTTGCCAGACGGTTCGCCCTGTGGTACAAGTACCTCCACATAGCCCACGTTGGCTGTGAGCACTGCGTGGTCTCGTGGTGTAAAGGTAGCACTAGGGATTTTGATTCCCTCTGTCTAGGTTCGAATCCTGGCGAGACTAGTGAGGCAATACTCCTGATTACCGAAATAAGGTAGTCAGGAGTTTTTTTGCATCGCCATTGCGGCTCTTGTCGGGGGCGGTGCACAAAAAAACTTCCCCGGCTGAAAACAGCTGGGGAAGTGTGAAGCTGGTGTTGAAGAGCGAGGCTTTATTCGAATTCGCTATCCTCATCCTCTTCGGTTTCCTCATCGTCAGAGGTTTCTTCGTCAGAAGATTCCTCATCGTCGGAGGATTTCTCCTCGTCCTCAGACTTTTCCTCGTCGTCAGAGGTTTCCTCATCATCCTCCGTGTCGGCGGGTTTCTGACCGGCTGCTATCATGGCAGCGCGCTGTGCCTCAGCCGCAGCCTTTTCTGCAGCAATTTCGGCGCGAGTCTTGGGCTTGGAAATCAGGTATTTGGCGTCTGTAATGCCGGAGGCCTTGCGGGACTCGATGCGGTAGGCATCATAGCCGGTTTCATACATGTAGGTCATGATGGCATCGGAAAGCTCCTGGCGCAGCTTGTCATTGCACACGTACATCTTGTAGGAACCGACGAAGGGCAAATCCCAGGCTGCGACGCCATCACGAGGAATCATGATGCCCACGAGGTTGGCCTTACCATCTGTGCAGATACCCCAGATGCGCTGCTGACCATTCGGGGCGGTCATAGCAATGTAGTATTGCGGGTAGGCGTAGTTGAAAGTCTTGATGGTGGAATTACGCAGCCATGTGTCAATTGCGCGGCGCACCTTATCCGGCATGGGGCCTGCGGGGGTGCAGAAACGCCCTGTGGGGGAAGAAGCGTCATTGTAGCTGAATATGGTCACATTGGTGCCTTCGCGCAGCTGAGTTGCTCGCTCCACGGAGGACAGGGTGGTAGGTTTGGAGCAGGATGCGACAAGTGCAGCAGTGGCTGCCATACCACAGGTTAAAGCAAGGCGTTTGAGAAGATGAAAATGTTTCATGGCGTTTCGTTGCTCCTCATATTAGCCAATTTGGAAGGGAAAAGACAAGCAAAAATTTGCTTTTGTTGTAAAAAAGTGACATTTGAACAGGAGACGGAACCGGATATGGCTGAATTTTAGGCAACGAGTGGTAAAATGAGCTTGACGCCGGGCGTCAGTATAGGCAGAATCATACGCGTATGAAATTTTCCATGTTTGAGTCACACTCTGTTCTTCGTTCTGTTGGCATTGCCGGTCTTGGGGCTGCTTTTTTTCTGAGCTCATGCGAGGAGAAGGCCGCTGAGGTGGTGAAGACAATGGTTGAGGAGGCGCCGGCTGCGGAGGTTGACCGGCTGGCAGAAACCCGCAAGGCTCTGCATGATTATGCGTTGTATACCGTGGCCGCCAAGGTAACGAATCAGGATGCGTTCCCCCAGTTTAACAGCATGGTGAAGGATATGCTGGAGATGATGCGCGCCTACTATGCCGAGTTGCAGAAGGGTGAACCCTGCGAGGAACGCGCCCGCCTGGCTGTGCAGATTGCCACCACTACACGCGACCTCGGTGCGTATACCAAGGCACTGGGTGAGTTTGAAAACGCCCTCCAGGAGATTGAGGCGTTGCCGGAGTCATTACGCCAGTCAGTTGTGTGCCAGCGTCTGCGGAGTACATGCCTCAATGGTAAGGGAGTGTGCCTGCTGTCTCAGAACAAGCCTGGTGAGGCTCTGCTTTCATACGAGGCTGCTTTTGCGGTAGACGAGGCATTGCTTCATGCCGTGGCGCCGGCAGAGGGAGAAGCGCTTCCGGCAGGTGATGTGGCGCCGGAGATATCCCGGGCAGCAGCCGATTATTTTGACTCGTGCCGCTGCCTGGGGGACTGCCAGCGCGTAAAGGGGAATCTCGAAGATGCCCGTGCTACATATGCAAAGGGGTGTGGGCAGGCAGAGCGCCTCAAGCGCCTTTCTTCTGAGATGTCTATTGCTTATGTGAAGCTGCTTACGGCTCTGGGGAATCTGGACAATGCGGAAGAGAAGCCCCAGGAGGCCATCAAATCCTGGATACTGGCTGCAAGAATATGCCAGAGCCTCAATTCCAGCACCCCCAGGCTCGATGTAAAGGCTGAAACTAAACGCTGTTTTGATGCTTTGCTTCCTGCCATTCAATCGGTAGGGCAGAAATTGCAGGCGGAGCAGGCTGCTGCTGCGGCGGAGGCCTCTGCTGCCCGGGCTGAGGCAGAGAAAGCCTCGGCAGAAATGGCAGAGGCGGAGCGAGTCGCTATTGAGCGTCTGAAGGCCGAGCAGGCCAAGGCTGAGGCAGAGGACGCGGCAATGAAGGCTGAGGAGGAAAAGGCCGCTGCTCCCCAGCAGTAAGACAACCTGTACCCCCCCCTGGTTCGTGGCTCAGTTTCTCATCTCGCTGGAGGCTCTGGAACGCAACGCCCGCGTGTTGCAGGAAGTGGCGCAGGCCTCAGGCGCGCACATGCTGGTAGCGCTCAAGGCCTTTTCCACCACAGCGGGCCTGGGCTCGCTGCGGGCCTGTGCGGCGGGGTGCTGCGCCTCGGGGCTGTATGAAGCGCGGCTGGGGGCTCGCCACCTGGGTGGTCATGTGGCGGTGTATTCCCCGGCGTACCGGGAGGTCGAGCTGGCCGAGCTGCTGGAGTTTGCGCACCATATAGATTTCAACAGCGTGCCCCAGTGGCAGCGCTGGCGTGCCACCTGCCTGGCACACCCCCGCGTGCAGCGTGGAGAGCTGCAGCTCGGGCTGCGTATCAACCCCTGTTTTTCCACCGGGCATACCCCGCTGTACGACCCCTGCGTGCCGGGCTCTCGCCTGGGTATTCCGGCAGACCAGTTGGCCGGGGTGGACCTCACCGGCATCAGCGGCCTGCATTTCCACACCCTGTGCGAGCAGGGCGCCCGCGAGCTTATTGATACTTTCCGCGCCTTTGAAAAGCAATTCGGCAGCCTGCTGGCCAGCCCGCAGATCCGCTACCTCAACCTCGGCGGCGGTCACTGGATTACCAAGCCGGATTACGACCGCGCTGCGCTTATTGACCTGCTGCGCGAAATCCGCAGCATGTACCATGTGGAGGTGTATCTGGAACCTGGTGAGGCCTGGGCTATTCACACCGGGGTGCTGCGGGCGCGTGTGCTGGATATCTTTGATTCCCTGGGCTACCGCCACGCTATTCTCGATGTGAGCGCCAGCGCCCACATGCCCGATGTGCTCGAAATGCCTTACCGCCCGGATGTGTACGCTGTGCAGCCCGGCGGCTCCGGTACCCCGGCAGTGCAGTTGCCGGGTGAAGCCTATGCCCCGGCGGGCGAGGCTGGCGAAAAGGCGTACACCTACCGCCTGGGGGCGCCTACCTGCCTGGCGGGCGATGTGATTGGCGATTTTTCCTTTGATGCTCCGCTCCAGGTGGACGATGTTGTGGTGCTCGATGACATGAGCCACTACACCATTGTGAAAACCACGCACTTCAACGGTGTGCCGCATCCGGATATTGCCGTGCTTCGCGCAGACGGTAGCATCGAGGTTGTTAAGCGTTTCTCCTACGCCGATTTTGAGAACCGTCTCGGGTGAGTCGGGGTGGATTTTGAGTGTGCAGCGTTTTCCGCGCGCGTGGTGGACGCAAAAAAAAATCCCGCCCTTGCGGGCGGGATGAAGGTGGAAGCGGGAGCTGCCCTTAGTGCGAATAGGCCGCTGCAGGTACGGTGGTAACCGGGGTCTGAATGCCGCCCCGGGGGCCGCGATTCCATTCCAGTTTCAGGGTACCGGGGGCGCTGGGGCCTTGCACCACGGTGATGGTCACGGCGTGTTTGCCAGCTTTCAGCGGAATGCCTTTCTTGCCGGTCTGCTCTGCGATGGCCTCATCGGTATTGATGGCGGCAGATTCATTGACCGTGGTGCCGGGGGTGTAGTTGAAATCGGCATCCACGAGCTGGAAGTTGTGCATCTTGATATAGGCCTTGGTGCCTGGTACCTCGCTGAGGGTCAGGTAGAAATGCCAGTGGTTGCCGTCATCGGGCACGTTGATGTAGCCCTTGTACTCGGTGATGCTGCCGGCGGGAAGCTCCACAGCTGCGGGGTCGGCCACGGTGCCGGTGGTGGCAGTGGCGGCGCCGGGCAGGGTATCGAACTCCGGCACCCAGGGGCAGGTGGCCTGCACGCGGCGCATGGCCAGGCCAGGCAGGGTGGCGCCGGGGGTGTTGGCGGGTACGAGGGTCATATCGTAGTGGCGGAAGCCGCCGCAGCCGTTGTTGCGGCGACCAGCCTGCGGGTCGCGGGCATAGTCGTAGGCGCGGCGGGTGTGCAGCACGGCGGCTTTCAGCTGCTCCTGAATACCGGGCAGCTGGGCGGCAATGTTGGTGGTTTCGTGGGTATCGGCGCTCACGTCGTACACCTCGAAATCATCATTGGCGCTCTTCATATTGGTGCGGATGGCTTTCAGATAGCGGCCGTCCCCGGCGCGGAAGACAATGGCCTGCTGCTCGCCGCGGCCACGGCCACGCTTGTTCCCGGCGTAGTCCTGGTATTGCGCCATGCTGCCGCCGAAGTTGTATTCCGAGTACACCACGCCATCCTTCTGTGCGGCGTCGTTGCCTTGCAGCGTGGGCAGCAGCGAGACACCGTCGCAGCGCATCGGCTTGGGCATGCCGGCCAGGTCGGCAAAGGTGGCCATCCAGTCGTGGAACTGGCTCGGGAAATCGCTGCTGTGGTTCTGCTTCACATAGCCGGGGGCATACACCAGGCAGGGCACGCGCAGACCGCCTTCCCACAAATCGCGCTTGATGCCGTCCATGGGGCCGTAGCTGCGGAAGAAAGCGGGGTTCTGAGCCGGGGCCGGGTGTTCCTTGCTGCCCCACACAGCGCCGGGCTCATCGTGCGGGCCGTTGTCGCTGGTGAACACCACAAAGGTATTCTGGTCAATGTTCAGGTCCTTGAGCAGCTGCATGAGGTCGCCCATGGCCTCGTCCACGCGGGTGATCATGGTGGCGTGGCGCTGGGCTGCGGTAATGGCGCGCTGGGCACCACCGCCGAAGCGTCTGGCGGCATAATCCTTCCACTCTGCGTTGTCGCGGTATTGCGGGTGAATGTAGCCGTCCCACTGCCCGGTGGCGGTGTTAATCATCTTGCCGGGTTGCCCCAGCCACTGCACGCCGCCATGCAGACCACCGCCTGCCGGGTAGGGCGCACTCGGCACCGCCAGGCGCGCATGCGGGGCAATCATGGTGAGTGCCAGGAAAAACGGTTTCCCCGGGTTGGCTTTCACATGGTCGGTAATCCATTTCTTGCTGCGGGCGGTGTAGAGGTCGGTGCTGTAGCAGGTGTCCAGCTCCGGGGTGATGAGCTTGTCGCCATCCCACACGGCATTGCAGTGGGTTTCGGGGTCGGCGTTGCTTTCCTCCTTGGCATAGTGGCGGTGGCCGGCCAGGTGGTTATGGTAGCCGAAGAAGTAATCAAACCCGCGCCGGGTGGGCCAGGCTGCTGCGGTGGTGGGGGTGCCGCCGCTTTCCATGCCACCGCCAATGCCCCATTTGCCGATGAGGGCGGTGGCATAGCCGGCCTCGCGCAGCACGCTGGCCAGGGTGTGGCTGTTTTCCAGCGCGGCGTCAAAGCTGTTGTTGCGAATCACCTCTGTGTGCCCCTGGTGCGTGCCGCTGAACAGCGAGGCGCGCGCCGGTGCGCATACCGGGGCTGCGGTGTAGTGGCGGCGCAGCTGCACACCCTGCTGCGCCATCTGCGCCAGGCTCGGTGTGTCGATGCTCGGCGGGCGCACTGTGCCATCCGCGCAGGTAGCCGCCACATTGATATTCATATCTCCCCAGCCCATATCATCCACCAGCACCAGCAGGATATTCGGCTTCTCCGCAGCGGTAGCCACTCCCGCCGCTGCCAGCATGGTCATGGCAAGCGTTTTCAGTTTCATTGTCTATTTCTGTATATCTCGGCGGTATTGTAACAAAAAGAGGTTTCCGCTTCAACAAAAAACAGTACAGCTCAAGGGATTCCTACATCACCACGAAAATCGTGGTGTCTCTTGCTTTTTCCTTGACGTGAAAGTGGGGGTGTGCTAGTGTTTTACCTATGTTTTGAGAGGGGGCCTCTCTGTTTTTTCTTTCAATCTCCGTAGTAAAGTATTCTATGAAACTGCACCTTCCACAAAATCTCCGTAAGGCCATTTTTGCATGCGCAGCGACAGTGACCTCCCTGTCTTATCCATTTACTGCTGGTGCTATGTATGGCGGCGTCGTCTGTATGGCTGGTACAGCAGGGGCTGTAGACCTTGCAAATGCCAGCTATACGGGGAAAAATGGCGCTGATATTACGCTTAATCCTTCGATAGGAGCAATTACCGCTGTAGCCGTTGTTGATATAGCTAAATTACAGCCACTGATGGCTCACGATGCAGCATTAGCCAAGTATATGCTGATTCAGTTTGACGGGGCATCTGATATCGGGCTGCAAAGCAACTATGGCAGTTATAATCACGATAATAATAACAGTACTCCCAATCTCATCAATACCTCAGGCTTGTGGGGTAATTGGAATAGTCAGAGTAATGCGTATTCCGTTGGCATGAATAACGGATTCGAGCTTGCCAGTTTCTGGGAAGGTGGTGTTATTGCTGCCGTTACTCTGACTTATGAGTACAGCAAGGGTACTTCCGGCACTTTTATTCTGTTGGATGCGCAAGGCAATGTGCTCCAGTTCGAGGGAGGAACGTATAATACAACGCTCCGCGGTACTGGCTTGACATTCAATGCTGTGAATTTTGACTCCACCATTGTGGCTGACACCTATGTGTTCAGCGATGTTGTTACAGCAGAGGAGGCAAGAGCTCTGAGTCAGGCCGCAGCCATGGCTTATTTGTCAACAACGCATACATATTATTGGGAGGCTGCGTCTTCTTCGACCTGGACGGGGAATAGCTGGTCCAGTACCGATGGTGGAGCCCCCTCGGAAAGTCTGCCGACCATGGGTATCGTAAATGTTGTTTTCAACAATGACGAGACGGCTTCCATCAGCATGAGTGGCGCAACGTCTGTTGCCATGGTGAGCATTCAGGCCGGCAATTACACCCTTCAGGGTACATCTGCCTCTGCTGATTCTCTCAGCGTTGATACGCTTAGCGTTAGTACTGGAGCTGAGGCCGGTTTGAAGGACCTCGACATCAACACAACTGATTTCACTAATGCTGGTACGCTGAATTTGGAGAACGTTTCCATCAATACAGCTATTACCAATACCGGCACGGTAAATCTGGAGGGTACCATTAATCTGGATGGTCTCACGGGTGATTTAGAAGGCGAAACTATCCCCACAGAAAGCAATGACTACATTTCCCGCGTGACCAACTATACAGTGGTATCCGGTGGTATTTCTGACGCCACGGGTGTTACCTCCTGGCAGATTAATGGAGCAGCAGTAAGTGGTACGCCTGATTTCACCGATGGCGTATTGAGTGTTGCAGAAGAGGGTGCCGTTTATTGCATCGCCTCCGATGCGGGGTATACCTTCTCGGGTACATCGATTGATGGGCAAACGGCTACAGGTCTTGTTCTTAACAATGCCAATGCTACCTTGATTCTGGAAAGCGACTCCCTCAGCGATGGTTTTATTACCGCCACGGCAAACGGTGGTGCTATCGATTTGAATGGCAGGGAACTTGCTCAGAGTAAGCTGGGAATTCTGGACGGCTCTGTGAAGCTGACTGGGAGTGGTACCTATGACCTGGGGGAAGACGCTGCCCTCAAGAGCAATCTTGCGTTGGGTGATGACTGGACCGGTACCATCAAGGCGATGGCGCGCATTGATACCCCGGCGGCGGTGCTGAATCTTGCTGCCTATACAAGGAATGGTTCTGCTGTTCAGCTGGGGGAGGTGAATGTCAAGTCTCTTACGAGCAACAAGATGGCCTCTGTTACGGTGCAGTCGCTTGCTATCAGCGAGGCGTCTGTTGTGAATGGCCCTCTTACTCTGAGCGGCGGCACGCTTGTGCTGGGCGGGGCTGGTGCTTCCCTGACGGTTAGGAGCCTGACCGCCACAGGGGGACTCACGGTGGGGGTTGCCAGTCAGGCTGTGCTTGAGGCGCTGAACGCTGCCGCTATCGAGAGTGGCAGCGTGTGCATCATCACGCTGACTGAAGTGCCGCAATCGCCCTGTTTACTGAATACAAATGAAATTCTTGTTCCGCAGAGCCGTGTTGCTTCTGTTTCCTCGGTAGAGAAATATGCTGTTTCTCTCCAATGGACCGACTCGAACACAAAACTGGTTTATTCCGCTAAGCCGAACCCGGAATATGTGGCTGCCAAGGTGGGGGCCAGCACCAAAAACGGGCATGCTGGTGTGAAGCTGCTGACGCAGGCGTTCCTGGAGCTTAATCCGCAGGCTACGGCTCCGCAGAGTGGATTGGCCAAGGCCTTGGATGTAGTAGATGCCGATACGATGACGGATGACGCTGCCGCGGCTATTGCGGGTGCTGCAACGGCGGTATTGGGCATGGCTGCGCATGGCGACCTGGACCGCCAGTTGCAGACCATCCGCAACCGCACCACCATCATGGGGGTGAATCAATCTGTGGTGAATGATGATATGCCCTATTTCAATGCCTGGATTAACGCTGAGGGTAGCTATGGTACTCTGGGGGATGACAGCACGGCTGGTGGCTACAAGCTCACCAGCTGGGGCGGCACCGTGGGCTTCGATGTGGACTTTACCCCCACCTTTACCGCAGGTATGGCCCTTACGGCTATGTATGGTAACCTGAGCGTGACTGGTGCGGACCAGGCAAAGGGTGATCTGAACAGCTACTACGTGAGTGCTTTTGCCCGCTACTGCGCCAGCGCCTGGACTCACACTTTCGTGGCAACGGCTGGTCTTGCCAATATCAAGCTGGATCGCACGGTCATGGGCGAGGCTATTGATGGCAGCACCCATGGGTTGTCCTTTGGCCTTATGTATGAGGTGGGACGCGTGTTTGCGCTGGATGAGGATGCCACATCGTGCCTCCAGCCCATTCTTAACATCACCTGGCGTCATACGGGGGTGGATGGTTACCGCGAAAAGGGAGAATCCCTGGCGCTGAAGGTAGGAGACCAGACTCTCGATACCGTTACGGTGGGCCTGGGTGCCCGCATGCAGACCGTCGTGGGTGAGAATGTGTATAACCGTACCAGTATTTTTGAGGCTCGCGTGTTGGCTAAGTTCGATCTGGGGGATAGACACAGTACGACCAGTGTGGGCCTCGCCGGGATTGGGGCTGAAATCGAAAGTGCCGAGCTGGGCGCCATAGGTCTGGAAGCTGGTGCGGGTCTTACTATCCCGCTGGGTGATGATGGTGGCAGTCTCTTCATGGATGCAGCGATAGAGCTCCGCTCCAACTACACCAATGTGAACGGCACTATCGGCTATCGCATCAATTTCTGATAAGGGTAGCCCGCTAAGGCGCAGGAGGTGCGTTCCTTGCTCTTCCCTGTAAAAAAATCCCCGCATGCCTTTCGCGGCATGCGGGGATTTGGTTAAACCTGTCTCCTGGTTTTAGCAATACTGGGTAAGCACGTATTGCAGGATGCCGCCGGCGCGGAAGTATTCCTTCTCGATGGGGGTATCGAGGCGCACGATGAGGGGCAGCTCGAAGGGCTCGCCGCCGGTGGGCTGCACCAGAAGGGTGGCGGCGCTGCGGGGTGCCATATCATTGTTGAGCCCGATGATGGAGAAGCGCACATCCTTGAGGTCCTTCACGCGGTCATAGTCTGCCGGGTTGGCAAAGTTGAGGGGCAGCACGCCCATGCCGATGAGGTTGCTGCGGTGGATGCGCTCGAAGCTCTTGGTGATGACGGCTTTGACGCCGAGCAGATTGGTGCCCTTGGCGGCCCAGTCGCGGCTGGAGCCCATGCCGTAGTCCTCGCCGCCGATGATGATGGTGGGCACTCCGTCCTTCATGTAGGCTATGCCGGCGTCGTAAATGAAGGTGGGGGTGCCGCAGGTGGCGGCGATTTCTGTATCGGGAGCGCTGACGGCGGAGTCACCGAAATAGAGCGTGTAGCCACCCTCTACGCCGGTGGTGAGCAGGTTCTTGATGCGCACGTTGGCAAAGGTGCCGCGAGCCATGACGAGGTCATTGCCACGGCGGGAGCCGTAGGTGTTGAAATCGCGGCGCTCCACGCCCTGGGCGCTGAGGAACTGGCCGGCGGGGGCGGTGGCTTTGATGGCACCGGCGGGGGAGATGTGGTCGGTGGTTACACTGTCGCCGAAGATGCCGAGCGGGCGGGCGTTCACGATGTCGGTGATATCGCCCTTGCGGCCATCGAAGCCATCGAAGAAGGGCGGGCGGTGAATGTAGGTGGAATTGGCGTTCCAGGTAAAGGTGGCGCCGGTGGGGGCGCTCACGCCATCCCACTCCGGTACGTGGCCGGCGTAGCAGTCGGCGTAGTCTGCTGGGGTGGCCGCGCGAGCCTGGGCGGCGGCAATTTCCTCGCCGCTGGGCCAGATGTCGCGCAGGTAGACGGCGGAGCCATCGGCAGCGGTACCCAGGGGCTCGGTTTCCATGTCGATATCCACACGTCCGGCCAGGGCAAAGGCGATGACCAGCGGGGGCGACATGAGGAAGTTTGCCTTCACGTGAGAGTGAATGCGGGCTTCGAAGTTGCGGTTGCCGGAGAGTACGGAGCAGGACACAAGGTTGTGGTTCACCACGGCTTCTTCCAGGGCGGAGTTAAGGGGGCCGCTGTTGCCGATGCAGGTGGTGCAGCCGTAGCCTACGGTGGAGAAGCCGATGCTGTCGAGCTCGGCGGTGAGGTCGTTGTTGGCAAAGTAGCGGGCGGCGATGCGGGAGCCGGGGGCGATGCTGGTCTTGACATAGGCTGGCACTTTGAGCCCCAGGGCGGCAGCCTTTTTAGCCAGCAGGCCGGCGGCGAGCATGAGGCCGTCGTTGCTGGTGTTGGTGCAGCTGGTGATGGCGGCCACGAGGATGGAGCCGTCGGTCAGCTGCACATCGTGCGTGGTGGTGGCATCGGGGTTGCCGGCGTCGCCCTGCATGGTGACGGCTACGGGGGTGCAGCGCTGCTCCTGGCCATAGGTGCTGCGGCAGATTTCTGCAAACTGGTTCTTCAGCGAGCTCAGGGGAATGCGGTCCTGCGGGCGCTTGGGGCCAGCTACAGCGGGTACGATGCTGGCGAGGTCGAGCTCGAGTTCCACGGTGTAATCCACCTCGCCCTTGCGGGGCATGCCGAAGAGCCCCTGGGTGCGGAAGTAGTTTTCGCAGGTGATGACCTGCTCCTCGCTGCGGCCGGTGGTGCGCAGGTAGGCGGCAGAGACTTCATCGAAGGGGAAGAAGCCCATGGTGGCGCCGTATTCCGGGGCCATGTTGGCCACGGTGGCGCGGTCGGGCAGGGAGAGCGAGGCTGCGCCCTCGCCGAAGAATTCCACAAACTTGCCCACTACGCCGTGGGCGCGCAGCATCTGGGTGATGTGCAGTGCCAGGTCGGTGGCGGTCACGCCCTCGCGCAGTTTGCCGCTCAGGTGTACACCCACTACCTCGGGCACCAGGAAGGTGACCGGCTGGCCCAGCATGCCGGCTTCGGCCTCAATGCCGCCCACGCCCCAGGCCACAATGCCCAGACCGTTGATCATGGTGGTGTGCGAATCGGTGCCTACCAGGGTATCCGGGTAATACACGCCGTTGTTTTCCATGACCCCGCGGGCCAGATATTCCAGGTTCACCTGGTGAACGATGCCGGTGCTGGGGGGAACTACGGAGAATGTCTTGAAGGCCTGCTGGCCCCATTTGAGAAATTCGTAGCGTTCGGTGTTGCGCTCGAACTCGCGGGTGAGGTTTTTCTGGTAGGCGGAGGGGAACCCGGCCCAGTCTACCTGCACGCTGTGGTCAACTACTAAATCCACCGGCACCAGCGGCTCCATATCGGCCGGGTTCTTGCCCAGGTCCTGCACGGCGGAACGCATGGCGGCCAGGTCGACCAGCAGCGGTACGCCGGTCAAATCCTGCAGAATGATGCGCGCTACGGTAAAGGGAATCTCATAGCTGCCGGGCTCCTTGGCATTCCAGGCGGCCAGGTTGCGGACATCGGCTTCGGTCACCTTCAGTCCATCGCAGTTGCGCAGCAGGCTTTCCAGCACGATGCGCAGCGAAACAGGCATGCGGGAAATGCCCGGGTATCCCTGCTCGGCCAGCGCCGGAAGTGAATAATACTGGCCGCTCTTGCCGCTGCCGGTGGTGAAGGTTCGCTGTGTGTTCATGATGTGTGAATTTTGGCGTTTCAATAAAATAAACCGCGGAAAGTATACACCAATGCCCCGGGATTGCAAGTCAGGAAAACGCATTATGCCGGTTTTATATGCGCTTTTGCATATAATTCGATATTTTTTGAATAAAAAATCTCTTTTTGAGCAGATTAGGCTTGCAAAACGGCGCGTGGCGTAGTAGTCTCCGCTATGGCAGAAATTCAGCTTGGACTTACATTTGACGACGTGCTCCTGCTGCCTTGCCTGAGCACGATTCTTCCCGGCGAGGCCGACCCTTCTTCCCAGCTTTGCGCTGGCATCCCGCTGCGTCTTCCCTTCCTCTCTGCGCCGATGGATACGGTAACGGAGGTGGAAATGGCTATTGCCATGGCTCGCGAAGGCGGTCTGGGTGTGATTCACCGCAACAACCGCATTGATGACCAGGCCGCTATGGTGGCCAAGGTGAAGCGTTTTGAAAACGCCGTTATCACCAAGCCGCTCACCGTGACCAGCGATATGAGCCTGAGCCGCGTGAAGGGCATCATGCTGGAGCATGGTTTCTCCGGTCTGCCCGTGGTGACCGAGGGGAACATTCTGGTGGGTATCATCACCGGCCGCGATATGCGCGTGGTGGATGGCCAGGACCTCGAAAAACTCTGCGTGGCCGATGTGATGACTCCCATGAGCCGTCTTATCACCGGTACTCCCACCACCACTCAGGAGGAAGCCCGCAAGATTCTTTTCTCCAACCGCATCGAAAAACTGCCCCTGGTGGATGAGAATGGCTGCCTGGTGGGCCTGATTACCGATACCGACATCCGCAAGCGCGAAGCTTTCCAGGAATCCACCAAGGATGAGCTGGGCCGCCTGCGCTGCGGCGCTGCCGTGGGACCGGGGCCGGAGTTCATGGCTCGCGCTCAGGCTGTGGTAGACGCCGGTGCCGATGCTCTTTTCATTGATGCTGCTACGGGTCACACCAGCCGAGTGCTGCATGTAATTGAGAAGCTGCGCGAACTTGGTAAACCGGTGGTGGCTGGTAACGTGGTGACCCAGGATGGCGCTCGCGACCTCATTTCCGCTGGTGCCAGCGCTATCAAGGTAGGCGTGGGTCCGGGTTCAATCTGCACCACCCGCATTATCTCCGGCGTGGGTATGCCCCAGTTCACCGCTATTCAGGAGGTGGCCAAGGTGGCCCGCCCCGCTGGCGTGACCGTGATTGCCGACGGTGGTATCCGCTACTCCGGCGACGTGGTGAAGGCGCTTGCCGCCGGTGCTGACCTCATCATGATGGGGGGGCTGCTGGCCGGTTGTGAGGAAAGCCCCGGTGCTGTGGTTCACTACCAGGGCCGCAATTTCAAGACATACCGCGGCATGGGCTCTCTGGGCGCCATGCGTGCCGGCTCCGGCGACCGTTACGGCCAGAATGGCAGCGGCAAGCTCGTGGCCGAGGGTGTGGAAGCCCGCGTGCCCTACAAGGGTATGCTGGCAGATGTCATCTTCCAGCTGGTGGGCGGTCTGCGCTCCGGCATGGGTTACCTGGGCGCCAAGAGCCTGGATGAGCTGCGCGAGCACTCCCGCTTCGTGCGCATCACTTCCGGTGGCCTCCAGGAAAGCCACCCGCACGATGTGACCATCACCCAGGACCCCGGCAACTACAGCCGCTAAGGCGAAGTTGACGGATAGGAATGGATTTTACACGGCGCGCCTGCGGGCGCGCCGGTTTTGTGAGAAGATAAGTTGCTATGAAAAAGATAGATATTACAGAAATAACAAAGAGCCCGGTAGAGTTGATTGGCAAGCAGTGGATGCTGATTAGCGCTGGCACGCCGGAGGCATTCAACACCATGACTGCCAGCTGGGGCGGCATTGGTTTCCTGTGGAACCGCCCGGTGGCGTTTGTGTTCGTGCGCCCGAACCGCCACACGGTGAAGTTCATTGAGGAACAGCCTGCTTTCACCCTCAGCTTCATGCCGGAGCAGTACCGCCAGGATCTCGTGTTTTGCGGCCGCCATTCCGGGCGCGATGTGGATAAGATGGCTCACACTTCCCTGGTGCCTGCCACTACCCCCGCCGGCCTGCCCACGTTTGAGAATGCAGAGCTGGTGCTGGAGTGCCGCAAGATGTTCCGCACCACTTTGCAGGAAGCCGATTTCCTGGATTGGAGCGGGGTTTCCCCCGCTTGGTATGAGGAGGGCAACCCGCTGCACTACCTCTATATCTGCGAGATTACTGCTGCTATGGCATAGTTACAGTCCGAGCGCAGCGAGGATATCGTTTTCCTGTGAAGTCAGGATGTAATGGCTTCCCGATGGTTGGGAAATCATAGGCCCTGGCTGAAAAGGAAACGAAATCCGTCCATGCGGCGCGGACGGAAATCCCCCGGGTATGGTTCATACCCGGGGGATTCTGGTTTCAGGGGGAAATAGTCTTTATTCCCACTCGATGGATGCCGGCGGCTTGGTGCTCACATCGAAGAGCACGCGGTTAATGCCGGAAACCTCGTTGAGAATGCGGTTGGAGGCCTCGCGCAGCAGGTCATAGGGCAGCTGCACCCAGTCGGCTGTCATGGCGTCTTCAGACACGATGGCACGCAGGTTGGTGGCGAATTCGTAGGAGCGTTCGTCGCCCTTCACGCCTACGGTCTTTACCGGGATGAGGCCGGCGTAGGCCTGCCAGCATTTGTCGTACCAGTCCCACTTGCGCAGCGTGCCGATGAAGATGGCGTCGCATTCGCGGATGATATCAAGGCGTTCTTTGGTCACCTCGCCGGGGCAGCGCACGGCCAGACCCGGACCGGGGAAGGGATGACGCCACAGAATGTCGTGCGAGATGCCCATGGAGGCGCCCAGCTCGCGCACTTCGTCCTTGAACAGGAAAGCCAGCGGCTCGATGACCTTGCCTTCTTCCTGCATCTTGAGCACGCGTTCCACGCGGTTGTGGTGGGTCTTGATGACGGAGGCCTTGCTCTTGGCATTGGAGGCGCTTTCAATCACGTCCGGGTAGAGGGTACCCTGGGCCAGCATTTCGGCATCGCCCACGGCGTCCCAGAATACATCGATGAAGAGGTTGCCAATGATGCGGCGCTTCTTTTCCGGGGCGGTTTCGCCAGCCAGGGCGGCCAGGAAGCGTTCGCTGGCGTCTACGGTTTCGATTTCCACACCCATGCGGGCAAAGTTGGCCTGCACTTCCTTGGCTTCGTCCTTGCGCAGCAGGCCGTTGTCCACAAAGATGCAGCGCACATTCACACCTGCCTCGTGCAGCAGAACAGCCAGCACGGTGCTGTCTACACCGCCGGAAACGCCGCAGACGACCTGCTTGTCGCCCACCTTGGCGCGGATGTCCTCGATGAGTTCGCGCTTGAAGTCGCCAATGTCGAACCTGGCCAGGTTCTTGGCGTAGGAGAGGAAATTCTTGAGAATGGTGCGTCCTTCGTGGGAGTGGGTCACCTCCGGGTGGAACTGGATGCCGAACATCTGCTCACCCCACTGCAGGGAAACCGGTACGCCGTCGCTGTTGCGGGCAATCACGCGGCAGTTGTCGGCCAGGTGGTCTACCGTGTCGGAGTGGCTCATCCACACCTGGGAAGATGGGCTCATATCGGCGTACAGCCCTTCCAGCTTATCCGGCACAAGGGCGGCGGGACCATACTCGCGCTTGTTGCTCGGGCGCACGGTGCCGCCGGTCTTGATGTTCAGCAGCTGCATGCCGTAGCACACACCCAGCACCGGCACACCAAACGAGGTGAGCCATTCAAAATCAATATCCGGAGCATCCGGCTCAGAGGTACTGCGGGGGCCGCCGGAAAGAATGATGGCGCCCGGCTCGCTGATTTCGTGCAAATCCTCCAGCGCATACAGCTTGGCGAGGAAGCCCAGCTCACGCACGCGGCGGACAATCAGCTGCGTATACTGTGAGCCATAGTCGATAACGGCTACAATGTGTTTCGGTGTCATAACGCTGGCGGTATTGTAGCAGATAGCTCTACCCCTTGCAAGTCTAATCCCATGCGAGCTTGCGAGCATGGGGGCTGTTTCAGATTTGCTGGTAGATATATTCGTCAAAACAGGCTAATATGATTAAAGAACAAAGATTACGCATAGGTACCATTAAAAAGCAGCTGCTAAGTTGTTATTTTCCTTGCTGAATACCGCGTCAGCGGTATTCAATCTCGATTACATTGCCTACTTAAAGGCAGGCAGTGAAATTTGCCTTCGGCAATCGAAATTGAACCCAGCGTTGCTGGGTTCATCCCGGTGCATGCCGGGGGGATTATTCAACGTTCCTGGGTTGAGTTATCATGCTGCGCAAGGTCAACCAGAGGACGGTAGGACGGCAGGCGCCAGTTCATATACACCGCCACCATGCGCACGGTGAAGGCCACGATGGTACCCAGAATATAGGAAATCTGGTAGGGACAGTTGAAATATTGCAGCACAACAAAAAGCAGACTGCCGGAGAAGGCGGCCGAGGCATATACTTCCTTGGAGCGGAAGACATAGGGTACGTTGCCGGTGAGAACATCGCGCAGAATGCCGCCGGCTACACCGGTACACACGCCCATGCAGATGCAGACAATGCCGGAGCAGCCCAGATAATAGGCTTTGGCGGCGCCCAGCAGGGTGAAGAAAGCCATGGAAAAGGTGTCTGCAATGCGGATGGTGCCTACGGGCGGATTCCAGAACCTCGTCACATAGAACATGATGAGCGAGGTGATGAGTGCCATGTAGAGGAACTGTACATCGTGCCCCACGACCCAGTAAATGGTGACGGGGGCGCCTTGCTGGCCCGACAAGCCGGTGAGCAGGATATCGCGCACGGTGCCACCGCCGAGCGAGGCGATGGTGCCACAGACCAGCACACCTACAATGTCCATGCGCACGCGGCTGGAGGCAGTGGCACCGGCGATGGCGCCCACCACGGTGGCAAATACGCAGCAGAAGTAGAAGAGGGGGTGATCTCCGAAGTCTTTGACGGCCTGGAGACTATCGGCGGTGCTGACGAGCAGGGGAATCATTTGAGTGCCTTGGCAAGCAGCCAGAAGATGAAGAGCACTAGCAGCACCGGCCAGAACAGCTGGATGGCGCCAATGGCGATTACGATGAAGAACACCAGCCCCAGCAGGATGATTAGCACCGGTCCCAGCATGCCGCTCCGGCGCAGCAGGGTGAAGAAGCCGGGGTTGCGTTCTTCCTCTTCTTCTTCGCTGAGGTTGACCGTGTGCAGCGGGCGCCATGTGTTGTTGTCGGCGCGGCGTACCCAGGTGTCATCGTTTATTTCGCCGGCGGCGCGCAGGCGCACCAAATCAGTCCCGCTGACGGGACCAATTTTTTCTGAGCCGGTGTCGTAATAAAACTGGCGGGCCATGGGGGTGAATCAGGCGTGAATCGCGCGGCCATCTGCTGCCAGCACTGCCTCGTGAATGGCCTCCGAGAGCGTGGGGTGAGCATAAATCATGGCGTTCAGGTCGGCGTCAGTCAGTTCGCTGTTCAGCGCGAGTTCCGGAGCGGTGAGCAGTTCTGTGGCGTTGTCGCCCACGATGTGGGCGCCCAGAAGCTCGCCGTGTTCTTTGCCAAAGAGCAGTTTTACGAAGCCTTCGGTATCGCCGCCGGCTACGGCACGGCCAATGGCCTGGAACGGGAATTTACCTACCTTGTATTCCACGCCGGCTTCCTTGAGCTCGCGCTCGCGCTTGCCCACGCTGGCTACTTGCGGGTGGCAGTAGGTGCAGCCCGGTACGATGGTGGCCTGCTTCGGGGTGTGGCCTTCTACATACATGCCTTCCACGGCCTGTTCGGCTTCGTAGCTGGCGGTGTGGGCCAGCATGATGCCGCCGATGCAGTCGCCCACGGCATATACGCCTGGGATGCTGGTTTCGTATCGGTCATTTACTTTGATGAACCCGCGGTCGGTGAGTTCGAGCCCAGCGGCTTCCGGCACTACGGGTACGACACCGATGGCAACCAGGCACACATCGGCGGTGATTTCCTGAACCTTGCCATTTTTGGCGGTGATGGTGGCGGTCACGCTGTCGCCGTTATCCTGAAGGGTGTCTACCTTGGCGCCGGCCATACAGGTGATGCCTTGCTTCTTGAACGAACGCTCCACAGCCTGGCTTACTTCGTCATCTTCGTTGGGCAGGATGCGGGGCAGGGCTTCTATCAGGGTTACCTTGGTGCCGAAGCAGTGGTATACATAGGAAAGTTCGCTGCCAATGGCGCCGGAGCCAATCACTATCATGCTTTCGGGACGTTTTTTCATGACCAGGGCATCCTTGCTGCCGATAATGGTCTTGCCATTGAAGGGGAATACGGGTACTTCGCGGGTGCGGGCTCCGGTGGCAATGAGAATCTGCGGGGCTTCCAGCGTGGTAATGGTGCCATCTTCGGCGGTCACTTCTACCTTGCCGGCGGCGGGAATGCGGGCTTCGCCGGTCACGCTGTCAACCTTGTTCTTCTTGAACAGGAAAGCAATGCCGGCAGAGAGACGGTCGCTAATCTGGCGGGAACGGCCGATAACGGCTTCCCAATCTACGCTGAGACCTTCTGTGGCAATGCCGAATTCGGCTGCACGCTTGCTGATGGTGTTGTATACCTCTCCATTTTTCAGCAGTGCTTTGGTGGGAATGCAGCCCCAGTTCAGGCAGGTGCCACCCACGCGCTCACGCTCTACGCATGCCACGCGCTTGCCCAGCTGTGCTGCTCGAATGGCTCCAACATAACCGGCAGGACCGCCACCAATCACAATAAGGTCGTAACTCATACTCCGTATGATACTCTTTTCCTGGTCGCCTTGCAAGGAGTATTCTATGTTTATGACCTTAAATTCCGCTGCCGGGGCGTTCGCAAGCTGGCAGCAGGTGTTGGAGAGGGGGGGGATAAAAAACGCGTCTGGTTTATGCCAGACGCGTTTTTGATTGTGAAGTAGGAAGCCTGGGCTCCCCGGAATCACTTACTTGCACTTAACGGGTTCCACCACGGGGGGAGCAACCGGTTCCTGTACCACCTGCTGCTGCTGCTGCTGCTGGCAGGATACGAAAGCGGCGGCGGTAAGAGCGAGGATAGCAATCTTCTTCATAATTATCTTACTAGTTTTGATGTTGTTTGATGCACCTAACCAAACACGATTAGCTTGGCAGGCTAAACACACTATAGCAGTATTTAAACACAAATCAAGCACAAAGTTGCAAACCGTGCCTAACGAGAGTCCTTTAGGCATAAAAACATGCGTCTATCCGGGGGATAGACGCATGTACTGTAAAATTCAGTAAGAAAAGGAAAGGAAAAATCCTTTCTGGATGACTTACTTACCCTTTACAACTTCCACGGGAGTGGGAGCGGGAGCGGGAATGGGCTCCGGCTGGGGGGTCGGCTGCTGCTGCTGCTGGCAGGAAACGAAAGCAGCGGCGGTAAGAGCGAGGATAGCGATCTTCTTCATAATATATACTAGTGTTAGTGTTGTTTGTTCGAACACCCGGTAACCAGGATTGGCAACCGCGGCGCAGGGAATATACCACAATTTTCGGGAAATGCAAGCCTAAAGTGCAATATATAGGAATTCGGGGGTGTCGGTGCGCAAAAAAATGTTGCGAAATCGGGGCAGATGTGGGATTATCGCGGCATGCAACAGAGCGAAACGATAGCTGCGATAGCCACGGCTCCGGGGACTGGCGCCATTGCCGTGATTCGCGTAAGCGGGCCACAGGCGTTGTCGGTGGTGCAGGCTTGCACTGGGGGGAAAGTGCTTGTTCCTCGCTTTGCTGCTCTGGTGCGCGTGCGGGATGCCCGGGGATTTGTTCTCGATGAATGTGTGGCAACATATTTTGCAGGTCCCGCGAGTTTTACGGGGGAGGACACAGTTGAATTAAGTTGTCATGGGGGGATGCTGGTGACGCGCAGGGTGCTGGAGCGTTTGCTGGCTTGTGGTGCCCGCCCCGCAGAACCTGGCGAGTTCTCGCGCCGCGCGTTTGAGAATGGCAAGCTGGATCTTACCCAGGCAGAGGCGGTCATGGATATTATCTCTGCCGGGAGTGATCTGGCATTGCGTGCGGCTCAGAATCAGCTGCATGGCGCTATTGGCCGGCAGGTTGCTGCGGCGGCAGATATACTTATTAATATAGCGGCGCATGTTGAGGCGTATATTGATTTTCCGGAGGAGGATATAGCGCCGGATACTACTGGTGCTCTGCTGGCGCAGGTGGATGAGGTTGAGGTGATGCTCAACCGGTTGCTTGCAACGGCAGATGAGGGGCTCCTGCTGCGGGAAGGGGTGCGTACTGCCATTGTGGGGGCGCCTAATGTGGGTAAATCAAGCCTCCTGAATATGCTGCTGGGTTATGAGCGTGCCATTGTAAGCAGTACCGCCGGGACTACGCGTGACACGATCGAGGAGAGTGTGTCTCTGGGTGGGCTTTGCCTACGGCTTATTGATACTGCCGGTTTGCATGAAAGTAGCGACGCTATTGAATGTGCTGGTATGGAACGCAGCCGCCGGGCCGGGGCAGAGGCTGACCTTATTCTGGAGGTCTGTGATATAACCGCACCTCGTCCACAGATTGATTTGCCGCAGACCGGGGCTCACCGCCTGCTCCTGCTGAATAAGTGCGATTTGCCTGCTCACCCTGATTGGGAGGCTGATTCCGCAGCACTGCGGGTTTCCTGCCAGTGCGGGATTGGCCGCGATGCGCTTGAGCAGGCTGTAGAGCAGCTTTTCCTGCGTGATTCCGGAGAACGTGATTCTCTGGCGGCTATTAATACTCGTCACCGCCATGCTTTGTTGCAGGCTCTGGAGTTTCTGGCTGCTGCCAGATGCCTGATGCAGAGGGGAGAGTCTCCTGAATTCGTGGATGTTGAGCTGCGTGCCGCATTGGACGCCCTGGGCGCTATTACCGGGCGTATCGATACAGATGATATTCTTACCCGTGTATTTGCTACCTTCTGCCTGGGTAAATAATTGGGGCTGGCCTGAAATGTGGTACCTGCAAGCTGTTTTTCCAGGTGCGTTGCTGTGACCCTGGTTCGCTGCTTTTTCTTGGGTTTTTACGCTCTTTTGTGTCATTCTGTGTCTTAATTTATGTTAAAAATACTAAAAAATACCAAAAATACCCAAAGAATAAGCATAAAACTGATAAAAATTGCAAAAAAATCAACAAAAGCTAGAGTATGGTCTACATTTTCGACTTGACCGCATACTGGATATAGGTTAGCATGTGTTCGGGGCCGGGCCAGGAACAAAACAAGAACGTTCTGTCGGGGTCCTGGTCACCAACCAAACCAATATACAACACACTAGATATGAAAAAGAGTATCATCACGATGATGGCCGCGGCCCTGATGGGCGTTTCTGCATATGCTGGCGAAGCCACCACCGACAGCTTTACTACTCCCTCTCAGGATTTCAAGCGTCTCAGCGGTGCTGTACACCTTGGTGCAGCCACGGCATACACGCTGCATGGTTATGTGCCTACCACGGAGGTAGTGCAGGGCGAAGGTGTGGGCTATGGTGCCATTCAGATTGCATATGACTTCGGTAAGGAAAGCTTCTGGAGCTATGTGGGTGCAGTTTCCTATAAGATTCCGATGTCGGGTCACACTCTGTATGGCAATCCCAACATACTCTCTCGTGAGGGTTTTGTCTCCAATGCAGGGATTTCTCTGCCTTCTCCCAACAGTGCCGCCTGGTATGCTCCCTCGATTCCTGTGGGGTATGACCCGAGTGTGGGTGTGATTAAAATGTCCGCAGAGGATATTTACCAGAGTAAGAAGTACCATCCCATGGGTGCCAAGAATATCGAGAACGAGTTTATTTTCCGCAATGGCCTGAAGTACACCCGTGAGCTGTGGAACACCAGCTTTGGTTATGACTTCATTCACGGTGGTATTCCGGGTGTGATTGCCAAGCACTTCGATGGTGAGAGACAATCCCGCATGCACCAGGTCTGGATTAACGGTGAAATCACCCCTGTTGCCTGGTTCTCGGCAGATGTGAACATCGCTCGCACGTTTGACACGATTGACGGTTGGTGGCTGGAAGCCCACGCCCGCTTCAAGGCTCCCATCATCGGTAGCCCGGAGGATATTACCCTTGCTGGTATCCTGGAGTTCGGCCTGAGCGCTACGCACCAGTTCTATGACGAATCCCATAACGCATGCGATAACGGTCTGCAGGCATACTGGGTGAAGCTTTCCACTCCCTGGTTCATGAATGATGCCAAGAGCTTCATCCTGACTCCCTCTGTGAGCTTCAACTGGCTGGGTCGCGGTGGTCGCCAGGCCAATACCCGCTCTCATGCCCGCGCTTACGGTGATTCTTACGTGCCGTTCCGTAACTTCGCCGTGGTGGGTGATATGACCCTGACCTATAAATTCTAAGAAACTCCAGCGATTTAAGCTGGAAATGTCGCAGACAATGTGCTAGCATAAAGTCTGTGGGCAGATGAGCCGCCCGCTGCAAAACACAGTTGGGCGGCTTTTTCATGCCAGGCGAACCTGCCAATGAACTCTTTCATCTCCAATATATTATTATGGTAAATCTTCTCAGTCTTAAAGGAAACCCGGTTAATATCACCGGTGAAGAAAACATCGTTAGCCCCGGGTTTTATATGCCGAACCGCCTGAGTGTGGCGGTGGGCAAGGCGTTGCACAAGCTGCTGGATGGTAAGGTGTGCTACCTGGTGGATCCTACGTTTCCGCCCCAGCCGGAAATTATGGAGTATTTAAAGAAGAAGAATGTACACATTGAGTACTTTGACTTCCGCAATACCACCAGCCGAGCCGTACGTGAGCAGATTCTGGACCAGATGCACCAGGGGGTGAGCGTAGTATTCCTGCCGGGGCAGGCTGCTACTACTCGCGGTTGCCTGGCGGATGTACCTTCTCCCTTCCTGTCCACCGTGGGCAGTCTGCATATATCCCCCGTGCCGGTATTTGTGGGGTATTACACCGATACGGTGCGGGATTTGTTCAGCAGTGAGCCGCTCTCCGGCTTTAAGGAGGAACTGAGCATTCTGCCGCAACTGCACCCAGGCCCGCAGACTGGTGAGCGCGTGCTGGCTGCGTGGATGCAGCGCAGCACAGAGATTTTCTCTGCTCAGCCACTGCTGAGAGGCTCTCTTACCACCGCCATTGTGAAAGCAATGAAGGCCAATTCAAAGGCTGAGGTGATAGATGGCATGACCCACAGTTCGTTGCCTTTCTTTAAGGTACTGGGTGTGTCCATGACCGTGGCCAAGATTATCAAGGAGCGCGGAGACAAGCGCGTGGGTGTCATTCTGCCCCCGGGACCTGGCGGCACCATTGCTACGCTCAGCTGCATGCTCGCAGGCGTGACTCCGGTTATCATTAACTACGCTTCTTCCAAAGCGGCATTTGAAAGCACCGTGCGCCAGGCCGGACTTAAGACATTTATTACGGCTCGCAAGTTCATGCAGAAGCTGGATACTTTCCCCTGGCCACCGGTAGAACAACTCATTCTGGTGGAGGACCTTCTCAAAGGGCTGGATAAGAAGACGCTCATCACCAACGTTCTCATGGCTAAGGCTGCGCCGGCTGGGGTGATTTGCAAGATGTACGATACCGATGCCCGCCGCAATAACGATGAGGCAGTTATGCTCTTCACCTCTGGTTCCAGTGGTGAGCCTAAGGGGGTGGTGCTCAGTCACCGTATGGTGCTGGCCAACGTGGCTCAGTGTGCCAGTCGTCTGACGCTCGGGAATGAGAAGTTCCTGGCCAGTTTGCCCATTTTCCATAGCTTTGGCTTAACGGTGACCATGATGCTGCCGCTGCTCACGGGCTATAGTTTCTGCGCGTACCCGAACCCGACCGATGCTCGCAGCCTTTGTGAGCTTTGCGAGCGCTACAATCTTACTGTGGTGTGTGCTACTCCGACCTTTGCCCGTGCTATGCTGCGCCGTGCTAATGCCAATACATTCAAGCATGTGCGTTATTTTGTGGTGGGCGCAGAAAAACTGCAACCAGATTTGGAGCGGGAATACAAAGAACGCTGTGGCGTAACGCTGCTGGAGGGCTATGGCCTGACGGAGGCGGCTCCGGTATGTGCTGTGAATATCCCGGATGCCCCCATGGTGCCGGGCTCTGCTTTCTATGTACCTGGTCTCAATCCCCGAACCATCGGTACCCCGCTGCCTGGCGTGGCGGTGCGTATCACCGATGTGGATGACGACACCAAGGAGCTTCCCCTTACCGAGCAGGGTATGATTTGGCTCAAGGGTGCCAATATCTTTACCGGCTATGTTGGCAAGGCAGATATGAACCCCACCATCTTTAAGGATGGCTGGTTCAAGACCGGTGACATTGGCAAAATGGATCTTAACGGCTTTATTACCCTGGGCGGTCGTCTTTCCCGATTCTCCAAGATTGGTGGTGAGATGGTACCGCATGAAGGTGTGGAACAGGTGCTCTCCGAAATCTTCAACATCGACCCCGCTGCTGAGGGTGGTGTACAGATTGCTATCACCGGCGTGACCGACTCGCAGAAGGGTGAAGCCCTGGTGCTGCTTTCTGCCCTGGATGCCCACCAGCGTAACTCAGAAGAAAAGGAAATCCTGCAGGCAATTCGCAATGCGCTCAACGAGCGCAGCATGCCCACCCTTTGGGCGCCGAAATATATTGTGCCTGTGGAGGCTATCCCGATTCTGCCCACTGGTAAGCTGGATCTGCGTTCCTGCAAGCTGCTGGCTGAGGAGGCTTTGTCTTAAGCAGACGTATCAGAAGCCCGCACCCGCAAAAAGGGTGCGGGCTTTTCTTGTATCTACTCCCTCCCTGGGGGGATGGATTGCACGAGGGGCGTAAACCAAAATTACAACTTCGCATAATATTTTTGAACAAGAATACTAATTGACACATCACACCCCTTATGATGAACAACAATCTTACTACAAAATTCATGGAAGGCCTGCAGGCGGCGCAGAGAGCAGCGCAGTCGGCGGGGCGTGCGCAGATATACCCGGCAGAGCTGCTGCTGGCGCTGGTTCGTCAGGAGGGCGGGGTGCTGGGGGCAGTGCTGACCCGTGCAGGGGTGGATAAATCCCGCCTGCAGCGGGAGCTGGAAGCCCTGCTGGAGCGGCAGCCCCGGCAGCAGGGCGGGGTGGCGCAGAGTCCGGGAATCGGGCCGGAGCTTGACCGCGCGCTGACAGCCGCCGAGCAGCAGCGGCAGAGCATGAAGGATGATTACCTGAGTGTGGAGCACTTTGTTCTGGGGGTATTCGAGGCTGATGCCACGCTCTCGCCGCTGCTGGAGAATTGCGGCCTGAGCAAGGCTAAATATCTGGAAGCGCTCAAGGATGTGCGCGGCAATCAGCGCATTACCGATCAGGACCCGGAGGAAAAATACCAGACGCTGGAGAAGTACGGCACAGATTTGACTGCGCGTGCGCGACAGGGCAAGATTGACCCGGTTATCGGGCGCGATGCCGAGATTCGCCGCGTGCTGCAAATCCTTTCGCGCCGCACCAAGAATAACCCGGTGCTCATTGGTGAGCCCGGCGTGGGTAAGACCGCCATAGCCGAGGGGCTGGCGCGCCGCATCGTGAATGGCGACGTGCCGGAAAGCATGAAAGGGAAGCGCCTGGTGAGCCTCAATATCGGCTCCATGCTGGCGGGTGCCAAATACCGCGGTGAATTCGAGGAGCGCCTCAAGGCATTCATCAAGGAAGTGACGGCCAGTAATGGGGAAATTATCCTCTTCATTGACGAATTGCACACCCTGGTGGGGGCTGGAGCCGGTGGGGAAGGGGCTATGGATGCCGCGAATCTGCTTAAACCTGCCCTGGCGCGTGGCGAGCTGCGCACCATCGGCGCCACTACGCTGGATGAATACCGCAAATACATTGAAAAAGATGCTGCGCTGGAGCGCCGCTTCCAGCCAGTGTATGTGGCCGAACCCAGCGTGGAAGATACCATCGCGATACTGCGCGGTCTCAAGGAACGCTACGAGGTACACCACGGTGTACATATTACCGATGGTGCGCTTGTGGCTGCGGCTACGCTGAGCAACCGCTACATCACCGACCGCTTCCTGCCGGATAAAGCGGTTGACCTGGTGGATGAGGCCGCCGCACGGCTCAAGATTGAGCTGGATTCCATGCCCAGTGAAATTGATGAGCTGAACCGCAGCGCCATGCAGCTGGAAATGGAACGCCAGGCGCTGGAAAAGGAAAAAGACGCCGATTCGCAGGCCCGCCTGGAAAAAATCACCCGCGAGCTGGCTGATACCCGCGAGAAGGTGGATGCCATGGTGGCCCAGTGGAAGAGTGAAAAAGATGTGGTGGTGAAGGCACGCGATGCTCAGAAGAAGATTGATACCCTGCGTACGGAAGCCGAGCAGGCCCAGCGCAAGGGCGACCTCGGGCGGGCATCGGCCATTCTCTACGGCGAAATCCCCGCAGCAGAGCATGCTGCCCGCGAAGCTCGCGAGGCGCTGGCCACCCTGCAGCAGAGCGGCACCGGCCTACTGAAGGAGGAGGTGACCGAGGCAGATATCGCCAAGGTAGTTTCCACCTGGACCGGTATTCCCGCTGCCCGCATGGCTGAGGGCGAGCGCGAAAAACTGCTGCACATGGAGGAACGCCTGGGGCAGCGTCTCATCGGCCAGAAAGAGGCTGTTAAAGCAGTGGCAGATGCCGTTCGTCGCTCTCGCGCCGGCCTGCAGGATGAAAACCGCCCGTTGGGTTCCTTTATTTTCCTGGGGCCCACCGGTGTGGGGAAGACCGAGCTGGCCAAGGCGCTTGCTGAGTTCCTTTTCGATGACGAGGCCGCCATGGTGCGTATCGATATGAGTGAATACATGGAAAAACACAGCGTGTCGCGGCTCATCGGGGCGCCTCCAGGCTATGTAGGCTACGATGAGGGGGGGCAGCTTACTGAGGCTGTGCGCCGGCGCCCATATAGCGTGGTGCTGTTCGACGAGATTGAGAAAGCTCACCCGGATGTGTTCAATGTTCTGCTTCAGGTGCTCGATGATGGCCGCATTACCGATGGCCAGGGGCGCACGGTGGATTTTACCAATACCGTGCTCATCATGACCAGCAACATCGGCAGCCAGTTTATCCTGAACGAAACGGATGCCGCCACCCGCAACACCCGCGCCCTGGATGCCCTGCGTGGTCACTTCCGCCCGGAATTCCTCAACCGTATCGATGAAATCATCATCTTCGACCGCCTGCAGGAGGAAGATTTGAAGCACATTGTGGGCATTCAGCTGCGCCGCGTGCTCAAACGCCTTGAAGCCCGCGGGCTCAAGATGCAGCTCAGCGATGCCGCCGCCGCTCTGGTGGCCGAGCATGGATATGACCCGGTCTATGGCGCCCGCCCGCTTAAGCGCGCCATCCAGCACGATATCCTCGACCCGCTCAGCATTGCCATTCTGGAGGGGCGCTACCCTGAGGGCAGCACCATCCTTGTGGATGCCGAGCATGGTCGCATCGTCTTCCGCTGATAAAGAACCAAGCAAAAACCACCTCCCGCAATCGGGAGGTGGTTTTTTATGGAGGCGAGGGGAATCGAACCCCTGTCCTGGACACTGTTGACGCAAGCATCTCCATGTTCAGACGCGGATTGCTGCTCTCGCCGGTGATCCGCTCCGCGTCAGCCTCTCACCATAGCCAGGAACCTGTGGATGTCATGCCCGACGCGGTTCCCCCGCCGGGCACCTGCCTACTGAGCTAGGCGCGTCATCCCTAGTAGGCGTCGGGAATCGGCGCAAGGCGCGTTATTTACGCAGCCATGGCGTATTCGTTCTTAGAATAGGCACTTAATCTTTTGAGCGGCTTTTAAGGAGGCCAGCCGATCAACCTCCACATGCAGCCGGCGCCTCGAATGTTCAGTCGAAACCGGGACGCCCCCATGTTGTTTGTCTTCTCTGCAGGTATTAGTGGACAAAAAAGCCGGTTTCGTTGAATCGAACCGGCATTTTTTGATAACTCCTTATGAGAAACACGCCCGTGGGGATTCGAACCTCAAACCTTCTGATCCGTAGTCAGATGCTCTATCCAATTGAGCTACGGGCGCTTTTTCCTTTTCAGGAACCGCATGGTGTTGCGGTGCGCACAATATACACGAACCTATCGCTCGAGTCAAGACAAAATTCTATAATTTTTGAAAAAAATCTGCATTTTTCTGCATTTTTTTATTTTTTTTGTCAAAAAAGGCTTGCATTACCGCTCGCGCATCTGTATAATGCGGTCGTTCCCGCTGCAAAGCGGTGAATCGGTAAATCCGACGGAGCGGTAGCTCAGTTTGGTTAGAGCGCAGCCCTGTCACGGCTGAGGTCGCGGGTTCGAGCCCCGTCCGCTTCGTTTAACAAAAAAGACACACCTTCACGGTGTGTCTTTTTTTGTTACTACGCGCCGGGTCTCTCACACCCGCGACCTCGTCAAGTGACCCGGGTTCACCCGGCTGCACGGATGAGGCTGGAAAGCCCGTTGGGCTTTTCAGCCCCGAGCTCGCCAGACACCTCTGGCGAGTTTACCCCTTGCGCCAGCAAGGGGCGAGGGGGCGGACGCGGGTTCTTTGCACCCCTTCAAGGGGTGCAACCAACGCTCTATCTCCCCGCATCGCTACACCTTCACGGTGTGTCTTTTTTGGGGGTCAAGCCCAACTTTTGTGGGATGGTGATTTTTCCCCTTTTCCAGCCCGAAAATCGGCAAGCTTCTTAACGATTCGAGCCTCTCCTCAACCCGACAGACCAAGGGCTCCACTTCGAGCGAATCCTCCCCTTGCAGCTCAGTTTTCACGCCATCGGCAACAAAAATGCAGGATACGCGCAGCAACATGCCCGCCGCGAGTGTCTGTGTGTGTGCTGAAAAAATTACGCATTTCGCATTTTTTTTGCTGCGAATTTGCGTCCGGGATGTGTTAGTATAAGCAGGGGATACCACATCCCACCATGAACATTTGCTCCAAAAATCCACCTGATTGCAGGTCTGCTCTGCACACCCGTTCTCACGGCTGCTCCGGCGCCTTCCGGCATGATTTCCCCTACCGGTTCTGTTACTATTGACCAACAGCAGGGAGACCACATTGCCCGGGATTTTATCGCACTTTCTGCAGATGGGCTCACTATCACCATTATACGCCAGTCCCCCACCGGCAACAGCACCCGCAGCTTCCGCACCGGTACGCCCCGGCACTTCCGCATCGGCGGGCATACCTTCATCTTCACAACCGACGAGAAGGGCGATATCACCCGTACCGTGCGGCACAGCTCTGGCAGTACCCCCGATGGTCTGCTCATCTATCCCAGGCCGGGTGTGCTGCCTATGGTTGTTTTCGAACTCTGAGAAAATTACCCGCCGCAAGCGTCTATGTGGGATGATTTTCCGGATGCTGAGGTGGTTTTGGTTAATTTCAAACCCGATGGGGGCATTGAGGTAGCAAAAAGCCGCTGCTCGTACATGGAGCAACGGCTTTTTTCAATTCAATGAAAAAGAGGGGGGCTTCGGCAAGCCTACGCCCACCCGTGCAATTTACTTGCGGCCTGTCTGGGCGAATCAACGAGAAACCCGACGGCGGCGTGCAGCAAGACCCGCCAGAGCCAGCAGAGAAAGCGTGGCTGTCGTGGGCTCGGGAACGACAGGCGTGCTCAAGGTAATTGTTGTAACGGGTATATATTGACCCTCCCAGCTGTTGATGCCGTTGCTCTTGTAGGTGCCCCAGCCTGCAGGAATATTGGTACTGAAGGAATTGGTTACGGAAGTACCCCAAGACATTGCGGCTGCCTTGTAGCCATCGAAGGTTGATAAATCTTCTGTGGTGTTGGCCGCAACATAGAGGAACTGGTAGCGATCGGAAGAGTTAACCAGGATATTGTCAAAGGTCAAGGTGTAGGTTGTATTATTTGCTACATTTTCCAGCGTAGTCTCGGAGAGCCCAAGGAAAGTACCGGTTGTACTGTCGCCCGTGTACTTGTACACAGCAACCTTCATGGCATCAGCAGTAGCGTTGTTGCTACGAGTCAGCAGCGTAATGCTGTCCAGATACAACTCCGTGTCGGCAGGCACGTCTGTGGTCAGGTAGGTAGCGTTGTCGAAGGTAAGGGTGAATCCATAGTAGTTACCCTGTGCGCCGGCTGCGCTCTTAGCAGGCGTACTGGCGGTGTATGTATCAGCAGCTGCAACGCTGACCAAAGCCATCAATGCGACGATTGTTTTCTTCATATTCGTATGAATTGATTTTAAGTGTTTCTTACAGCTAGCACAGGGATACCCGTTTCCACGCGCGGCGGGAGGCTGAGAGATCTGCTCCCATGCTGCGGGAGGCATTATACAGCAGTCAGAATGCTGTAGCAAGCGAAAAAAGTATTAATTACTGAAAATAATGTACTTTTATCCATTTTTTTCAAGACGCAATGTCAAATATTTGACTTCCCGTTCTTCTCTAACACGTAGAATCCAGAAAATGATGCACGCCCACAGCATTCTGACTGCTGGTATCCGACCCGTTTTTGACATTTTGCATCCGGATATGGACATATTGATCAACACTGGCAAGAGCCCGGCATTGATACCGGCCAGGGCAACAGGCTTCCCGCTGAACCGACAAGTCGCTTTGGCGTGGCTACCTCCCTTTTTATTTCGCGTTTTTGCTCTCGGTACGTTTACTATAAGTAAATAAGGGAAAGATTGTAATATATTGAATAGCGGTCTTTTGCGAAAGAGTCTTCGCAATTTAGGAGACTGTTACATCGCTTGTAAGAGGTTATGGAAAACCAAATACAGCATCCGAGGGAGTATTATAGCTATATAATGGAGCAATATGTCAAAATTACGGCGTCCGGATTACTTGAAAGAGCCTCTCTTATCTGGCACATCCGCTCTTTCGCCACCACTAGTCTGGTGGGTGGCCATGTCACCTATCAGCGGGGAGTATACCAGCCCTGTCCGCAAAAGTGATGTGTCCGCAAGGGTATGGAACAACAGAGAACAATATTCCCCACCAGATTGAGAAGAGCAGGGAGGTAGTAAAAATTTTTTTGAAATCCTACCTGTTGATTGCCGGAAATATGGAGAGTCAACAGGAAAGAACAACAAGGTAAAGAAGTCTGCATTCCTGTCGGCTGTTTGCTGCAATTTTATGACATATTTTACCCATTTTTAGCTTGCAACTCACACCTCCCCCTTTTCACCCCGCCAGGGGGAAACGGCACCGCATCCCCGCATCGCCTCACACCTTCACGGTGTGTCTTTTTTTTACTACGTTCCCGGGGTTCTCACATTTGCGACCTTGACACAGCTGCCAGGCTGTGATACAAGGATGCCATGGCTAAAGTATATACAACTACCCAGAAAGCAGGGTTATGGTCAACGATAGGTGTGGGAGCGCTGATGATACTTGGCGGCGCGGGCATCTTTGTGGCCATGAACTGTTCTAACGAGAAAGTGGATGGTGGTTACGCTGCCTATGTGTACACCAATCCGATTTTTGGAATCAAGGAATTCCGCAGTGTTATCAAGGGGCCGGGTGGCACGGGTTATGTGTGGCGCCAGAAATCAATTCCGATTTGCGTGACTCCCTACACCATGACGGAAAACTTTGACGATATCCGCGCGGCTGACCAGCTGAAGATGAAGGCTGAGGCGTATCTGGTGTATCGCATCGACGCGAACAAGGTCAAGGAATTCGTGGAAAATTACGGTGCCATTGCCGAAGTGCCGAACAACCCGGATGAGATTGCCAAGGATGCGTATGATTCCTTTATCTGCCAGCCGTTCCGCACCGCTGTGCGCACGGCTATTGCTCAGTTCCGCGGATTGGAGGCTCCGTCCCGGATTCCGGAAATTACCCAGATGGTAGAGACGAGCCTGCGCAAACAGCTGGAGGATACCCCCTTCATTGTGGAGAGTGTGACTATTGGCTCTACCTTGCCGCCGGAGAGTGTGACAGCTGGTATCACCAAGAAGGTGGAAGCTACCCAGGAGTATGAGCGCCAGGCAATCATGCTCGAAATCGCCAAGCGTTCCGAGGAAATTGCTGAGGCCGAGGGGCGTGCCAAGGCTAACCGTGTGCACCAGGAAGCCCAGGGTGAATTGCTCCGCGCTAAGGCAGAGGCCGATGCCAAGCTCTACGCCAGGCAGCAGGAAGCCGCCGCCATCGTGGCGATGAAAAAGGCTGAATCCGAAGGTATGATTCTGGAGGCTGCCGGTAAGAAGGCTCTTAACGAGGCTATCGGTGAGAATATTATCCGTGTGGAAACTATCCGCAATCTGGATAAGATCAAGTTCCCGCACATTCTGGTGGGAAGTGATGCCGTGAGCCCGCTCTTTGATGCACTGAAAAATCTTCGTCAGGCGGTGACCCCGGCGCCAGCTGCCCCGGTCTCTGCCCCGCAGATGTAAATAAGTGAAGATTTTTCGCCACCCCCGCAGTTCTCTGCGGGGGTGGTGTTTTTCTATGTATACGGTGGCACGGCTGGGTATTCTGAACACATTTGCCTTTACATGGGCGCGCGAGGAGTGTATGCTAGGCGTGTACTAGTATATCTTTATTGCAACCGCACATCACTATGATGACATCCGCGCAGATTCGCCAGAGTTTCCTTGATTTCTTCCAGGAAAAGCAGCATGCCGTAGTGCCTTCCGCCTCGCTCATGCCGCAGAGCCCGGGCCTGCTTTTCACGAATGCAGGCATGAACCAGTTTGTACCGTATTTCCTGGGGGTGTGGACCCCGCCGTGGAAACCCGCCCGCGCCACCGACACGCAGAAGTGCATTCGCGCCGGCGGTAAGCACAACGACCTGGAGGATGTGGGGCAGGACTCCTACCACCACACCTTCTTTGAAATGCTGGGTAACTGGTCCTTTGGTGATTACTTTAAGAAAGAGGCCATTGCCTGGGCCTGGGAGTTGATTGTGGAGCGCTGGGGTTTCCCTGTGGAGCGTCTGTATGCCACCGTTTACGCCCCGAACAAGGAAAAGGGTGACCCGGGTGAGTTTGACCAGGATGCGTATGATACCTGGGCGGCTCTCTTTGCGGCCAAGGGCATGGACCCCAAGGTGCATGTGGTGAATGGCGGCGTGAAGGATAATTTCTGGATGATGGGCGAAACCGGCCCCTGCGGCCCTTGCTCGGAGCTGCACGTGGACCTGACCCCCGAGGGCGATACCCAGGGGCGCCTGGTGAATGGCGACAGCGATAAGTGCATCGAAATCTGGAACCTCGTGTTCATTCAGTACAACGCAGAGAGCGACGGCACTTTCCGTCCGCTGCCTGCCTGCCATGTGGATACCGGCATGGGCTTTGAGCGCGCCTGCGCCATGATTCAGTGTACCAATGGGTTCACGGATTTCTCCCGCCGTGTTTCTAACTACAGCACGGGTGTGTTCCGCCCCATTTTCAGCCGTATTGAAGAGATTTCCGGCCGTAAGTATGTGGATATCTACCCGCAGGATGCCACGCCGGAGCAGAAGGAAACGCTGCGTGAAAGCATCGCTTTCCGCGTGATTGCCGACCACATCCGCACGCTGAGCTTCTCGATTGCCGATGGTATTCTGCCTGGCAACAATGGCCGCAACTATGTGTTGCGCCGCATTTTGCGCCGTGCCGTGCGTTATGGTCGCACCCTGGGGCTCGAAAAGCCCTTCCTGAGCGAACTGGTGGATACCCTGGCGGCAGAAATGGGCCGCGTATTCCCGGAACTGGTGGGCCGCAAGAATACAATCAAGGAAGTGCTGCTGCGCGAGGAAACCAGCTTCAACGAAACGCTGGATCGCGGGCTGGAGCTCTTTGATAAGGAGGTATCTGCCACTGGTAAGGTTTCCGGCGATTTCGCTTTCAAACTGTACGATACCTATGGGTTCCCGATTGACCTGACCGCCCTCATGGCTCGTGAACGCGGGCTGGAGGTGGATACCGAGCGTTTCGATGCCCTCATGGAGGAGCAGCGCCAGCGTGCCAAGGCTGCCCAGAAGAAGCAGGTGGTGCGTGCGCTTGACCTCAAGACCGACCAGGTGACTGAATTCACCGGATATACCGAGGATGCCACCACTTCTACCGTGACCGAGATTCATGAGGCAGAGGGAATTCTTTTCGTGATTACGGATAAGACCCCATTCTACGCAGAAATGGGTGGTCAGCTGAGCGATGGCGGTACACTTTCTCTGGGGGGCGACAGCTGCCCGGTGCTGGGTGTGCAGCAGGTTGGCAAGGCCCGTGCTCACCTGATTTCGGTGAATGATGGCGTGGTCCCCGCCGTGGGCGACACGGTGGTGCTGCAGCTGGATGTGGAGCGCCGCCGTGCGCTGGAATCGCACCACAGCGCCACGCACTTGCTGCACAAGGCATTGCGCACGCTGGTTAGCGAGGACATTGCCCAGCAGGGCTCCCTGGTGGATGCCGACCGCCTGCGTTTTGACGTGAACAGCGCCGCTATCTCCAAGGCCGATTTGCGCCGCGTGGAGGTGCTGGTGAACCAGTGGATTGCCGAAAATCTGCCTGTGGTCTGCAATGAATACCCGATGACCGAAATCAAGAAGCACCCGGAAATCTGCCAGTTCTTTGGCGACAAATACGGCGATGTGGTGCGTCTGGTGCAGATGGGTGGCGAGGCCGGCCGGTTCAACGGTGTTTCCATGGAACTCTGCGGCGGTACACATGCCGCCACCACCGGCCAGATTGGATTCTTTAAGATCAAGAGCGAGGGTGCTATTGCCAGCGGGGTGCGCCGAATCGAGGCTGCCACCGGTGCTGCCGGTTATGCCGCAGTCATGGAAATGGTCGCTGCCCGTGTACCTGAGGCCAGGGAAATGCTCGATAAGCTCACCGAGGCTAATGGCAAGCTGGCGGATCTGGGCCAGGCTACGGTGGCGGTGCCTTCCAGCGATTCCAAGCCCGGCCAGAAGCTGCGTGAGGCTAAGGATATCGTTACCATCAACGCTCTGCTGGATGACTATAACGCCTACTGCGACAAGCTGAAAGAAGCTGCCATCGATGCTGAAAAACAGCTCAGGAAGGCTCAGGTGGCTGCTGCAGCCGGTGCTGCCGATGCTCTGCTGGCTGAGCAGCTGACCGGCGGCAACGTGGTCGTGTGTGCCGAAGGTGGCAATGAACTGCTTACCGAGCTGTTCAATGGCCTGAAGAAGCGCCATTATGCGGCCGCGGCTTTCCTGGTGGCAGACGATGGCGCCAGCCTTTCCCTGGGTGCCTACTGTGGTGATGATGCTCAGGCTGCTGGTCTGAAAGCTGGTGACCTTATCCGCACCCTGGCTCCCATTGTAGGCGGCAAGGGCGGTGGTAAGGCAGATATGGCCCGTGGCTCCGGTAAGGACCGCAGCGCCAAGGATGCCTTGCTGGCCGAGGCTGCAAAAATGCTCTCCTGATATAAGACTTACAACAATCAACCAATAGAAACTCAATCATATGTCTACTCCCCAGCCCCCGGTATACCCGGATGAACCCAAGATTCCTGTGCTGCCGAATATGCTGACAGCCGGTAACCTGCTGTGCGGTTTCTTCGCTATCCTCACCATTTTCGAGGGGATGAAGTTCCCCGCTGGTACAGAGGAAGCGTTTGTACACTACCAGCACGCTACCTACCTCATCTTTGCCGCCTGCATCTTTGACCTGCTGGACGGCCGCGTAGCCCGCATGTGCAAGAGCGACGGCCCCTTCGGCCGTGAGTTCGACTCTATTGCCGACGTGGTTTCTTTCGGCATTGCTCCGGCCATGCTGCTGGCACAGGCTGTGTTGTTCAACCTGGAGATTCCGTATCTGGGCTGGGCCATTGCGGTGCTGTACCTGCTGTGCGCGGCGCTGCGTCTGGCTCGTTTCAACTGCATGGCTGCTGCCCCCAAGAAGCCCAACCAGAGCATGGACTTTGTGGGGCTGCCGGTGCCTATGGCTGCTGGCGCCGTGGTGAGCACCATGTACCTCGTCATTGACCTGACCTCCAACCGTAACCTCATTATCCCCCCGATGTGGCAGTATGTGATGGCGGCGGTCATGGCCGTGGTGGCTATCCTGATGATGAGCCGCGTTATCTACCCCAGCTTCAAGCATGTGAACTTCGAGAAACGCGGCACGGCCATGGCTATCCTCATGGCGGTTATCGTGGCCTGCGCGTTTATCTTCTTCCCCTGGATTGCCCCGGCGTTTGTGTTCGTGTGCTACCTGGGCTACGGCCTGGTGGTGCGCCCGTTCCTGACCCGCCGCATGCGCCGCGCCCTGGAGGCTGCGGGTGATGAGGAAGAATTCACCCAGTCCTAACTCATAAGATAACAGAGAATATGCCGTCCGCACGTATTCAATGGATTGATTTTTGCCGCGTGTGGACGGCATTCTTTGTCGTCCTGCGCCATGTGGATCGCCCCTATGGCAGCTTTAACTACATTATCGATTTATTCAACTACCGCAGCCTGATTTTCTTTTTCTTCCTGGCAGCGGGGTATTTCACCCACAAGGCAACCGCCGGCCAGTGGCTGGACTGGAAGCGAGCCCGCACGCTGCTCATTCCCTTTGTGTTCTGGACTGCCGTGGCTTCTATTCTGCTGCTGCAACCCATGATGCACTGGAGCCTGACTCTGGCGGGGGACTTCAGCTGGTTTAACTGGGGGCTCATTGCCCGGGAAATGGGGCTTATCAACTGGTGCTACTGGGACTTTGATAACGTGCCTTTGTGGTTCCTGCGCACGCTGATTCTGCTGGCCTTGTTCAGTCCGCTGCTGCAGAAATTGCCGGGTAAGGTTCTGCTGGTGGTTGTGTTGCTGTGTTTTGCAGGCAGCGATGTGCTCTGCGCCCGCGATGCCGAGACCGCCGCCAGTCATAAGTCCTGGCGTGTGGGTTGGCTGCCGTTCCGTTTGTATGAAAGCGTGCTGGCGCTGGGCTTCTATTCCCTGGGGCTGTGGATTCGCCGCTATGCGGATTTTGAGCGTTTCACGGCTTTTGTGCGCAGCTATGCCTGGGCGCCCGTGCTGGCGGCTCTGGTGCTGCTGCCGCTGGTGTATACTTTTGGCTTTTACCCGCCGGTGCAGAGCAGTGCGCTGGTGCTGCTGGGGGTGAGCTGTACCATGGGCATCGGGGCGCTGTGTGAGCAGTATCTGCCGCGCTTCTGCCGCGCTGTTGTGGCCCTGGCTCCTGCTGCCTTCTTCATTTACGTGACCCACTATATTGTGCTGCATGCGCTGCGCTTGGTCATCACGGGGGCATATGGCGGTCATTTCACCGAGACTCAGTGCTTGTATATGCCGCTGGTGATTATGGGTATCTGCTGCGCCATGTTCTTTGCGCTTCGCCGCCTTTTCCCGCGCACCATGCAGGTGCTTTCGCTTTCAAAATAAGCGCAGGGGTGCCGTAGAAACACCACATGCTGCCCGGCAGTAAGACCAGGCAGCATGCAGGAAGTGGGAATTCGCCCGATTATCTTTTGCCTCCCTTGACCCAGAGTTTGAGAATCTGGTCAGAGGAGATGCCGAGGTTGGAATCCGGGTTCAGTTTCTTGATTTCGGCGGCGTGGTTGCGAATCCGGGTATGCGTGTCGCCTCCGGCGCGGCGTATGGTGCCAATGATGATGGCATGAAACACCTGTTTCTGCTCGGGGGTGTAGGCCGGGTCCTCGAGCATCTTCGTCATGGCATCGATGGTGTCCTGGGTGCTCAGTTCAAGCCCGCCGTCGTCTTTCTTGCCGCAGTATTTCTGAGCCAGCGCCCAGCCATCGAAATGCAGGCGGCGCACCATGCCGGATTCGTCCGAGGGGTCGGCCGCTTTGACTTTCTGGCGGGCTCCCTGGGGCCATTCAATGCCATCGAACGCGCAGGCCTGGGCAATGAGCCGGGCTTTTTCTGCACCGCTGGTGGTTTCAGCCTGCTTCATGAGTGCGTCCTGCTGGCGCTTGGCGTCCAGTTTGGCTTTAACTTCTGCCGCAATTTCTTTGATGGTACCGCGCAGCAGCACCGGGCCTTGCACGCGACCATAAAGATAGCCCCCTTTGTCGTACATGAGCAGGCAGGGGTATGTTTCCATGGAATGAGCGGCGGGCTCTGCGAGATTACCCCACACCTCGCGCTGTTTGGTGCGTTCTTCCGGGGTGGCGTACTGGTAGAACGGTGTGAGCACCAGCGCAGCGCTGCCCGCAGCTTCCTGCACCTCCTTTGCGGCAATGACCTTCTTGCAGAGTGCCTCGCTGAAGCGGTCCCAGCCCTTGGCGTAGACGGCGAGAATGTAGCCGTCCTCCGGGGCGGCTTCGGCGGCCTCGCTCTGGGTGGCGTACTGCTGGGCTGCATGCACCGGGGCGATGCAGAGCAGACCGGCGACCAGGGTGGCCATGATGAGTGTCTTTTTCATATGTGCGTTGCGGAATGTGTAGGGTTATGCTGCATCGCGGCCGTAGACATAAATGCCATTCAGGTGGAAGAACTCTGGTCCGCCCTGGCGTAGAATGCGGATGTGGCGCCCCAGGTGTTCATGAAATTCGACCTTGATGACGCGCTGGTTGCAGTCGCCCAGGGTTTTGAGCGTGGACCAGTTTTCACCATCGTCTGAAATCTGCACAACCATGTTGTGGAGACGCTGGTGGTTGCTGTCGGTGGCAACAATGACCACGCCGTTGACGTAGCCGGGTTTGGGAAGCATCACACTGGCCCAGGCGTTCTCGTCCTTATCGGTGTGAAACCGTCCGCCCTCGGGGCGCAGCACACCCCAGTGAGATATGGGAGAATCGTGGTTGCAGGTGGAGCTGGTAGCCAGCAGCCCGTTTTCCGAGAGCAGCTTGCCGGGCATGTCCGGCAGTTCCGGCATATCGCCGGGAGATTCCACCTGAGCTGCGCTGTTGGCTCCCAGTCGCTGGAAAGTGGCGATATCCTTTGACCTGGCGGCAGACATCATGAGCTGGCCTGTTACTTTGCCATTGTCGCCGCCGCCCATGGCGCCGGTGCCGGTTTTGGCAATTTCCTTGGATAGGGTGGATAGCTCATCTGCGGCTCTGCCGCCCATGGCCTTGGCCATTTCCTCACCCCAGCCAATGACAACCGGCAGGTAGTCCGGCTTGGCTGCCAGGTTGTTCATCATGAGCTGGAACATCGGCAGCGCACGATCGGGGGCAGGCGGGGCCTCATCTTTTTCACCTGGCGGGTCCTGGTACGCCAGCAGTTCAATCTGCCGCCGCCCGAACTTCTCAATGCGCCAGCGCTCCGGTCCCATCTTGTATACGTTGTCCCAGAATACATGGAAACGGGTCATGAGTTCCTTGCGGGGCATTTTAGCAGCCTTCATCTTGGGATATACCCAGGCACTCAGGAACTCGGAGGCCACCTCCGGGTAGCGCGGCACTACCGTGAAGCAGAGGTTGTCTTGCAGTTCGCTGAGCAGCTTCATATCGTCTGCCTTGTGACTGGTCAGGTAGTTATTGTATTCCTGCCATGCCTGGATATTGATGGGTTGGGAACTCACGGCATCCTTGAAATAGGCGATAGCCTGCTTCTCCTGGCGTTTGGCTGCGGCGTGGTGCGCCATCACGCGGTAGACGTTGGATATGTGCGTGTCGGAATCGAGCTTCGTGTAGAGTTCAGAACCCAGGTGCAGCGAGGAGAACGCGCTCCACATGTTGAGCACTGGCTGCCAGTGCAGCCCGCGCTCCCAGCTGATGCTGTTGCCGGGGGTCCATTTGCCATTGACCCAGAGAATATAAGCGCAGTGGCCGGGCTCGCCGCAGGTGAGGGCCGGCACGCCGTTGGCTATGGCCGCAAACGCGCCGAAGTGAGAGATGCCACCGCACACGCAGCCGACATACAGGGAGCGGGTGAAGTGGTTGTTCCCATAGACGTGTTCCCACGGCTTGTAGTATTCGCTGCCGTGAATGCTGTCGCCGTAGATGTTATACAGGCGGTATCCCAGGCGGTGCGGAGAACCCATGTAGCGTTCTGCCGGCACGTGTACATTGTCCAGCGCCCATTCCAGGCTGACCCGGTAGCCGGCAATGTTGTCGCCCTTGCAGCCGCATACAATGCGGCGCAGGTACATGGGGAGAGTGTCGTACATGGTGTTGAGCCGCCCTTGTTTCCAGTTTTCAATGTAAAAACCGGCGCGATCCATGGCCTTATCCAGGTCGTATCCATAGCGTGCCCATTCCAGACCAATGGCTGTGGCGGTGTCGCGCACCACTTTGTCCTTGTATACTTCCGGGTATTTTTTTGCAATGAGGGAAATGACATACAGGGCACGGCCGGGCGCCACGCAGGGGCCGGAGAAACAGATGTTTTCCATCCATTCCAGGTTGCCGGTCACTTCCCTGAGTACTTTGTAACCATCCCGGTTCTTAGCCAGTTCCGAAAGTGTCCACGGTGGCAGGTGTTTGGCATCTGCTTTCAGTTGTTTCAGCGTATTTTCCTTAGCATTGATGGCTGCGCGGAATTCGCGGTACTCATCACCTCTCAATGTTTTGAGCTTATTCTTGTCGTTCTTGATTTCCTCCTGCAGCTTGGCCGGTGCATTCATGACCCGCTCATGGTTCTTCTTAATCATGTCCTCCGGCGTCATCATATCATATTGCGCCAGCATGTACTGCGCCACCAGAAGACGGTTCTTCGGGCTTTCTACAAAGGCTACCACCTTTTCCGGCTCCAGCTCCGGAGATTTCATCGCCGTGCGTATCTTCGACATCAGCGATGCCTGGGTCGATTTGGGATTGTTCCAGCTCGGCGTGTTCTTGGAGATATAGTTGGTATTCTCCTCTTCACTGGCTTTTTTGGCTCCCTTTTTCGATTTGGCTACCCTGGCCTTCCGTGGCACGTTGTCGGAGTCGGAAACATCATCGTCGGCCCGCAGCGTGCCCAAGCAGAGAGGTGCTAATAGTGAAAGCGATAAAAGTTTGAAAATTGTTCTCATTGCCACCTCGCTACTCTACCGTGTATACCCCCCGGGAGTCAATCCTAAAAATGCCCATTCAGCCCAGTTCTTCCCTAAAATATCAAAAATCATACAAAAAAGGTGGTATATATGTGTCATTATGAAGGAGAATGCTTGAGGGGGCGTGTATAATGTGGTATATTGTTGCGCAAGTTATGAAGACATCGACCATATGCGTTCAGAGCGGCTGGAATCCCGGGAAGGGCGAGCCGCGAGTAGTACCCATTTACCAGTCCACGACATTCAAATACGAAACGAGCGACCAGATGGCGCGTTTGTTTGATTTGGAGGAGGCCGGTTTTTTCTACACGCGCCTGCAGAACCCCACGAACGAGTGCGTGGCCAAGAAGATAGCCGAGCTGGAAGGCGGCGTTGCAGCGATTCTAACCTCATCCGGTCAGGCGGCATCGTTCTACTCCGTGTTCAACATCTGCGAGGCAGGTGACCACTTTGTATGCACCAGCGCGCTGTATGGCGGCACCTACAACCTGTTTGCGGTGACCTTCAAGAAGTTCGGTATAGACTGCACCTTTGTGGACCAGGACGCGCCGGAGGAGGAAATCCAGAAGGCTTTCCGCCCCAATACCAAGTGTGTGTTCGGCGAGACGATTTCGAACCCCTCGCTGCAGGTGCTGGATATCGAGAAGATGGCCCGCATTGCTCACAAGAACGGCGTACCGTTGATTGTGGACAACACCTTTGCCACACCTATGAACTGCCGTCCCTTCGAGCATGGTGCGGATATCGTGATGCACTCCACCACCAAATACATGGATGGCCATGCCACCCAGGTGGGCGGTGTGGTGGTCGACAGTGGCAAGTTTGACTGGGCTGCCCATGCCGATAAGTTCCCCGGCCTCACCAAGCCCGATGAATCCTACCATGGTCTGGTGTACACCGAGGCCTTCGGCGCCGGTGCCTACATCACTAAGTGTACGGTTACCCTCATGCGCGACCTGGGCTCCATTCCCTCGCCCTTCAATGCGTTCTTGCTCAACCTGGGACTGGAAACCCTGCATCTGCGCGTGCCGCGCCATTGCGAAAATGCGCAGAAGGTGGCCGAGTTCCTTTCTACGCAGGAAGATGTAGCCTGGATTAACTATGCCGGCCTGCCGGATAACAAATACTACGAGCTTGCCCAGAAGCAGTTCGACGGCGGTCGCACCTGCGGTGTGGTCACCTTCGGCATCAAGGGTGGTCGTGAGCGTGCCATCAAGTTCATCGACAGTCTGAAGCTTTGCTCCATCGTTACCCATGTGGCCGATGCCCGCACCTGTGTGCTGCATCCTGCCAGCCACACGCACCGCCAGCTTACTGATAAACAGCTGGAGGAAGCCGGCGTGAAGCCCGACCTTATCCGCTTCTCTGTGGGTATTGAGGATGCCGAGGACATCATCGACGACCTCAAGCAGGCTCTGGCACAGATATAAAAAACTTAAACCACGTCTCTACGCGAACGCGCCGGGTGGAATATATTTCCTTCTCGGCGTGTTTATTTAAGCGTATTGTTGCAGCCAGCGCTGGTAGACCAGGGGGGAAATTTCGCTGGGGCGGATTTCGGCGCGGAGACTCCAGAATACAGCGGTGTGGAGCAGGGGGATGCCGCAGGCAGCGAGGTGCGCATCAATGGCGCCCTTGTGCGCCAGAACCTCTTCGCGGGTGGTGGCGTGTACCACGCCCATAATCTGCGCGCCGCCGAATGTGGCGCCACCGCTGCGCCAGTAGCAATGGGTCATGCAGATGTGGCGACCGCATTCGGCGCCGGCGCGTTCTTCCATGCCAGCGGGTACAGTCCAGTGAAAAAGCCCGGCGGCTCCGGTGCCGGTGCTGCGGTTGGCGCTGTGGCGCTGGTGGTCCAGGAAAGTGGCAAAGCGGCCGATGACTTTTTTTGCATCGAGAGCCTCGGCAATGCGGCAGTAAGCATCCGGGCTCATGCCCAGTGCCGCAGCGCGCTGCTCCCAGGGGCAGGGCGTGAATTCAGCAGGGGAAAGGCTTTCCTTGAGGCTGAGCAGCACAGCCCATTCCTGCTCGCTGAGCTGCGGGGTGGAGGGCCGCTGCATAACCGGCAGGGAGGGCAGCTTATCGCCTGGTTTGAGCCCGGCACGGCGGGCATGCCCCACGCCCAGGGCAAACATGCCCACCACGGGCAGGGCCACCCAGTCTGTGGCGCCGATGTGCCGCATGAGCAGCCTGTTGTGCTCTGCCACGCTGCCGTAACCAGTGGGTACTTTCAGGGTGGTCCAGAGGCGGTAATCTGCGCCAGGGGCGGTGGTATCGCTGCATTCGCGGATGACCACGTGGCCGGTGAAAGGATCGTTGGCACAGAGCCAGGCGTAGGCTCCTTCGAGGTGTTCCTGCGGCACTTGCCAAGCGATGAGGGCGCCCTCTGCCAGACTGGTGGAAAGGAGGGTCTGGCGCACGCGGCGTATGGTGCCAGTTGCCAGCATGGCTTGCAAACGGCCGATGACCTCGGCTTCATCGAGCCCGCAGTGCGTGGCAATGGTGCGGAACGGGGTGCGGTGGAAGCCCTGCACGGCGTCTTCTGCCACGCAGAGGAGGCGGTGGTTCACCGGGTCTGCTGCGCTGGCCGGGTAATTCATTCGGCGCTGGACTGGGGGTTGACGGTGCCGCAGTAGGTGAAGAGGGTGGCGTCGAGTTCCTGCAGGGCGCGGGCGGCTATTTCGCGAGCCTGTTCCGGGGTTTCGGTGAGGGCAAACATGGTGGAGCCGCTGCCGCTCATAAGGGCGGCCCGGGTGCCGGGTTGCTCCAGCAGCCAGTGCTTCATGCGTGCTAGAACGGGGAATTTGGCGAACACCGGGCGCTCCAGGTCGTTCACCAGCGTGATGCCGTCCACCTTCTGCGGGCCATAGGAAACGCCCTTGAGGCGTCGGCTGCAGGTGAGGGCTTTATAGGCGCTGGGGGTGCTGACGCCGAAGGCGGGTTTGAGCAGGACAATGGGGGAGCTCCACCCGGCGAGCTTAGGCACGGGGGTGACGATTTCGCCGCGTCCCTGGCAGCGGCAGATAGTGGGGGTCAGGAAATAGGGAACATCGCTGCCCAGGTTGGCCGCCATGGCGCTGAGTTCGGTCAGGTCGTAGTTGGTGCCCAGAATCTCATTGACCGCGAGCAGGGTGGTGGCGGCATCGCTGCTGCCGCCGCCGAGTCCGGCGCCATGGGGTACATTCTTGGTGAGGGTGATGCGCTGCTTGGCCTTGCGGCCATAGGCCTTTTCAAATTCGCGTATGGCCTTGAACACCAGGTTGCTTTCATCGGTCGGCACGCCGGGGGTGTCGCACAGCAGGGTGGTGGTGCGGGAGTTGTGGAAATCCAGCGTGTCGTATAAATCCAGCGGCGCCATCAGGATGTCTACATTGTGGTAGCCATCCTCGCGTACTTTGTTTTGCACGCGCAGGGAAAGGTTGATTTTTGCCGGGGCCTTGTAGGTGGTCATGGTGAGGAAAAACGGTGAGAAGTGGTTGGGGTGGGGAAGACTAGTCGCGGCGGCGTGGGCGTTGCTTCTGGCTGTGCTGTTGTCTGGCTTTCTGCATTTCGCGGAGTTCTTCGGCCGAGGGGCGGCGGACGATGTGTTCTCCGGTCTTAGCCTGGTTGGCTCGGTCGCGTGCCACTTGTTCAAAGTACTCCGGGTCAGACATCCAGAGAAAACGGTTGTAGGCTTCGGTTTCTTTTTGTCTGGCGCGTACCAGCTGAATTTGTGCCTGCTCGCGTTCCTGTTCCAGGGCGTGAAGCTCCAGCAGCGGGGTAAGCAGGGTCATGGATGCAAGAAAAGCAACTAGCACCAGGAAGATGATACCTGCCACCTTGAGCATGCCGCGAATGCCACGGTCGCGGCGTAGCCGTTGGTCTTCAATTTCTTCCAGTGTGGGAATGTGATTCCTGAAAAAGGGTAGAAGCATGGCAGGTGGTGGAGGGGTGCGTATCAGCGTTCTGCAAATGGAACGAAGCGACCGCGGCGTGCCAGTACCAGAGTGTGCAGGCGTAACTGCTTGCCCTTGGAGGATGCCGGTACCGCCGTGGTGCTTACCTCGAACCCGGCGCGGCGCAGGGTGGCTTCCAGGCGTTTGTCTGCCTTGGCCAGGTTGATGACCAGCAGGCTGCCTCCCTTCAGAGCGTTGAAGTAGGCCTGTGCATCGCCCAGTGACATTTCACAACGAGTGTGGGCGCTGCGCAGCAGAATTGCATGTAGCGACCCGGTGCGCTTCCGGCACAACTCAGCCGCACTGGCGGGTTCGGTGCTCACGCGCTTATCATCAAAAAGAGCCTTGTTCTCGCTGAATTCGCGGTTCCATTTCACGATTTCAGACACGGGCTCGGCTACGATGAAGCGTGCCTTTTCCTTCGGCAGGCATTCCATGGTCTTGGCCAGTCCATACCCCAGACCAAGACCGGCAATCATGATGCAGGGTTGCCCGGCGCGGGTGATGGGTGAGGTTGCGAGTTCTGCCATGGCTTCCTCGCTGCCGTAGGTGAAAGAGTTGGCGCAGGGCATGCCATCGAGCTGGAGGGTGAGCACGCCATCGCGCTCCCAGAGTTCCCAGACAGAGCCGGATTCAAGTACTTTTTCTCCCAGTTTGGTAAGGGGCTTCATATAATTCAGTATCAGTTCAAGGTGAGGGAAACAGGGCAGTGGTCAGAGCCGGTGATATCGGCGTGAATTTCGGCACTTTGCACGCGCGGCAGCAGCGGGGTTGATACGCAGAAGTAGTCGATGCGCCAGCCCACGTTCCGTGCGCGGGCTCCACCGCGGAAACTCCACCACGAGTATGCATCCCGGGCATCCGGATGCAGGGTGCGGAAGGTATCGGCAAAGCCAGCCTGGAGCAGCTGGGTGAACCCGGCGCGCTCCTCGTCTGAGAAACCGGCAGAAAAATGATTACTGGCGGGGCGGGCCAGGTCAATTTCCTCGTGTGCTACGTTTAAATCTCCGCAGAATATAACCGACTTTTTTTCTGCAAGCCCGGCTACATAAGTACGGAAAGCGGTGTCCCATTCCTGGCGGTAGGGCAGGCGGGCCAGCTCGTTCTGTGAATTCGGAGTGTAGCAGTTTACCAGGTAGAAATCCTCGAATTCCATGGTGGCTACGCGCCCCTCGGTATCGTGCTCCGGGCAACCTATGCCCAGGCTTGTTGAAAGCGGCTCTACGCGGGAAAGTATCAGCACGCCGGAATAGCCGGGTTTCTGGGCCGGGTTCCACAGGCTGTATGGCCAGGAGGCCAGCCACAGGTCGCTCACTTGCTCCGGGCGGGCTTTGACCTCCTGAAGGCAGAGGATATCCGGCTGCAGAGTATCCATTTGCTCAGCAAGCCCTTTGCCCAGGGTGGCCCGGATGCCATTTACATTCCAGCTGACGAGTTTCATGGTGTGTTATTTCCTGTGGTGGGGGTGAATGGAGCGCAGCTTGTGCAGGCGTTGCTCCATGCGTGGACGCAGGTTTTCCTCAATCCAGGCATTGGCGGCGGCCAGCCCCTCGGCTTTATAGATGCGGCCGATCTGGGCTTCTACACCGGTGGCGTTGCCGGTGAGACGAAGGAAGTTGTTGCTGGTGAACTCAATGAAGAGCGCCCCATCTATTTCTCCCTTGAATGAGAGAATCCACTCGCGCACATAGAGCGCAAGCACGGCATCACCCACCCAGGCCTGGGCGCGTGCTATGGGGTCTTGGTCAGGGGTTAATGTCGGCATGGTGGTATGTGGGTTTGCTGCTGCCAGGCACCTGGGGTGGCACGCTGGCGCTGTCTGCGTAGTCGAGTTCAATGCCCACGCTGCTGTGGGGCAGGGTGGTATCAGTGTGGATGATGAGAACTTTCCGGTGCGGTTCCAGCAGTTTGAGCTGCATGGCGATGACTCGCTCATCTACAGAAAAATGGGTGCGCCCCATCAACAGTTCCCTGAGGTGGGTGCGCAGGCGGGTTGCTCCCGGGGTGCGGGCCAGGTTGCTTTGCTCCAGCTCCCGGCATACCCAGAGACGTGGGCCGAGTCTGCCGCCGCTTTCCATGAGGTCGAGCGTTTCACGCAGCGTGCTTACATTGGTCGCCATAACGCTCAGATGCCGTGCATCCTGCACGGTGACTGCGCTTTCCAGAGCTTGCGAGCGACCGATGATAATCCAGTCTCCCGGAACAAGGGTAATCAGCTCTTTCTCTACTTCTGCCCGTAATTCAATGAGCGCCTGGGTGCGTGGGTCAGTCTGGCTGCAGCTTGTCACCAGAAGGGACATAACTGCAGCCAGTCTCAGAAAAATGCACGAAATATAGCGCATGAGGGCGGGGTGCGCTATCAGCCGCGAGAGCGCGGCTCGCGTTCACCGGCGGTCTTGACACCCGGCGTCGTGATAAACGGCGCACCGCCTGTGGGGGCTTTCTGGGTGAAGGCCACACCGGCCTGTTCGAAATCCTTACCAGCTACCGGGAAATCCTTGCGAAGCGGGTGGTAGGGGTATCCCTCCCACATCATGATGCGGCGCAAATCCGGATGCCCGGTGAATTCAATACCCATCAGGTCGTACTGCTCGCGCTCCAGCCAGTTGGCAGAACGCCACACCGGTACCATGCTGGGTACGGCGTTTTCGGCTTCGCTCACCGGGGTGCGTACCAGCAGGTTGGCTCCTGTTTCGGCCTGGGTAATGGTGTAGTTGACTTCGAAACGAGGCTCCTCACCCAGGTGGTCGACGGAGGATACACACACCAGCATGTCGAACCCGCAGGCGGTCTTGGCGTAGTTCATGGCCTGCTCCAGAATTTCCGGGGCAATGGTCAGGGTGATATCACCGCGGAATTCCTTGCAGGTGATTTGCGGAAAACGCGTGCAGATTTTATCTGCTGCGGCTTTCTGGAGGTCGGAAAGTGAAGTGGCGGACATGGTCGTGAAGCAGAGTGGATGTTAGTCCTGCGTGATGATGCCGGCGGGGATGGTGTGAGCGTTCTGAGCCTGGCGCAGGTCGTGTTCCTTGAAGAAGCCCTTGAGCGGATGATCTGTAGCCATAATCTTGTCCTGCAGGGTGATGAGACCTTGCAGCAGTGCTTCCGGGCGGGGAGGACAACCGGAAATGTATACATCTACCGGTACAATCTTATCTACACCCTGCAGCACGGAATAGCTGCGGAACATACCACCGGTGCAGGCGCAGGCACCACAGGCGATGCACCACTTCGGGGCGGGCATCTGGTCCCAGATGCGGCGAACCAGGGCTGCCATCTTGTATGTGATGGTGCCACAGATGAACATGAAGTCTGCCTGGCGGGGGGCGTAGCGGTTCACTTCTGCGCCAAAGCGGGAAATGTCGTATCGCGAGCAGGAGGCAGCCATGTATTCAATGGCGCAGCATGAGGTTCCCATGGGCATGGGCCACATGGAATATTTGTGCATCCAGTTGATTGCAGCTTCGACCGTCGTGTAGACGAAACCGCCGTCAGCATCCGGGTCACACATGAAATTTGTCTCGAGTTCCTGAAGGTTATCGCTGGCCATAATTATACATGCAGGGGTATAATACCGCCCCGCTCGGACTAGCATACCGCATTTCAAGCGAAACGCAAGCCAAATTTGGCGAGTTCTTTCCAAAAAGCATGTAAACGCGCGCGTTATTATGTGTGATGCGATAATAAATTCTTGACGAAATGGCAGACTAGGTATAGTATTGCCCGCATGAACAAGCCTACTAAGCATTGGAGTGCTGCGCTTACAGCGCTGGCTCTGACATTGACGGCGCCGGCTTTTGGTCAGGAATCCACGGGTGACCCGTTTCTGGATGCCATGATGATGGACCAGCAGGCCGCTCAGGAAAATACAACGCCTGCCACTAAAACGCAGGCCAGTGCATTTGATGAAGCGATTGCCCGCAAACAGGCTGCTGCTAGGAAGAAAGCGGAAGAAGCCGCTAAACCCGTGGAAACCAAGCTTGTTTCCGCTGCGTCTGATACGAATCTGCTGGATGACGCTGCTGTGACCCGCGAGCTTGGACCGGCAATCGGTTTGTTCCAGAATGAATCGTCTTATGAGGGTAAGCGCGTTTCTGGTGTGGAATTCAAGTACACAGGCAAGAAAGTGCTGCCCGACAGCCGTCTGCTGGACGTGGTGCAGACTCGCGCAGGTGGTGAATATTCCTCAGCTCGTGTGAACGCAGACCTGGAGCGCCTTGTTGAACGCAGCCTGATTGACCCGGATGCCACCGTATCGGTTCAGTCCTCTGGCAATTCTGTCAAGGTTGTCTTCAATGTGCGTGCCAGCAGTGTTATGGCTGGCGTGGGCTTCACTGGTAATGTGGAGTTCGATGATGCTGCCCTTCGCGAAACAGCTAAGCTGCAGCCCGGTACCGTGCTGAGCGACGCTTCGCTTGCTGTTGCCCGTGCCAATATCATCAAAGCATATCAGGAAGCCGGCTATCCCGATACCAAGGTTAACTGGAAGGCGACCGAGACTGCAAACGGTGCATATAAGGATGTTGTCTTTGAGATTATTGAAGGCCGTGAGGTGTGCATGAGCAACATCGATTTTGAAGGTAACTCGACCTTTGATGATGCCCAGCTGCGCCAGCTCATGAAAACGAAGGAGCGCGGTCTTTTCACCTGGTTTACCAAATCGGGCCGCGTGGACCGCGAACAGGTTGAGGATGACCTTGAGGCCATTATCAAGCACTACCGCAACTACGGTTACCTTCGCGCGCGCCTGGCAAATGTGGAATACACCGCCAGCCCCAACGAAACTGGCCGTAAGAAACTTAACCTGAAGGTGACGATTGAGGAAGGCCCGCGTTACAAGGTGCGTAAGGTTTCCTTTGGCCCGCTGAAGGCTTATACCCCGCAGGAGCTTGAGCCGGGGTTGAGCATGCTCGATGGCGATATCTACTCCCTGCAGAAGGTGTCTGATGACGTGACGATGATTCGCCGTTATTATGGCGCCAAGGGATACTCAGATGCCGATGTGCGCCCGGAAATTGATGAAGCCGGTGTGGCTGAGGATGGTTCTCACCTTGTAGATATCCGGTACAATGTGACGGAGGGTACGCCGCACAAGGTGGGGCGCATCAATGTGCGCGGTAATACCAAGACCCGCCAGCACGTGATTCTGCGCGAACTTCCGCTCAAGCCCGGTGAAAATCTGAACTCCGTGGACCTTGAGACGGCTAAGAAGCGCCTGGAAAACCTGAACTACTTTGACCAGGTAGAGGTGTCTCAGGGGCTTTCCACCACCAGTGGTTACCGCGATGTGAACGTGAATGTACACGAGAAGATGACCGGTAATCTGACTCTGGGTGTGGCGTTCTCCACCGTGGAAAACGTCTATCTCTACACGACCATTACGCAGTCAAACTTTGATATTCGCGGCTTTGTCAATGGCGGTTCCTTTGTGGGCGGTGGCCAGCGTTTGACGATCAACGCCAAGCTTGGTACCGAGTATTCGAGTGCTTCAGTATACCTGATGGAACCCTGGTTCCTGGATCGCCAGCTTGCTCTGGGCAACGAGCTGTTCTACACTAATTCCACCTATCTGAGTGATTATTACGAGCAGCAGAACTTCGGCTGGGCAGTTTCCCTGCGTAAGGCTCTCAGCGACCTCACTTCTGTGAAGTTTGAATATCGCCTTGAGCAGTATGGAATTGATCCTGATTACGATGCCCCGGTCTTCTTCCAGTGTCAGGAGGGCGATTATATTCGCAGCCATTTCCGCTTGAGTTATGAGTATGATTCCCGCGATGCTATCGTGACGCCTCGTTCCGGTGGTAGCTGGGAGGTTCACCTCGGTTACAGTGGCCCCGGCAGTACTGAACAGACCTATACCCTGGGTATGAGCGGTTCGTACTACTATAATTCCTTCTGGGATTCCATCTGGAGCGTGAACTTCGGTATGGAAACAGTTGATGCTGTATCTGGTGGCGAAGTGCCGATTTTCGAACGCTGCTACCTGGGTGGACCTGCTAACCTGCGCGGTTTCCGCTATCGCGACGTGGGTATGGTTGATCCCTCCCTGGCTGGGGATGAGACAATGGGTGGTAAGACTTCTGCCTTTGCTCAGTTTGAGGTCACCTTCCCGGTTGTGGAGTCTGTGCGCTTTGCCATGTTCGTGGACGTAGGCTTCGTGCATGAAGATAGCTTCGACTTTATCCCCAATGAACTGGCAGCAGACTATGGTGTTGGTTTGCGCATTCAGTTGCCCATGGGTCCGCTGGCTGTAGACTACGCCATTCCGCTGTGTACCGATAACTGCGCGGATGATAGTCCCCAGTTCCAGTTCTACGTGGATTATAAGTACTAAAGCTCCACAGTTGCTGATTTAAACGTGCTCCCGGTTGCAATGGCAGCCGGGAGCCTTTTTTTTGCCGAAGATAGGCGAATTTTATGCTGGCTTCTTGCTTGATAATGCGGTATATTGTCGGCATGAGCGATTTGCAGTGGAACAGCATTACTCTGGAAGAGGATGAAAGACCCCGCGTGCAGTTGGAGGATTTGCGAGAAATGGCAGCAGACATTGACCCGGACGATTTTGACGAGCCCGTACAAGAGTTTCTGGATGCCATCATGAATGGCGAAGATTCTGAGACGCTCAGCCGCGCGGCAACGCTTCTGTTGCAGGATGAGGTGGACCTGGCTCCCGATTTGGCCTCAGTGGGTGTGGAGCCGGATACCGCGCTCATTACACTGCTGCTGGCTGCCGGGGCAGATGTGAATGCTCGCAATGCCTATGGTCAGCCACCCCTCCATCTGGCTGCATATTATGGCTACGAGTCCATTGTAGATCAACTGCTGGCCGCAGGCGCTGACCTGCGTACACGCAATATACATGGTCGCTTCGCGGCTGAGGTGGCGGCTACACCGAGTCTGGCGGCGCGTTTGGAGCCACCGTATCACCCCGATGATGATGTGCCGCTGCCTCCGGAGATTGAGGATGCGGATTATGAGCCCGATGCAGAGCATGCCTGCTGCTGCGACGGGGAACATGAGTGTAACTGCGGTGAGCACCACGAGCATGGGGAATGTGGTTGTGGTAAATGCCATCATTAACCTTTCCATCTAACAATTATGAGCACTAGAATTATTACCTTCCGTTGCCCTGAAAATCTGCTGGGCATGTTGAATAAGACTGCTGAGCACTATAACCGCAGCCGTAATACTATTCTGCTTGCTGCTGTGCGTCTATTCGCCCGCCAACTGCGTGAGCAGGGCGGGGCGCTGGCTCCGGCTCTGCCTGATGAGCTGTTGACGCCCAGAACGATGTTCCCTAAGCCGGAGAGCCGCGGTGGCCGCCCCAAGAAGAGTGGCGGTACGCGCTGAGGTTCTGAGTAATTGTAAACTGACGCAGCCCCCTGTTCTGCAGCATGCAGAACAGGGGGCTTTTGTGTACACTGGTAATCCCCCATACCGCAACATGAATGACCGTCTTTGGACCTGTCTTCCTTGTTCCGGAGAGAAAGAAAGCGGCTCTCCCTGTGGTGGCAGGGAGAGCCGGAAAACCATTCGTAAAAGAACCTGTGGTATTTTAGTTCTTTTCGGGCATCTTGCCCGTCTTGAAGTACTGCTCGATTTCTTCGAGCGTGCGACCCTTGGTTTCGGGCATGAAGAAGGCTGCGGTGATGAAGTAGATTACCGTGAAGCCAGCCAGCCAGAAGAATACCGTGGAGTAGCCGGAGTTGCCCACCCAGGGCAGGAAGGTGCCTGCGATGGTGGTGGAAACACCCTGGTTGATGAGCAGTGCAATGGCCATACCGTTGGCGCGGATGCGGTTCGGCATGAGCTCGGAGAGAGCCAGCCATACGCACACGCCGGGGCCTGCTGCGTAGAAGGCGATGAACACCACGAAGAAGCCAGCCACGATCCAGCCGGTCACGGCGTTGGGCTTCATGCCGATTTCGGCCTTGGTGATGGTCACTTCCTTCACCGTGCCCTCGGGCAGCGGGGTGGACCAGAAGCAGAGCTTGTCCAGGAAGGTGGGAGCCAGAGCAACGCTCTTGGCAATGGAGATGGTGGCGCCATCAGCAGCGCCATCGGCGCGTACTTCAGCCACGTTCTGCATGTTGTCGAGCCCCTGCTTGTAGGTTACGATAAGCTGCATGCCGGGAGCCACGGACTCACCCTGCATGAATTCGGGGTGGGCGGCGAGCACGTCGGGGGTAATAGCGGCCTTCACAGCATCGGCAGCGCCGATGGTCAGAGTGTTGTCCTGCACGGCGGCGGCTACCTGGGCGGTCACGTCAACGCGCTCGTTCTCCACGGTGAGGAACATGGCGCCCACACCGGCCAGACCTACGATGATACCCAGCGTACCCATCTTGAGCAGGAAGGTGCGGCCCTTCTTGTCTACCAGGGTCACAGCAACGATGGTCATCACCATGTTGGTTACCTTGATTGCGAGGTCAGCCATGTTGGCTACTTCACCCTGCAGACCAGCCTGCTGGAAAATCTTTACGGAGTAGTTCAGCACGGAGTTGATGCCGGTAGCCTGAGTGCAGGCCAGAACCACAACAGCCAGGATGAAAGGAATCACATACTTGCGCTGGAGGAGACTGTCGCCCTTGGAGGCCTCTGCCAAGTCAGCCTTGGCGGCTTCCTCGGCAGCGTCGGCGGCAATCATTTCGTCCAGAATCTCCTTGGCGGCGGCGTCACCGTTGTTGGAGGCCAGGGAGCAGAGAGCCAGCTCGCGCTGACCGCGGCGGTACAGCCAGCGGGGGGATTCCTTCAGCTTGAACGCACCGAAGAAGAGGATGAGACCGGGAATGGCGGAGCACCAGAAGATAACCTGCCAGGCCGCTACCTTGTGTTCGGCGGTAACGGTGGGGTCATCGGCTGCACCCACCAGCATAGTGGTCACCAGACCGATAACGGCGGCGAACACGAGACCGACGGTAAGCATGAACTGGAACATGCCGGTACCCTTACCACGAGAGTTGGCATCCAGACATTCGGCCAGGTACATGGGAACCACCACACCCACGAGACCGGCGCTGGCACCCTGCAGAATACGGCCACCCATCAGCATTTCAAAGACGCCGTTGGAGAAGCAGATTACCGGGATACTCAGCGTGAACAGCAGGGCAGAGAGGATGATGACCTTCTTGCGCCCCAGCCATTCGGCCAGCATGCCGGCGAACAGGGAGGAAAGAACAGAACCGAACAGCACGGCGGCCACCACGATGGCCAGCTGCTGCGGGGTGTAGGAAGAGGTCTTTTCAATGTACGGCAGCGCGGCGGCAATAACGCCTACGTCAATACCGTAGAGAAGACCACCAAGGCCAGCCATTACCATCAGGTAAAGGGCATAGCGTTTCACGGAGCTCGGAAGCTCGACTTTGGTTGCGTCGGTACTCATAACGCATGGCATTATACCAGTCCTAGAGTACAGTTCAACCCTAAATTCGCGATTTTCTCCTTTTTAGGGAGAAAATGTGGGTTATCGGGCCAATACACCGGGGGTGCCGCTCATACCGGTGGCAGAAATGGGACGTATGGCGATGCGGTCGAGCGTGTTGGCAATGCGAGGGGATATGGTGGTGGCAGTGGCATTGCTAGGCAATACATCCAGGGTGAACCAGCGTCCTTTGCTGCCAATCTGCACCACCCACTTGTGGGCCTTGCCCTGCCAGGTGACCCTGCAACCGTGGCTGCTTTGGTGTGCCTGCACGCTGGGGCGCTCCGGGCGGGTGCTGCCGCACCAGGGCATGGCGGGGGGGAGTGCGAGGGTCGGGTACATGCGCTGCAGTACTTTGTGAATGCCACCTCGGTTGGTGCCCAGGGAGCGCCAGCTCCAGAATAATTGGCCGCTGCTCTGGCGGGCCAGCTGCCGGGTGTAGCCAATCTGGCGACCGATTTCAGAGGCCTTGCGGCCGGGGTCTTCCTTGCTGTCGATGCGCACGGAGGCAATTCCCGGCCATACCGGACGGCTGGGGTTGATGTTGCTCCACCACTGCATGAGGGCGGGGAAGCTCTGCGGCCCTTCGCAGCGCCAGTAGAGCTGGGGTGAGAGGTAATCCACCCAGCCTTTGGACAGCCATTTGCGGGCATCGCAGGCCAGGTCCTCGTAGGCGTTGATGCGGGCTTCCACATTCTCCGGTACGCCGGGTTGCCAGATGCCGAAGGGGCTGATACCCACGCGCACATGGGGCTTGGTCTGCTTTACATTGCGGTAGAGTTCCTGTACAAAGGTATCAATGGCGGCGCGGCGCTGGGCCGGGGTGCGGCCATCGGTCACGTTGTTGTGTGGCGGGTAGGGGTAGAAGTAATCGTCCAGATGAACGCCGTCAATGTTGTAGCGCCGCACCACATCCATGATGACCTTCATCACATGCTTCCGCGCCTGGGGGTTGCCCGGGTTCAGAATCTGCGTACTGCCAGCCTGCAGCAGCCAGCCCGGCTGGCGGTTGGCAATGTGGTTCCGCCCGGTGGGGCGCCCGCTGATGGTTGCCCGGAATGGGTTGAACCAGGCGTGCAGCTCCAGCCCGCGCTTGTGGCATTCCTGGATGGCAAAGGCCAGCGGGTCGTAACCGGGGTTTTTACCGGCGCCGCTCAGCCAGATGCTCCAGGGCTCCAGGGCGGATTCGTAGAGGGCATCACCATTGGGGCGTATCTGGAGCATAAGCGCGTTCAGTCGCAGCCGGGAGGCATCTTCAATGATGCTGAGCAACTCTGCTTTCTGCTGGTCGGCGGGCAACCCTGCCTTGCTGGGCCAGTCCAGGTTATAGACGGTGGCTACCCAGGCCCCGCGGAATTCGCGGGCGGGCTGCGGTGCATCTTCGTTCACCTGCTGCCAGGCCTGTGCCAGACTGGCGGCTGCAAGAAAAAGACTGAGGAATAAGCGCTTCACGGGGTGGAGTATAACCCGGTTTTCCGGGGTGTTCAAGTCTGCTCCAAGGCATAATCTGCATGGTGCCTCACACCTCTTCGGCCACATCGTCCTCCGGCAGGTGCTTCAGCAGCTCTGTGGGCAGACCGTCGATATCCGGCGTAGCATCCGGGTCTTCGGCTACATCATCGGCGGCAGATTCCTCCGGGTCTTCGGCCAGTTCGGCATGCACGGTACACAGGCTGCGCGGCTGGGTCAGATCGGTCATGGTTTCAATGTAGGCCTTGCCCTCATATTCGCAACCGGCGTGCGCCAGCATGCCCGACACGCGGCAGAGGCGTATGCCCGTGTTGCGTGCCTTGGCCGGGGTGGTGCGGATGGCTTTCATCTGGTACCCGCGGGCGGCGGCGCATTGCATTACCCCCACCCAGAGCGGCAGGGCCACGGTACCACCGTAGGCTCTTTCCGCAATTTTAGTGGGGCGGTCAAAGCCTACCCACACGGCGGCGGTCAAATCAGAGGTGAAGCCGCAGAACCAGGCGTTGGTGTAGTTATTGGTGGTGCCTGTCTTGCCGCCGCAAGGGTGTTTGAAACCAAGGGGCTGCATCTGTCCGGCGGTGCCGCCGGGTTTGGTAATCTGCTGCAGCACGGCCGAAACGGCATTGGCCGAGCGGGTGGAGCACACGCGGCGGGCAGAGGGGGTGTTCTGCCAGACAACGCGGCCATCGCGGTCGGTGATGTGCTGGATGATGTAGGGCGTGGGGCGTACGCCTCCATTGGCAAAGGTGGTGAAGGCGCCTGCTACCTCCAGCGGCGAGGCTTCCCAGGTGCCCAGGTAGATGGTGGGGCCTGGTGTGCGGCTCTGGCGGGGAAATCCGGCGGTGAGGGCCGTATTGATGACGTTCTGCAGGCCAGCGGTGTTACCGGCGCGCACGGCCATGGTGTTGCGGCTTTTGAGCAAGCCCCAGGCGGCGGTGTTCATGCCGGCAAAAACGCCGTCGGAGTTGCGCGGTCGCCAGTTCTTGGCGCCGGCAATCTCGCCGCGCTGAATCGGGCCGTCGGAAATCATGCTGCGGGGGCCATAGCCGCGCTCGAAGTAGGCCGCATACACCAGCGGTTTGAATACAGAACCCACCTGGCGGCGGCTTTGCAGCGCGCGGTTCAGCTGGGATTCCGTGCTGTCGCGTCCGCCCACCACGGCCAGCAGGGCACCGGTGGCGTTGTCGATGATACAGCAGGCGGCCTGCAGGTATTTCGGGCGCAGCTTATCCTGCTCCTCCTTGGGTGTTTTGGCTTTCAGGGTCTGGAATTGGGCGCGGGTCTGGTGTTTCCAGCCTTTTTGTTTTTCAAACATGGCGGTGAGCCGGGCGTCAATCTCGCGCATGGCGTCATCCTGCAAATCTATGTCCAGCGTAGTCTGCACGCGCAACCCGCCGGAGAGAATGACCTCCTCCTTCAAGCGCTCGTCCTTGGAATCCAGTAGGGTAAGCAGGTGGTCCACCTCGGTGCGCACCAGATCCAGGGCGTAGTTGTCGTCCCCGCGGCGCTCGGGCTTGCGCGTTACCAGCTCCTCTTTGAGCGCGTATTCGTATTCGTTGCGGGTAATTTTTCCGTGCTCATACATGAGCTTCAGCACCTTGTCTCTCTGCACCCTGGCAGAGGACAGGCTGCGGTAGGGGGAAAACTGGTTCGGGCTGCAGATGATACCGGCCAGCATGGCCGCCTCGCCCACCGTGAGGTCGCGTGGCAGCTTGTCGAAATAACCATAGGCTGCCTGTTTGAGCCCCAGGAAGGTGTGTCCCCAGAACACGCGGTTCAGGTAGCATTTGATGATGGTTTCCTTATCGTAGGTGGATTCGATGCGGCGGGCGAGTGCCATTTCGGTGAACTTGGCGTCGAAACTTCGCTCGCTGTGGTTGTAGGTGTTTTTGGCCAGCTGCATGGTCAGCGTGGAGGCACCCTGGGTAGTGCGGTGGTGCTTGAAAACCTGTGCCACAGCGCGTAGAATGCCGCGAGGGTCAATGCCACCGTGTGTCCAGAACGAGCGGTCTTCCTGCATGACCAGCGCATCAATCATGTAGCGTGGCACTTCCTCGTGCAGATCAGCGATGCTGCGGCGGTTCTCCCCATGCAGGGTGCCGATTTCGTTGCCTTTGCGGTCCAGCACAATACTGCGTTCCGGCATGCGGGTCACCTGCGATAAATCGTAGCGCTCGGCCTTTACGCCGTAGATTACTGCCAGAATACCCGCCAGTACCATGCCGGCAAACCCCAGACTCAGAATGATTTTGGTCGGGATGAGCACCATTTTCGGCAGTTTGCGCAGCGTCCAGAATATGATGCGAAGTGGAAGCGTGACCATGAGCCACAGCGCGCGCAGGCACCCGGTGCCTTTGCGTGGTGGTGACTGGAATTCCTGAATCGGGTTCACGTCCTCCGGCAGCGGTTCGTATTCCGGTTCGGGCTCCCAGGCGCGGCGCGGGGTCTGGCGCCTGGGCGGCGCCGGGTGGTATTCCGGCTCGCGATATTCATCATCGCTGGCTTTGTAGCGTGCCATGGTCAGGATTCTATGCTCTTGATGGTGAGTTTGCCCAGCGTATCTGCCTTTTTGCCGGGTATGTAGCAGCTGCGCAGCCGGCTGGCGCTGATGCGGGGTTTGCGGGTGTAGGTGCGGTAAATCTCGCCTGTTTCCTGGTGGCACAGGGTGAAGCGCGCCGGGTGTTCCTGCCGCGGTGAGTCGAACTCGATATCTCTCGTGCTGGCTCGCTCGCCGGGAATTCCCAGGGCGGTGCAGTAGCGTTTCCACACCGGGCCGTGGCCGCGGGCGCTGTGGTGTACCCAGGCCAGCGCGTGTGCCAGCTCGTGCAGCAGGGTGCGCCAGAGCTGCCCGGCATCCTTGCTGGCGTAGGCCTCGGCGTAGTAGCGCGAGAGGCTGATACGCCGCTGCTGCATCTTGCAGCACCCCAGGCGCCGAACCGTTTTATCCCAGCCGAAGCACCAGTCGTGCAGGTGCAGGTGGGTCAGGCAGGCGGCCGCATAGGCCTCCACCTCTGCCGGCGTGGCAGCGGCTGGGCGTGGGGGCAGGGGAATCTGCTGGGGGGCGGCGTTCATGAAAAAAGCGGCCGGGGGTGCCGACCGCCTGTTGAAATGGGTTACTTGGTGCCGGCGGCGTCCAGTTTTTCGCGCACCTTGGCCTCAATCTCGGCGTAAAGTTCGGGGTTGTTGCGCAGGGCATCTTTGGCGCCATCTCGTCCCTGGGCGAGCTGCCCGCCATTGTAGCTGAACCAGGAGCCGCGCTTCTGCACGATGTCGAACTCCATAGCCAGGTCAATGAGACTGCCCACGCTGGAGATACCTTCGTTGTACATGATATCGAACTCACATTCCTTGAAGGGCGGAGCCACCTTGTTCTTGACCACCTTGAGCTTGGTGCGGTTGCCGGAAATCGAGCCGTCCGTGCCCTTAATCTGGCCAATGCGGCGTATATCGCAGCGAACCGAGGCATAGAACTTGAGGGCGCGGCCACCGGGGGTGGTTTCCGGGTTGCCGAACATCACGCCAATCTTCTCGCGAATCTGGTTCGTGAAAATGCAGATGGTGCGGGCCTTGGAAATGAGCGAGGTGAGCTTGCGCAGCGCGGCACTCATCAGGCGGGCCTGGGCGCCCACCGTGCTGTCGCCGATGTCGCCTTCCAGTTCCTGCTTGGTCACCAGAGCAGCCACGGAGTCCACCACCACCACGTCGATGGCGTTGGAGCGCACCAGCGCCTCGCAGATTTGCAGCGCTTCCTCACCGCTGTTCGGCTGGGAAACCAGCAGGTCATCCAGGTTTACACCCAGCTTGGCCGCATAGGCCGGGTCGAGCGCGTGTTCCACGTCAATGAACGCAGCCAGCCCGCCGGCCTTCTGTGCCTGGGCAATCACGGTCAGCGTCAGCGTGGTCTTACCGGAGGATTCCGGACCAAAAACTTCCACAATTCGACCGCGCGGGAAACCGCCCACGCCCAGGGCGCGGTCAATAAGCAGGTTGCCGGTCGGAATTGTCTCTACCTCCATGGTCTTGCGGTCGCCCAGACGCATGATGGCATTTTCACCAAAATCTTTCTGAATCTGAAGCATAGCGGCATCCAGCGCGCGCTGGCGCTGTGCCATTAGCTTGTCTTGCTCAAGGGTAATCTCTTTACTCATATGGCAACCAGTCTACCCGTTTCAACACCCCGTTGCAAGCGCAAATTGTGGCACAAGGATGATTAGTTCCTACGTGCAGGGTGTGGCTCCGCCCACGAGTGAGTAAAGCTCCTCGGGACTCAGGTGGAGGAGCAGTTTTTCCAGCCCGCCGGCGAGGAGTTTATCGGCCATGTCTCGCTTGCGGGTGAGCATGGTGTGGATGTTTTCCTCGATGGTGCCGCGGCAGATGAGCGGGTGGATGATGACCGGGTTCTGCTGGCCGATGCGGTAGGCGCGGTCACTGGCCTGGTTTTCCACGGCGGGGTTCCACCAGCGGTCGAAGTGGATGACGTGGCGCGCGCGGGTGAGGGTGAGCCCGGTGCCGGCGGCTTTGAGCGAAAGCAGGAAGAAGCGCGGCCCGCCAGGGTGCTGGAATTGCTGCACTAGCTGCTGGCGCTCGGCTATGGGGGTGCCGCCGTGCAGCACCAGCCCGGGGGCGCCGAAAATGCCTGCCAGAAAGTCGTGCAGCGGTTCCATCATGCTGCGGTACTGGGTGAAGATGAGCGCGGCGTCGCCCGCTGCGGCAATTTGCCGCGCCAGGTGGCCCAGGCGTGCCATTTTGCCACTCAGGGCGGGGTCATAGTAGGTTTCGCCCAGGTATTGGGCGGGGTGGTTGCAGATTTGTTTCAAGTGGCTGAGGATGGGGAGCAGGAGGGTGAGCCGGGTCTGCGGGTCGGGCTCGTGGATGATGCTCTGGAGTTTTTCCACCTCGCGGGCGTAAAGGCGCGTCTGCTCCGGGGTGAGCAGGCAGTAGGCGGGTTGCTCGGTCTTGGGGGGCAGCTCGGGCAGCAGGGCGGGGTCTGTCTTCAGGCGGCGCAGCATGAAGGGGCGCACCAGCCGCCGCAGCGGGGTGAAATCGGTTCCCATTTTCTGCACCATGGTGTTGAATTCCTTCTCCGAGCCCAGCAGCCCGGGGGTGAGGAAGTGGAAGAGGCTGTGCAGCTCGCCCAGTGAGTTTTCCACCGGGGTGCCGGTGAGCGCTACTCGGCGGGGGGAGCAGAGTTGAAGCATGCTGCGCGTCCGCTGGGAATCGGCATTTTTGATGGCCTGCGCTTCGTCCAGCACCAGGGCGGGCAGTTCTTCTGCTGCCAGCAGCTCGGCCAGCCTCGTGGCCATGCCGTAGGTGGTGAGCGCCACATGCGCCCGCCGCAGCAGCCAGGCGGGGTTCTGCTGCAGGTAATCGGTATCCTGCCGGCTCAGGGCATAGGGGTGCAGCACCAGGGTATTGAGCTGCGGAGCAAATTTTCGCAGTTCGTCCTGCCAGTTGGTGAGCAGCGAGGCCGGCGCCACGATGAGGGCCGCGCGCTTATCCAGCGCCCCGGTGGCGTGCAGATGCGCCAGCCAGGCGATGACCTGTATGGTCTTGCCCAGCCCCATATCATCTGCCAGGCAGGCGCCGAAGCCTGCCTCTGTCACCCCCAGCAGGAATTGCACCCCTTCTTTCTGGTAAGGGCGCAGCATGCCCGCCAGGGGGGCGGGAATCTGTGCCTGCTGCGGGCTGAGGGTGAGTTGCTGCAGGGCGGCTTGCAACTCCGGCGCTGCCACGGCGCGCATGCCGTCCTCCTGCGGGGGAATGTGCGGCAGGGCGTTGCTGTGCTTGCCGAGCAGCCAGCGGAGCCCGGCTAGCAGGGGAATGCCGCCGGCGGCCATGCGGGTGGCCTGGCGCCAGCTGTTGAGCAGTTTTTCGAGCTTTTCCTTATCCAGCCGCACCCATTCGCCGCGGAAGCGGATGAGCCCGTCCTCCCCGGCCAGCAGTTCCTCCAGCTCTGCCTCGGTGAGGGCGTAGTTGCCCAGCACTACGCGGGGACTGAAGCGCAGCAGGGTGGAGATATTGAGCGCGGGGGCGCGGTCGGGTTTCTGGCTGTCGCCTGCGGGTTGCAGCTGCACCTCCAGTTCCACGCGGGGCGGGCGGCTCTGCCACAGGTTCACCATGCGGGTTTCGATGCCCGCCTGCTCCAGCAGGGGCAGACTTTCCAGAAAATCGTAAGTCTGGCGCGGTCCCCAGGCGCAGGGTTTGTAAATGCTGCCGCTGTTAATCAGCTCATGGAGAAAGGAATTGCCTGCCGCTGCCGCCTGCAGCGGGCGCAGCAGGGCCGTGAGGGTACCCACATCGCTGGCGTAGAGCTGGCGGGCCATGGCCAGCGGTGCGTGGCGGGGCCTGCCATCCTGCCCGGCGCGGTGAATGAAGGTTGCTAAAAAGGCAAAAGGATGCGCTTCGACCCCCTCGCCGCCGTTTTCGGCCAGGTGAAAACACACTTTGCCGAGCTGCTGCCAGCCCTCGCCCAGTGATTCCAGCCATTTTTCCGGGGTGGTGAGTTCGCGCTCCGCCTGCCAGGCAAGTGCCGCCCCCAGCGTGTCGAACCACCTGGCCAGCATACTGGCGGTGACCGCGCCGCCATATACCGGCGGCATCCCCTCCAGCCAGGCGGTGGCCTGCTGCGGCGAAAGCTGCGGCGCGGCGTCATCCCCCAGGCGCAGGCGGCGCAAATGCTGCATTAAGAGCTCCTGCGCCCGCTCCCGCATCCAGGCCGGAAAAGCCCCCGCGCCCAGCGGCAGCCCATGGCGCAGCAAATCCAGCATACCCGCCCCGGCACTGCGCACAAACGCCCGCTCCAGCCGGGGAAATGCCCCTGCCGGCACCACGCCCAGCCGTCCACCGGCCAGGCTCAGCGAAAATGTGGGTTGTTCTGCGATGCTTTCAGTCTAACTTACCCTCCCCTTTGTTGTCAATAGGGTAAAAAAGCTGTTTTTTTGATGAAATTATCGCTAAACTCAATAAAGGACAGACGGAAAAGCGTCCAGATACTGGTATGAATAAAATTTTTGCAATGTGGGTAGCGGTGGTACCTGCGATATGTGCCGCCGGGCAGCCCGGGCAGGAAATCCCGCCCATGAATCAGGAGCAACTGGGAGGTGTTGAGGCTTTTCGTGCCGGCATTGTGCCGTTGGCTGAGAAGTTGCGTGCTGCAACACATGCTCTTTCTGCAGTGAATTCTCAGTCTGCGGCCGATGCTGCGGCGGTGCAGGTGCGGCAGGTGAGCGAAGCTGAAAAACGGGTGAAAGAAGCAGCCCGGGCAATGATGGACACTGGCGTGACCCTGGAGCAATTGTATGAGGAGGGACAGCTGGTGCAGATGCTCGGCTTACTTCCTGTAGCTGAATATAATGAGACTGTCCAGAAACAATTGAAGGAAGGCTGCCAGGGAAGTACTCAGCTTTTCCTGGCTATCTGCGAACGCGAGGATGAAAAAGTCGTGGGTGCTTTGCAGCCGGCAGAGGTGCAGGATTTGAAACAGGTGGAGAAGCTGTTTACTCTTTTGCGGGAAATTGCACCTGTGTCGCATTGGCGGGCGCTGGAGGCGGATTTCGTGAAGCTTTATAATGAGGTGCTGCCCGTGGTGGCGCGTTTGCAGCAGAATCCGGTGACCTCTATGCATCTGCGCCAGCTCATCGAGCAAAATGAACAGGCGCTGCATGAGTTGTGCAACAATCGTTTTCATGGTAATGGAAATCTGGAAGAGCGTTTTTTGTTACGGAAGGATGATTTTCTGGGAACCTATTATTCCAGATCAGCGTTGGCTGAATATTTTTACATGCGCGCCGGTGAATGGGATGAGAAAAGGCTTGAGCTGAAGGGGAATAAATTGTGGAATGATGCCGCTGCGCGGCTGGAAGATTTCCGCAGAAAACATGACCTGGGAAAAGGCGATGGCCGCACGCCTGAAACGGCTTTTGAGATTCCCGCGACTGTGGAGGAAAAGGACTATGCGACATTTGTGAACCGGTTTACACGTGAGGTGTTTGGAGAGTTGCACCTACCGGCGGAGTTCCGCTTCAGCAGTTTGTCGAGCACTGGCCGCCAGGTCATTTATGGTCTGGTATATGCAGGGCGTTCCGGGAATGGGAACAGCAGTTATGACCCGGTGCTGGTGATGCCTTGTTATTTTAATCTGCCCGAAAAGAAGGAGGATACGAAATGAAGCACTTGTTGATGCTGATAGGATGCGTGGGGGCGGCTCTGGCGGCAGAGTTCCGTTGCGTGGAGGGTACGGTTACACCTCCGCAGTTTCTGACGCCCTCGGAAGAACGCACCTGGACTCCTGCTGGTGAGCGGCCGTTCCGGGCAAAGCTGCAGGGGATTCAAGGTGAGTGGGGAAATGAGGCTGCGGTGATTCTCTGCACGCCGACCGGCCGGCGTCTGGAGTATGCTGCCTACACTTTGTCAGATGCGGATCTGGATGTGGTGCGTACCTGGTTAAAGGCCAATTCATTTGAGAGCTTTGAGACCTACCGTGAGGGAAAGCAGCTGGTGCGCATTCTTTCTGTTGTTCCCTTGCGCGACTCGTATTATGTGCGCCTGGTGTTGAGTAATGGAAACTGCTATGCGCTTAAAACGAATCTGAAACCGATGACGGCAACAGAGGCGCGAGTACAGGTGGATGACCGCTTTAAGGTGACGAATGCCACTCTGGAAATGCTGCAACGCTACGCGGCCTGTAAAACGGAGGAAGCGCCGGTGTTACCAGTCGTGACGAGCGTGGATGATGCTTTGCTGTATGCGGCATTGCACCGTGTCGGTATAGTGGTGATGTATCTGAACCGTCGGGGAAGCGCGGTCGATGTGGCGTTCCGGCAGTATGTGGAGGCACATCCGGAATGGGTGAACCGTTGGGAAAAGCAGTTCGTTTTCATGCTGATGTATGCGGATGATAACGGCCTGTATTCCCCGAAGTGCCACGAAGACACCATGCGCTTGTACTATGCCTATAATGTGGTCAGTGAACACACCAAGTATCCGTTTCACTCGGAAGCTGCCACCGCCGGGCTCCGGAACGCGACTTTGCATAATACGCAACAGGTTAATTATGCGGTGTTCTATCACCATGTGTTGAATGGCAACCCCTACCAGCGGAGGGCGCAGAAAGGCATGCTCAGCGGCTCGGTGTTTGCCGACCGTTTGTTTAACGCCCGGCAGGATGAATTTAATTTTTACAGTAAGTAACTCCCTTTTAAGTAGATGAAAAAGTTTTCTCTTATACCCGCCCTGGCATTTCTGGTGTTTCCCTCGTGGGCTGATGAGTATTTGCGCCTGTACCTTTTCCCGGATTGCCGCGAACCTGTACCAGCAGAGGTGCACCCGGTGGAGTGGTTCCCCGGCCTGGATCTGAACCAGCGTTCCCGCATGCGCGAATATTGCCGTCGGCATGTGACTGATACGCAGGCTATGGTGGAGCGCCTCAAAGCTGATCCGGATGACGAGGAGGCATTCTGCGCACTGGTGGATAATCAGCCGCATGTGACTCAGCTGGTGCAGATGTTGCTTTCCAGCGTGCCGAAGGAGAAGCTCTCGGCGCTGGCCCCTCTCAGACAATTCAGGGAAATTTACCGCTATCCGGGGTTGAATGTGGATTGGTTGCGCCGGTTGAATCAGGCCCCGCGCCGGGAATTCATCATCTCATTGAGAAATCATCTGCGGGATAAGACACCCCAGGAACAGTTCATCCAGGAGATTTACCGCATGCTGGAGCATGATAAAAAGCTCAACCACGCGGAGCTGGATATCCTCTGCCGCGGCTTGCAGGCATGGTGCGATGTGAATGGTGCGTACCGGGTGGCGGGTGCTGCTGCGCGCATTTACCTGCAGGAGTTCCGGAACGGAAAAGAGGTGCGCCTTTCGTCTCAGATGGAATATGATATGTCGGTGCGTTACCCGCATTTGACGGGTTTTGTATCAGCTGAACGCAGCCTGAATGGCAGCGTGCCGCGTTTTCTGACCGGGGGATTTGATTGGGAATACCTGACGCTCAATGCTCTGCTTTGGCGTGATTCATCAAAAGCGGTGCAGCTGGCGCGCTGCATGCGCCTGACTGGGTATGATTTGCTGGAACACAAGCCGGCTGCGTTGCGCCGCTATCTGCAATACCGCGGTATTCAGCATTACCGCACCATGGGGCAGGAAGTGCCGGAATGCTGCTTGTCGGCACTGGCCGGTGGAAATGAAAAGACGCTGCTCCAGCAGGTGAAAAACCTGGAACAGGAGCTGCTGCCACTGGCTCCACGCTGTCTGCTGGCACTGGGACGCCGCGTGGCGGGTATCTGGAAGCCTGTCAATGTTTCGACCCGCGGCAGGATTCACTCCTCCTGGCCTGATGCTTCGGCTGTGCAGTTGCCCATGTGGGATGATTCCTTGCTTGGGGTGAAAGCTGGCGCCGCTATTCCGGTTGAGTTTCAGAAAGAGCTGAAATTGTTCGAGAAACTGACAGCAGATGTGAAACAGCACCGCGGTACCGGATTTGTGCTGGCTTCTGCCCTTGGTGAGTGCGAGCGAGTGCGCCCGAATCGCCGGGATCTGGTGACGCCGGTGTACCATCGCATTGCGATGCGATTCGCAGAGGACGGTGTGACGCTCAGTTATCTGCCGGAGGACGATGAGTTTCAGATTACATGCGAGGGAATGCCGGATCCTCTCATGGCCAAAGCTCTGTACATGTTGCCCCAGCATTTGCACCGCCTCACGCTGATGCTGGCAGTGATGGAAAAGCAGGGAAATGTGCAGGAATTGGAAAAGGCCTGTTCCCAGCTGGCTCGTGTGCTCAACCGCAGTGAGCTCTGGCCCCTGGTTATCTGCCAGCGTGAATTGCGGGGCTTCAGTACACGTGCTCTGCTTACCTTGTTTGCCGACTATGAGGGTGAGGATGATGCTTTGTTTGAATATGGCGAGGCGATGGGGCTGCGGCATGAAATGAGCATTGCCCGCTTGGGGCATGAAGATGAATTGGGAGATAATCTGTTGCGGGCGGCGGTCATCAGTGGTGCTTTGCCTGCTTCGCAAGAGGAACGCCAGGCTGCGGTAGAGGTGTTTATGGAGTTGGCACGTGAGCATGCGTGGGACGATGATGCCCGCCTTACCGGGGATATTCTGCTGCATCTTCTGCGCTGGGGAATGACAGAGCCCGTGATGCAGTGGCAGGATTGCCCGCCCAGGTACTTCCGCGGTAATTATGCTACAAATGGTCTGCGTCTTATCCGGGCATACCTGTCGCAAGGGAAGCAGAAAGATGCAGACCGCCTGTGCCAGATGATGGCAGCAGACCCGGAAACGGATACAACGCCGGCTTATCGTCTGGCTCGTGCTCTGCTTTGTGCCGATTCTGCACAGGCAGCCCGCTTCCGGAAAGATGCCTTGCTGCTGGCAATGTTGTACCGCCATGTGGACTATGCTACGTATGCTGATTATCTGGCAGAACTCGCAGAGGAGGGGGATGCAGGAAATGATATCATGCGCCTGGAGTTGATGTTCAGCCGGGGACGCGAGGCTGGAATGTCTCCGGGGCTTGGTTTCAGTTATGCCCGCCGCGGTCGCTGGGAATCTGCACTGTTTGCCTTTGAGTACATGCTGACCCAGGGGTTGACAACAACGACACCTTATGGCACGGTGCCCAGCCATGCAGATTTGTTCTATTACAAAGCCTACGCGGATATCTGCCGGGGTAAGTTGCAGAAAACTCCAGGTCTGGTGGAAACGGCTCTGGCTGCTGTGGCGGGGACTCCAGCAGAGCCAAAGGCGCGTGAATTAGCTGCGCTGGAGACGAAAGCCGCTTCGCAGCCAGCAGAGGAGAAGATGATTCCGCACGGGGCTGTGGGTGATGCGCTGACGGTTTTTCCTGCCCGAAGCTGGAAGTTGAAGACTGGTTCATCGGTTGAAGGTGCGTTGATGTCGTTCTGCCAGGGTGGAAAGTCGATTCAGTTGCGCTTACCGGAAGGCTCAACCCGCGTTCTTCCTGTCCAACAGCTGGAGGGGGATGAGCAGCCGTATTTCCAGCAGTGGCGGAAAAAGAATGGCTTTGAAACATGGTCTGCCCGCCCGGATGAACTCAGCGAGCGCTATGTGGTCAAGGTCACGGGGCGCCCGGTGGGCGCGCTGCCGGATTTCGGGCATCCGGGGGCTTATTACATGGCGGTGATGAACGATTCCGGGATGGTGCAGTGGCTCCGAACCTGGGGACTTCCGGAGGCTGAGCGGAACCGGGCTCATGCGTTCTGCTCTGAGCAGCCGGCCGTCAAGGCCCTGAAACTGGCTGCCACGCCGCAGGAATCTCTGCAGCTTTCTGCCAGACACAAATTACCCATATTGCTTCTCTGTGCGCCTGCTGCCAAGGGCGATGTGCAGGGCCTGTTGCAGTACCTGATGCTGCATCCTGAGGCGGCTGAGGTGTGGGGCAGGCAGTATATCATTCTTCCTGCGGCTCCACAGAATACCCGGGTGCGTCCGTTGAAGTACACGGAGGAGTACCGCCGCGAATTGCTGGAACTCGAACAGCTTTTTGTGCCGGATACCACGCTGGAAAATGCCCAGTCAGCCAGGGCGCTGGATGCAGTGCAGAAAGAGCGGAATCTGATAATCGGCTGCCTGTTCCGGCAGGGAGAGGTGCAGTCTTTCCTGCTGAAGCCAGATTTTATGTTGACTCCGGAGGCTTTTTTCCGGTACCATGAACCTTTGCCTGAACCTGCCGTGATTGTCCGATGAGAACGCTCGTGTTGATTTTATTCTGCCTGTTGCCGGCGATGGCTCAATCCGCCGTACTGGGAGTGCGGGTGGTTGAGGCGGATGCCGGGGTGCGGGTGCATTTTGCCGATGTCCTGCCGGAAAATCAGGGCCTGGTAATCTGCTACGTTGCACCGGGAACACCGGCCGCAGAGTTTCTGCTTCCTGGTGATATTCTGCTGCGGGCTGGCGGCACGGAGCTGCGCAAACCTGCAGACCTGGCGTGCCTGGTGCAGCAGATGCAGGCCGGAGATGTGCTGCACCTGGAGCTGGTGCGTCTGGGGGTGCTGTTGACGGTGAAGTTTTCCTTGGGCGGGCGCCCCTGCCAGCCTGTGCTGAATGCGGAGCAGCAGTCGGCATTGAATCAATTGCTCCTCCTGCTGGTGCCTCCGGGAGAGGTTGATGTAGATGTCCCGGCGGTGCGGCGGCAGATGCTGGAGCTGGCTGATGCCGGGCTCGCTTCGCGTGATGAATACGCGACTTGTGTTCTGTACTTGCGGCAGGAGAATTACCTGCTTTGTATCAAATCGACCGAGCGTATACTGAGTGTTTCTTCCAATACGCCGCATGTGCCCGATGTTGTGTTGCGCGCAGATTTCTACCAGCGCGATGCAGCCCGCCTGCCGGAATCTCTGGCTCAATTACTTCTTCAAGCTGAATATTATCGTCCATGAATTCTGTTTTCTATCTGCCCCTTGTTGCTGTTATTTGTCCTGTTGCCGTGGCCACACAGGAGGCCGGGCTGGTGCAACGTTGTGAGGACGCGCGTCTGGAGCGCGATGCTCTGCTGGTGCTCCAGCGTATCCAGCAATGTTTGACCCCCGATGCAGATGCGCTTCTTCCCGCTGTGGACAGGGCGTTATTCATGCAGGGATTCCGTGAGGGGCTGAGCTGTAAGCCGGAAACCGTGCTTGAGATGTCTGAGATGCTGAGCAGGCAGAGCAGGGAATTATGGATTTCGCAGATTGAAAAAGCGGATTTCCTTACGCCCCATGCGGCTCAGCCAGGGGTGGTGAAGCTTGATTCCGGGGTGCAGTATGATGTGTTTGTGTCTGCCTCCAGCCGTCAGAATTACAAGGCACGCCGGGCGCATGCCCTGGAGGCCTATGTGCCGGGAAGTCGACTCCGGGTATCAGTTTCCGGTTTGCCTGTGATGGTGGGAGAGGCGATGTACGAAGCGCCCCGCGGTGTTGCCTGGCGTTTTTTGCTTCCCGTAGGGCTGTTGGATGAGGTGGATGCCGCTCCCCTGCGAAAGACCGGGGTGCATACGGTTGAGATTTTTGCGGTGAGGGAATCGCTGAGCCGGGAATTGCGGCAGGAAGCGCGGGATTACTTTGCTGTGCGTACTCCCGCTCTTCCAGTTATTCAGCTGGAAACGCCTGGAATGTTTGCCCTGCGTTCCCGTTTGCTGGGGATGTGTGTGGCGCAGGGACATGCGGGGGCTGATTCCCGACTCCTAGCTCGTGTTGAAGCTTGGGTGGAGGCTGGCATACCGCCCGCAGAGGAACTGGATGCCCGCCTTGAGGATGCTTCTGCGGCTTACGATAAAGTCCGAGAGGAGCTGCGCCGGCTGGAACACCGCCAGATTGCTGCCCAGTTGATGCAGCTGCAGGAACAGTTGCCTGGTACGCTCCGGCTGAGCAATGGCCTTCTGTGCCGTGCCTTGCCGGGAGCGTCAGTGCCGTTGGACCAGGTCCGGTATGTGGAAACGGAGGAATTGGGCACGGAGCAGTATTGGCGTGTGCGCGAACGCGTTGTGCATGCGGAGAATGATTTGCCGGAGTTGGTGCAGTCGGTGGCGGCAGAGCTGCCTGCCGGTAGAGGTTGGGATATTATTGTTCCCCCGGTCCTCCGCGGGGAGGGCGAGGAGCTTCCTCTGTTGTACCGCATTCGTGTCGAAGCGCCTAAAGGAAGTAAGGAGATACCGCTTCTTCCGGATACTATCTGATTTCCAGTAGTTGGTGCAGGCGTTGCTGCATTGTTGCCGGCAGAGCTGCCCGCTGAGCCGAGGTGTCGATTGCGGCCCGGTATTCGCAGCTGCCTCTGGTGTTGAGAAACTCCAGCCACAATTGTTCCCCCTGCATCCGCAGGACAACGCGGCCCGCAGCATCGGGCAGTTCCAGCTGCATGTCAACGGTGCTTCCTTGCAGCCATTGCGAGTGGGTGGCCGGAATGCTGCGTGCCAGCACCAGCAGTTCGCGCATATCGGCCAGCACTTGTTCCCGGTTCATGCGGTGCGGCAGACGTGCCAATTGAAGGCGGAGGCGTGTGCGCGCCTGGGCAAATTGCAGGCGTTGTTCCGCGGATAAGACGGGAGACTCCGCATGGAATGTTTTTTTCTGGGGCGATTCGGGGAGGGGCTGCAAGGTGGCGATTGCGGCTCGCTGCTTGCTGTTTCTCTGGTAATAGATGCGGATAATGCTGCCTGGTGATTGCGCTGCCAGTACTTTGCGGAGGGTGGCGGTGGTGTCGATATGAGTGTTGTTGATGCGGGTGATGGTGTCACCTGCCTGTAGCCCGGCCAGGTGTGCCGGGGTTCCGGGATGCACGTGGCTCACAGTTATTCCTGGTGCTGGCGTTTTTTCTGCGGGTATTATGCCAAACACAACAGCTGCTCCTGCCTGCTGTACGATGATGAAGTAAAGCAGGACGAGAAACTGCAGCGCTGTGTGCGGGAGGGTCATATGAGGTTTTCAGGCAGCGGCGGGGGAGGGGGCGATTGTACCCGGATAACAAGACGGCTCTGGTCGCTATCTTCCAGAATGAAGGTGTCCTGCTGGTTTTCGCGTTGCATGATGAGGCGCGGCGTGCCTGCCTGCGGTGAATCGGAGTTCTGCTGCAATAGACATACAGAGAAAGCGCCCAGCACCAGGGCAGCGGCAGCTGTTATGTAGTGCTTTTTCCGGGAAACGTGATATGCAGTGGCAGATACGTGCTGCTGTGCGTTGCAGACAATGGGAGATGGTGTGTATTGTGTGAGTAGTTCGTGTTCCAGGGCTTCATCTGCTGCGCATTCGCGTTCTTCCTGCGCCAGGGTCGCCAGAATACGAGCCCGTACATCCGGCGGCAGGGCTGCTGCCGGATGCTGCCGGGCAAGGTCATGAATGTCGGGTATTTCTGGTTTCATTCCGGTCGGTTTATTTCGTGTTCGAGATTCTGGCGGAATAATCGCAGCGCTGCGCGGTACCGGGTGGCGATGGTGGCGGGGTTCTCGTTCAGAATCGTGGCAATTTCGCGGAAGGTCAGAGATTCCCATATGTGCAGAATCACGACTTCGGCGTAATCCGGTCGCATCTCCCGCAAGACTTTTTCGATGCATTGCTGCCGGAATCTGGTATCCATTGTGCTAGTTAACCAAGGCATTTCCGTGTAGCGGGTGGGGGCTTCCTGGGCTGCGGCCATGGCAGTGGCCTGCTGGCGGGCACTGGCCTTGCCCAGATCTATGGCTTTGGTGCGGATGCAACGGATGACATAGGCAACCCATTGTTCCTGACTGCGCCGGAATTCTCCCTTCCGGGTAACCCTGAGTAGTTCGATAAGCGCATTTTGCAGCACATCTTCTGCATCGGCCATGTTGCGGGTGCGTTGGCGCGCATAGAGCATCAGCCGAGGCCCGTACTCATTCAGCCAGGATTCCCAATCGGGCATGTTGCCCCCTTCTGTTGAATCATGTATCATCCTGTTTCATTTACATAGACGCAGGATGCAGTACCATTTATTGCTGTTGTTGTGTGTTTTTTTATAAAATCTGCAGTGTCTCTGTGTGAACCGCGGCAGATGAAAAGCCCCTGCCGGCACCACTCCCAGCCGTCCACCGGCAAGGCTCAGCGAAAATGTGGGTGGATTATTCAACCGTGCGGTAGGCCTGGTTCTTATTTTTAGGTGATTCCGGGTACAGATGTTCCAGTTTACGGCAAAGGATTGCGGGTTGGAGGAAGTTTTTGCGGAGCGGTCGAACTTCGCGGTTGAGCAGTATGGACAATTGCAGTGTCGTCACCCATCGAGTATGGCAGATGTCCAGGATGAGCGACAAGGTTCCTTCCGGAGCCTGGCGGTCTTTACGCCTGTATTCCTCAATCTGCTTTTCGAGTGGGGCTGGTATGCCCAGTTCTTGAATGACTCGTTTGTGGGCTGGTATGGTTGCTGTATTGCATGGCTTAGGTGTCATGAAATCGTCCTTAGGTGCCATGAAATCGTCCTTAGGTGCCATGAAACTGACAGCCGTATATGCCTTCCGGACTTCTTCTCCCAGCTCGTCCTTCAGACTGTATTTTTTAGCATTGCTTTTGCCGGAATCCTGCAGATACCCTTCGGCTCTGAGTTTGGAGAGGAGTTTGCCCATGTCGGCCTGGTGGATGGGAAAGAACTCGCGAAGCTCCTTGCTGCTTACATATTGGTCTGCAGGAATAAGTAAAAGAAGAATCTTTTCCCATGTGGTGAGCTTATGGTACTTTTCAGCCCCCATGAAATGCAGCTGGGCTTCCTGAATCCGGCGGGGAACCAGGGATAAGTATGGGAGACTCCATGTGACGACAGGAATATCCTTGTTTTCTCTTACATCTGGAAAACTCAGGCATTGCTCTGTCCATCCCTTCACGATTTTATCTACACCGGAGCCGGCTTCATCGACTACGCCCATAAGTTTGAACATGCGCTGAAGCATTTTGTTACGGCACAAACTGTAGCCACCTTCAAAGAGTTGCTGTTTGCTGAGAAGGAGTGTTCCTGCGTTGGAAAGTTCCAGTCCTGTGGGGCGTTTGGTTATGTGTATACCGAATTTTTCACGAAAGTCAGCGTGGATGATGGCATTGGCCAGGGCTTCTCGAACCGCAACGTGAGCAGGGGGCTCATCTATGCGTGTCAATTCTTCAGAGAGCTTGAACGGACGCTTCAGGCCGCTTGTTAATAGAGGCAGGATTTTAAAGAAGAACTGGTATAGATTAGATGTCCATGTGCCGTCAATTGTGACACGGTCTATCCAACGCGTGTTGGTTTCAGGCATATCATCACCATATTCAAAATAGTCTATTTTGAAGAAGGGACACAATTCCTGAATAGCTTCAGTCTTTCCGAACATGAGCAGACCTGCCAGGGTCAAACCTTTCTGCCCTGTGTTCCGGTCCTGTCTCAATGCTCCCAGTTTGCGCAGAAAATCTTCATCATCTTCATCTACCCATGTATTAGTAGGAGTGCCGCTGCGGACTCGGTTCCGGAATTGTCGGAGAGTCTGAGAATCTAAGTCATCAATTCCTGTGTAAGCGAGTATCTCTGAATCTGCGGAATAATTGGAACTTACCGTATCCCTATCCCGCATCATGCGTTGGACCACTTGTTCCCTGCATCTGAAATCGCCTTCATTCTGGCGGAAAAAGCTGTTCATGGGGTTATTGTTGAGGTATACGGGCTTTTGCTCAGGTGTGGCGGCTGATACCTCGATTGCCAGGAGGTCTTTCCCTTCCAGAGTGATGATGGACGCCGTGCAGAGATTGATGCTGCATTTTCCGGGGTTGTTGATGCTGTTGGTGAAATCCTGCAAGTGTTTTTCAGCCTGTGTCAGACCTTCAATGGTGCCGTTGTCATGCACTCCCAGGATGATGATACCGCCCGATGTGTTGGCAAATGCACTGTATGTTTCCCATAGACTACCAGGCAAGCCTCTGCCTCCGCTCTTGAATTCGAGATTTTCGCCTTCTTTCCAGGTCGATTTGTTTTTGTGAAGCTCGTGTACTTTGCTCTCCAGTTTCTTCCGCATGTCGTTTACATAGTATTATGCTGCCCTGTCCTTGTCAAGGATAAGAAAAAAATCCGCTGCGGCTCGTCAGAACCGCGGCGGATGTGTCAAAAAGATCTGATAACTAATCAATTCAGTGCGTCGTATGCGCCCTTGAAGAAGTAGTAGCCCCAGCCCCAGTCGGGGTCGCCGGACCAATCCGGATTGTAGTGGTGGCGGGGCTTCAGGAAGCGTTCCGGGTGGGGCATGAGACCCATGGCGCGGCCGGAGGGGTCCATGAGACCAGCGATGCGGAGCTCGGAGCCGTTGTGGTTATCGGCATACTGCAGGGCAACACAACCGGAATCGAGGTATTTCTGGGCATCTCCGGGTTCACAGACGAGGCGGCCTTCGGCGTGGGCAGAGGGAAGCTCGAAGTTTTCGGGCAGGTAGGTGGTGTAGGGGCAGTTCGGGGCCACCTTCACCAGCTTGTCCCACATGCATTCGAAGCGTTCGCTCTTGTTCCAGATGAGGGAGGCCTTGGGCAGGATGCCCAGCTTGGTGAGAATCTGGAAGCCGTTGCAGATGCCGAAGAGGAAGCCTCCGTTGGCGTGGTGCTTCTGCAGGGCATCGCCCAGGAAACGCTCGGTTTCCAGCTGGGCCAGGCGGCCGCTCATCACGTAGTCACCGTAGGAGAAACCGCCGGAGAACACCACCAGCTGTGCCTTGGCTACGTGGGCCGGGGTGGCGGTGGCAATGGGTTGCACCTGGGTGGAGAATCCGGCTGCGTTGAGTGCGCGTGCGGTCTCCACGTCGCAGTTGGTGCCGGGGTATTTGAGGAGTAATGCGTGAGGCATATTAAAGTACGAAGTACGAGGTTGGAAGTACGAAGTATGTATCAATAGAACGGGGTGAGACCATTCTTCCAGATGTTCTTCAGCTCGGCAATCTCAGCTTGCAGCACGGTGTTGCCCTTGGCGGTGATGGTGAGCTGACCGTCGGTGGTGGCGGAGCCGATGCGGGCGCAGGGGAAGCCGGCCATGGCGGCTTCGAACTCAGCGGCCATATCCTCGTCCACTTCCACGAGGAAGCGGCCGGTGCTTTCAGCGAAGCAGGGCACGGCGTTGTTCTGCCAGCCGTTCACGGTGGGCAGGGCGTCCAGGTCGAGCTTCATGCCGCCGATGCCGGAGAAGGCCATCTCGGCAGCAGCCACGGCCAGGCCACCTTCCGAGAGGTCGTGGGCGGAAAGTACCAGACCCTGCGTGAGGGCTTTCTCGTAATAGGCCTTGTAGAGCTCGTAGTTCTTCGCGCAGTCGGTCTGCGGCACCTTGGCGCCGGAGATGCCTTTCACGCGGGCATAGACAGAGGCACCCATTTCGTCCTCGGTGTTGCCCACCATGAAGATGGCGCTGTTGCTGCGGCGCAGGGAAGCACCACGCACGTGGGCGGCGTCCTCCACCACACCGAAACCGGAGCACAGGAAGGTGACGGGAATGTTCACCGGGCCGTCCTCGGTCTCGAAGTAGTTGTAGAAGCTGTCCTTACCGGACACATAGGGAGCACCGTAGGCCAGGGCGGCCTCGCGGATACCCTTGGCGCATTCCACAATGCGACCCAGCTCGGTGGGTTCTTCGGGGTTGCCCATGCAGAAGTTATCCAGGAGGGCAATCTTGTCCGGGTTGGTGCCGGCGAGCACAAGCTGGCGCACGGTTTCATCCACCGTGCCGGTACCCATGGCGTAGGGGTCAGTCTTGCCCCACTCCGGCAGAATGGCCAGAGCCAGGGACATGAGCTTATCGGAACCGTCGATGTCGATGACGGAGGCGTCCTGCGGGGCATCGGCGCTGGCGCCGGCAAGCGGCTTGAGCACGGTGTTGCCCTGCACCTCGTGGTCGTATTCGCGGATGATGGGTTCGCGGGAAACAATGGCGAAATCTCCGAAGAGCTGCTTGAGGTCGCCGGCCAGGTTGCTGTCATCCAGCGCAAGACCAGTCTTGGCCTCGCCCTTGGTGAACACGGAAGTGAGATGCTTGGTGGGGGCATCGTGCAGCTTGGAGTTATCCATCTCCACCACGCACTCGCCGTTGTGCCACACGCGCAGCACGCCGCTGTCATTCGATTCACCCAGCACGGTCATTTCCGTCTGGAAGGTATCGGCCAGCTTCTGCAGCTCATCCAGGTTCTCCGGCTTCACGGCCAGCACCATGCGCTCCTGAGACTCGGAAAGGAAAATCTGCCAGGAAAGCATGTTGGTCTCCTTGAGCGGGGCGCGCTCCAGATACAGGTTGCCACCGGTTTCGGAAAGCATTTCACCCGCAGCAGAGGAGAAACCACCGGCGCCGCAGTCTGTCACGAACTCGATAAGGCCGCGCTCGCGGGCCTCCAGAATCACGTCCAGCGTCTTCTTTTCCTCGATGGGGTTGCCAATCTGCACAGCCTGCTGGTCCTCCTCGGCAGAGGCCTCGCCCATGGCGGCAGAGGAGAAGGTGGCGCCGTGCAGGCCGTCCTTACCCGTGCGGCCACCGATGACCACCACGGCCAGGCCGGGCTTCATTTCCTTGGCAATATCCTCCTGCGGAATCACACCAGCCGTGCCGCAGAACACCAGCGGGTTGTAGATGTAGGTCGGGTCGAACTGGATGGCTCCGCTCGTGGTGGGAATACCCATGCGGTTGCCGTAGTCGCGCACACCATGCACCACGCCGCGCATGATGCCCAGCGGGTGGATGATGTTGTGGCCCTCCACCATCTCCTGCGGTGTATCGGGAGCGCCGAAGCAGAAGACATCCAGGTTGGCAATCGGCTTGGCGCCCTTGCCTGCGCCCAGAATGTCGCGAATCACACCGCCCAGACCCGTATTGGCACCGGCGTACGGCTCAATGGCAGACGGGTGGTTGTGCGTTTCGGCCTTCAGGCACACAGAAAGCTTGTCGTCCAGCTTAATGAAGCCGGCGTTGTCCACGAAGCAGCTCAGTACAAAACCCGGCTTCTGCGCCATAATCTCCTTGGTGGGGCGCTGAATGAAAGTCTTGTACATGCTCTTAATCTCCTCCGTCTGGCCATCCACCGTGTGGTTGATGGTAGCGGCGAAAATGCGGTGCTTGCAGTGCTCAGACCAGGTCTGGGCAATCACCTCCAGCTCCACATCCGTGGGGTCGCGGTCAATCTCGCAGAAAATCTGCTGCACAACCAGCATATCCTCCGTGGAGAGGGAAAGTTTCATGTTCTGGCTCAGCGCGGTCAGCTCGGCCTCGCTCAGATTGCGGACAGGAATGGTACGATATGTTGCCATAATTTTTGAATTGACGATTGACGGTTGACAAATGACGATAGGGATTTTTACTTCGTAATTCGTAACTCGTACTTCGTACTTTTAGTTGATTTTCCAGGTGTGGATGGCGGGGTTGCACACGTCCTTGCAGAAACGTGCCGACAGCGCGGCGGCATCGCCCTGGCCGAACACATACACCTTCTGGGTGATGGTCAGCGCCGAAATGGTGAAGGGAAGTCCCTTGCGACCGCGGTAATTCGTGAGAATTGCCTCCTTCTCCAGATCCAGCGCACCCTTCTTGATGCCGTAGGAAATGCTGAACAGCTCGCCGCTCAGCGCGGGCGTGCCGTCCTCCTGCACCTTCTGGGAGATAGAATCCACCAGCACGCTGCGCATGTAAGCCGCGGCGGCTTCGGTATCGCCCTCGCACTCAATGGTGTACAGGCGGGTGTGGTTATACGTGAGCTGGTCTGCAATCGGCGTGTAGAGCAGCTTGTTGGCGTCCGTGGCCGATTGGAACCGGCTGAATACTTCAAACGTCAGTGTTGCCATAATTCTTTATTCTGGGGGTTACGCGCGGGCGCGTGGGAGATAGGGGAAAAAGCCACCGGCGGGCAGTGTGCCACCGGTGGCTGATGTTAAAATTTACTTCTGCAGACGGTCCAGAACATCGGCATAGGCTTCCATGAAGCCGCCGAGCCCCTGACGGAAACGGTCCTTGTCCATCTTCTTGCCCGTGGCAACATCCCACAGACGGCAGGTATCCGGAGAAATCTCGTCGGCCAGCACAATCTGGCTCGGGTCGCTGGCCAGGCGGCCAAACTCAATCTTAAAGTCGATGAGGCGCAGGTTGGCCGTCATGAAGAACTCCTTGAGCGTCTCGTTGATGAGCAGCGCCATCTGCTTGATGGAAGCGCATTCCTCCTCGGTGGCAGCGCCCATCTCGCGAGCGTAGTCATCGTTGATGAACGGGTCATTCAGCGCATCATCCTTGTAAGAGAACTCCACAATCGGCTTCTTGAACTCCGTGCCCTCGGCCACGCCCATGCGCTTGGAGAACGAACCGGCGGCCACGTTGCGCACGATAACCTCCAGCGGCATAATGGAAACCTTCTTCACCAGCAGGTTGATGTCATCCACATCATCCACCAGGTGAGTCTTCACACCCTTATCCTCCAGCATGCGGTAAATGATAAGCGTGATAGCCTTGTTAAAACGGCCCTTGTTCTCGAAGTCTTCCTTCTTCACACCATTGAATGCGGTGGCGGAGTCCTTGTACTCCATACGCAGAACATCCGGATTTTCCGTCGTGAACAGTCTCTTGGCTTTGCCTTCGTAAATAGGTTCCATGATTTTATGCGGGGGCTTTTCTTCTTACTCTCCCCGCGGAAAGTATACCCACCCATTCCCTAAAGTCAAGCCCTAACTGAATGGACTATCGACGATTGATCATTGACTATCGGTAAATTTTCCAGCCCTTCCTGAAAATGCGTGGGAGATTCTGAAGCTATACTTCAGATGATGCTTGCCAATTTTCGTAAAAGATGTTAGGCTCGCGCCGGTGTTTATCCGTTTTTTCTGCACTCTTTCGCATTCGGAATGCAGCGAGCTAATGCCCGTTTGCGTAATAAAATTTTATTGATAAATATATTGACGTAGGAGATGTATGTGTTATTCTTGTTGCGAAAACAACACAGAACATAGACATGGCTACTCGTATTTACCAAGGAAAGATTATATCGGCTCAGTTTGAGAATCAGGAGGTTGAAGGCTCCGCGCAGGAAGCGATACGCGAGACGAATCGCCTTTTTCAGGATGCTGTAAACTATCACATCGTGGCTCTGGCTGGTATGGCCAGAAAGCAGGGCTCTGATATTGGCGCGCAGTTCAGAAGCCGGATAGAGTCTATCTGGACGGAAAAGAGTGTAGAGCGAGCCGGAGCAAAATCGTTGCAGGAATCTGTGACTTTCAGTCTCAATCTCCCTGGTAGTTGTGGCTTCGACGAGGTAGTTCAGGAGATATATCGTGGGTGTGAACGGATGGATATCCTGCCGTATGTCCTGCAGTACATTGTTAATCGTACGGCAAAGGGTGAGGGTGTGATTCAGCAGGAAGGGCGAGGCTTGTTGCCAAAATTATGTGATGCTGGTTTTTCGGGTAATTTTGATTATTCCTCGAAGGAAAGAAAAGCAGCTGAGGGAAATGGTTTGCTTGTCCGGGAGCTAGGGAGAGATGATATAGATGATGAAGAATTGCAGCATCTGGCGGCTCGGATGGATTTGTCCTGGGCTGGGGTGAAGACGCAACCCGACGCTACACACGAAGCATCTATGCTGTACAATCAGGAGGAAGTGCGCGGGCAGGTGGATGAGGCCATGCGTGATATGTGTGCTACACTAAAGAAAAAAGGCGATGCCGCATGGAACAAGTATGCAGAAAATGCGGGGGTGAAGAATCTTCACGATGAGGTGGTGCGTATTTTGCAGATGCCGCCTGCCGAGCATACACTCGCCAAGAATAACAAGGCAGTTGCTGAGCTGAAACAAGCTGCTATTTTCTTCATGTTCTATCCGTGTCACCACTCAGCTAGAATGTTGTACGCTAAATTGAAGAAGCAGAAACCGGCTGTTTCCGGTGGTGATGATAACCTGAATTTTTCGTTGCTGGAAAATGATCCTATCTTAATATGTCGTGGACAGAGAAAGTATATATATCCCGGTTTTTCTGCCCTCTCCAATTGGGAGACGCAGGAAGCAGAGATGTATTCAAATGAGTGGGATATTCTGGCGTTTAAGGAGGCGTTGAAGGTATTGCATGGTTTTGAACTCAAGACACGTGAACGTGACGAGGAATGCCGGAAGTTGCAGGCTAAGATTGAGTATGTTACGGAGGGGAAGAGGACGAAGGGAGTATCTGTGGACGAAGAAGACGAGGATGTCGCAATAGCTGTCCTTGGAGGAGATGGTCGATTTGAACTGCTTCAGAGATTAGTTAAGCAGCTTTCCCCTGTAGATGTGTTGGAAGATGAACCAGATTCAGAGGATTGGAGCCCGGTTAATCTGAGCGGCTATTATATTTCCACGAGAACGCTTAGCGACTACGAGAAGATCCGGGAAAGGTGGCTAGCTCGGGAGGCTGCGGGAGCATGCAGCAGCCAGGATTTGGTGCAGATTGTGCGTGATTGCCAGTCGCAGAGTAAGAAATTCGGTTCCCAATTGCTTTTCGATGCGCTGTGCCAGGATGAGTATCGTCCTATATGGCATGACTACGAGGGTAAGGAAACACCGGGACTGCCTCGATCAAAGAACATTATGCGAGATTTTTCGAGATTGCAGTCCCTAGTGGAAAAATGGGGTCAATATAAGCGCCCCGTGCGTGTTTCTGCGGCGGATGCGGTTTGTTCTCCACGGCAATTAATGTATTCTGATTTATCGAGTTTTGGTCCGGAGAAAGGCTGTGAATTACTTAGCGGCTGCAAGGGTGGAATGCGGATGCAGGTTGTTATCCGGAATGGGAAGGACCGTCTGGAGTCCGCATCGGTGATAGTCCGATTTTCAGCACCTCGATTTGAGCGAGATGAGCTTACCTCCGATGCAAGGAATTGGATTGTAGGCAAGAAAGGAAGCAATGGCTCGTTGCCGTGGCTGCAACCCATGATGAAGGCGCTGGGCTGCGAGGTTGCACCTGTTCATCTGACCCGCACGCCTGCAATTGCGCTGCAGGTAAAAGGTGATGATTTGTATCTTAATTTCCCTGTATCTCTGAATGTCGATGTGTTGCAGGAGCACATAGGTAAGGCTGAGCGATGGAAGAGCCAGTTCCTGGGAGGTAAGGATGAAAAGCTGCATCTGCATTGGCACTCAACATATAAGGGGAAGGAAATTCCGTGGTGGGAGCAAGCGTCCGTCAAGGAGGAGGGCTTTCAGGTGCTGGGCGTGGATTTGGGTATAAGGAGTGCTGCTGCCTGGTCATTGGTGCACATCGGCACGGATTCAGCCATGATGAAATCGGACAGCCGTCAGGTTGCTGGGCGCGTTGTCGGTGATAGTGGTGACGCCAGGTGGTATGGTTATATATTGAAGCAGGGGCTTTCCCGATTGCCGGGCGAAGCACCCAGAAAGGTGGGCACCAGATGCGTTAAGCCGATAAGCCTGCCATCGGATGAAGATATCCGATTGGCAAGAATCGTGCTGCAAGATGAGGAAAAGGAAATCAGGGCAAAGAATGTTCTTCTCCTCGGTAACAAGGTTCTGACACGTTTCAAAAAACTCATCAGCAGATTAAAGACCTATCTTTCATTCTTGGCTGGTCTTAATGATTTGGAGCGTCGCGAAGCCACAATGGACCGAATGATGGAATATTTTGGATATGCTGAAACCATTCCGGGTATTATGGCTATGCTGGAGGCAAAGAATGTAGAAGGGGCATATGATGTGGTGTACACCGCAACATTGAGCCTGACAGGAAAAATGCCCGGCATGGCAGAGGCTGTTACCAGCTTGATTCTTCCTCGAAAGCGAGGCTGCTGGAAATGGATTCCGGAGTCACATAAGGGCTGGCAGGGTTCCGGGCGTATGACCTTGCTGGAGGAGGCTCGTGGCAATACGAAGCGACACATCTATCACCGTGGAGGGTTATCCGTTGCTCGTTTGTCTCAGCTGGAGACGCTTCGCCAGCTTCTGCAGTCCATGAGCAAGGTCTTGTCCTTTGAACCCGGCAAACCGGTGAGTTTTGGTCGTGACCTGAAGAATATGAAGATTATAGACCCATGTCCGCAGATTTTGAGTAAGATAGAAAATATGCGCGAGCAACGCGTTAATATGATTGCTCATGACATTGTTGCTCAGGCATTGGGCGTTCGTCTTATTCCATCTCGGAAAGGTAAGAATCCAGATGGTCGGGATATTATTCACGGCGAATACGAAGTAATTCCGGGACGCAAGCCTGTCGATTTCGTGGTATTGGAGAATCTTAGCCGCTACTTGACATCTCTGGACCGTTCCGCGGAAGAAAACTCAACCTTGATGCGCTGGGCTCATCGCCAGATTGTGGCTAAGGTTAAACAGCTGCTTGAAGAGGTTTTCGGTATACCAGTTATTTTTACTCACGCGCAGTATACTTCTCGATTTGATTCACTGACGTCGGAGCCGGGATTCCGTCCTTCACCTTTGAATATCGAACATCTGGAGTGGGTGCAGAAGCAAGAAACAAAAGGTGGGCTTGAGAAGAAAATAGCGGAGGTGTATATGGCCGTTTGGAAACAGGTTGTAGAGGAAGGAAAACAGGCGAAGGTCACTTTGTTGCAGCCGCATCATGCCAATGGCGGTGAGTATTTCTTATCTCAGCAAGGCGGGAAGCTGACCCTGCGCAACGCAGACATGAACGCGGCAACGAATATAGTGTGGCGCGGTGTGGCTGCTCCGGAATCGTTGCATTTGCTGCATCGTGTTCGCATGGATGTTAAGAAGTCAGGTGTTGTCCCTGTTTATGGCAATGAGAGAGAAAAGGGAGTGAAATCGGCGTGGAAATTGAAACCTCAAGGTTCAATACAGGCCGAAGGTAATAAGATTTCTGCTTTCTCGGTATCTCCGGAGTGGTGCGAAAAAGTATTTGCCACATATGGCAATTCAGAGACTCAGTACCATCTTTGCCATGGCAAGGTTCTGTGGGGTATCATGAAGAAGATGCATTGGTCAATGTGTCACAGGTATAATATACTTCAGTTGAAGAAAGCCGGAATCGAAACTCGTTTGATTGAGCGGCTTTTGATTGAGGAAGAAACCGATAGTACTGATGAGATTCCTATGTGATGAGTGAGGACGTACCTCTTTTACCTGTCCGCCGTCTTCATAACTATGTATACTGCCCGCGCTTGTTCTATTTGCAGTGGGTAGAGGATATCTTTGTACCCAATGAAGATACAGTGGAAGGAGATGCTGTACATTCGAGGGTAGATGATCCCACTCGTTTGAAGATTGCTGCTTTGGTTTCCGCAGGGGGAACTCTGCGTTCGGTGGCTTTATCGTCTGAAAAGTACAGGATAACGGGTGTTGTCGATTTATTAGAAAAGGATTCGGAAGGTAGTATTAGACTTGTCGATTATAAAAAGGGAAACCCTGCCAGGGACGATTCAGGTGAATGGTGCGCAAAAGAAAATGACGCTATTCAATTGGCTGCTTATGCTTTGTTGCTTGAAGAGGTGGGTGTATCTGTTGTATCTGCGAGCGTGTATTATGCTGCTATTAAACGCCATGTGGAAGTAGAGTTAACTGAAGCACTGAGAGAGAAGTGTAAGGCGTATATCGCTGAAGCCATGGAAGTGGCGAAATGTGGTGCATGCCCACCTCCCTTGGAATATTCATCTCGGTGTTTGGCGTGCTCTGCTTATCCTGTTTGCTTACCGTGGGAGAGCAAAGTGTGGGCAGGCGAATGCGGTAATAAACAAGTTGACGCTTCAGAACTCAGACCTCCACGTCCGGAAGGTGATCAGGGAGAAATTCTTATCGTTCAGAATAATCGCGCCGTTGTCGGCATCAAGGGTGGTGAAATACAGGTAAAACTGGAGGGTGATGTGGTAGCAAGGCATCCATTGCATCAGCTGAATGCCGTGTATTTGTATGGTCCCATCCAGGTGAGCGCGCAGGCTCTGACAGCCTTGATGGAGCACGCTGTTCCGGTGTCCTACTTCAGCGCGGCTGGTCGCTTCATTGGCATGGCTGGTGGATTGCCGCTTTCTGGTGTTGACGCCCGTATGGGGCAGTATCGTATGTGGTCAATGCCAGATAAAAGACTGGCTCTCGCATCAGAAATTGTCAAATCAAAGATACATAATCAGCGCGTGATTTTGATGCGCAATGGCAAAGCTCCTGAGTCTGTTTTGCGTGAATTGGCTCGCCTGCGGGATTCTTGCATCAGTCAGAAAGAGCTGGGTGCCTTGCGTGGCGTGGAGGGAATGGCTGCTGTCCTTTATTTTTCTCATTTTTCAAGCATGCTTAAGGGGGATTTCGGATTCTCTTTCAACGGGCGCAACCGCCGGCCTCCACGAGACCCGGTGAATGCCCTCCTGTCTCTCGGTTATTCTGTGCTGTCAAAGGAGTTGACGGGTATTGCCCATACGGTAGGGCTGGATCCATTCCTGGGTTTCTTTCATAGCCCCAGATACGGACGCCCGGCACTTGCCCTGGATATGATGGAGGAATTCAGACCTCTCATTGTGGATTCTGTGGTCATTACGCTCATTAACAGGGGCGAGGTATCTCCCGCCGATTTTGTTGAGACTTCCAGGGGGACTATGTTGAAGGATTCGGGGAGAAGACAATTCTGGCGGGCTTGGACACGCCGTTTGGATACAGAAATTTCTCATCCCATGTTCGGGTATCGCATGAGTTATCGCCGCATGCTTGAGGTGCAAATGCGCCAGCTCTGGCGATTCTGCCGTAATGATACAAACTCCTTCTTTGGTTTTACTACAAGATGAGCCGACGAAGACGCTACCTTGTGTGCTATGATATTGCCGATGCAAAAAGGCTGCGGTTAACTGCTAAAATTTGTGAATCCTATGGTTCCCGACTGCAATGCTCGGTTTTTGAATCCTCCTTGGATGCGGTGATGCTTGCTCGCTTGAAAAAAGAGCTTGAGCAGGTTCTTAACCATGCGTGTGATCAGGTGCTCTTTGTGGATTTGGGTGCGGATGATGAGTCCACTCCGCTGAATATCGAATATATTGGTCTTCCGTATCTAAAACGTACCAGAATTACAATTATTTAATTGACTTTGGGCGGCTGTATGCTTATATTCAGTTTGGTTTTATTCCGTATCTCGTCTATCCCACCGCCTTCGGGATGACTTCAGTATATTGACATCTGCGAGTGTTCTATTGGCTTTGCTTTTGCTGGGTGATGCTCGCGACGCTTGAGCGTTATGGATTTATGAACGTGAAGTGTTGCGTTTTGAGCACCTCCTCACATCTACGCAACATGGGTGCTCGTCATCATATAGTGGAATAATTGCTATTTAGTGCTTGGCATTTATGGCTGTGCCACTCGTTGATGCCTGTGTTACTGAATGGCGGAATCGTCTGTCAATCAATGCGGACGATTATATGAGCGTGCCACTCGTTGATGCCTGTGTTACTGAATGGCGGGAAGAAGGAAAGAAAGCAGAGTGGACGGCTCAGGAGTGCCACTCGTTGATGCCTGTGTTACTGAATGGCGGCTCGCTATATTCCTCTTCATTCCCTACCTCAAGAGTGCCACTCGTTGATGCCTGTGTTACTGAATGGCGGCGGAGGAGTGAGACGCAGAACCTTTGTATGGCAAATAGTGCCACTCGTTGATGCCTGTGTTACTGAATGGCGGCTCAAAGGCTGCAACAGGCTTGTTGTTGTGACGCAGTGCCACTCGTTGATGCCTGTGTTACTGAATGGCGGAGTCTTCTTCTGAAACAGCGCGAAACCACCCTCGTCGTGCCACTCGTTGATGCCTGTGTTACTGAATGGCGGGTGGAATTCATATTATTAACATTTGCCACGCGAAGGGTGCCACTCGTTGATGCCTGTGTTACTGAATGGCGGAGACTATGAGCACAGATAAAACAAAGAGCGATGCTGCAGTGCCACTCGTTGATGCCTGTGTTACTGAATGGCGGAGAGAAACGTTGGATAAACTCGGATGGTCGCAGGGTGCCACTCGTTGATGCCTGTGTTACTGAATGGCGGTAGAAACAGAGGGTTCGGCGCGTAAGTTGCCAGCGTGGAGTGCCACTCGTTGATGCCTGTGTTACTGAATGGCGGACCACCGCACTGGGGGTATAGCCGCTCGGAAGCGTGCCACTCGTTGATGCCTGTGTTACTGAATGGCGGCGTAGCCCTCCAGCGCTGGCCTGCCAGCTGGCAGAGTGCCACTCGTTGATGCCTGTGTTACTGAATGGCGGCGCGCAGACCTTGCAGACAAGCCCGCATCCGCAGGTGCCACTCGTTGATGCCTGTGTTACTGAATGGCGGGTCCAGTACTCAGCAGCCTGTGCGGGCGTAGCCGCAGGTGCCACTCGTTGATGCCTGTGTTACTGAATGGCGGTCAATATCTCAAGAGTTGAAGCGACAACTTTTGAGTGCCACTCGTTGATGCCTGTGTTACTGAATGGCGGGAGTAGTCAAGCATTGGCGAATAACCCTTTCCCACGTGCCACTCGTTGATGCCTGTGTTACTGAATGGCGGTGATATTGCCTGTGCTTCTGCGGGGCTCATGCTTCCCGTGCCACTCGTTGATGCCTGTGTTACTGAATGGCGGTTCGAGAGTCATTGTTACAGGATTGAACGGTCGCCGGTGCCACTCGTTGATGCCTGTGTTACTGAATGGCGGGCTCGCCGCGCTTTCTTCCGAGAGCTGATCAATAAGTGCCACTCGTTGATGCCTGTGTTACTGAATGGCGGAAGAAGATTCTTCTTCAAGACATCTTCCCAGTCGTTGTGCCACTCGTTGATGCCTGTGTTACTGAATGGC
>JAZNIZ010000053.1:0-6633 GCA_045577775.1 Akkermansia sp. | reverse complement strand
TGCATGGATAACGCATGGCTGCGAGCAGAGGGATATATCTCGTTTTATCAACTCCTCAAACGCTGATTGGAAACCGCCGTATGCCATAAATGGCACGTGCGGTGGTGTGAGAGGGGGCGAAAGCCCCCTACTCAATTATAAGCTTTATACAGTAGCAAATTACTTGCGGCGGCGGCGGGCAGCCAGGCCGGCCAGTGCCAGCAGGCTCAGCGTAGCCGTGGCAGGCTCAGGTACAACAGGAGGTGCAACAGGAGTTGCAACAGCTGCTTCGGCGGCAAGGGCCTTCATATTAGCATCACTACCACCCATATACTCGTTGTAGTAGTAACTGGTAGCTACAGAGTCATCGAAAGTCAGGGCTGCTGCGCCTGCAGACTGGGACTTAAGACCTGAGGCAGTCACATAGCTATCAACGATAGCGCTACCATCGGTGCCAATCAGGGTGAAAGACACCGCCGTACCGCTAGTCGCCCCGAAGGAATAGACAAGACCAGCAGAGGCAACATTATCCCATCCGGTACCCTCAGCTTCACCATTCAGGTCTGAAAGGTTTGTATCACCCTGCCACTGTACACTACTCCACGCAGTATTATCACCCCAGCGGGCATACAGACCGGAGGTGTTAATTGCGCCGCTAGAAGATCCACCATTCACAGTAACGCCAGTGGCGGTACCATTGCAGATATACTTCACGATATCGGTACCCCAAGCAGGAGCCTGCCCCTTCTCCAACAGAGTTTGGAGCGCAGCAACATCAAGTGTAAGGGCAACAGTAAAGTTGTTCCCCAGAGTATCGTAACCAAGGTTGCCGCCTGTCACGGAGTCAGCATCCTCCAGTGTTACACCCATGGCGCAGGAAGCCAGTGCCATCAAGGTAATAAGTGTTTTCTTCATTTTATGTAATGTAAGTTAGTTGTTTTTTTGGTGTGCCCCGTTGCTGGGTGTATTTCTCGCGCGTTGAAATGTACCACCATCAACGAGCACGAGGGAAGTATACAGCATTTCCAATGCTGTGTACGAAATTCATATCAACATAACAATCAGAGAACAACTATCAAGAACAAGAATACGCCATGTGATGAAATTTATACAATGCATCCTCCACTTTTCTTATTCTATCAAGCAAAGCGGATGCTGGTGATACAAAACTGCAGGAAAACACTCTTGCGCATGTGCAAATTTTGACATCCTGTCATTGTTATCATACAAGTGGCAAGCCCAGAATTGCGATGCCTCTGCTTCTACCTGTACCTTATTGCATAAAGTATTAAAAATTTAAAGTTTTATGCATATTTTACTGTACACAGCATTGGAAATACTGATAGCGCTTCCCTGGTAATCTCTGCAGATCGTACAACAGGCGCTCGTGTGGTGTTTACCATGAACTATAAGGATGGCACCGTATTCCAGACCTCTGGTACCGCCGCCGCCGTTAAGTCTAATGTCTGGAGTCCTTCCGGCCTGACTCTTGAAACCGCAGCCGTTACCTTTGTGGCTATGTACAACGCCTATATTACAAACGATGAAGCCAAGGCGGTAGGTCTCAACATGCTTTCCGAGTCTGCTCCTGTTGTTCCTGAGCCCGCCACCGCTACACTGAGTCTGCTGGCTCTTGCCGGCCTGGCTGCCCGCCGCCGCCGCAAGTAAAGCGGTTTAATGACTATTTGTTCATTTAACGGAAAAGCCCCTGGGGAGAAATCCCCGGGGGCTTTTTCCAATGCCGGCACGCGTGCAGCGTGCGATTATTCTAAATTAATCACTAGTCATTAATCATTCACTTCAAGGATATTCAGCTCCGGGTTGCAGAAGAAGCGCATGCCCCAGGTGGAGCCGACGCCCCGGGTGACGAAGACGCGGCGGTTGCCTTCGAAATCATAGAGCCCGGCGGGCATGGAAGAGCGGAAAGAGATGAAATCCCCCGTGAAGGGGTTGGCTGCCTGGCCGCCGTGTGTGTGGCCGGAGAGCATAAGATCCCAATCGTACCGGCGGAGTCGCCAGCGGCTTTCCGGGTCGTGTGAGAGGAGGAGAACGGGGTGTGGGGACTGCCCGGCAGCCTGCATGCAGGTGGCGGGGGTGTCATCGCCCTCGTTCCAGTCGCCCAGGCCGATGATGCGCAGGATGCTGCCGGTGGGGGTGTGCCAGTCGATTGCGCGGTTGCGGAGGATGGGGACCCCTGCGGTATCAAAGACGCGCTGCACTTGCTCCAGTTTCTCGTAATCCTGGTTGCCGAGGATGGCGTAGGTGGGGGCTATGCTGCGGAGCTTTCGCAGGCCTTCCACTGCCCAGCGGGTGCGCATGAAGCGGTCATCGACCATGATGAAATCGCCGCCGAAGATGATGAGATCCGGCCTGGCTGCGGTGATATGGGCGATGCATTCGGCAAAGAGTTCTTTGTCGTTGTGCAGGTCTGCCAGCAGGGCAATGCGCAGGGGCCCCGCGCCGGGCAGGGCTTCTGCGGGGAGCTGCAGGTGGTTGCATTCCAGATGGCCGGCCCCCCAGTTGCCGAAAAGTTCCACTCCCTTATAAGAACCCAACAAAAGCAGGGCCGCGAGAATCCACTTGCGAAGTTTTGAATCAATCATTAATTATTAATCACTAGTCACTAGTCATTAAACATGCTGAGCTTCGGGTCAAGGAAACGACCATCCTTGCGGATGAGAGTGTCATCGAACCAGATTTCTCCGCCGCCATATTCCGGGCGCTGGATGCAGACGAGATCCCAGTGTACGGCGGAGTTGTTGCCGTTGGGGGCTTCTTCGTATGCCTGGCCGGGCGTAAGATGGAAGGAACCGGCAATTTTTTCGTCGAAGAGAATATCGCGCATGGGTCGCAGAATGTGCGGATTGAGACCCAGGGCGAACTCGCCGATGTAGCGGGCGCCTTCATCGGTGTCGAGAATTTTGTTGAGGGCATCATCGCTGCCGTTGCAGTGAGCCTCTACAATTTTGCCGTTTTCGAAGCGGAAACGCACCCCGTCGAAGGGAATGCCGTGGTAGATACTGGGGGCGTTGTAGGCAATGGTGCCGTTGATGCTGTCTTTTACCGGGGCGGTGTATACTTCGCCATCGGGTATGTTGCAGTCACCGCAGCAGGGGATGGCAGCGATGCCTTTGATGGAGAAGCTGAGGTCTGTGCCTGGGCCGGTGATGCGCACCTTGTCGGTCTGTTCCATGAGTTGTTTGAGGTACTGCATACCCTCGCGCATGGCGGCGTAGTCTGCCAGGCAGCAGCGGAAGTAGAAATCCTCGAAATCCTCGGTGCTCATGCCGGCTGCCTGAGCCATGCTGGGGGTGGGCCAGGCCAGCACGGTCCACTTGCGACGGTTGCAGGTAACATCGCTGGCAGGTTTCAGGTGACGGCTCACAATCTGCATGCGGTCGCCGGGTACATCGGCGCTTTCGAAGGTGTTGGCATCGGCATAGAAGCAGATGTGTACCTGCATGTCCTCGGCGCGTTGCAGGCGGTAACGGCCCAGAAGTTCATACTGTTCTTCTGTGGCTCCCAGAGCCAGTTCCTTGGAGACGGTGGCGTGGGTGATATCCACATGTGGCACGCCACCGGCGCGGCGCACGGCACGGATGAGTTCCACTACCATGGCGTCGGGGATATCCTGCATGCGCAGGTTCACATGCTCACCAGGTTGCACGCGCACGGCGTAGTTGACTACCTGATCAGCCAGCTGAGTATAACGGGGATCCTTCATGGTGAAATGATTAGTGATTAATGATTAATTTTTGATTGTCTGCAGACGCTTGTGGACGGTAAGGGAGGATGCTGTCATAATGGCTGCGAGCTGTTTTGCTTCGTCCAGCAGGGCAGAGAGTTTATTTTCCGGGAGGATTTCGCCCTCGATGAGGTATTCAAGCCAAAGGATACATTCATCGGATTCCTCCTGGCAGATTTTGATTTTATGGTAAAAATCAGCGTCGCTTTTGGCTATGCAGGCGGCACGATAATTGGCGGCAACCGATGTGGCGCTTCGGAGTAATTGTTTGCCGAGGACTTGTGCCACGGTGGTTTTCGGAAGGTATTTCCACATGCGAATGACGCGCAGCCCGAAATTTTTCGTTCGCTGCCGTAAATCAGCATATTTCCTGTCATCTGCCGCCGTATTATCCATATTAATTACTAATCATTAGTAATTAATCATTCTTCGGATTCAGAATTGCCAATTCTGAATCCGTAAAGATTCCATCCTTGCGGATGAGTTCGTCATCAAACCAGATTTCGCCGCCTCCGTAGTCGGCTCGCTGGATGCAGACCATATCCCAATGTACTTGAGAGCGGTTGCCGTTGTCGCAGTTTTCGTATGCCTGACCAGGGGTGAAGTGGAAGGAGCCGCCAATTTTCTCGTCGAAGAGGATATCGCGCATGGGCTGCAGGATGTAGGGGTTCACCCCCAGGGCGAATTCGCCGATGTAGCGGGAGCCTTCATCGGTGTCGAGTATCTTGTTGAGAGCGTCTTCGTTGCCGTTGCAGTGAGCCTCGACAATCTTGCCGTCCTTGAAGGTGAGGCGGATGCCATCGAACGGAATGCCCTGGAAGAGGGTGGGGGCGGTGTAGTGGATGGTGCCGTTCACGCTGTCCTTGATGGGGGCGGTGAAGACCTCGCCATCCGGGATGTTCATTTCGCCGGCGCAGGGAATGGCGGGCATGCCCTTGATGGAGAAGGTAAGATCTGTGCCGGGTCCGATGATGCGGACGCGGTCGGTGCGCATCATGCGCTCGGCCAGCTTGTCCATGGCCACGCGGAGCTGCTGGTAATCCGCCAGGCAGCAGCGGAAGTAGAAGTCCTCGAAGGCTTCGGTGCTCATACCTGCACCCTGAGCCATGCTGGGGGTGGGCCAGCGCAGTACGCACCACTTGGTCTTGCACACGCGGTGGTTATGCACCGGGCGCATGTGTTTTTGAGCAAGTGCCATTTTTTCGGCGGGCACGCTGGAGTTTTCAAAGCTGTTCTGCCCGCCGCGAATGGCGATGTAGGCGTCCATGCCTTGCATTTCTGCCAGTTCAAAGCCGGCGATGGAGGCGTATTGTTCATCGGTGGCTCCGGCGAACATTTCGCGGGTGACGCGGCTGTGGCGCAGGTTGATGTGCGGGTTGGCGCCGGCATCGCGCACCGCGCGGATGAGTTCGATGGCGATTTCATCCGGGGCGTCGATGATTTCGAGCAGTACATGTTCGCCGGGCTGCACGCGGCAGGAGTGGCGGATGAGGTTCTGGGCAAGCTGAGTGGTGCGGGGATCGGTCATGGGGGTGATAAGGAATGGTGAATAAGGAAGGGGTTAGTTCTGGAGTTCTCTGAGGGCGTCGTAGAGGTCTTCTCTGGTGATTTCTTTGCTGAGTACGGGGTACCCGAGTTGCTTGAGCAGCACGAAACGGATGCTGCCGTTCTGGAATTTCTTGTCGCTGGCGGTGAGCGCCAACGCGCGGTCGATATCTACCCGTGGCGGCAGGTTGAGTGGGAGTTCCAGCATTCGCAGGGTGTCGAGCAAGTCTCGCTCCTCTGTGGCGCTGAGCCCGCTGTAGCGCCGCGAGAGGAATAGTGCTGCACGAAGCCCCAGACTCACGGCTTCGCCATGCAGTAATTCCCCATAGGGCAGGGCGGCTTCAATACCGTGTCCTATGGTATGCCCCAGGTTCAGAAAGGCGCGAATGCCCAGGGTTTCTTTTTCATCTTCTTCTACGATGCGGGCCTTAATGGCAATGTTTGCTGCGATGATGCCCGGCAGGCGTTCGATGGTACTCAGCGAGAATCCCAGGTCAATTTCATCTGCCATTTCACGCAGGGTGTGGAGCATGCCTGGCTTGCGGATAGCGGCGTGCTTGACCATTTCTGCCATGCCTTCGCGGATGAGACGCGGGGAGAGGGTGGTAAGGGTGATTGGGTCAATGAGTACGAGCCTCGGTTGGTGGAATGCGCCGATGAGGTTCTTGCCTGCAACGATATCAACGGCTGTCTTACCGCCAACAGAGCTGTCTACCTGAGCCATGACGCTGGTGGGTATCTGCACAAAGGGGATGCCTCGGTAGTAGATGCTGGCAATGAAGCCGGCCATGTCACCCACTACGCCGCCCCCCAGTGCCACGACAAAGCTTGTGCGGTCGTGCCCGGCCCGCACCATTTCGTTGATGATTGCTTCTACTGTGGTGAGGTTTTTGCTGGCTTCACCGGCGGTGAATATGTGTACTGTGGTAGAAAACCCGGAATCCTCCAGACTGTGCCGCACCTGTTCGGCATAGAGCGGCCCTACGTTGGTGTCTGTTATAATGGCTGCTTTGCCCTCCAGACGTACGCTGCTGCACAGATACCCGATGGAGCCGAGAGCTCCGTTGGAAACGTGTACATCGTATGATTGGGGACCAAGGGACAAGGAGACATTTGCCATGCGTTCATTATATCGCTCCATGCCCCGGATGCAAGGAGATAACGCGTCACTCCTTTTTTTAGAGACACAGGAATCCCCCGCAGATGCAGTAGCCTGCGGGGGATTTTTGTACGACCGACGCGATATGCGTACTGCGGTGAAAGTCCGCGCGGAGCCGCGATGATGCGGAATCCCAGACCTGAAGAACAACTGCGGGGAGGTAACAAACCGTGGGAAAGGAAGTTCGAGGGGAAATCCCGACTGT
>JAZNIZ010000052.1:0-2802 GCA_045577775.1 Akkermansia sp. | reverse complement strand
CTCTCAACTTGAAGTTGGGGAGATATGACACTTGTTCACCTATCTGGATAGCTACCCCAGAGTTTAGTAGCCTAAACACCCCGCAAGCATTTTAGCTGATGCTTGCGGGGGTTACCATATCAAAATCTCATCATATAAGGGGAGAAAGATGAAAGAAACCTGTTTCCTGAAGCTATACGACTGGTAAAAGAAATCGAGCCTCGTGCAGTAATGTTTGAAAACGTTCGAGGCATTTTTGACCCCCAGTTTGACGAGTATCGCGCATGGATAAGCAACGAATTGGACAAACTGGGGTACACCTCTTACTGGAAACTTCTACAAGCTTCAGAATATGGGGTTTCGCAGCTACGTCCCCGCGCTTTGTGCGTAGGCTTCCGCAAAGAGTTAGGAATCGAATACGAATGGCCCTCTTCCTCTCTTTTCCCACCCAAGACCGTAGGTGATCTCCTGTATGATTTAATGAAGTCTGATGGATGGATGGGAGCAGACCAATGGCGAGAGCAAGCAAACGATATTGCGCCTACGCTTGTGGGAGGTTCTAAAAAGCACGGAGGTGCAGACTTGGGACCCACCAGAGCCCGCAAAAAATGGGCAACTCTTGGCGTGGATGGCTCAGGCTTAGCCGATGCTGTTCCGAGTGCTGATTTTAATGGTATGCCAAAGCTTACTATTCGCATGGCGGCTCGTATCCAAGGCTTTCCGGACGAATGGCAATTTTATGGCAAAAAGACGGCTTCCTATCGTCAAATAGGAAACGCATTCCCGCCCCCTGTTGCGCGCGAGGTCGCGCTTAGTATTAGAAAATTTTTAGAACAAGCAGATAAACGAAAATGAACACGTCAGCAAAAGCTCTCATTTCAGAAGAGCGAATCAAGTTTCACAAATCAATATTGAAATCTCTTTTGATTTGCAATGAAAAGGGGATTCCCAGCAATGCTGATAAATCCCAAGCATCAAGCGTAGCATACGCGAAAAGCATTTTCGCTCAAATAGGTGGTACGTCGAATAATTTGGGAGAATCATGTGCCCAAACAAAAGGAGACGAGTTTGAACGAGAGGTGTGCGAATATATTCAGGCAACTTTCGCGAAGCTTGAGAAGCTCCGTCCTGGGAAGTGGGATATCATACAGATTAAAGGACGCAACAAAAACATCATAGGTAACTATGCGCAGCATGGGCATCTCAGCGAACTAGCTAATATTATCAATCAAAATCCTCAGATGTCCGCTTATCTGGGAAATGATTACACTGTTGCCCCTGACGTAGTGATTGCACGAAATCTTGAAAGTGATGAAGAACTCAACACCCCATCCGCAATCGTAGACAAAGAATCAGCTCTAGCAGCCGATATTCGAGAAGGAGAAGGCAAACTTCCATTGCTTCATGCCAGTATCAGTTGCAAATGGACGTTACGAAGCGACCGAGCACAAAACGCTCGAGAGGAAGCATTAAACTTGATTAGAAACAGAAAAGGGCGTCAACCTCACATCATCGTAGTAACCGGCGAACCCACCCCAAGTCGACTTTCGTCTCTGGCACTCGGTACAGGGGACATTGATTGCGTGTATCATATTGCGCTGTACGAATTACAAAAAGCAGTTCAAGAAAGCGGCAATGATGAGGCGTTATCCATGTTAAACACCATGATTGACGGAAAGAGATTGAAAGATATTTCAGATCTGCCTCTAGATCTCTCAGTTTAAACAACACCGAAATGTCGGTACCATTCATGTATGATAAATAACCTTAGTCACTCTACTTTTGCATGACAAACAACCTTTAATCAGGCATATAATAGGCAAGGGCTCGAACTGACGAATAACAATTGATTGCTCTATGATATTTACCGATTGAGAATGTATCTTTTATGAAAACAACATTAACGGCAATCTTCATTATCGCTCTAATATCGATTTCTATCTCTGTATGGAGTATAGAGGGATACGACAACTTACTACGCTTTATCATCTCCGCTGGTTCAATTTTGACAGCCCTTGGAGGAAGCGTTGCTCTTTCTATACATGCCTCCAATACTAAAACAATATCAAATAAATCACATAACAACGCGGGCAACAACGGTTTTATAACCCAAACTCGAGATAACAACCTATCGCATTCCGCATGTTCTGTGAATGCTCCAGCCTTAAACTTAAACAACTGTCAAATAAAAGGAAACATATTTGCGGGGAATCCAGAGAACATCACGCCATCAAAACAAGATCCAACCATTGAACAATGAGAATACAGCAAGGCACAGTAACAAAAAACTTCTGGGCAGAAAAGAATTATACCACCAGAGCAGACCAAACGGAAGTAACCTTTACAACGCCGTTTAAGCAACGACCCTATGTCATGTTATCTTTAGAGAAAATAGATGAGGGGCAATTTATAGAAGAATCAGTTTACACTAAAGATAATCAAAAAATTTATCACACTGTTAATAGAGTATCCATCTCTGCACAAAACATCTCGAACACTGGCTTTATTCTCAACGTAGAAACATGGAATTTTAATATCATATATGGTTATCGAATAACATGGACGGCGATAAGCGAAGATTGATATTTTATTAAATCTCGGAGGATAAAGCTCTATGGTAGCTAGGCTTTACCTGATATACGAGTCTATCTATGAGCAAAAGCGTAACATGTGGTCGTAACTGTATCTAACACACGGTACACATATGAAACCATACCGAGAAGCTCCAATACTGTTGCTTCAGACGTATACCATTTAATTTTCACTTCGTGGGCCGCAGGATTTCTAAAATGCCCATGTAAACCACGTAGTAAACTGGCAAAA
>JAZNIZ010000051.1:0-3514 GCA_045577775.1 Akkermansia sp. | reverse complement strand
CCCATGGGCTTAGCCTTATCCTTGGGATTGGTCACATCAATCGTATCCTGAAGCTTGATGCTGGAGTCGGTCATGCTCAGGCTTCCGGCTACGGTCATGCTGCCATCAGCCACAATGCTCGAATTGCGCAGCGTATTGGTTACAGGCTGCTTGGCGGCATCCTTCGCCAACGTCAGGGTAATGCTCTGCGGCGCGGCGATATTCTCCAGCAGGATGCTGGCATCCGTCATGCTCAGGCTGTCCGCACTCAGCTTGCCGGTGAGATTCAACTCCTCAGCGGCATCCTTCACCGTATCGGAAATGGACAGCTCGCCCTTCACGGTAAGCCCCATGGGCTTGGCTTTATCCTTGGGATTGCTTTCGTCTACCGTATCCTGAAGCTTGATGTTGGAGTCGGTCATCGTCAGCCCGCCGGCCACGCTCATGCTGCCATCGGCCACGATGCTCGAATTGCTCAGAGTGTTGGTCACAGGCTGCTTAGCGGCATCCTTTGCCAGAGTCAGCGTAATGCTCTGTGGCGCGGCGATATTCTCCAGCAGGATGATGGCATTGCTCATGCTCAGGCTGCCCGCACTCAGCTTGCCGGTGAGATTCAACTCCTCAGCGGCATCCTTCTCCGTATCGGAAATGGAAAGTGCCCCCTTCACGGTAAGCCCCATGGGCTTGGGTTTATCTGCAGAATCCCAGATAGTCAGCCAGGAGGAATTCAGTGTCAAATCGCCTGTTACGTTCATGCTGCCATTGATATTAACATAGGAATCAGAAATGATATTCTGCCCATCTTTGGCATTCAGCGTGAGCTTCTGAGCCTTGTCAGAATCTATATCCAGACGCGAACCGGTCATGGACAATGCACCTGCGGTAAGGGATGAATCCGTCCACATATCGGATTGAGTCATCGTGATGGCGTTTTTAACCTTCAATGCCCCACCTGAAGCGGAAAGCCTGGATCTTCCGGAATCCCACGCATCATCGCCGTCAAATCCGGTAAGAGACACGACATCCGCCGAAACCGCACCAGACCATGCCAGAGCCGCATTTTCCAGCATATAATCTGCATTCTTGAAACTGCAGCCATTAGCAAGGGCAAACGAGCCCCGAGTCAATTTGACAACGAGTCCCTTTTTAGCCGAAATAGCCCCCTTCCCCAACATCGCATAGGCCCCCCCATCACCATCCCATAAAAATTCCCCACGAGAGGCAGATGACAGAGTCAGAGACTTCTGCAAATATAAATCCGATGCCCCCGCAACATAGCACCCGCCTTCGAGTACTCCTTCCTTAGTGAGAGCTTCAGCGTTGGTATAAGTCCGGAAAACAACACGATAGTAACGTTTGTCCGAATCATAGAGCGCCACAAAGGCTCCATATTTGGAAAGATTAATGAGGTGTTCGTGGGGTCTGTAATAAATGGCCGACATCATCTTATCCCAACATTTCTGAGTTTCATACTCAATCACCGGATATATATTGGACAGATTACCAGTATAGCTGTTACATGTGAGATAGCATATTTCGCCCCAATTTGCCAGCTGCTGGAGAATTTCTTTTTCTCCGGGCGCCTGGGGTTGAACATACTCATCCATTCGGATTTGAATAGGAGTCTTGCTCTTGAAATCAGCGGTTCCTTCCACATGAGTCACACGCCCCCATTCCCAGCCGTATTGGTAATCCGCAGGATTGCCATTGATGGTAAGATTCCCTTCGACTCTCCGGACACCACCTATGACGCCTGAAAACTTCTTTGTAGTTATTTCATAATCACTGCGAAGCGTGTCCACTCTCATACTGGCAGAAACGGAAGCCTTGGCATTCTGAACCTCTACCGCACCTGCAACAATGCGGGAAATATCACTGGAATTTCTGAGAACAAGCTTTGTATCTGCCCCTCCGTATATTTCTTCCCAGGCTCCCAGATTCACCCCTTGCTCAATAATAAACGTCCCATCCCCCAGATTCCAAGTAATCTCATTTTCCCACCCGTTCGAGAATTTGGTCTGAATAACACCTTTGCCCGATATGGTATATACGCCAGGAGATGAAGTGGGCTGATACCCGGCGTACAAATCACACCAGTCCATATACTCGAAATTGCAGTCATCCACCCCCCAATATATAACAGTAGTGGTACGCCCGGAATATTTGATATTTTTATCCAGTTTCAAGTTCTCAGCACCATATACATAATAGCCATTCACATAATCGGACGACTCGTATGCATAAAAATGTTTACTATCCTTACTGATTATTGTCGTAGGAAAATCAGCAACGGCGTTTGTCATTAAAGACAGTAGCATCAGAAGAGATTTACATAGTTTCATAAATAGAGGCAAATTAAGTAAAACTAAGAATCAAACCGTACCCATGAACACTAACACAAGCACAATATCGTGTCAACCTCAAAACACAAGCGCAAATCTGACGGGTTCCAGCAGCAGAAGCAGAGACGAATCGAGTAGGGAGGGGACGCACCGGCATACGACGGTTTCCCATGCAAGCCGCTTTCGGTGCATCCCTATCGCTTCCGTTGAGACGCACCTCCCCCGCCGGGGCATCGAAGTCGAACTCCAGCTGGTATAAGGTGTTTTGGTTCTGCCTCTCCACGTTCATGAGTTTCGGGCTGTTCTGTGCTGTGTTGGATTTTGGTCTTCCCCACCAAGGGATGGGTACGATGCCTCTGCTGACTACCTGCTTCCGGGCGTTTCTTCCCCGTCACCCTTTCAGGCCTTAGCTGGTTCTCACCGAATATGAATATACTACTTTCCTCCCGCGCCTTCTACATCTACCTTATGGATTCTTGATGATGTATTGGATTTCGGCACTTTATGCAACCTCGTCCATCCATCCGGTCTCATATGCAGTTTCTGTTCGTACAGTCGGGATTTCCCCTCGAACTTCCTTTTCCACGGTTCATTACCTCCCCGCAGTTGCTTCGTGCCCGCCCCACGGGCACTCACCCTTGCAGGGTAAACACTCTGTGTTTGGCTAATCAGCCTTACAGCCGTCGGCTGCTTTGTTCTTCAGGTCTGGGATTCCGCATCATCGCGGCTCCGCGCGGACTTTCACCGCAGTGCGCATATCGCGTCGGTCGTACACAAAAAAACAGGTCACCAGGGCTACATGCCTGATGACCTGCCTCTGCATGTACTTTTTCTATCAGAACTTGTATGTAGCGCCGGCGTTGATGCTGTGGCTCGTGGCGTTCTCTACGATTTCCGCCGTGTAGCTCGCGTTCAGGCTCCACTGCTCGCTCAGCGCATAGCTGCCGCCTACGGTGATGTTGATGCCCGTGCGACCGGGGTTCAGGCCGTGGTAGCGGCGACCATCCGGCACGCGCACTTCGGGGTTATCGCGCACGATATCGTGGTGCAGCGCCAGCTCGGCATATACGCTGCTCTTGGCCGTGGCGCGCACGATGCCCACGCCGATTTCCGCGCGCAGGTTCTGCACCTTGCCCGTGTCTATACCTTCTACCTTGTCGCTGTTGTGGCTGTAGTACTGCGCACCGGCAAAG
>JAZNIZ010000050.1:0-4596 GCA_045577775.1 Akkermansia sp. | reverse complement strand
GCTAGTGTAAACTTCTTTCTGTAAAATCAAATGAGCACTATGTTTTCATCTATAGCCCCCATCCTGCGCTGGTCGAGCCCCAAGGGGCGAGGCCGGCGCAGGATGGGACGCAGGCTGAATGATGGTCTTATACCACCATGTCTGGATGAAAACTTGAAGTGTTCGGTCAATTGCTGCATTGTTCGTTTATCCACAACTAACTCAACGACAATGACCGAACAAGACAAAATTACCATATTCGACGCGTTAATCAAGCCTTTTCTTCGTGATTATTCTCAAACATCTGAGCATCAAGAAGATAATTTGTTTGCTCTGGCAATTCGCCAGCTCCTTAACTCTTCGTTACGTGCTCAACAGGATGAACACTTGGGCTGCGAGCGTTACGAACGAATGTCTACACGGAATGGTCAGCGTAATGGCTTCAAACCTCGCACCATTCGGACTTCCACCGGGCAAATTACTCTGGATGTCCCGCAGGTAAGGAATTCGCAGACTCCCTTTATCCCCATCATCCCCGGGTTTGAAAGAGGCTCTCGAATTGACAGGGCGCTCAACCTCGCTATAGCAGAAATGTATCTGCAGGGAGTTTCTACCCGCAAAGTCGCTAAGGTGATGAATGAGATTTGTGGGGGCAACGGCGTCTCTGCCACTTATGTAAGCCAATGCTGCGCTCAACTTGATACCCTGTTTGAGAAATGGCGAAATCGTCCCATTCCTCCCATAGCCCACCTTTTCCTCGATGCCACTTATACCAAAGTGCGAAGGAATGAAATCGTAAGTGATTGTGCTGTATTTGTTGCCGTTGGTATTGAGGCGGAAACAGGTCGGCGTATGGTGCTGGGTGTTTCCGTCGGCCTTTCCGAAGCGGCTGAGCACTGGGCTGCCTTCATTCAAAGCCTAATGATGAGAGGAATGAACAGGCCTAACTGCATCACCAGCGATGATCACAAGGGGATTCGTAAAGCCCTTGCCGAAACACTTACCGGAGTCCCCTGGCAACGCTGTCAATTCCATTTCCAACAGAATGCACAGGCTCATGTGACGAGCGTGAGATACCGCAGTATCGCGGCTGCGCATATTCGAAATGTATTCAACGCCGGGAACCGAGCATCTGCCAAGCTGATGATTCAAAATGCCTTATCTATTTTTAGGGCAGATAAGCAATACAAGCTGGCCGATTGGGTCGAAGAAAACATCGAAGAATGCCTTACCGTCATTGATTGCCCTCCCGAGGTACAGCGACGGCTCAGAACGTCCAACATCATGGAAAGCATTAACAGACAACTCAAACGCAGAACAAACGTTATCTCCATCTTCCCCTCTGAAGCATCTTTGCTCAGAATTGTAACCGCCAAAGCAATGGACCTCTCCGACGAATGGGAGGGTATTAGCGGTAAGTCTTACATTTCCCCGGAGAAGCTTCAACTCGCGGCTGAGGCGCTGCAGGCAGCCTCGTCTTAGCCTCAAAATCCCGCTGCTTAACCTAAACAGCAAACGAATTTTGCACCAATGACAGGGATTTTACAGAAAAAAGCTTGCGCTGCCCATTCTCTCCCCGTATCACGCATAAGGTTCCTATTTTTTAATTCGACGTCAATATGTTGTATATGAGCATCTTAGCGCGATAATTTCTTTCGTCTCCCATTGAGGACCCGCAGAGCGGGTCACGTACAAAAAACGAGACCCGCTCTTCATAATTGATATCGGTAGTACCCACAGCGGATGTATGTGTCTCGTACTGTTCCTCATAGAGAGCTTTATGGACGTCTGCATCCACATCAGCCGGGTCTACTTCTCCGGGCTCGCCCTGAACTCCTTGAATCCCCGGCTCGCCCTGTTCACCCTTGGCTCCGCGCTCACCTTTGAGCGAGGCAAGCCATGCCTCTTCGGTGCCGACAAAGCCGTTATCCTTGGCTATATCGTATGCAGAAAGACCGGAAATATCCACGGCAAGACCGCCGGGGGAAGTTTTACCTATCGGGCGAGCGCTCTTACCTGAAATAGTTTCATCCGTACCCAACATAACGAATCCGGAGGTATCAACGGAAGCTTGTTTACTGTTCACCCAAGATTTGGTAGCCACCAAATCAGGCGCAGGATATTCCCCGGTAGCGGCTTCGGGTGCATCCGTTGCAAGGCGGATAATATCATTGAGCAGAGTCGTGTTGATGGTGTCAGACAAGCGTTCGCCTCCATTCTCCTTCCAAGCGAACTCGGTCATGGCTGCCAATGTGGCCGGAGTACTCTCCTTACCCTCCCCTACATCGAGCGCGTCATTCAGCGCAAGGGAGGAAGCAACCAGCTTCAAATCAAAGCGGGTACCCAGTTCCGTCTGAGTGCCGGATTCGGCTTCTGCGAGAATGAGCAGATCTCCCTCGTAGTTGCCCTTAGCCTTGATGCCCATGCGAAGCCCGGAAGCTGAGGAACTGTCCAAAATCGTGACACTCAGCGGAACCACGGTTCCGCGTTTCACCTTGAAAGAGCTAAGCGGGGAGCCTGTAGATTTGGTCTGCAACTGAGCCGGGCTCTTGTCTGTATTGATAAAGATGTCCATACCTGAGAGAGTTTGTCAAAATGAGGGTAGTGCATCAGCATTTCAAATGCTGATGCAAGCGTAAAAACGCTTAAAATTATGCACTTTTTGCCATTTTTTCTTGGCTCTGAAGTAACAAATATGACGATGGATGATATCCCTCAATTATTGAGAATGCTCAATCAGCCAAGGTATCAGCATCGGTAATGTTGGTGGCAAGCAAAGAAAAAGCCGCCTTGTGGGCGGCAGAGTCCTTAGTCGTTGGCTTCTCGTGTGAAGTGGAAGCTCAGTTCGGAGATTTCTCCATAGCAGCGTTCAAGGAACTTGCTCACGCCCCAGGGGATGAGGTCTTCGTAACTTGGGGCTTCAAGTCTCGCATCCGTTCGCGTGCTACGCCCTCACAAGGAGGTACAGGGTAGCCGTTATGACTTTTGTCGAACTTTTTTCTGAGCTAAAAACGCTCTGATATTGTATGGATTAAGGCAAAAAGAAAAGGCGGCGTTTTCTATTTGAAAACGCCGTTTAGAGGGGTCCTTCGAGGGGGTCGAACTCACAGGGACTCCGACATCGATTTTTTTTGCGGGATTAAAAACAGAAACATTGATATATCAATGTTTTTATTTTACCAAAACTGCAAAAAATGCCATTTCTGGCAGTTTACCGCTCCGTTCGGGCTACAACTCAGACAAATGGCGCTTTGACGCTTGGTTCAATGATTTTACTTACTCCTGCTCCCCGCAAAACCATGCCCCGCACACTGCTGACCATGGGCTCCACTTCGAGCAAATCCTCGGCTTTTGCCCGACACGGCGTCCCGGGTGGGCGTATCGAAGAGAATCCCCCAGAAAGGTGGGCGCAAGCCCGAACTCGAAGCCGGAGCTCTGTTCTTGCACCATCGACAACATAAATGCATGAAACGCACAACAAAATGCCATCCACGCTTGAACAGAAGGGAGGGAATTGATATAATCTGAAGAAGTGATACACGCTTGGCATGCTGGATTAAAGCCGACCAATTCAGCATTTTCACACGTGACATTCCTCGATATCTACAAAAAGGTTGAAGACATGAATCACCACTCAACTCCAACGACAGAAAAACGCCATTACGGCATTGACCTGCTTCGCATCGTCGCGATGTACATGGTTTGCATGATTCACATAAACTTCTTTTGCAAGGCTCACTCAGAGTTGATTCCAGGAAAGGAATACTTCTACTACTTCGGCACATGGACTGAGAGTCTAGGATATATAGGAGTAAACCTCTATGCGATGATAACTGGCTACGTTTGTCTCCAAGGAAAATGGAAGTTTAACCGCTATCTCCTCCTATGGGTAGAAGTCTGTTTCTACACACTTGGATTACTCCTCGTTGGCATTATTCTCTCATATTATCACATTCTACCTTGGGAAATATCATTCAAACGCATTATCCGCATCATCGTTACTCTGCCTTGCGGAAGTACCTACTGGTATTTTTCGTCCTATACCGCGGTTTTTCTTCTAATACCATTTATCAATAAACTGCTTCTTCAATTAGAGCAAAAGCAGTACCTGTACTTACTGAGTATAGTGCTTGTTCTTATACCTATAGCAAACATGCTAGTTGGTTCCACCTTATATAGTGGCGGCTACAATGCTACATGGCTTGCAGCTCTCTATGCCGTAGGAGGATATATAAAGCGTTATCCGATTAGGACCAGTTTTGCGATACTACTTCCTATCGCCGGGCTCTGCACACTACAACCGGTTATCTGCCGCCTTCTCTGCCTCCCCACTTATCTTTCATATTGTTCTCCCATCATGGTTCTCTATTCTGTGTGCATGTTCCTCATTTTTACTCAGATAAGTGTTAAATCCCAGATTACAAGAAAGCTTATCGCATGGGCAGCCCCTCTTTCGTTTGGCGTTTACCTCATTCACGTTCATCCTTGGAGCTGGGCAATGCTGAACAAATATTAAACTGGCGCCTTTCTTTCGACACTTAGAAAGCTAATTTAAGCCCCTTCTTCTCGTGTTCATCAGGCGTATGTACGTGTTATATCACTCTGTATCCTCGGATG
>JAZNIZ010000049.1:0-7413 GCA_045577775.1 Akkermansia sp. | reverse complement strand
GAAGATTGCCCGGCACATAAAAGAACAGGAGAAAGATAGATGAGAAAGGGGAGTTTCTATCTAACAAAATAAGCCGTGCGGAGTCAATGTAAATCTATGTAATGCGTTAATTATAAAATGTATAACAATGTGATAAGACGGATGAGCCGGGGAGGAGATTGGATGAAACGGCAGAAAAGAGCAGACAGGGGTGGTGCTGCGATATAGGCGGGTTTCATGAATCGGGGTAGCTTTACCCGATGTCGCTGAAATGGTATGGTTTACCGCCAGGAAAAATGCTGGCAGATTCGTTGCAGCAGGTGGGTCAGCCCGGCAAGTACGATGGCTCCTCCCCATGCGTAGAAATTCCAGAGCAAACCACCCAGAGCGAGAATACCGCCATCGGCACAGGCGCCTGGCGGGTCGGTTATCAGGCAGAGCAGCTGGGTATTCCACCCCAGAAGCACCACGATGAGGGGTGCGGGCATGGCCTCGCCCCATAGGGCGCCTGTTGATTTCTGGGGGGGAAGGGCAAGGATGAGCGGTACGAGCCCCAGCAGGATGCCCCATATAACGAAGCTACAGAGGCGGACGCCTATGCCGCACTGGGTATAGGAGCCCACGACCCACCAGCTCCACAGGCACACCAGCAGCCATGCTCCGCTGGTGAGCATGCTGAGCAGTCGCAGACTGTGGAAAAGGTGCCGCTTCATATGGGGTTAACGCTTGCTGCGTGTTTTTTTGACTGCGGATTCAATGGCTTCCGTTGTCTCTGGGCTGTTGATAATGCGGAACCATGAAGCAGCATCTTCATTGCTGAGAGCAAAGGAAGAGAGATGTGCCAGGTTTTCCGGGCTTACATTTTGTTCTTTCGTTACATCGAAAGGATCCATGGTGGCCAGCTCCTTGCCCTCGGCATCCAGCAGTACCAGTTGAAGCATGTAGCCGGGTATTACTTCATGCACGTACGTCCTGACTGGCCGCATACGCCCGATGAGCTTGCGCAGCTCGGCGGTGTCTGACGCGTTGAGGGGTAGTTCCACAGGGGTATCAACCATGATTTCGTAGTGGTAGGTCATCTGCAGACGCATGCTGGCGCATTTTTCCGCTGCGGCTTGCAGTTTCTTCAGGTCGAGCTGGTTTTTCTTCTCATATGAAGCGTCCCACCCCGGGCCTGGCATGCAGCTATTCAGACGGTCATCCCTGCTGTCAAGCACCTTGCCATCAGGGGCGAGCAGCGTGAATTCCACCCGGTAATCATAGGGGCCTCCGTCCTGGGGAAAATCCCTCTTCTTCAGCAGGAAGATGTGTTCTCCCGGCTTGTAAATGGTGCTGAACTCATATCGCCATTCTTTGCCCCGGGCGGTGCTGTAGGGTTCGCCGGATAGGGAAAGACGCAGTTTGCACCCTTTGGGCAGGGTGTCGGGTTTCAGTGTCACAAGCAGGCAGGTGTCTTCTGCTTTCCGGTGGTGTTCAAAGCTGAGCCAGGTATCCCCCAGCGGCATGCTTGTACTCGAGGTATGTTTAAAGCCTGCGGGGATGGTATTTTGCTGAACCGGCAGCACGGTGTTGGCCTGGCTACAGCTGTAGAGTGCCAGCAAGGCTGTTGTTATGAGTAACTTGCGGATACGGGATTTGGTCATGTGTAGATTCTAGCTTATCGTGTGTGTTGTAGCAAGTGGAATCTATGGAAAGTTTTATTATGTCAGAACGATTCTAAAAAAATCAACAATACGCAACTCTGCGCTTGCGTTGGTGGGGGGAATTCGTATACAATACCACCGCGGCGGGGAATAGATTTCCCCTGCGCACCATTTAACAACACAAGCCACAGAGAATCGAGAAGATGATTAAGGTAGCCATTGTAGGATACGGGAATATCGGTAAGTATTCGGTCGATGCATTGCGAGCCGCGCCGGATATGGAATTGGTAGGCATTGTGCGCCGGGCGGGCAGTGCGCCTGTGCATGGAATTAAAACCGTGACCAATATTGATGAGCTGGGGCAGGTGGATGTAGCTTTGCTGTGCACCCCGACCCGCAGTGTGGAGGAAACGGCTCTCCCCCTGCTGGCCAAGGGTATCAATACGGTGGACAGCTATGATATTCACGGCGGCATTGTGGAGCTTCGCCGCTCGCTGGGCAAGCAGGCGCAGGCCAATAATGCGGTGGCCGTGATTTCTGCCGGCTGGGACCCCGGTTCCGATTCTGTGATGCGTACCATGATGCTGGCTATGGCTCCCAAGGGCATTACATACACGAACTTTGGCCCTGGTATGAGCATGGGGCACAGCGTGGTGGCTCGCTCCAAGACGGGCGTGAAGGATGCGCTCTCGCTTACGATTCCGACGGGTTCTGGTGTACACCGCCGCATGGTGTATGTGCAGCTGGAGGACGGGGCAGATTTTGCCTCGGTGGAGGCCGCCATCAAGGCGGATGACTATTTCTGCCACGATGAAACGCATGTGAAGCAGGTGGACGATATTGATTCCCTCAAGGACATGGGACACGGTGTGTACATGGAGCGCAAGGGGGTGTCCGGCACCACGCAGAACCAGATTTTCAAGTTTGAGATGCGCATCAATAACCCGGCTCTTACGGCCCAGGTAATGGTGTGCGCGGCACGCGCCAGCATGCGCCTCGCTTCCGGATGCTACACGCTGCCGGAAATCCCGCCCATGGATTTCTGCCCGGGCGATAGAGAAACGCTCATCGCCCAGCTTGTGTAATCTGGCTGAGAAATAAGGCAATTTAACATTCTATCCGGGATATGGCTTTGGCTGTATCCCGTTTTTTTTCTGCACCGGAAAGCTGGCTTCGTTCATTAAAGCCTGCGTAGACATACGTCTGCGCAGAGATATTCAATCACGATTACATTGCCCGCTTAAAGGTGAATTGGTATCAGCAAATCTGGAACAGCCCCATGGGCTGGGAACCCTGTTAGTATTTTCTTGTCGCGGCGGGGTGGTAGTGGTATAATTTCAGGCGGAGAATCGGCAGCTGCATAACGGAATATGCTAGTATATGGTTTCAACAGGAGTGTATGCGAAAGCCCTGGAGGCTGAAGCCGAAAGGGGGTATCATCATGCGAGCTATCACGAAGGAAATCCGCCGTTATATTCAGGGAGCACCGTTGTTTCTGCCGCTGGTGGCAGTTGCCGGTGCTATACCTGGTGGGTGGTGGTGTGCAATATCTGTACTGGCCGTAGTGCTGCCTGCGGTATGTCGCTTGTGGCGCATAACCTGGTGTGTGCTTCTGTGCGCTCTGGCCGCGGGGGTACACTCTGCTTTGCTGGAGCTTCGGTCGAAATCTTTTCGTGAGCAGCTTGCGTGGCAGGAGGTGGTTGAAATACATGGTACTGTAGAACGCGCCTTGAATTACGGCTGCGTAGTGAGCACGGGGTGGAATGGCGTGCGAGTTGTGGTTCGCGGAAATACAAATTATACTCCGGGAGATTTGGTGCGGGTACGTGCAGTCAGAGGCCCCGAGCGCCAGGCTGGTGTGCCTGGGGTGTTTGAGTCTGAAGCCTGGATGCGGAACCAGGGCTATGCTGCGACGGTGGATTTTATTGATGGTGAGAAATTAGGGAAGCCGTTATCACTGCGGACCCTTCAGTATTGGGGACTTCGCGTTCGGTCTGCTCTGGCATCCCGGCTCATGCCACATGGAAGCGAGGCTGATGCAGCCAATCAGGTGCTCTGTTCGCTGGTGCTGGGAGATAAAAGTGGCGCCGCTTCAGAGACGATGGATGCTTTCCGCAATGGTGGCTGTCTACATGCTTTTGCGGTGAGCGGGTTACATGTGGGGCTTGTGTCGGGTATCATGTGGATGCTGTTTCGCCTGCTGCGGGTGCGTCCTGTGGTGGTGCGGCCACTGGTGCTGGTGTCGGTAGGGGGATATGTGCTTATGACGGGGTGCGCGGTTCCAGCCATTCGAGCGTATTTGATGCTGGCTGTTCTGCTGGGTGGGTATATGCTGCGGCTGCGGGTGAACCTGCTCAATACCTGGAGTTTTGCTGCACTATTAATTCTGCTGGCAGACCCCAGTCAGCTACGCAACGCAGGCTTCCTGCTTTCTTTTGGTGTATATGCCGCTATATGTCTGGCGGTGCTTCTTTGCACTCAGGAAAAGCCATGGTTCGGCCCGGATGCGTATATACCGGTTACATTGCGTACGCCCTGGGAGATGCGGTGGTGGCGCTTTGAGCTTGGTGTGCGCGGGGCCGTAATTGTATCGTTGAGTGCCTGGTTGGTTTCAGTCCCTGTTACACTATGCTTTTTCCATTCGTCTAATACCAGTAGTTTTCTGACCAACATAGCCATAGGCCCATTGTTGCCAGTTGTCATGTTCTGCGGCTTGTTGCACCTTTGCCTGGGGCCGGTGCCTTGGGTTGGCGTGCTTACCGGCTGGGCCGCGCATCAATCTGCCGCCGTGTTACTGGCAGTGGTAGCGTGGTTTGGAGAGCTGCCATGGGCATATCTGCCTGCGCATGAGCCTGCAGCGCTACATTCTGTGCTGGTGCAGGGAATCAATTATGGTGGTAGTTTTACCATGCTGGGAAATCATGGGCTGCTCATCGATTGTGGCAATGAGACTACGGCAAAGATGAAAACAATGCCGACCTTGTTTCATGCGGGGTACACTCCGGCCGTTTTGCTGGTGACCAGCCCTCGCGCCAATGCAGGAGGTGGTGCAGGGGTTATGCAACGCATGTGGCCGGGGCTTCCTGTTGTTTATGCCTATGAATTAGCGGCAGAGGGCATATGCTTTGAAACGCAGGCCGGCAGGTTTACTATTTATCCTCCTCCGCCGGAGTCTGTTCGTAAGAAAAACGATTGTCACCCCATTGTCCTCTGGGAAAGTGAGGCTGGCCGGGTGCTCTATGTCGGAGATGCAACCTACACCGCTTTTTCCGCTATGCCGGCGCAGCGGGTATCTCTCGCCATCCTTGGCAGGAACGTGCTGCCGGAGGAGGTGGACGCCGAGCGTGTGCTTCACCTGCCGGATACGCCGACGTATACCACTCTTACCTTGCCGCCAGCAGGAGAAGATTCGCCGTAAGCAGGCCTGTTGCAAATGCCATCCGAAACCGGCACCAGGTGGTGATGAAGAACGCTATAGCGGTGAAGATACTGCTTCCCAGAAGCAGTATGGTGATACCGCCCCACCCGAATCCCGGCTCCAGCATGCGTTCATTGCTCTGGCTCACTAACGCCACGAAGCATAAAACCAGCCAGATTGCCGCGTGAACCGTAGCTGAGAAGGCCAGAAAGAGATGCAGAGCCGGATGTCTGTGGAGAAAAGGCATCAGCGGGTGGAGATAGTAATCCCCTTGAGCAGGATTTCCAGGTTGTTCTGGGTGTGGTCAATGTTTTTGAGCAGGCATTGCAATCCCTCCCAGCCGGGAAGGGTGGCCAGCTGACGGCGCACCTGCAGCACACGCACCAGCTCGTCCGGGTGGTACAGACGGTCATCGTTTCTCGTGCCGCTCTGGGGAATCGAGATGGCGGGGTAGATGCGGCGCTCAGAGAGCTCTCTATCCAGCCGGATTTCCATGTTGCCTGTGCCCTTGAATTCCTCGAAGATGATTTCATCCATGCGGGATTCGGTTTCAATGAGGCAGGTGGCAATGATGGTGAGGCTGCCGCCCTCTTCCACCTTGCGGGCTGCGCCGAAGAACTTGCGGGGTTTTTCCAGAGCGTTGGAGCCCAGACCGCCGGACATGGTGCGGCCACCGCTCTGGTTGGCATTGTAGCCGCGCGCCAGGCGGGTGAGCGAGTCGAGCATGATGATGACGTCGTGCCCTTGCTCTACCAGGCGGCGCGCGCGTTCCAGGAGCAGGTCGCTGAGCTGCGCATGGCGGCGGGAGGGCTCGTCGAAGGTGCTGGCGTATACCGGCACATCCACCGTGTCCTCAAAATCGGTTACTTCCTCCGGGCGTTCATCCAGCAACAGTACCAGCAAATCTGTCTTGGGATAGTTGGCCCGCAGGCTCTTGGCCATGGTCTTGAGCAGCACCGTTTTGCCGCCGCGCGGCGGTGCCACGACCAGGGCGCGTTGTCCCATGCCCAGCGGGGTAATCAAATCCAGCACACGCATGGCCGGGCTCTTGATATCCGGGTTCTCCAGAATCAGACGTTCGGTCGGAATCAGCGGCGTGAGCCGGTCAAAGGGCTTCGGCTGGGCGTACTCGGCAACTGGCGTGCCTTCAATTTCCAGTATTTCGCCAACCATCAGGTCGCGCTCGTTTTTACCCTGGGCGGGGCGCAGTTTCACCTTCACGCTGTTGCCGGGGCGCAGTTCGTACTTGCGGATGATATCCTGCGGCACGCGAGGATCATCATCGCCGGGGCGGAAACTGCGGGCGGCATCGCGCACAAAGACCATGTTGTCCTTGCCGAACTCCAGCACGCCGCTTACCAGCACCTGGCTGCCTTCTGCCAGATAGGTGCGCGCAAGCTCAGCCACCAGCTGCGGGCGGGGCAGGGATTCTGTGCCGCGGCGGGCTGCGGTGGTTGCTATGCGTTGCAGTTCATTGAGCGGTTGGGCGCGCAGTTCATTCAAATTTACCACCACAGAGCGTGCGTGTACAGCCTTGGCTTCGGCGGCCAATTCGGTGTTGTAGAAAAGTTCTACCTGCCGGCGCAGTTCATCGGGGGTGCCTTCGTTCCAGAACACAAGGTTGGCACGGTCAATCTTAGCCTGCGTAGGCAGCTGAGCGGCCAGCATGGCTTCTGCCTGGGGGCGGTCAAAGCCATTGCGGCTTGCCATGCGGGCTATCTGGGTTTCCGGCGTGGCTGCCACCACGCATACGATGTCGGCCCCGAATTCTACCGGGCTTTCAAAATACAGCGGAATATCCACCAGGAATGTATGTACATCCCCACGCTGGCGGGCTGCTACCTGAGCGTCCAGACTCATCTGTGCCAGTTTCGGGTGTACCACATTGTTGAGTTTATCGCGGCCCTCCGGGTCATTCTGCACAATGCTGCGCAGGAAATCTTTGTTTACGCTGCCGTTGCCGCACAGCGCTTCGGGGCCAAACGCTGTCACCAAATCACGCGACAGTTTGCCAGCCTGCTGCAGCTCAGCCACGGCGGCATCACAATCGAAAACTTCCACACCTTCGCCGCCCAGTTCGCGCAGCAGCTCTACCACGGTAGATTTTCCAGAGGCTATACCCCCGGTTACAACAATAACTTTCACGCCGCGCATTCTAGCACACTCTCTCTGCGGCTTCAAGCCTATATCCTGTACATTCGGGAATGCGCTTGGATTTTGATGCTTTCGTTGTAATTGAGTAGGGGGCTTTCGCCCCCTCTCACACCACCGCACGTGCCATTTATGGCATACGGCGGTTTCCAATCAGCGTTTGAGGAGTTGATAAAACGAGATATATCCCTCTGCTCGCAGCCATGCGTTATCCATGCAGAT
>JAZNIZ010000048.1:0-2612 GCA_045577775.1 Akkermansia sp. | reverse complement strand
TAGATTTATATTTAATTCATGCTCCATGGCCATGGAGTCAAATTGGTGCTGATGGTACTGAAGGTAATATAGAAGTATGGAAGGTAATAGTAGATTTTTATTATCAAGGAAAAATTAGAGCTATAGGTGTATCTAATTTCCATGTTAAGGATATTAAGGCTGTAACTGAGGCAACAGGATTTAAGCCAATGGTTAATCAAATTAGATATTTTGTTGGTAATAGACAGGATGAAATTACTAATTATTGTCAAGAAAATGATATTTTAATAGAGGCATATTCTCCTTTAGCAACAGGAGAAATGCTAAAGTATGATATTTTAGATGATTTATGTAAGAAGTATAATAAGTCTAAAGCACAAATTTGTTTAAGATATTGCTTAGAAAAAAATACCTTACCACTTCCTAAAACTGTAACAGAATCAAGAATAGAGGAAAACTTTGATATAGATTTTGAAATGGATAAGGAAGATATAAAATATTTAGATACATTTCATCATGTAGCATCTACAAGACAATTAAGAGATTAAGTGGCATAGCCACTTTTTTCTTTTTAAGCAAAAAAATAAATTTCGACTACTTTATACAAAAAAAGATAAATTTATGCTTGACAAGAAAAAACCATAGTGATATAATGAACAAGGCTCACTAATGAGCAGGAAATAAATCTTTGAAAACTATATATGACGAACTAAGCGTAAAATAATTGAACAAACAATTCTTTGAATTAAATGAGCAAAAAAGATTAAGATTAACAAAAAATAAATTTTTGGAGAGTTTGATCCTGGCTCAGGATTAACGCTGGCGGCATGCCTAATACATGCAAGTCGAATGGTACCTTTCGGGGTGCCATGGCGAACGGGTGAGTAACACGTAGGTAATCTACCCTAAAGACGAGGATAACCATTGGAAACGATGGATAATACTGGATAGGACAGCACAAATCGCATGATAAGCTGTTTAAAGGGAAACCACTTTAGGAGGAGCCTGCGGCGCATTAGCTAGTTGGTGGGGTAAAGGCCTACCAAGGCGATGATGCGTAGCCGGACTGAGAGGTTGAACGGCCACAATGGGACTGAGAACGGCCCATACTCCTACGGGAGGCAGCAGTAGGGAATTTTCGGCAATGGACGGAAGTCTGACCGAGCAATGCCGCGTGAACGAAGAAGTATTTCGGTATGTAAAGTTCTTTTATCAGGAAAGAAAAGACAGATTGACGGTACCTGATGAATAAGCTCCGGCTAACTACGTGCCAGCAGCCGCGGTAATACGTAGGGAGCGAGCGTTATCCGGAATTATTGGGCGTAAAGGGTGCGTAGACGGCAAAATAAGTCTATTGTAAAAATGCTGAGCTTAACTCAGTAATGCAATAGATACTGTTTAGCTAGAGTATGGAAGAGGCAAGTGGAACTCCATGTGTAGCGGTAAAATGCGTAAATATATGGAAGAACACCAGTGGCGAAGGCGGCTTGCTGGTCCGATACTGACGTTGAGGCACGAAAGCGTGGGGAGCAAACAGGATTAGATACCCTGGTAGTCCACGCCCTAAACGATGAGTACTAAGTGTTGGTGAGAATCAGTGCTGAAGTTAACGCATTAAGTACTCCGCCTGAGTAGTACGTACGCAAGTATGAAACTTAAAGGAATTGACGGGAGCCCGCACAAGCGGTGGAGCATGTTGTTTAATTCGACGATACGCGAAGAACCTTACCAGGTCTTGACATCCTCTGCAAAGTTATGGAGACATAATGGAGGTTAGCAGAGAGACAGGTGGTGCATGGTTGTCGTCAGCTCGTGTCGTGAGATGTTGGGTTAAGTCCCGCAACGAGCGCAACCCCTACGGTTAGTTGCTACGCAAGAGCACTCTGGCCGGACTGCCGTTGACAAAACGGAGGAAGGTGGGGACGACGTCAAATCATCATGCCCCTTACGTTCTGGGCTACACACGTACTACAATGGCGCAAAAACAGAGGGGAGCGAAGGCGCGAGCCGGAGCAAATCCCAAAAAGGCGTCCCAGTTCAGACTGTAGGCTGCAACCCGCCTGCACGAAGTTGGAATTGCTAGTAATCGCAGGTCAGCATACTGCGGTGAATACGTTCCCGGGCTTTGTACACACCGCCCGTCAAACCATGAAAGTTGGGAACACCCGAAGCCAGTGAGCTAACCGCAAGGAGGCAGCTGTCGAAGGTGGGTTCAATGATTGGGGTTAAGTCGTAACAAGGTAGCCGTATCGGAAGGTGCGGCTGGATCACCTCCTTTCTATGGAGAAAGTAACTTGCTTGAAACACAGCAGGCAGAAATCGAAAGAGAAACAAATAACGACGAGATAGGTTATCACGCATCAATTGTTGTTCGATTTTCAGAGACTATTGAGGTCTTTGAAAAAAGGCGAAGAAAGATTGAGAAATACGAACCGTACTGAAAGGTATGGGGGTGTAGCTCAGTTGGGAGAGCACCTGCCCTGCAAGCAGGGGGTCATGGGTTCGAATCCCATCATCTCCACCAAAGAGGGAAACCTCGGGGACAAGGGACGGATGAACCGAAGGAAACTAAATGGGCTCATAGCTCAGGTGGTTAGAGCGCGCGCCTGATAAGCGCGAGGTCGGTGGTTCGA
>JAZNIZ010000047.1:0-13977 GCA_045577775.1 Akkermansia sp. | reverse complement strand
AAGTGTTGTTTGTAGTTAAGTTTCACAGGTATTATGCCTCCTACAACACCGAAAAGCACCTCTTTTTTATTTCATCGCGGCATACGGGGGAAGGACTCATTGCCGTCCTTCCCCCGCCCCCCCATCCTGGCTAGGGCAGTTCGGGCACCATTAGTGACTGTTTGGGGAGCTTTCCGATGTCGCATTTGATTTTACAACTCGCAAAGCGCGTAAAATCAAGAAAAAAGGCTTGCCAGAGGGGGGGAATTTTAGTAAGATTGCGCACCGCATTCTCCCCCGGTGGCATACAGGTGCCTCATGAGCTGCCGGGTAGGGGCCTTGGTGGAGGTGCGTAAATCATTAACCTACAAACATCATTATAATGAGCAACACTGAACTGGAAGCTTTGATTAATGCCAAGCTTCCGAACTTCCGCAAGGGTGACATCGTGAACGGTACCATCCTTGAAATCCGCCCGCAGGTCGTCCTCGTGGACATTGGTTACAAGTCTGAGGGTGTCATCCCCGTTTCCGAGTTCGAGGACGAGGAAATCGAGGTGGGCGATCAGATCGAGGTGCTTCTTGAGAGCCTCGAAAACGACGAGGGCCTCGTCGTCCTTTCCAAAGAAAAGGCTGCCCACAAGCAGAACTGGGACAAGATCGTGGCCGTTTACAAGGACGGTGGTCTGGTTAAGGGTAAGGTCAAGAGCGTCGTTAAGGGTGGCCTCATGGTCAACGTCGGCGTGGAAGCCTTCCTTCCCGGCTCCCAGGTGGACATCATTCCGCCCAAGGATCTCAACGAGTTCGTGGGCAACGTATACGAATTCAAGATTGTGAAGGTGAACGACGAGCGCAAGAACATCGTTCTTTCCCGCCGCGAGGTCATCGAGGCCGAGCGCAGCGAGCAGCGCCAGCGTTTCCTGGAGACCGTGACCATCGGCGACCGCGTGAAGGGCCTGGTGAAGAACATCACCGACTTCGGCGCATTCGTGGACCTCTCCGGTATGGACGGCCTGCTGCACATCACCGACATGAGCTGGGGTCGTGTGAACCACCCCTCCGAGCTGCTGCACATCGGCCAGGAGCTGGAAGTTCTCATTCTCGACGTGGATCGCGACAAGGAGCGCGTATCCCTGGGGCTCAAGCAGCTTTCCGACAACCCCTGGGCAGACATCGAGTCCAAGTACCCGATTGGTTCTCAGGTCAAGGGTCGCGTGACCAAGCTTCTTGCCTACGGCGCCTTCGTGGAGCTGGAGAAGGGCGTGGAAGGTCTGGTGCACGTGTCCGAGCTGAGCTGGACCAAGCGCATCACCCGTCCCAGCGACGTTCTGTCCCTGGACCAGGAGATTGAAGCCATCGTGCTCAACATCTCTGTGGAAGAGCAGAAGATTTCCCTCGGTATCCGTCAGCTCGACGAGAACCCCTGGGAAGCCATCGAGAACCGTTTCCCCGTGGGTACCGTTATCTCCGGTGCTGTGCGTAACCTCACTCCCTACGGTGCCTTCGTGGCCCTGGAGGAAGGTATTGACGGCATGATTCACGTGTCCGACATGAGCTGGACCCGCAAGATCAACCACCCCTCCGAAGTCCTCAAGAAGGGCGACGTGGTGGAGGCCCGCGTGCTGAACATCGACAAGGAAAACCAGCGTGTGTCTCTCGGCATCAAGCAGCTTGAGACCGACCCGTGGGAATCCATCGACAGCCGCTTCAAGGTGGGCGACCTCGTTTCCGGTACCGTGGCCAAGATTGCTTCCTTCGGTGCATTCGTGAACCTCGACGGCGATATCGACGGCCTCATCCACATCTCCCAGCTTTCCGAGGAGCACGTGGAGCGCGTCAAGGACGTCATCAAGGTGGGCGACGAAATCAAGGCCCGCGTCATCAAGGTCGACAAGGTGGAACGCCGCATTGGTCTTTCCATCAAGGCTGTGAACTACGATCCCGAGCAGCTGCGTCGCGAGACCGCCGCCTTCGAGACCGTACGTGCCGGCGACATGGTGGGTCTGGAGCAGGCTTTCAACCTGGCTGCCCTGCAGTCCGAGGAGTGGAGCCCCTCCGAACAGAACTAAGCAATCCGCTTAATTCACCAATATTTCAAAACCGCTGCGGGCAACCGCAGCGGTTTTTTTGTACGCCCGACTCGATATGCGCACTGCGGTGAAAGTCCGCGCGGAGCCGCGATGATGCGGAATCCCAGACCTGAAGAACAAAGCAGCCGACGGCTGTAAGGCTGATTAGCCAAACACAGAGTGTTTGCCCTGCAAGGGTGAGTGCCCGTGGGGCGGGCACGAAGCAACTGCGGCGAGGTAACGAACTGTGGAAAAGGAAGTTCGAGGGGAAATCCCGACTGTACGAACAGGAACTCAATTGGACGGGCGAGAATGATTATAATGTTGACTTTCCCTGCGTTATTTTGCATATTGTCAACATGTCGATGCTTCGAGTCACCAAAAGTTCTTTTTCCTCGCAGTTGCAGATGCTCAGGCGATTGAAGAAGCTTTCGCTGAGGGAACTCAGTGCTGCTTTAGGTGGCGTGGTTTCGCATGAGATGCTTTCGCGCTATGAAAAGGGCACAGCAGAGCCAAGGGAGGAGGTACGGGCTGCTTTGTGCGCGCTGCTGGGTATTCAGGATACTGCGGCGTATGCACCGCTGCTCTCCCTGGAAGAGGTGAAGTTTCGGCGCAGCCGTCACGAATTGCCTCTGAAAGAGTGGGAGGCCGCTAAAGCGTTGGCTATGGAGCGGTGCAATCGCTATCTTGAGCTGGAAGCTCTTACCGGGCAGAGTGTGCATTGGGAATCTCCCTTCAGCAAGTCAGATTTACGCAGGCTTAACCGGCGCCTGAGCGAGACAGAAGAAGCGACTGCTGTGATGGAAGACATGGCAGAAGAAGTCCGCAAACGCTGGCAATTGGGGAGTGCTCCTCTTCCATGTCTGAGTAGCTTGCTGGAGCGTAAGGGCGTGCTGGTTTGTGAGATTCCCTTCAGCGACAGGAGACTGGATGCCTTCTCTTTCTTTCACCAGGGAAAGCCTGTTATCTGTATTGCGGAATGGCTCAACATGAATCCCGCCCGCAAGCGAATGACTCTTGCTCACGAACTCGGGCATATTCTTTTTCCTGAGGTAGATGCCGATTTGCCATCCGACAAGGAGTATTGCATCATGCGCTTTGCCGGGGCTCTTCTGGTGCCTCGTGATGAGGTGATTTCTGCCTTGGGACGTGAATTACGCAACGAGTTACCCCTGTATCTTCTGCAGGAACTCAAGCAATACTTCGGTATCAGTATCATGGGGCTTATCGCACGCGCCATGCAGTTGAACATCATTGAATGGGAGCAGTATCGGGACTACTGTAACCGCTTTTACAGGCGATTGTTTGCGCTCCCGGCAGACAGGCAGCTTTCCGACGTTGAGCCGGGAGCTCCTTACGAACTTCCTGATACCTCTCCGCGCCTGCACACGCTACTCGGGTTCGCTGTGTCAACCGGCTTGCTGAAAGCCGAAAGAGCCGTGCAACTCTTTGGCTTCAAGCCTGATATGCAGCGTTACGAAAGTGTTCTGTAAATATTTCACCATGAAATAAATGATGAGAATTTTAAAATTAAGGTTGACAAAGTGTAAGCAAACTGATAATTTGTCAACCGATAGCCCACATTGCCTTATGATGGAATACAACATACCCGAATACACAAAACAATACCCGGCTCATGCAGCAGCAGAGTGCGGAGATGCTGAAAAACTCGCGTCCATGCTGCCGGCAGCGGCAAGGGAACGCAACAATTGGGATGAAACGCCACTGCATGTGGCTGCTCAGAATGGTCACATGGAGTGCTGCCTCCTGTTGCTGGAGAACGGCGCGGATACGAATGCCTTGGATTACCAGCTGTATACCGCTTTGCACCGTGCCGCACACGAGGGACATGCTGAATGCGTGAAACTCCTGCTGAAGCACGGCGCCGCCCCGAATCTTCAAGGCCGCGCGAATGCCGATACTTCGTTGCACCTGGCGGCAGCCAGAGGAAATGAGAAAATCTGCAAGGAATTACTCTCCGCCGGAGCAGATGTAAATCTGCGTGACCGCTACATGCGCACGGCGTTGCACCACGCCGTCAATAGCGGCAGCCTGGAGTGCGTGGGTTGTCTGTGCTGCATGGCAGACAGGCGTTTTCTGTCTGACCGGGATGGCAACACACCCTTGCATCTGGCACTGCTGGAACACCGGGCTTATCTGGCGTATTACCTGCAGATTCAGGGGGCAGATATCGACGCTCCGAATCTTGAAGGTGAAACGCCGCTGCATCTGGCTTGCTATCAGCAGGAAAACTGTGAGGGCATCATGTCCCTTGCACATGCGGTTAAGGATATCAATGCGCGCAATCACATGAATGAGACCCCGCTGCACTATGCGGCTGCTTGCAAGGCCAAAGGCCTCATCAAGCGCCTGCTGAAATATGGCGCTGATGTGCATGCGGTGAACCGCGTGGGTGAGACCCCGTTGCATGCCGCAGCATCTGCAGGCATAGCCCTGAATGTAAAGCTCCTGCTGAATGCTGGTGCAGATCCCGCTATTCGTAACATCCGGGGGTATACTGCGCTGGAACTTGCGCAGAATTGGGAATACCCGGCATGTGTTGCGATTTTGAGCGAACGCATGGCGGAAGGTCAGAAACTCACAGAAGCCTGAGCCATGGTAAAAGCAAATGCCTATCCGGCCCACGCTTACGCGGCTGCTGGAGATTCAGCACGCTTATCTGCGTTTTTACCGCAAGATACCCGAGCTCTCAACAACTGGGATGAAACGCTCCTGCATCTGGCTGCTGCAAATGGTCATGTGGAGTGTTGTCAATTGCTGCTTGATGGCGGGGCTGATGTGAATGCCCGCGATTTTCTCTTGCGCACACCGCTGTACGTGGCCATTTTGCAGGGACAGGAGGCTTGCGCTCATCTCCTGCTGGCTTGTGGCGCAAATCCGAACCTGGCAGCTTATAAGGGCGAGACGCCGATGCACCAGGCAAGCGCTCGAAACGATAGAAATCTGTGTGCCGCTCTTACTCGCGCGGGGGCTTTGGCTGATAGGGCCGATATAGATGGGCAGACACCGTTGCACCGCGCCGCAGAACATGGTGCATGGAAGTGCTGCACCTGGTTGATGATGTATTCAGATACATCTGATTGGCGGGATCGCATGGGGAATACACCGCTGCATCTGGCTGCCATGTATGGGCGCGCAAAAACGGCTGCGAAGCTAATCAGCTTGCGGATGGATGTCAATGCCCGCACCCGCAGGGGCGAATCGCCTTTGCATTTTGCCGCCGCAGGTGATTCTCCGGAGATGCTGCAGATGCTGTTGGAAAACGGTGCCGAGGTCAATGCCGTTAATGAAGAGGGTGAAACTCCACTTCATGAAGCGGCTACGATGGGTATTCCTCAGAATATTCGCCTGCTTCTGGCAGCAGGGGCAAATCCCCAATGCCGGAATAACAGTGGTTACACGCCGCTGGATGTGGCCCGCCTGTTCGGGCAATCCTCTACCTGCATTGAACTTCTCACGAAATCCTGACATTGCCATGTCTGTTAACCATCCCCGGGAATTGTTGCGACCGGATGGGTCGCTGCCTCTCAGCGGCTGTGTTCACGCTGGATGAACTTCGCAAACTTCTCTAGGGCAATGTTTGTTTTGCTCTTGAATTGAAACGCATATTGAGCTAGTCTGATGATAATGAAACTGAGCGATAGATTCAAGTCCGCCCCCGTGGCCTGCGTGGTTTCGCTGCGGGATTTGGTGGAGTTCGATGATATTGATATACCGGATGTGCAGCGTGGGCTGGTCTGGAATCCTACGCAGATTGCCAATCTCTGGAAATCCATTTTCGCCGGTTATCCCATTGGGGCCTTGACTCTTTATCAGCAGGCGGGACAATGGCAGTTGATAGACGGCCAGCAACGCTGGCATGCTATCAAGCTTGGCTTGTCGCCCACATACTATGGTGAGATGACAAGTATCGGGACTATTTGGAAAAAGAAAGACGATGATTCCTGGGAGTTCGATTGCCTGATGCTCTACACGCGCCGCCATCCATGGGGATTCCGATGGGTTGGTGATAAGCTGGAAAGACTTTCTCATGATGATATGGTTGCGAAGTGGAATGAAATTACGAAGTGGAATGAAATTATGGAGGAAAAGTCCATTTCAGACTCTTTCATCCTTCCGACATTGAAACAGGCTGCGTCTTATATGGCAAAATCGTGCAAGATGAAGATGATACCCTTGCATCAATTGCTCTCAGAGGATGATGCAGGGTTGATGGATGATGATGCCGTTATCTGGGGATTGGCAAAAGAATGGCGAGAAAGGGTGAATGTTCCCTCGTTGCCGTTGATCCGCTTTGATTTGAAATGTGGTGATGAAAAGAACCGTATACGGGAACTGTTCTCCCGAATTAACAAAGGAGGCACACCTATTTCCAACACGGACCTCACCTACTCCACCTTGTGTTCGTACATGGGGAGCGGTTACAAACAGGCAATCAATGAAACAGCCCGGAACTTTCTGCCTCCGAACCGGGTGGCGCGGATATATGCGCGTCTGGCCGGGGATTCATTGAGAGAACCTGATTCTGCCGACTTTTGGAGCGAGCATCAATATGATAAATCCAACATCATCAACGCTATTCATAATGCCAAGGTGATGCTGATAAAGGAGGCAAAAATTCCGGCATCCGTATACTTGTCTTCCTCTGGGGATGAATGGCTCACGGTCATCTGCTGGTGCATGTGGAAGTTTCCCAAGCTGACTGGCAGCGCCAAAGATAAGAAACTGCTGTGCATGTTGCCCTATGTGGTCTGCCGGGATCCGGGGTATCACACGCACTTTTGTGAGCGTTTTTATGAAGCCTTGAACGCTGAGGAGTTGGAGGTTACGAATCTGCTTGAGTTAATAGCTATCGGGGTGGCCTATGCGGCGTGCTATTCGGCGAAAACAGGTATGTATCCGCTTAATAAGCCAGAGAAGGTGGAATTGAAGGCAGAATATCCGCACAATGAGGAGTGGCTGCATATTTTCGCAAACCCGCGAAATGAGGCTTTGTTGCATTTCCTGCAGACTCCCTACATGAACCGTCTGTTGCGGGTGGAATGCGGTTTTTATCCCCATGAACCTGCAACCTGGGGAGAGGCGATGAACCGCCCGTGGGATGTTGACCACATCGTGCCGCAGAGCGGGTGGTGGCTTCTGGCGCAGGAAGAAATGTTGTACCGGGAATCGCTTGCTAACAAGCAGATGCTGTACTACCGCCGCAACCGGGAGAAGCAGGATTATTATATCGGGGTGCCAGCGGATGATGCCGTCTGTCCTGCATGCGATTTTTGTTATCCATGCTCCGTTTTGCTCCATAATAAAGATAATAAAGAATACTATGGCTGGGAAAATGTCCGGCTTTTCGATAAACGCCCGGCGAAGCTGCATGCCTCTTGCCGGGACAATCACCAAAACAACTATCACGTAGCCCTGGGTGGCTATAAAGCGATTATCAACCGCCGCCTCGCGGAAATGGTTAACCGCTTGTGGGAAATGCTGGATATAGAGAGCCTGATTCATGCAATCAATCAGCTGCCGAAGAGGAAGGGGCCTGATTGTCTGCGGTGCGCGGTACAGAGGTGGTCATTGTTGGAATCTCAGTATCAGAATTTGCGCTGGTGTGCTATTCGTCATGATGAATCCCGACAGCAGGAAATTGCAGTAAAAGATTTCTACCATTCACTCTGCCATTGGCTCGCAGTCGGCAAGGTGGAGAATGGCGCCTTCCGCTGTTTCTGCTGGCATCAGGTGGATGCCCGTACGCTCAAAATCGAGGCCGGTTCGCGCAGGTTGCCGGACATGACGCAGGCTGAGTGGTTGAAAGGCGCAGAGAAAGAAGGCTCCCGCTCGGCGTGGTGGGTTGAGGATGGCTCGTTCGAGGATAGAATTTATGTGTCTGGAGAGAAGGATTCTGCTGAGGAGAATTTCTCAGCCCTGAAAAGGGTGGTAAATCAGGTATTTAAGATTGACCAAGCGCGGTAAGTGTTGTATTCTTGGCGCCCCCATGGCATCTCTCTCCACAGAAACGATTTTCGGTATTCCGTATGTAACTTCTAATCTGGAAGCAGCCTGCACTTATTGGGTGCAGCTGGCGCGGGAGACGCAGCAGCCGCTGCTGATGGCGCATTCAGATGTGCATGTGCTCACGCGAGCGCTGCATGAGGCTGATGATTATGGAGCAGGGCTGCGTTCGTTCGATTTCATCTGCCCGGATGGCATGCCCATCGTGTTTCTCCTGCGCCGCAAGGGGGCAGCGGCCAACCGTCTGTACGGCCCGGATGTGATGGAGTGGATGTGGAAACTCGGGCGTGCTGCGGGAATCCGGCACTTCCTGCTTGGGGGCTCAGAGGAAGCCATTGAACGCTTGAAAGAGAATCTGGAAAAACGCTACCCCGGGGCAGAGGTGGCGGGGCATTACTGCCCGCCCATGCCACCGTGGCCGGAGGGGGAGGATGACCGCATGCTCGAAGCTATACGCGAGAGTGGCGCTCATTGTGTGTGGGTGGGGCTGGGTTGCCCTAAGCAGGAACGCTGGCTGTTCGAGCATCGTGAGCAGTTGCCTCCCGCTTTGTATTTCGGAGTGGGGGCTGCGTTCAATTTCCATGCCGGTCTGGTGCAGCAGGCTCCCGCCTGGATTCGCGCGCATGGCCTGGAATGGCTCTACCGCCTCTGCAAGGAACCCCGCCGCTTATTCAAGCGCTACCTTGTGCACAATACCCGCTTTATTTGGTATTGCCTGACGCGTAAAATCTGAAATCAGCCTTATTCTTCCGTCGGAACTGTTTGCCGTTGGGTTTGCTGGTATATGCTGCACGGAATGGCTGCCACCCCATATGCAACAGGAACCACCGTGTTGGCCAGCACCGTGCCAGGCACGTCTATGAGAACAAAGGCGACGCCTGCTGCGGGGTAGGCGTAGAATGCTCGCTTGTTGGCTTGGGGCCGGCTCACGGGAATGATGAAGCCATTCCGAGTTATGCTCACATGTGTGCCGATGTCCTGGTGCTCGCTGGTGACCATGGCGTGGCGCACTCTTTTGGCGCCTTTAGGCAGGGTGGATTTCCAGCCGTATTGCAGGTGCGTGGTAACAGGATTGCAGCAGAGCGAATCAATTTCATACCCGCCTTGCTTGATTATTTTTGCTCCCTTGGGCATTTTTTTGCCGGGAAGCTGCACAAAGTGGTCGTTTTTGACGATATCTGCCGAACTCAGTTTACGGTACACGTAGTACTGCGGCGCTTTCCTGATGGGGATATATTGACCGCTGGTGTATTCAGAAACGCTGAAGTTGGTGATTTTGGCGCGCCCGGTGCGGCGGACATTCGTCAGAATTCCCTGAAGATACAAATCACCCTTATGTTGGTACAATACCAGATTTTCCTGGTCTGGCAAAATAACCGCCTGGCATTGGCGTCCGCGGTCTGCCACGGCGTTGTGTGTATTCACGTAGGTGCAGCTATTGAGTAGGAAGACTGTAGCTGCCAGTAGAAACAACGTGATGTAACGCCCCATATGCTACACTATAACAAGCAGAGCATGCTCTGACAAGAAAAAACATGACAAGGACAGCAGCGAAATTCAACGACAGGGGCTTGAAGAGGCTCGACAGTGGCGGAGAAAATATGGTAGAGTGGGCGGGTCGGTGTTGAATCAATCCACAGGAGATGAGAAAACGGAATAAAGTGATGCGGAATTTGCAGCAGTGCATAAGCAGGTGGTCTCTCATGAGTTCCTGTATGCTGGTGGCCTTGTTGACTACAGCTTGCGACTCTCTTGGTGTGAGTACCAACATGGGCGCTATGCTGGATAGTATGGGAAAGTCTGTTCCTGTGGCCTACGCGAAGGACTGTTATTCCCTGAACGGAAAAAACTACGTTGAGTGCGAGGTGGAATACAGTCAATGCTCAGTTCCTGCGGTAGAAGCTGCCTTTGGGCATCTGGTGGGACCAGAGGTCGAATACACGGCTTCTACCGGATGGTCACAGCTTCCGCCGGTGGAACGCTATCTGCTGGCAGAGGATGGATACGAAATTGTGCGTGCAGAAGATTTTGATTATTCAAAGGCAGAGCTTGTTAAACCGGGTGATGTTTACAACCCCGATTACCACGGTGTTCCTGAGGCATATACTTGCAGATTTGACCCTTTGACTGCCGATTTTTGTACAAGGAGTGTGTATTGTGCTCCGGTGAACTTTGTTCCCGAGAAACGAACTGTGGGGAATTATGTGCGAACTCCCCTTGTTGCGGCGGTTTCCTGGGGCGCGGATGTTCCCCTTACTGCGGTCTCTAACACCTCGCTTTATTCTCTTTTCGGGGTTTTCTTTGTGCTCTCTCTGTTGGTGCCCTGACATGAGACCATATCAGGGGCGCCGCAATCAGGCATCTTCTCCCAGCATGGTGCGGGCAATCTGCCAGCAGGCGGCAAATGAGTTGGCAAAATCCTGCGGGCGGGCGGCCAGCCAGCGGTCGATGAGTTTTGCCGGGAAGGGGACCACCCCGCTGATTTCTGCCGCCGGGAAGTGCACGCGCCCATTGTACAACGCAGCGTAGAGCGCCACGTGTTCCATGCCTGTTTCCTCGCTGGGGGGCAGGGTACCCAGACGGATGATTTTGGTATCGGTGATACCGAGTTCTTCCTCCAGTTCGCGGCGGGCTGCGGTGTCGTAATCCTCTCCTGCGTCCAGATGGCCTGCGGCACTGGAATCCCATACGCCGGGGTGGCGGTCCTTGAGCAGGGAACGCTGCTGCAGCAAGCAGTCATGCTTCTTGTTGAACACCAGCACATGAACCGCGCGGTGAATCAGCCCGTTATCGTGTACTTCCTTGCGTGTGGCCTGGCGCAGCACATTGTCCTGCTCGTCCACTACGTCAAAAATCTCATCATCCTTTTGCGCTATGCTTGCCAGGGGGTGCGGGTCATAGGCATTGGTGAGGCGCACCCATTGCTCCAGCCCCAGTTCCTCCGGTCGGGCGGTGGGGGAAATGCCAATCGCAGCCGAAACCTCGCTCCAGGCGGGTGTTTCCGGCAGTTGCTTGTGCATCTGCTTGCGGCGCTGGGCAAAGCAACGGCGCATCAGTTCATCCATGAGCCGGTGGTCATACGGCGGCAGGCTGCGCGGGTCGCGCGGAGTCAGCAGCATCACCGTGGAATCAATCTTCGGGCGCGGGTTAAAGGCCTCCGGCGGCACGGTCTTGAGCGCCCGCGGTACCCAGTCCATCTGGATGCGCAGCGAGAGCAGCCCATAGGCCTCATCTCCCGGTTGCGCCAGAATGCGGTCAATGAATTCCTTCTGCAGCATGACCACGGCGCGCGATGCGGCGCAGGGAGAGGTCAGGAAGTTGGCAAGGATAGCCCCGCCGGCAGAGTAGGGCAGGTTGCCCATGAACTTGACTGGTTGCTCGGCAAAAAGCGGGCGGGGGTCCCAGCTGGCGCCATCGGCATGGTGTACCTCCACATGCGGCGTATCGGCCCAGCGTTTCTTCTGGTAATCCGCCAGGCGGGCATCAAACTCCACCAGAATCAGCTTGCGACACAGCGGCGCCATGTGCTCGGTGAGGGCGCCGGTGCCGGGGCCTACCTCCACCACGCAATCTGTCGGCTGAATTTCCAGCTGGCTCACAATCCAGCGTGCAATATTTTCATCTACCAGAAAATTCTGCCCCAGTGATTTTGAGGGACTCACCCCGGTTTCTTCCAATACCTGCCGAATCTGCGTAGCGTTCATGTGCGCAGCATTTTACCGTAAAACCGGGCTATAGGCAAGCCAATAGCTATGACCGGGGCTATGACCGGTGAGAGAACAGGCTTGACAAATGAGAAGGAAACTGGCTAAATGGCGTGGTTGTGAGGACAATATCGCGCATAATGCTGGCGGTAGTGCTGCTGCTTCTGCCTGTGTTCATGACCGGTGCATCTCTGGAGGTGCCGGGTGTGCGGTGTAGTGTGCAGAATTGCTGTGCCATGGCGCATTGCCATGAGCATGACTCCGCCGGAGCCGGGTGTGTGTGCCAGCTGCATGATCAGCATCATCACCATGTCCACGAGCGCATATTGCTGCTGCTCGATGCCGGGGCAAAAGCTCCTTCTGTGGCGGCTGTAGCCGTGGCGCAGGCTCCGCAGACATTTGTTTTTCTGCCTGCATCTGCGTGTGATGTGGTGCTGAGGGATGAAGCCTGGCGGCATCCTCCGCCATACCCCGGCTACCGGCATCCGCAGCGTTGTTAGGATATGTTCATGCACCCGATTCTCCGATTCGGGTGAGAATTTGCTTTACTTATGCCCCGCCGGGGGCTAAAACTACACTGAACATATGCGCATGCGCGCGCAAAATCCTTTTTTACCAACATTATGAAATTATCATTCCATTTGGGGTGTATTCTGCCACTTGCACTGGCGGCTTGTACCCTATACTCTCCCAAGCCTGTTGATTTGCCGCAGGATACTGAGGCATGGTTGAAGCTGTCGGCCTCGCTGTGTGATGGCGAACAAGGGCTGACCCTGGAAAAATTGCACAAAATCGGGCTTCTCCTGAATCCGGAGCTGAACAAGGCGCGTCTGGAATATGCCCGTAGTACTGCCATTGCAGAAAATGCAGGCTGGTGGGAAGACCCCAGCCTGTCTGGTTCGCTGACCCGCGTTCGCGAACTGGGAATCACGAATCGAGGAATCGGGATGTCGCTCACCCTGCCGGTCACCGGGTTGCCCGGGCTGGAGGAGAAGGTGGCTGAGTGCTACAAAGAGGCCGATTACCTGAACATGCTGGCTAAGGAGCGTGCCTACTTGATACAGCTGGATTCTCTGCGCTATAAAGTAATGTCAACCCACGAAAAACTGCATCTCATGCAGGCTCGCGTGAAACAGCAGATCGAAGAGCACCAGAGCGCCCAGCGTATGCATGAGCTGGGCGAAATGGAGTTTGCCGATTATCAGGTTATCTGCCGCCGCCTGAATGATGGGCAGAAAGAGCTTCAGGAAATGGAGCAGGAGCATCTTCGCGTGCATCTTGAGATGGTGAAGTTGCTCGGGCTGCACTTTGATATGCGTACTGTTGAACTCAGGGGTAAATTGCCCACTCGTATTCCTGCTGCGGTAGCGTTGCCTACGCAGGAACAGCTGGTGCAGCACCCTCTGCTCAGATGTGCCATGGCTCAGCATGGCACCAGTGAGGCGGAGTTGCAGCGCGAAATCCGCAAGCAGTACCCGGAGCTGAACCTGGGGTCTGGCTTCGAACACGAGGGCGATGAACATAAAATAGGTCTGGAGCTGGGGGTGACTCTCCCGCTCTGGAACCGAAACAAAGAGAGCATTGCAAAGGCGGCCGCCGAACGCGATATCAAGGAATATGATGCCGTGCAGACCTGGCGCGACCTTCTCCTGCAGGGCGTATCTCTGACCGATATGCAGAAATTGCTGCTCAAGCATTGCCGAGCGGAGCAGGAACGCGTATCGAGCCTGGCTGCGGCAGAGAAAAAGCAGGAGGAGCTCTATGCCATTGGCGAGACCAGATTGCCCGCTGTGGCTGATGCCCGCCAGGAGACTTACCTGCGCCGCTTGAACTATATTGATTGTCTGACTAATTTGTTGACCACCCAGGTGGAACTCCAGTACCTTAACCCCGATTTTATTGCTAAGTAAATGAAACTCAAATTATTTTTAGGCTTTGTAGCCGCTTTGTCGTATTCGGCTGTGCATGCAGCAGATGCACCCGTCGCCCCTCAGCATGAACACGGTGAGGCTTGCACCCATGACCACGGCGCAGAAGCCGGTGAGCACCAGCATGAGCACGGCGAAGCCTGCACCCATGACCACGGCGCAGAAGCCGGTGAGCACCAGCATGAGCACGGCGAAGCCTGCACCCATGACCACGGCGCAGAAGCCGGTGAGCACCAGCATGAGCACGGCGAAGCCTGTACCCACGACCACG
>JAZNIZ010000046.1:0-3405 GCA_045577775.1 Akkermansia sp. | reverse complement strand
AACCGTTTCATCAGGCGCATATTACCCAAGAAAACAACTTTCGATACGCTTACTCAAAACGATATCAACAGTATGGCCGAATGGATGAATCGTTATCCACGTCGTATCTTCAACGGACAATCTGCACGCACAAAGGCACGCCTCGAAAACCTTCATTTTATCAAATTTGCCGCTTAATCAGAAGAAAAAACTCCTATTGTCGCATTTGGTCTTGCAATTCAGCGCGATTTTGCAGCGGAGGCATCGCGTCCCGAGCGAAGCGAGGGCGCGGCGCGTAGCGACGCGAGCGGTGACGGAGCGAAAAAATCGCTAAAAAAATTCGCCGGATGGGGGGTGAGGACTCCTTGCCCTCTTCGATATTCGGCCGGTGTTTGATTTTTGAGTGTTGCATGCGGACGCTTGTTATTGTAATAATCAATCCACTTAGCCGTAATGATTTGTAGCTCTATTATGTTGCCTGGCTCGTGAATGAAGAAGAACTCATATTTGTAGGTGCGCCAAAGACGCTCCATGACTATATTATCTGCCCAACGTCCTTTGCCGTCTTGGCTGATAATTATGCCGCTCTCCTCCATGCATTCCTGCCAGTCTCTTGAGGTGTACTGGCTTCCTCGGTCTGTGTTAAAGTATTTCGGAAGGCGACCTCGGCTCAGTGCCATATCCGATGGGCCAGAAGACAATTCTTATAAATTAGCAAAACGAATGATTGATAATGGACTTGAAAACTTAATTAAAGAGGTAAACCTAGGAGCAGAATTTCTGCTAGACTCTCTTATAGCAGATTGTTTCAACAACATTGAGCAGGAAACTCGCAACAAAATGCCATCCACACTTGAACGGGGCGGGGGAAATGGGTATAATGTTCTGCAGAAGGTACACGTCATGCTGACTAATGCCGATAACTCGGTAAACAAGGCAAACACACACTCAGAATCAAAGAAGTAAGCGCATGGGTCTCGCAATATTCAAGTACAGCATCATCAACAGAACCGGAGAGCGCATTCTGGGCGATGCAACAAGTATTGATTCCATAGGGGCTGCCGGGATTGCCAAGGTGGTGGGAGCCGACCACACCTGCAGTCTTTTTCGAGCCGAAGACAAAAGTCTGCAATCCCCTCCCTGCAACCATAGAGGGGAAACGCGCTTTGTATGTGGCCAATCCGTATTGCCCGGCTTCGCACACGATTGTCGGGTATTGTCTGGAGGAAAAACGGGAAGGTCAGACAGAATCGTTGCTTGATTGTTCGCTCCTGCCGGAAAATACGTGCGCCGTTTCATCCTTTACGCTGGATGCGGAGATGAACCTGCTGAGCAAGCCTGTGCCCTATGATCTGGATGGTTTTGAGCATTCAGGAAGCACCACATTGGCAAGAGATGTCCATGAGCATCTTTACCTGATTGGCAGAAAGGGCGATATCCTGCGGCAGTTCCCCGCCGAATGGCAGCACAAAGGCCATGCTTATGATGATAATCACAACGTCTCTGAACTCATTTTCAGTAAGATAACGGGAAACTCGGCAGAATATGTGCAGGAGGGTACACTCCGCAGGAAAATCATTTATCGCCTCGGCATAGAGCAGGATGTCGTCTGTGGGCCTTATACTGAAATCGATGAGCTCAGCGAGGGTATCCGCTATGTGAGGGGTGTCGATGGCCTTATCCGCTGTGTTGATAAGGACTTCCACACGCTCTTCACGACTCCCCATCAGAGGAAATATCCTTGTTTTGCCACCATATCACCCTGCTGCCATGGGCATGTTGCTTTCACTACTGGCTGGAAGGCGGGATTACTCAACAAGGCCGGCGATATAGTGGTAAAACCGAAGTTTTCCCATATCTCTCACATTCATGGTCCTTACTGGTGGTACCAGAAGGGCAGGAAATACGGCATCCTGCATGAAAGCGGTGAGCTTATCACGGAGGCTTTATACTTTGCCTGTCCCTACTTCGGGCATGAGTTCGGAAGCGGCATCGTTCCCGCAGGAACCACAGTGAAACGAAAGGAGAAATGGGGCTACATTGATTTGACGGGACAGTGGGTGATTCCGCCTCAGTTCGACCTGTGCTATGGCTTCCATCACCGAGATTTCGCCATTGTGCGGGATGAGATATAAAAGCGCTATGAGTGCATCATCCATCCTCCCCTTGCAAGTGTGTTTTCCCGCCATCGGCAACAAAATTGCAGGAAACGCGCAACAACATGCCCGCCGCGAGCGTCTATTTATTAGAAAAATCAACTTTTTTGCATTTTTTGCTGCGGATTCGCGGCTGGGATGTGTTAACATAGGTAGAAGGAGATAGAGAATAATGAAGACAATTTTCCACAAAATCCTCGCCACCACAGCCCTGTGCCTTGCGGCGGGGGCTTGTACCGAGTCTCAACCTACAGAGCCCGCCAGTGACAGTACAGACGAACAGGCGTATTTGTGTGATGGGTATACCAAGGTGTCACTCGATGCAACAGAACGTAAAAAATTATCCAAAGTGCTCGCGCCTTTCCTGAACGCTCCCAATGAAAGGGAAATTACCGTTAAACATCTGCAATATAGAAGCCCGGATGATGGTACTCATGATTGGCTGTATGCCGGTGGTACTGATTGCGAGTACAAGACAATAGGTGCTATCAAGGCGGCAGATTTCAGGGAATTGGCCAAGGCGAATTGTTACTTCTCGAATGAGGCAGACACGCTGGATTATTTTATGACTCTCCTTTTAAAGGCAGGTGATTACAGCGTTAGGGTTAAAATGTCACCTGTGAGTTATGATAACATAAGCGTGAAAAGTAAAAACACTTCGGCCTATGTTTACTCCGAGTATTTCCACCGAATCCTGATGCAAGTCATTGATAACTATTATTCGCTCGATTCACGGTCATAGTTATAGAACCCCAGCAGCAAAGAGAAAAAACGGCAAAGCAGTATAAAACAGCCGTGCCTGAACAGAAAGACGGAAATAGGGAAATAATCCTCCCCCCCCCCGTAACAGATACACGCTTAAAGTTATGACCATGCCTACCATCCCCAGAATCCTGACCACCACAGCCCTGTGCCTTGTGGCGGCGGCCGTAGCACCGCTTCATGCTGAGTGCTCACTTGCGTATCTGCAACCGGAACAAGCGCAGGAAGTCATTGATATCTATCGCCACACTCCGGAGTTGAGCTCGGAGTACGAATCGAGATGTAATTGGGTTTTTGTTCCCATGCTGTATCATGAAATCACACCGGACTGTTATCTGCTTTGCGTTGAAGTCGGCTCCGGCGCAATTATTTATTTGTTCAGTTTGGTAAAAAAACAGCCGGATGGCAGCTGGCAACTGCTCAACCAAACAATCATGAGCCCCGGATACCCCGGGCGTGACCTCCGCTGCAAACTCGAAAATGACCGCTACCTCATCGAAATACTGTG
>JAZNIZ010000045.1:0-1676 GCA_045577775.1 Akkermansia sp. | reverse complement strand
CCCCTTCTGTCACCCGCTCTCGCGGGCTCCGCCTTTATTTTTCAATTAGCAGGGGGTGCGCAATCGCTGGTGGGCTTGCGCCCACCCGGGACGCGATTGCTGCCCCCTGCCTGACATCTCAGCACCCACTCCGTGGGCGCCCAATTCCGTTCGCTTCGCTCACCTGGGCAACGTGTACAAATGCATGCATAATTCTGCAAATAACCCAGCAAATCTGAAACACACCCGATAAAACTAATGATGCCCATGCACATATCTTTTCACTCTAACCATGTGCGGCTTGATGTCAAGAAAACAATCTGCACCCATAAACCACTGGCGCTGGCCGGTCTGGCAGCCCGCCGCCGCAAGTAATTGCGCGTACAATATAGTTATATTTGCCAGGCATTCTGCAGGTGCGGAATGCCTGGTTGCGTTTTATAGTTGCACAAGGTATATGTGATACTCTATGCAACATAAAACCATTGCTCGAGGATTATTAAAAGACTGCACTCTGAATGCAGCTGATGCCGCCAGGTTAATACTGGAAACACAGGAACTTCTGGGGCCCCTATCGGCAGATCTTTCCCGTCGCGATCTGCTGCTGCTTCTGCGAAGAGTTATTCGCGCAGGCTCTAAAGTGATAGTAGAGGAGGAGCATACTGTGAGCCTGGAATATGCAGCCTGGACAAGTGTTGATGCCCGGTCAGCCTATCTGCGTCCTGTCTCACTCAGAGACTTGAAATACTATGTCCGGCGCTTGCTAAGAGTAGAACAGGCACCGGTGCTGATGCTCAGGCACATGACCACAAGGGAATGCCGCCAGATTCTGCAAAAGGCCTTTGGGGAACACCTGCAGTCCTATATTAAAGGTCGCGCCATCTTACATAGTATATTCGAATATGGCATGAGGCGCGAATGGTGTTCTGCAAATCCTGTATCACGCATTGAAGTGCCGCATATCCGGGAAAAGGTCATAGAGCCGCTCAGCATCGAGGAGGTTAAGCGTCTGCAGGCGGCTGCCAGATACAGTGATATGCAGCTCTCGTTGAATCTGATGTTGTATGGAGGCATACGGCCATCCGAGGTTGCGAGACTGAAGATAGAGGATATTTCATGGAAGGAGAATGTTGTCATCATTCGCCCTCAAACCAGCAAAACCGGAGGCGGCAGACTTGTGCCGCTTCGGGGGTGCCGGCACCTAACTTCGGAGCAGAGGATTATTCCGCACAACTGGTATCGGCGATGGAAGGAACTTCGCATGAAAGCCGGATTCACCCACTGGGTGCCGGATGCCTGCCGACATACATTTGCCAGTTATTATGCAGCTCATTTTCGAAACCTGCCAGCCTTGCAGCTGGAAATGGGGCATAGCGATTTAGGCCTGCTGCGCTCCAGATATATGAGGCCGGCCATCTGTTCCACAGCTCGTGAATTCTGGAAACTGTCTCAAACATAAAAATCGTGTAGGGGGCTTTCGCCCCCTCACACACCACCGTACGTGCCATTTATGGCATACGGCGGTTTCTCGGCGTGTGATTGGTCCCGGAACTAATGTTCCTGCCGCAACTCTTTTATCTCTCCTCGCCGGATACCCTGTCAACTCCTCCGCACTGTTACGTGGATTCGGACTTGCACCGCTTTCCATCTTTCAGTCGAGGCTTCGTACATTTCAGTACTTCTTGGCTCTGCTGCTA
>JAZNIZ010000044.1:0-6563 GCA_045577775.1 Akkermansia sp. | reverse complement strand
AGAGATTCCTCCTGGCCGGTCTGCTTGCCAGACATAGTGAGGTCACCTTTCACGGTAAGTCCCATGGGCTTAGCCTTATCCTTGGGATTGGTCACATCAACCGTATCCTGAAGCTTGATGCTGGAGTCGGTCATGCTCAGGCTTCCGGCCACGCTCATGCTGCCATCAACCACAATGCCGGAACGCGTCAGCTCGTTGATCACAGGTTGCTTGGCGGCATCCTTCGCCAACGCCAGGGTAATGCTCTGTGGCGCAGAGATGTTATCCAGCATAATGCTGGCATCCGTCATGCTCAGGCTGGCAGCACTCAACTTGCCGGTGAGATAGAGGGATTCAGTCTGGCCGGTCTGCTTGCCAGACATAGTGAGGTCACCTTTCACGGTAAGTCCCATGGGCTTGGCTTTATCCTTGGGATTGGTCACATCAACCGTATCCTGAAGCTTGATGCTGGAGTCGGTCATGCTCAGGCTTCCGGCCACGCTCATGCTGCCATCAACCACAATGCCGGAACGCGTCAGCTCGTTGATCACAGGTTGTTTGGCGGCATCCTTCGCCGACGTCAGGGTAATGCCCTGCGGCGCAGAGATGTTATCCAAAGTAATGGAGGCATCCGTCATGCTCAGGCTGGCAGCACTCAGCTTGCCGGTGAGGTAGAGAGATTCCTCCTGGCCGGTCTGCTTGCCAGACATAGTGAGGTCACCTTTCACGGTAAGTCCCATGGGCTTAGCCTTATCCTTGGGATTGGTCACATCAACCGTATCCTGAAGCTTGATGCTGGAGTCGGTCATGCTCAGACTTCCGGCCACGGTCATGCTGCCATCAGCCACAATGCCTGAACGAGTCAGCTCGTTGATCACAGGTTGCTTGGCGGCATCCTTCGCCAACGTCAGGGTAATGCCCTGCGGGGCAGCAACATTGACCAGCGAAACCTCTGCATTGCTCAGCGTCAGGCTTGCTGCGGAAAGTTTACCGGTGATATCCAGTTCGGCAGCATCATCCTTCTCCTCATCAGAAATGGACAGCGCACCCTTCACGGTGAGGCCCATGGCCTTCGGCTTGGTAGCGCCTGCGACATCATGCAGGGAGATGCTCGAATCCGTCATCTCCAGCGCGCCCGCCACCGTCATGCTACCCGTGACGTCCAGCGTGGAGTCCGTGAGCGTGTTCACAACAACCTGCTTCTGGGTATCCTTGGCCAGCGTGAGCGAAATGCTCTGCGCGACGGTCTCGTTCTCCAGCGTGATATCAGCTTTATCCAGCGTCAAGCGAGCCGCGGAGAGCTTGCCTGTGAGGGCGAGCTCAGTGGCGGCATCCTTTGCTGCATCGGCAATGGTCAGTGCATCCTTCACCGTGAGGCCCATGGCCTTCGGCTTGGCAGCAGAATCGACATCATGCAGGGAGATGCTCGAATCCGTCAGCTCCAGCGCGCCCGCCACCGTCATGCTGCCCGTGGCATCTATCGTGGATTCCGTGAGCGTGTTCACAACAACCTGCTTCTGGATATCCTTGGCCAGCGTGAGCGCGATGCTCTGCGCGACGGTCTCGTTCTCCAGCGTGATATCAGCTTTATCCAGCGTCAAACGAGCCGCGGAGAGCTTCCCATTGAGGGAAAGCTCAGAATCGTTGACCTCCAACGCGCCCTTTACCGTGAGCGTCTGGGCTTTTGGTTTAGTGGCCTCTTCCCAATCATGCAAGGAAAGCGTGCTGTCGCTCAGTTTCAACCCGCCTGCCACGCTCATGCTGCCCATGACATCCAGCGTGGAGCCGTTGGTGAGCTCGCTCGTGGCGTTCTTGTCCTTGATCGTGATATTTTGCGGCTTGGGCTGGTTGACGTAGCCATCATCCATGCCCAGCATGAACGTGGCGTCATTCATGTCCAAATCCGCCGCGGTGAACGCACCGTAAAGGTCCACCGTAGCCCCCGCAGACAAATTCGCCACGCCCGTCAGCGTCACGGTCATGGGTTTAGCGTTGGATACATCCAGCGCGCCACCTACCATTGTGAGCGAGGCGGCACTCAGCTTACCCTCCGATGCCAACGTGCCTCCAGCAATCGAGAGGGCCGAGCTCTTGGCATTCATGGTGAGTCCCTTGGAGCCCACGTTCAATGTCCCCATAATATTCAGCCCACTGGTCGTCAGCTTGGCGGCATCGCCCAGCTGCACATCGCCCGTCACATACACGGTGCCCAGGCCCGAGAGCGTGCCATTCATCACGCCGCCCGCCAAGGTGGCGGTATCAGCCACATTGAGCACAGACCCCTTCTGCAGCTCGCCGCCAGAGAGGGTAAACTCGCCCACGTACTTAGCGCCACCCTTGATAGCAGCCGAGTCTGTGAGGGTGATGGCGTTGTCCACCGCCTTGCTCGCCAAATCGAGGGTTCCGCCCGAGAGGATGATATCGCTCGCGCCAAAGGAATCCACGCCGCCGACGCTCACCGTGCCAGATTCGATGATGGTCTCGCCCGTGTAGGTGTTGCCATCATTCATCATCACCTTGCCCTTGGGGCCAGCGGCGATGGTCAGGGTGATATCCTCCCCATCAATCGCACCAGACCACAAGCCCGTCTTCTTATCGAACTTCGTCTTGAAAGTAAGAGACTTAGTAGGATTGAGCAAGATAGAGCTCGGATTCACCACGCCCTCAATCGTCACCGTGCCATCACCGATGGTCGCATGCGCTCCTTCGGTGAATGCTACAGCCTGATTATCTTCATTAAACCAGCCCGCAGCCCCTGTCTTCCACACAGCTTTCTTGGCGTTGGCCCATGTGAGTTTCAGAAGGTCCTCTTCTCTCAACACCAAGGTCAATGCTCCTTCATTCAGCGAGAAGGCATAATCCACATAGCCCTTGACCGTCAAGTTGGTAACATCCCCGATAAACTCACCCGCATAGATGAGCGTATATGCCTGTCCCAGCTCGTAATCGCCCACCAAGGTAAAGACAGCCCCACCCAAGGAAACCACATCATCCACCTGCAGCGTCGTCTCGTGCAGAGTCAGCGAACCACCGAGCAAATCAAGAGAGCCCCCCACATGGGTATCAGCCAGCACATCCCATGCAGCCGTCTCCGCCATGGCGAAATCACCTTGCAGCTCAGCACCAGCCAGCAACACGTTCGAGGGCGAGAGAGTCGCCGCCTCTCCGCTGTTGTTGTGCAGCGTTCCGCCGCGCAACTCCACCTTGCCAGCGCCCAATGCCTGAGCGTTGGCCATTTCCAGCGTGCCATCATGCAACACCGTGCCGCCCGTGTAGCTATTATTACCGCTCAGCACGACATGACCGCCCTGCACCTCCACGCTGCTCCCCGACACGATATCGGCAGCCACCTCCGCCACATAATCCCCAGCTGTTGCCACCAGTTGGGTGTTACCCAAACGCCCCGAGAGCACCGCATCATTCACGATATGCAGCTCACCACCTGTGGCGGCCACGTTCAAGTCCTTCGTCACTTCATACACGCCCGTGCTCCATGGCATCTGATAATTCGGGTCGATGTAGTAATAAATCCCCAGCGTTCCCTCACCCGGTGCTGCGCAGGTGTAGGTGAAGTAGTATTCGCGCCCCTCCAAGTTGCTGAGGTTTTCAAACACCGTCCACGCCATCACCTTGTCGGCAATCGAGATGCCGCTATAGCTCTTGCCATTCAGCGTCAAGGCATCCACCCCTTCAAACAAGGTCAGGGTCGTGCCGCTTTCAGCATCGCTCAGCATCTGCATCAACTCACCATCCAAGGTCATGTTGGAGGCCAGCGACAAGGTGCTCCCCATGGTCAGCGCCCCGCCCATGCTCAGCACAGAGCCCTTCTTCATGGTCAGATTAGCATTCAAAGAAGCCTGTTGCCCAAAGGTGGCGCTGGAACTCACCGTCACGCTCGATTCTTGATAACTACTGATACGCTCTCCGCTGTAAGAGGATACATTCAAGCCATCGTGGATTTCCAAGGTCTTCAAATCCAGTCTCGACTGGTTATACACCACCACATCGCCATTCAGCGCGCGGATTTCATTCAGCTTATTGTCGGCATTGCTCACCGAGAACGCGCCAGCGCCCTCATTGACCACGCCCGCCTGCGTCAGCAAGCCGCTGAAGCTGCTCTCGGTGTCCGCAAACGATGTCAGGTTGACGTTGCTGAAGCTATCGGGCATTTCCTTTTGCCATGCAAGGGGATCCAGCGTCATGTTTTCGCCTTGCGAGCTCACGCCCAAGTCGCCCTTGCGCACGCCACCGCCCTCGGCCAGCTGGATGCTTGAGCCATCCGATGCCACGAAATCGCTCCCCAAATCCACAAAGGTTTGGTTCAAAATCAAGGTTGCACCATCCCTCAGTTCCAGGCGGTTCACATCTTGGCGCGTTTCCGCCGTCGTGCTGCCCAGCGTCACTGTGCCACCCTTGATGACAAGCGTATCTGCCAGCAATTCTCCAATCACAGAACCATCCCCCAGCACAATATCATTTGTGTAGCGCCCCAGCGGGATGCTGTTGGTCACCGTCACCTTGTCCGCAATGAGCGTATCGAACTCCGCCATGATGCTGCCTTGGCATTGCACCTTCACTTCGCCCGCTATCACATTGCCACCTTCGTTGGACAAGGCATTCACCGTCAGGTTGTGCTTGCCCAAATTCAGAGTACCTTCATTTCGGAAGGCCGTCAACTCCACATCCGAGTTTACCGTCACTGAGCCCCCCTTTTGGATGCTGAGCTGCCCCGATGTGCCCCTTATGCTGCCAATGCTGGCATCTTTCAGATGCGCCTCGCTATATTCCATTTCCAGCGTGCCCAGTTCCGCACGCTCTGCTACCAATCTACCGCCCGCTGTCACGCGCAGCGTCATGCCCGAGCCATAGATCTCTTGGGCTGTTAAGCTCGCGCTTTGTCCAAGCTCCAGCTCACCGCCACCCATGTCGACATTCAGAAAATCCAAATGACCATTCTTCACCACCGAGCGCTCGGCATCATCGGTCAAAGCCACCAGCAACACGTCTCCCCGATAGGTCTTTCCTCCAAGAGCAAGCGTTTCCACGCCATCGGTGTTGGCATCATAGCCCGCGATGTAATACTTGGTTTTCCAATTAGCTGCCCCCACCCAAGCATTGCGATACCACACCTGCATCCCCGCATGGGCATAGTCATGTGCCGTCATCAGCACTTGTTGGTTGCTCGCTGAGATGGAGTACAAATAAGCGCCCTCCGCCACGCGCTCGGCCCCGCCATTCAGCAACACACTGAATCCAGTCGGCAAGGATGAGCTCGACTGGGCTATCACCGCGCTCTCGCGCAAATCAATCCCCAATAAATCCAGAGCCTCCCCATCCAGCTCAAAATTCATCACACGCGTCCCGAAGCTCCCCACATTCAGGGGCTTCACCTTTCCATTAAAGCTCACTTCATGGGCGCTCAAGCATCCATTCACCGTCATGCTTGCCCCAGAGTGTAAATTCATGATGCCTGTCGACAAGTTTCCGCTCACGCTGTGGTTGCAGTAGACACCTGTCAACACCAAGGTATCGTCAATGACACTGCTGGACCCGCTCGATGTCAAGGTCAGCGTGGTGACATCCAAATACTTAGCCTGCACGCTCGCTGCTTTCAAGCTTCCATCAACCAACAGCGCACCCGCCACATCCACCGCGCCACTCAGTGTCAACGCACTGCCGATGTGGTTGCTCGCGCTGCTTGAAGTCAAGGTCAATGACGTGGCGCTCAAGCTCTTGGTCTTCAAGCTCGCAGCCTTCAAACTCCCACTGATGCTCAAATCTCCTGCCACATCCACCGCGCCACTCAGTGTAGCGCTGCTACCAATGTAGCTATATGCTGAGGCATTCGTGAGCGTCAAGCTACTGGCGGTTAAGCTATCGGTCCACAGAGAAGCCGCGGTCAAGCCTCTCGCTGCTCGTACCGTGGGTGCAGACAAATGACCACTCACACTCAGACTTCCCGCCACATCCACCGCACCACTCAGCGTCACACTGCTATCAATGCGACTAGAGGCCGATGCATCCGTGAGCGTCAAACTGCCGCACGACAATCTATCGACTCTGAGGGAATCTGCTGTCAATGATGTCGCCGACATGGATAACAGGGAAAGCGATCCGTCAATGATGAACGAGCCTTGCCCCAGTATAGACGCCTCTGCTGATAAATTACCCGTCATCTGCAATGAGCTGCCACTCTGCCATGTTATTTCAGATTGATCCAGAATCGACAACGAGCTGCCAGACTGCATCTTGACATAACCGCTGATGGTGGATTGCCCCCCCAACACAAGACTACTGCCACTCGTAAAGGTTAAATTATAGCCTGCATGGTCCAGCGTGGCATCTTGGACGCGTACAGTCGCGCCTGAACCTTCCATCGCCGTGATGCCATAGCCCTTGTAGATAGCACCATCCTCCACACGCAAGCGGCCTCCATACAGATGCGTCTGGGTGTACACTTCGCTCGTGCGAGAATTGAGGATTTCAGCCGCTGTTCCCTTACTGCCTTTCACCGCCAGTAAATCCGCTTCTGTGTAGGCGCCCGTGAAGATAATATCACCCGCTTGCTTGTGCACCACACCTTC